>DASXOE010000180.1:0-17960 GCA_036494575.1 Polyangia bacterium | reverse complement strand
GATCCGCGTCGAGCTCGAGTCTGAGGCCGCGGACGGACGTCTCGCCCAGGATGGGGCTCTCGGGGACGTCCACGTCCCGGACGCTCGTGCGATAGCCGGGCGCCTTCACCGTGAGCGTCCAGGGGCCGGGGCGCAGGCGCAGGAGGCGAAAGGCGCCGGACCCTTTCGCGCGGCCGGCGCCGCTGGCCGCCACGCGAAGTCCGTCGGGACCGAGGCCCTCTATGGTGGCGCGCGGGACGCTGGCGCCCGTGATGCGCTCGCGCACTTCGCCGTCGATGCCCCCGGGGATGGGTACCGTGAGCTCGGTCGGGGCGCCGGGGGTCGCGCGCGCGAGGGTCACGGGGTAGCGCGGGTGATCGAGCTCGAGGAGGAGCGGCGCGTTGGGAAGGTTTCCCAGCGTGAAGTGACCACCCGCGTCCGTGACGGCGCTGCCCAGCGACGGCGAGGTCGGCGCGGCGGCGACCAGCCCGACGTCGTCCCCGAGCGGCCAGGCGCGCACGCGCGCGCGCGGCAGGGGTCTACCGCCGCTGTCGCGCGCGACGCCGACGAGCGTGGCGTCGGCGCGGCGCGCCGGCCCCGGGACCGGCGCGCCGGTGGCGCTCGGGGCGTCGGCGTCGCGCAGCGTGAGGACGCCGAGCTCGCGGTGCTCGCCGGGCGCGAGCGCGGGCGCCTCCGTGACGAGTGGCGCGAACGGCGCGCGCGTCACGGCGAGCCGCACCGGGCCCGGCAGGAGATCGTCGAGGTGAAAGGCGCCGCCCGCGTCGCTGCGCGCGACCTTCGTGGCGCCGAGCTCGCGGCCGAGGCTGCCGCCCAGCGCCGCGGCCTCCGCCGCCAGCGGGAGCGCGTCGAAGATCACCGCGAGGTCGGTGAGGTCGGCGCCGCCCCCGCCGCAGCGGATCTGCGCGCCGGCGACGGGAGCGCCGCGCGCGTCGGCGACGCGTCCCTCGATCGAGGCGGCGCTCACGAGCTCGAGCCGCTGCGCCGGCGACGCCGCGCCTGGCGCGAGCGTCACGTAGGCGGGCGCCCGCACGAGGTGGCCGGGCGCGCGCGCCACCAGACGAAGGCGACCCGGCGGCAGCGGACCGAGCCGAAATCGCCCGTCGGCGGCCGTCGTCGCCGCTTCGGCGAGCGGGTCGTCCGGCGCGGCCTCGGCGCGGACCTCGGCGCCCGGCAAGCCGCGTCCCCCCTCGTCGACCACCGTCCCCTCGACGCCGAACCCGCGGCCGAGCTCGAGACGCAGCGCCTCGCGCGGTCGAGCCGGCGGCGTCACGACGGCGGCGTCGTCGGTGGCGACGTCGCCGACGACCGGCGAGGCCAGCAGGCCCTTGGTGGCGCGCAGCGCGTAGGAGCCCGCGCCGAGGCCGTGGAACACGAAGCGCCCCGCGTCGTCGCTCACGGTCTCGCGCGAGAGCGTCCAGGCATCTGCCCCGAGGCGGACGCGCGCGCCCCCCTCGGGGTGCCCGGCGGCGAACACGCCGCCCGACAGCGAGCGCCCCTGCCCCGAGAGCCGGATGACGGGCGCGGCGCCCGGCACGTCGACGGCGGGCGGCTCGATCGACGCGAGGCCCACGGCCTCGACGAGCAGGGTGTACCGACCCCGGGGCAGGCCCTCGAAGGTGAACCGCCCACTCTGGTCAGAGCGCGACTCTCGCCGCGCGGGCGGCGCGGCGTCCTGCAACGGGCCGAAGGCCAGCACGCGTGCGCCCGGGACGGCGCGGTCGACCTCGTCCGTGACGCGGCCGGCGAGGGAGAACGTCGAGGCGACGGGCGTGGCGGGGCGGGCCGCGTCGACCCGACGTCCCGAGCGGCGGCAGGCGCCCGTCGTCAGAAGGAGGGCCAGGCCGGCAAGCACGGCGAGCAAGAGGGTCCGCCGGCTTGCGAATTCCATGGCTGGATGCTAAAGGTACCGCCCTTCCGGAGGAAATTAATGCCAGCCCAGTGCGCCATTTGCAGCAAGCAGCGACGGGTCGCTAACAACGTCAGCCACTCGAACATCAAGACCCGCAGCACCCAGCGCGCCAACCTGCGCCGCGTTCACGCCAAGGTCGACGGCACGAACACGCACATCCGCGTCTGCACGCGCTGCCTCCGCTCTGGCTTCGTCACCAAGGCCGGTTGAGGTAAGGGGCCATTGGCCCCCCGTCATTCGACCACCGCGATCGCTTCGATCTCGACCGACGCGCCGCGCGGCAAGCCGGCCACCTGAACGGTCGCGCGCGCCGGTGGGCTCGCGCCGACGTGCTTCGCGTACACCTCGTTGACGGCGGCGAAGTCCTGCAGGTCGGTGAGGAAGATCGTCGTCTTCGTCACGTGGGCGAACGACGCGCCCGCGGCGGCCAGCACGGCGCCGAGGTTCCGCATCACGCGCTCCGTCTGCGCGCGGACGTCCCCCGCGCCGACAATCTCGCCCGTGGTGGGATCGAGCGGAATCTGGCCGGAGCAGAAGACGAGGCGTCCCGTGGCGCTCACGCCCTGGGCGTACGGACCGATCGCTTTCGGGGCATCGAGGCTCGTGATGGTCTGGCGAGGCATGGCGCGAGCATAGCGCACGGCGCGTGTCTTAGTTTCCCGCGCCGCGAGCCTGATCGGTATGCTTTGGGCTTCGTGAAGGCCAAGCCGCAGCCGCCTGAGCGCAAGTACGACAAGCCGTGGAAGCCGTGGCGACCCAAGCACCGCGAGCACCTCGGCCCGCCGCAGACGACCGGCGACCTCATGGGTCAGGTGCTGGCGCGCCTCGGCGGCCA
The DNA here is from genome assembly GCA_036494575.1 of Polyangia bacterium. Lineage (GTDB taxonomy): Bacteria > Myxococcota_A > Polyangia > Fen-1088 > Fen-1088 > DASZFV01. The sequence goes on along the minus strand of DASXOE010000180.1, from coordinate 15,216 downwards.
GGGCCGCGCGCTCGAGTTCCGTGTGTTCGACTGTTACGCGCGCATCGTGGGTGACTTGCTGCGCGCCCGCACGGCGCCCGAGCGCATGGCCGGCACGACCCTCTTCGTGCGCGTCGCGAGCTCTGCGCTCGCGCACGAGGTCACGCTCATGCGCGGCGAGATCGTCGCGAAGCTGAACGCCGAGCTCGGCGCCGGCACGGTCGTCGAGCTGCGCACGCGCGTCGGCAAGGTGGGCGTAGAGCCCAAGCAGGCGGCACCGAAGAGCTAGACCAGAGCTAGACCGCGGCCCTGAGCGACCGCACGAACGTCGCGAGCTCGGACACCGGGTCGCGTTTGGCCTCGACGGCCTTGCGGACGACCTCGACGGCGGCGCTGCCGACGACGACGCCGTCGGCGAAGCTCGCGACCTCGCGCGCGGCTTCGGGCGTGCGGATGCCGAAGCCGACGACGACGGGCAGACGATCGGCCGTGGCCTCGCGGATGGCGGCCACCTGCGCGCGCGGCTCGGAGACATCGGCGAGCGCCGTGCCCGTGATGCCCGTGAGCGAGACGTAGTAGATGAAGCCGCCCGCGGCGGCGGCCGCGGCCGCGATGCGCGGGGCCGTCGAGGTGGGAGCGAGGAGCGGAATGAAATCGAGCCCCTGGCGCGCCAACGCTAAAGTGAGACGCGAATCCTCGTCGGGCGGGTAGTCGACGCAGAGGACGGCGTCGGCGCCCGCGTCGCGCGCCTTGAGCGCGAAGACCTCGGCGCCCATGACGACGACGGGGTTGGCGTAGCCGAAGAGCACGAGGCCGGCCTCGGGGTGCGACTCGCGCACGGCGCGCGTGAGCGCGAGCGCGCGGCCGAGCCCGCCGCCCGCGGCGAGCGCGCGGTGCATGGCCGCCTGGATGGCAGGCCCGTCGGCCGACGGGTCGCTCCACGGCATGCCCACCTCGACGATGTCGGCGCCGGCGTCGATGGCGGCGCCGATGAGGCGCGCGCTCGTCTCGTGGTCCGGGTCGCCCGCCGTCAAGTAGATCACGAGCGCCTTGCGCCCCGCCTTCTGGGCGCGCGCGAACACCTGCGGCAGGCGGCTCACAGGGTCACGCCGAGCCGCTTCGCGATCGTGTTCATGTCCTTGTCGCCGCGGCCCGAGACGTTGACGATGATGACCGCGCCCTCGCGCAGCTTCGAGGCGACCGTGCCGAGCGCCGCGATGGCGTGGGAGCTCTCGAGCGCCGGCAGGATGCCTTCGGTGCGCGCGAGGAGCTGGAACCCGGCCAGCGCCTCGTCGTCGGTCACGGAGAGGTATTCGGCCCGGCCGGTCTCCTTGAGGTAGGAGTGCTCGGGGCCGACGCCCGGATAGTCGAGCCCCGCCGAGATCGAGTGCGCCTCGGAGATCTGGCCTTCGTCGTCGCAAAGGACGTAGGAGCGCGCGCCGTGCAGGATCCCGACGCGCCCCTTGGCGAGCGTCGCCGCGTGGCGAGGCGTGTCGATGCCGTCGCCCGCCGCCTCGACGCCGAAGAGCCGCACGGCGGCGTCCGGAATGAACGCGTGAAAGAGGCCCATGGCGTTCGAGCCGCCGCCCACGCACGCGACGCACGCGTCGGGCAGGCGGCCCTCCGCCTCCTGGATCTGGTCGCGCGCCTCGCGGCCGATGACCGCCTGCAGCTCGCGCACGAGCATCGGATAGGGGTGCGGGCCCGCGACGCTGCCGATGACGTAGTGGGTGGTGCGGACGTTCGTGACCCAGTCTCGCAACGCCTCGTTCATGGCGTCCTTGAGCGTGGCCGTGCCGTCCGTGACGGCGTGGACCTTCGCGCCCAGCACCTTCATACGCAGCACGTTGAGCGACTGGCGCTCGACGTCGGTCGCGCCCATGTAGATCTCGCACGGCAGCCCGAAGAGCGCGCAGGCGGTGGCGGTGGCGACGCCGTGCTGGCCGGCGCCCGTCTCGGCGATGATGCGCGTCTTGCCCATGCGGCGCGCGAGCAGCACCTGGCCGAGGCAGTTGTTGATCTTGTGCGCGCCCGTGTGACAGAGATCCTCGCGCTTGAGGTAGATACGCACGTCGCGGCCGGATTCGTTGCTCACCTGGGCCGACAGGCGCGCACCGAAGCTGAGCGGCGTCGGCCGGCCCACGTACTCCGTGAGGAGGCGCGTCAGGTCCTCCGAGAAGGCGGGATCGACGCTGGCCGCCGCCCAGGCGGCCGTCAGCTCGTCGAGCGAAGGGATCAGGGTCTCGGAGACGTAGCGGCCGCCGAACTCGCCGAAGCGGCCGGGACGTTGGGCGACGGGTGTGGCGCTCATGGTGCCGCGGACTATAGCTCGCGCGAGGCGGCGCGCGCCGCCTCGATGAAGCGGCGGAGGCGCGTCGCGTCCTTGCGCCCCGGGGCGCTCTCGACGCCGCTCGCGACGTCGACGCCGTGGGGGCGTACGGCGGCGATGCCGGCGGCGACGTTGTCGGGCGTGAGACCGCCCGCGAGCAGGAAGGGGCGGCGGCCGAGCCGCGCGATCAGCGGCCAGGGGGCCTGCAGGCCGCTGCCCCCGTAGCCGATCGCGAACGCGTCGTAGAGCCACAGGCCCGGCTCCCAGGCCGCCTCGACGGAGAACGTTCCTTCGTTCCGGACGCGCACGGCGCGGATGAGGACGCTCTTGTCCAACCCTTCGAACGCGGTGGCCTGTTCGTCCCCGTGGAGCTGCGCCCGGTCGAGGCCGAGCGTGGCGACGCGCGCGGCGACGATGGCTGGCGCCTCGTTCACGAACACGCCGACCTTGAGGACGCCCTCGGGGATGGCCGCGAGCACGTCGCGCGCCGTGCCGTCGTCGACGAAGCGCTTGGAATCCGGCCACAGGTTGACGCCGATGGCGTCGGCGCCGGCGGCGACGGCGAGCTCGGCGTCGGCCGGCGAGGTCACGCCGCAGACCTTGACGAGGAACATCAGATCGCTCGTGCTTCTGGGACGGGGCGAATGCCAGGTTGAAACTGCGATCTTGCGATCTCCAGATCGAACTCGCTCACCACCTTCTCGACCTGCACGCCCCTGCGCAAGAATGCCGTTCCAATGAGAGCTGCTCTATAACCGCAGTCGGCGAGCTGACGCACCTCGGCGGCCTTCTCGATTCCGCTTTCGGCCACGACGAGCTTCCCGGGTGGAACGCGCTTGATCATGTCGTGGTGCCGAGCGGAATTCGTCGAGAAGTCCCTCCCGAGAAGCCGCCCGAGGCGAGCACGCACGGAAAAGGGGCTCGTCTTGAACCGACGGGAGTTCACGCCCCAAATCGCGGCGTCGGAGGGAATGCTCTTCACCTGCACTCCAATACTCTCCTCGCTCATTCCAATCTCGAAGAGCACGTCCATTCCGAGGCCGATCGCGAGGTCATAGAGGCCTTGGATTCGCCCTGGCTCGCGGGCGGCCAGGACGCCGGCCATCAGCAGGATCGCGTCGGCACCGGCGGCACGCGCTTCCCACACCTGATACTCGTCGACGATGAAATCCTTCCGCAGGATCGGCTTGCTCGTCTTGGACCTGGCGGCCGCGAGGTCGTCGATGGAGCTCCCGAAGTAATTCTGGTCCGTGAGGATCGAAATTGCTGATACACAGGCAGCGTCGCGATAGACCTCGAGGGCGTTGCGAACATTGTCCGGATCCATCGTTCCGCCGCTCGGAGAGCGGGCCTTGACCTCGGCGAGGAGGCTGAAGGGCGCTGATTCGAGCGCTTCGCGGAAGCGCTTGGCGGCCTTTGGAGCGCTCGCCGCCTCTGTCTTGAGGCTCTCGATCGGACGCGCACGCTTGCGCTCGTTCAAGCGCTCGAGCGATGCCTTGAGAATATCTCCAATCAGCGACATGGCACTCTAGCTACGGGCTCTATCGACCAACGGACGTGTCTCCTTGACGGCCACAAATCTAGGCCGGATACCCGCCTTCCGCAGTCTTTTTCCGCGTGCGTCAAACCGCCCTACCCCCCACGACCGGGGGCGCGAGCAATTCGCGGAGAGCAGCGCCGCAGTCGTCCGCCCGCATCAAGGCCTCTCCAACCAGGATCGCGTCGATCGCCGCGAGGCGAGCCTGCTCCCGGTCCGCGGCGCGCTTGATGCCCGACATCGCCACGCTCACTCGGTCGGCGGGAATCTGCGGGCGAAGGCGAGCGGCGAGCTCGGGGTCGATCTTGAACGTCCGAAGGTCGCGGTTATTGAGGCCGATGATGGCGGCGCCGGACCTCACGGCGCGCGCGACCTCCTCGGCGTCGTGCGCCTCGACGAGCAGCTCGAGGCCGTAGAGCTCGCCCACGGTCATCAGAGCCGACAGCTCGGGGTCCGACAGCGCCGCGACGATGAGCAGCGCGGCGTCGGCGCCGGCGGCGCGTGCCTCCGCGAGCTGATACGCGTCGACGATGAAGTCCTTGCACATGACGGGCAGACTCGTCGCGGCATGCGCGGCGGTGAGGTCGTCGAGTGTGCCGCCGAAGAAGGGCTCGTTGGTGACCACCGACAGCGCCGCGGCACCGGACGTCGCGTAGACGCGGGCAATTTCGCCCGCCTTCGCGCCCTCTCGGATCCACCACGACGACGGCGACTTCCGCTTGAACTCGGCCATGCACGCCACGCCGCCAGGGGGAGCACCAGCGCTCTTGCCGCCGGGGCACAGCGCCTTGGCGAGGCTCCGCACGGAGGGGCCCGCCGGCAGTGCCTTCTCGATGTCCGACAGGGGTCGGGAGGCCTTCCTGACCGCCAGATCCGCGCGCGTGCGAGCCAGGATCTCGTCGAGGATCATGGTTTGGGCGTCAGCTCCCGCAGCGTGTCGAGCACGGCGCGCGCCGCGCCGCTCGACAGCGCGGCCGAGGCGCGCTGGGCGCCCGCGCGCAGGTCGGCCGCCGCGCCCACGACGTAGAGCGCCGCCGCCGCCGTCATGAGCGCCGCCGTGCGCACGGCCTCGTGCTGGGGCACGCCGTAGAGGACCTCGTTGATGACGAGGGCGTTGAACTCGGGCGAGCCGCCCAGAAGACCGATGGGATCGGCGGGCGGCAGGCCGAAGTCTGCGGGCGTGACGTCCGTGCTGCGCACGACGCCGTCCTTGAGCTCGGCGACGTGGGTCGTGCCCGTGGGGGCGAACTCGTCGAGGCCGGGCGCGCCGTGAATGACGAGGGCGCGCTCGGAGCCGAGCACGAGGTGCGCGCGCGCGAGGAGCTCGCAGCGATCGCGCCCGAAGACGCCGTTGACGTGGTGGCGCGCGCCGCACGGGTTCGTGAGCGGCCCGAGCAAGTTGAAGATCGTGCGCACGCCCAGCTCCTTGCGCGGGCCAGCGGCGTGCTTCGTGGCGCCGTGGTGCGCGGGCGCGAAGAGAAACGCCAGCTTCGCCTCGGCGAGGCAGCGCGCCGCGAGCTCGGGCCCGGGCGCCGCGTCGAGCCCGAGCGCCTCGAGCACGTCGTGCGAGCCCGAGCGCGACGACTGCGCGCGGTTGCCGTGCTTGGCGACGACGACGCCCGAGCCGGCGACGATGAACGACGCGAGCGTCGAGATGTTCACCGACTGCGAGTTGTCGCCGCCCGTGCCGCACGTGTCGACGAGCACGGGCGCGTCGAACGGCACGCGCACCATGCGGGCGCGCATGGCGCGCGCGGCGCCCACGACCTCGCCCACCGTCTCGCCCTTCATGCGCAGAGCGACCAGCAGCGCCGCGATGAGCGCGGGCGACGACTCGCCGTCCATGATCTTGCCGACGACGCGGGCCATCTCGTCGGCCGAGAGGTCACCCTTGTCGACGACGCGCGCGAGCGCCTCGCGCACGCCGAAGTCCGCGCTCGGCCCGACGCCCGTGATCTCCGCGCCCAGCGGCGACTGCTGCGTCATGGCCGCCCTCTCCTCTGCAAGAAGTTTCGCAAGAGGTCCTTGCCCACCGTCGTGAGGAAGGACTCGGGATGGAACTGTACGCCCTCGACCGGCAACGTCTTGTGCCGCACCGCCATGATCTCCTCGTCCCAGGTCTTGGCGGTCACCTCGAGGCAGTCGGGCACGCTGGCGCGCTCGACGAGCAGCGAATGGTATCGCGTCGCCTCGAAGGGGTTCGGCAGCCCCGCGAAGACCCCCTTTTCGTCGTGGAAGATCTTCGATGTCTTGCCGTGCATGACGCGCGCCGCGCGCACGATGTTCCCGCCGTAGGCTTGCCCGATCGACTGGTGACCGAGGCAGACGCCGAAGATGGGGATCTTGCCCGCCCACAGCCTGATGGCCTCGAGGCTGATGCCGGCCTCGTTGGGCGTGCACGGCCCGGGCGAGATCACGAGGTGCGTCGGCGCGAGCGCGCCGATGTCCGCCGCGGCGATCTCGTCGTTGCGCACGACGCGCACGGCCTGCCCGAGCTCGCCCAGGTACTGGACGAGGTTGTAGGTGAACGAATCGTAGTTGTCGATGACGAGCAGCATGGCGCTAGGCCTTCGCTCCCCCGCCGCCGGCGGCGTCGGTCGCGCCGCGCGCGCCCGCGCGGCGCGCGATCTCGACCGCGGCGACGACGGCGCGGGCCTTGTTGTGGCACTCCTTGTACTCGGACTCGGGGACGCTGTCGGCGACGAGCCCCGCGCCCGCCTGCACGTAGATCGTGTCGCCCTTCGTGACGAGCGTACGGATCGCGATGGCCGTGTCGAGGTTGCCCGTGTACGAGATGTAGCCCACGGCGCCGCCGTAGAGGTTGCGGCGGAACGGCTCCGACTCCTCGATGATCTCCATGGCGCGGATCTTGGGCGCGCCCGAGAGCGTGCCCGCGGGGAACGCGGCGCGCAGGACGTCGCCGGGGCGCGTGCCGGGGGCGACGCGGCCGCGCACGTTCGAGACGAGGTGCATGACGTGCGAGTAGCGCTCGGTCACCATGGTCTCGGTGACGCGCACCGTGCCGGGCGCGCTCACGCGGCCGATGTCGTTGCGTCCTAGATCGATGAGCATGACGTGCTCGGCGACCTCTTTCGGATCGGCGCGCATCTCGGCCTCGAGGCGCGCGTCCTCCTCGGGCGTGGCGCCGCGCCGGGCCGTGCCCGCGATGGGCCGCACCTCGACGTCGCCGCCCTCCATGCGGACGAGGACCTCGGGCGAGGCGCCCGTGACCGTCGCCTCCGGGAACTCGAGGTGGAACATGTACGGCGAGGGGTTCGTGACCCGCAGCGCGCGGTAGACGTCGAAGGGATCGACGTCGCCGCGCGGGATCTGGAACCGCTGCGAGTACACGACCTGGAAGGCGTCGCCCGCGAGGATGTACTCCTGGATGCGGCGCACGCCCGCCTCGTAGGCCTCCTTCGTGACGGTCGAGCGCGGCTCGGGCAGCGGCGCGGGCGGCTCGGGATCGAGCACCCGGAGCGGGGGGCCCGGGTGGGCCAGGCGGTCGAGCACGCCGTCGATGCGCGCGCAGGCGTCGTCGTAAGCGCGCCGGACGTCGATGCCGTCGCCCACGTCCGCGGCGGCGACGACCTTCAATGTGCCGCGCAGGTTGTCGAAGATCACGACCGTGTCGGTGATCGCGAAGCAGAGCTCGGGCAGGCCGAGGTCGTCTGGCTTCGTGCTCGGCAGACGCTCGAAGCTGCGCACGATGTCGTAGGTCAGGAAGCCAACGGCGCCGCCGAAGAAGCGCGGCAGGCCCGGCGGGACGGCCGGCGACAGCTTGGCGAGGTATTCATCGAGGAAGCGCACGGGCTCGCGGGCCTTGACGCGCTCGGTGATCTTGAACTCCGACGACTTCGAGTCGACGGCCGTGAGGACCTCTACGTCCTCGCCGCGCGCCCGCACGACGGCGCGCGGCCGCACGCCGAGGAAGCTGTAGGCGGCCCACTTCTCGCCCCCGACGACGCTCTCGAGGAGGAACGAGTAAGGGCCGCGCCCGAGCTTGGCGTAGGCCGAGACGGGCGTGTCCGCGTCGGCCACGACCTCTTTGTAGACGAAGGCCAGCCGGCCGTGGCGGGCCAGCTCCTCGAAGCCGGAACGGTCGGGAACGAAGCGCATCGGGGGGCCTCACAAGCTACCACAGCGCGCCTCGCCCGGGCCGCGCCGTGATCGCCGTCGACGCACGCGTCGTGATCGTCGGTTATAGTGGCGCCCCTCTTGGCCTCACCGTCGGACCGCGACCCGTCGCCCCTGACCCGCCGCTACGTCGGGTGGTCCCTCCGGCACGGCCGGCTCTTGTGGACGCTGGCCCTCCTGCTGGCCATCCCGGCGGCCTGGCGCACGGCGTCGCTCTACCGGAACCTGCGCAGCGAGGTCGAGGAGCTCTTGCCGCGCGACGCGCCCAGCGTCGTCGCGATCCAGGAGCTGCGCGCCCGCATGGCGGGCCTGCAGTACCTCGGCGTCGTCGTGGGCATCGACGGGCGCGCCGGGGGGCGCCTCGCCGACGGCCAGCGGCTCATCGACGATCTCGCGGCGCGCGTGCGCGCGTATCCGCCCGAGCTCGTGAGCGCCGTGCGCGTCGGCTACGCGCCCGAGCGGGCCTTCGTCGAGCAGCACGCGGCGATGCTGCTGCAGCTCACGGACCTGCAGACGATCCGGCAGCGCATCGAGGACCGCATCCACTGGGAGTACGGCCAGCAGACGGGAACGCTGCTCGACGAGCACGAGCCGGCGCCGTCTGTTGATTTCTCGGACATCGAGGACAAGTACCGGGCCGAGGTGAGCGGCCCCGAGCTCGAGAACGGCCGCTTTTCGAGCGCCAAGCTGGGCACGACGCTCATGCTCATCGAGGTCGGCGGCTTCTCGACGAGCGCCTCGCGTGCCGCCGAGCTCATCGGGCGGGTCAAGGCCGACGTCGCGGCGCTCGGCGGCCCTAGCCACTACGGGCCGGGGTTGCGCGTCGGCTATTCGGGCGACGTCGCGATCTCCGCCGAGGAGATGGCCGCCCTCGTCGAGGACCTCACGATCTCGTTCGTGCTGGTCGGCGCGGCCGTCCTGCTGGCGCTCGTCGTGTTCTACGGGTGGCGCCGCGCCGTCCCGGCGCTGTTCTTGCCGCTCTTCGTGGGGGCCACCTATGCCTTCGCGCTCGCGAGCCTGCGGCCGTTCGGCGTCGCCGAGCTGAACTCGAACACGGCGTTCCTGGGGTCGATCATCGTCGGCAACGGCGTCAACTTCGGCATCATCCAGCTCGCGCGCTATGTCGAGGAGCGGCGGCGCGGCGTCCCCATCGAGCGCGCCCTCGAGGTGGCGCTCGACGCGACCCGCAAGGGCACGCTCTCGGCGGCGGTCGCCGCGGGCGTCGCCTACGCGTCGCTCGTTGCCATGCAGTTCCGCGGCTTCCGGCAGTTCGGGATCATCGGCGGCCTCGGAATGGTCTTCGTGTGGGCGACGACGTTCGTGCTCGGGCCGTCCCTCATCGCCTGGCTCGACGGCGGCAAGCTCGCCGCCGGCCGGTCGGCGCCGCGGCGCCGCGTGCTCATGACCGCCGTCGCGCGCTTCGTCGTCGCGCGGCCGCGCAGGATCGTGCTCGCGGCCGCGCTCGTCACGATCGTCGCGGGGTGGCAGCTGCGGCGGTTCAGCGATGCCAGCCTCGAGTATGACTTCTCGCACCTGCGTCGGCGCGACACGTGGGCCTCGGGCGAAGGTTTCTGGGGCAAGAAGATGGACGCGCTCCTGGGCCGCTACCTCACGCCCACGGCGCTGCTCACCGACAGCGTCGCGGAGGCGCGCGCGGTCGCCGCGAAGCTGCGCGACTCCTTGCGGGCCGCGCCGCCCGCTTCGGCGCCCGCGCTCGCGTCGATGGTCGCGTCCATTCGCACGTACGACGACTTGCTGCCGCCCGACCAGGAGGCCAAGGCCGACGAGATCGAGGCCATCAGACGCAAGATGACGCCCAAGGTGCGCGCGCACATGTCCCCCGAGGACGCGCGTCGCCTGGACGACCTGCTGGGCGCGCACAGGCCCGTTCCCGTGACGGACGCCGAGCTGCCGCTCGCGCTCGCGACCGGGTTGCGCGAGCGCGACGGCAACCGTGGCCGCGTCGTGCTGGTCTTCCCCAACCCCGCGCAGAGCTGGTGGCGGCGCGAGACCATCGACGGGTTCGTGCGCGCGCTGCGCGACGCGGCGCAGGCCCCCGTCGCGCTCGGAGGCCGACCGGCGCGCGTCGCCGGGGGCCCTCCCCTGACCTCGGACATCATCGAGTCCATGCGTCGCGACGGCCCCCTCGCCTCGCTGCTGGCGTTCCTGGGCGTCGTCGCGACGGTGATCCTGATCTTCCGGCGCGGGCTCGCGACGCCCTTCGTGATCGGCTCGCTGCTCGTGGGCGTCGCGTGGATGCTGGGCGCGACGCTGGGGCTCGGCATCAAGATCAACTTCGTGAACTTCATCGCCTTCCCCATCACCTTCGGCATCGGCGTGGACTATGCCGTGAATGTCATGGCCCGCTATCTGCGCGACGGCGCCCGCGACGTCGAGGCCGCCGTGCGAGAGACGGGCGGCGCCGTGGGGCTCTGCTCACTCACGACGATCATCGGCTACTCGTCGCTCCTCGTGGCCCAGAACGTCGGTCTCTTCCTCTTCGGCGTGCTCGCCGTGCTCGGAGAGCTGACCTGCCTCACGACGGCCGTCGTCGTCCTGCCCGCCGTGCTGCGGCTCTTCCGCAGCGGGACCACGTCGGGGATCGATCTTCAACGACGGCCGATCGGAGACGAAGCCATCCGGGCAAAAGCCGTCCACTCCGAGGGACCGCTCGCTGATCGGGACTTCGACTCCACGCTATGAGGCTCCGTCCGGGCCTCGTGCAGAGGGTCTAGACCCAGTGAAGCAGGCGGCCCGCGCCGAGGACGGCCGCGCCCCAAAGGCCGGCGACGACGTCGTCGAGCATCACGCCGGCGCCACCGCCGAGGCGCTCGGCGGCGCGAGCGGGCCAGGGCTTCCACTGATCGAAGATGCGAAACAGCACGACGCCCACGATCAGCCCCCGCCAGGTCGGCGGCGCCGCGAGCCAGGTCACGAAGACGCCCGCGACCTCGTCGATGCAGACGATCTGGGGATCCTTGGAGCCGAGGCGCCGCTCGACGTCGCCGGCGGCCCACAGGCCCACTAGGGTCACGGCGAGCGCCGTGGCGGCCACCGCCGCGAGGCCGAGCGGCCGTACGAACAGGTAGAGCGGGATCGCGCCCAGTGTGCCCGCCGTCCCGGGCGCGACGGGCACGTGGCCGCAGCCGAACCAGACGGCGAGCACGTGCGCCGTCCACGCGCGCGCCCCCACGGGCAAAGGCGGCCTCGCCGCGCGCCCGTCGACGTTTCGCGGCTCGGCCGGTGCCGTCACTCCCGCCAGTACCCTTCGCGCGCCACGGCGTCGAAGACCTCGGCCAGGATCGCGAGCCCGTTCCTGGCCGTGGCCTCGTCGATCGTGAGCGCGGGCTGGATGCGGAAGCTCGCGGAGTACGCCATCGTGAGCAGGCCGCGCCGCACGCAGTCCGTGAAGATGCGATTCGTGACCTTGCGCGAGAGCGGCTCCTTGGTGCGCTTGTCCTTGACGAGCTCGATGCGCAGGAAGAGCCCGGCGCCTTGCACGAAGCCCACGAACGGATAGCGCTCGACGAAGCCCTCGAGCTCGCCCAGCATGGCCGCGCCCACGACGCGCGCGTTCTCGGTGAGCTGCTCGTCGTCGATGATGCGGAGCGCGGCCGCGCCCGCGGCGGCGCCGAGCGGGTTGCCGCCGTAGCTCGACGAGGAGCCCGAGGGGATGCCCCACGGCTTGGCCTGGGAGATCTCGTCGGTCGTGAGCAGCCCCGACAGCGGAAAGCCGCCGCCGAAGGCCTTGCCGATCGTGACGATGTCGGGCCGCACACCCGTGTGCTCGACGCCCCAGCGCTTGCCCGTGCGGCCGAGACCCGTGATCATCTCGTCGGCGATGAGCAGCGCGCCCAGCTCGTCGGCCAGCGCGCGCGCCGCGGGCATGAGCTCCTTGGGCGGCACGATGTTGCCGGCGGTACCTTGCATGGGCTCGACGATGACGGCGGCCACGGCGCCGGCCGAGGCGGTCTTGACCTGCTTGCGACCGACCTCCGCGCAGGCGACGCCGCAGCTCGGGTAGTCGAGTCCCACGGGACACCTGTAACAGTCGGCGTAAGGGATCTGGTGCGCGCCGGGCACCATGGGACCGAGCTCGGACTTGAAGCTCGAGCCCATGAGCGAGAGCGCGCCCATGGTCTTGCCGTGGAAGCCGCCCCAGTAGCTCACGAACTCGTACTTGCCCGTGTGGCACTTCGCGAGCCGCAGTGCGCTCTCGACGGCCTCGGCGCCGCCCGAGTAGAGCTGCAGGCGGTGCACGCCGGGCGCAGGCGGTTGGGCGGCGAGGCGCTCGGCGAGGTCGACGCGCGCGCGCGAGGTGAAGGAGCCGACGGCGATCTTCTCGGCCTGCGCCTTGATGGCGTCGACATAGGCGGGGTGCGAGTGACCGAGCGCGCCCACGTTGATGCCGCCGATGAAGTCGAGGTACGTGTTGCCGTCGACGTCGGTGACGGCGCTGCCCTTGCCTTCTTCGACGACGATGCCGGCCGCCACGGCGTAGCCCTGAAGCCCGGGCGCCATGTGCGCGTCCTCGCGCGCGCGCAATGCACGGCTCGCGGGTCCGGGGACCTCGGTCTCGACGGCGGCCTTCTGGTCCTTGGGCTGCGAGGGATTCGGCTGCGAGAGATTCATTGAGGTCATCGATATCGGGGTTGGCTCATGAGGGGGGCGCGGGCGCGGCGCGGCCGGCGGAGAATACAAAGAATCGCTGCATCGGGTAGTTCCATCCGTTGCTCACGATCACCGACGTTATGACGCGGGCAATCAGGTACTGCAGGCCCAGGACGCCGTTGAAGAGCTCTTCTCCGGCGGCGTTGAGACCCAGGCTCGCCGCCGACACGAGCGCGTAGCGCCAGAGGTGGCGCGAGAGGGCTGCGCCCGTCGCTTGATACGTGAAGCCGCGGTTGAGCGAGAAGTTCGCGAACGCACCCACGAAGGCCCCAACGACGGTCGCCGTCACGGGCCGCAGATGGCCGAGCTCGACGCATCCCACCATGATGACGTAGTCCGCCGCCGTCGAGACGACGGATACGAAGTGGTGACGGAACCACTGGCGCACCGTCGCGCGCGAGATCCCCCCGGGCGTGCCCGCCACTAGGCGGATCTCGCCGGCGTGTCGCGGTCGCTGATGATCCCGTGGTCGGTCGTCGGGGGCTGCTGGCTCGGGTGGCGCGCGCGCAGCGCGGCGGCGAGCGCGCCGAAGCGCTGGATCACGGCGACGTTCGTGATGACCGCCACGAGCGACAGCGCGAAGAGGATGGGCAGCTCGCGGAGAGCGTGCGAGGGCGTGCCGTCGAACGCCGCGCGCGTGAAGGGCGTGAGCCCCGCCGCGACGAGCAAGTAGACGGCCCGCTCGGCGCGTCTCATGGAACCGCGAGGCAGCGTCACCTGCAGCGCCTCGCCCTTGGCGGTCGTGTAGCTGAACATGAGGCTGCCGAAGATCGCGGCCAGCGTCAGCACGAGGACCAACCAGTGCGTGCGGTAGTACACGGCGACGCCGCCCAGGAAGAAGAACTCGACGTAGCGGTCGACGGCGGCGTCGAACACCTCGCCCGCGTCGGAGGCCACGCCCGTACGGCGCGCGAGCACGCCATCGAGGAGATCACACAGCGACCCCGCGGTCGCGAGGACGCAGGCGAGGCCGAACCACCCGGACGCCGCGGCGACACCCGCGAGCAGCGCGGGAACGAGCGAGAAGGCCGTCACCATGTTGGGCGTGATGTGAAGCGCCACGAGGGCGCGCACGATGGGGTCGAGCAGCCAGTACCCCATCTCCATCGAGGCCTTGTTGAGGAGGACGCTGCCGCCGTCGGCGTCGGTTCGCGCGTGGCGCGCCCGACCGACGAGCAACGCGCGCACGAAGTACACGCCCACCGTGAGCGCGAGGAGGATCAACATGAAGATCGAGAAATAGATGTCTTCGAAGTGCATGGGCATCGTGTCTCGGGCGGGTCCTCAGGTCTGCGCGTCAGGCACGGCGACCGCGCGCCCGCGGCGCGCCAGGCGATCGGTGACCTCGTCGCCGGCGAGCGCCGAGAGGCCCTCGAGCGGCAGCTCCCGGCTGTCCTGTCCGGCCGACGCGTAGGCCGTCGAGATGAGCTGGACGCACAGGAAGGCCTCCTGCGCCTCCTTGCCCACGAACTCGCGGCGCGCGATCGAGCCGCGGAAGTCGTCGAAGAGCGAGTTGAACCAGTTGACGTGGCTCGAGTCCATCCAGTCGGACGGGATGTCCTGCCGCTCGAACTTCCAGGAGACGGCGCCCTGGGCGCCGGGCACCTGCGTCGCGACCTCGATGGCGTCGTCTTCGACGCGCACGGCGCCGCGCTCGCCGTGCACCGTGTACAGCACCTTGCGCACACCGGCGTTCCATGAAAGGTGCGCGGACGCGACGCCCGTGGGGAACTTCAGGCTGCACGTGAAGTCGTCCTCGGTGTCGAAGGGGCCGAGGGTCACGGCGCGCGCCGTGACCGCCGTCGGGTAGGCCTTCAGCCACTCGAACGCGAGATAGAAAGTGTGGCTGCCGTGGTCCATGGCGATGCCGCCGCCCGAGTACTTGCGCTCGCGCCGCCAGTTGGGCCGCCACTCGCTCACGCCCCTGGCGTGGGTGTTGCGAAAGGTCTGCAGGGTCACGAGATGAACCTTGCCGATCCTGCCCGCATCCAGCGCGCTACGCACGGTTTTGATCACGGGCGCGTGCTTGTAGTTGTGGCAGGGGTAAAGCACGCGGCCCGCCTCGGCGGCGTGGCGCAGCATCGAGCGCGCCTCGTCGATCGACGTGGCCAGCGGCTTTTCACACAGCACGTGCAGGCCTTGGTCGAGCGACGCGTGCGCGACCGGCGCGTGGTCCGCCGGCGGTACCGCGATGTCGACGAAGTCGATCTTGCCTCTCTCGCCCGCGAGCAAAGACGCGTGATCTTCGTAGATGCGGACCCCGGGAAGATGATCCCGCGCGACCGCGCGGCGCTTCTCGGAGACGTCGGCGACCGCGACGATCTCCACGTCGCGTCCCTCCCGCGCCCTCTGGGCATAGCCCGCGGCGTGGCCCTTTTCCATGATGAAGCCGTAACCGATGATGGCGCCTCGGAGGGGTGGTTTCATTTCAATTTTTGTCGAGTTTGTGTCCGGAATGCCATTGAGTGACGATACCGTGTCGCCATTTAAATCCCGTTTCAAGTAGCAAGGTCAAGCAACCTGCGCGACGGCGCCGTCTCCCGGGGGTCAGGAAGCGGCGTCG
>DASXOE010000179.1:0-15620 GCA_036494575.1 Polyangia bacterium | reverse complement strand
TGTAGCGCGTCGTCGTGAAGGCGACCTGGTTGTCGGTGCCCTTGAGGCCGAAGAAGGGGCTCGCCGGGCTCACGACCTGGAGGCCCACGGTGATTTTGCCCTTCGTGACGGACGCGACGTAGCGGAGCGTGCCGCCCTTGGCCTTGGCGGCGGCGGCGCGCCGGGTCCAGTCGGCGTCCATCGAAGGCACGCGCGCCACGAAGTCGGCGCGTGAGAGGCCGCCCAGCGTCTCGGGCACGAGCGACTCGACCGCGACGTCGGTGGGCTCGCCCGCGAAGTCCAGCAAGCGGCCGAGGATGAGGGCTTTGCGGCCCACGTCGGTCCCCGAGAGATCGTCGCGCGGATCGGGCTCGGTGTAGCCGAGCTCCATGGCCTTGGTCAGGGCGTTCGAGAACGAACGCCCGCGCCCGACCTCCGTGAGCAGGAAGCCGAGCGTGCCCGACAGGCAGCCCTCGATCTTGAGCACGCGATCGCCCGACTCGACGAGCTTGCGGTAGGTATCGAAGATAGGCAGGCCAGCCCCGACGGTGGCCTCGTAGAAGATGCGCTTGCCCTCGCCCTCGGCGAGCGCCATGAGCGCCTCCGTGTCGGCGCGCGACGCCGAAAGCGGTCGCTTGTTGGCGAGCACGACGTCCATGCCCGCCGTGAGCGCCTGCTTGACGAGCGGGGTCGTGTCGTCGGCCGTGACGTCGATGAGCATGGGATCGGTGAGCGCGTGCTGCGCGAGGAACGCCACGGCCTCGTCGGGCCGCGCCGAGCGCCCGCCCGGCAGCGCGGCGAGCGACCGGCCGGCGCGCTTGCCCGCTGAGAGCTGCGCGATGACCTTCGGCGACAGGCCGCCCGGTTCGAAGACGAAGCCGCTGCGATCGATGAGGCCGACGAGGCGAACGCTGCGCCCCGTGCGCTTGCGGCCTGCGCGCGGGCCGTGGCCGTTCTTGCCGCCGCCGTTGGAGGCCTTCGTGAGGATCTCGGCGAGCGTACGCCCGATCTGGCCGAAGCCGAGCAGCACGGCATCGGTGTGGGTCGGCATCGTCGCGGCGCCGCCGCCGATCTTCGCGAGCTGGAAGGCGCGATGGATGGCGCGCTGGGCCGGGGCGGCGTCCTTGGCCGTCACGACGAAGGAGATGTTGAGCTCCGACGAGCCCTGCGCGATGGCGACGACGTTGATGTCGGCCTGCGCGAGCGCGCCGAAGAGCCGCGCGGCGATGCCCGGCGCGCCCGCCATGCCGATGCCGACGACGGCGAGCGTCGCGAGGCCCGTCTGCAGCTCGACGCCGTCGATCTCCTGGCGCGCGATCTCGCTCTCGAACTCCTCGGCGAGGCGATCGCGCGCGCGCTTGGCGGCCGCCTCGGGCACGGAGAAGCAGATCGACTGCTCCGACGACGACTGCGAGATGAGCGACACGCTCGTGCCCTGCTTGAAGAGGGCCTCGAACGTGCGCGCCGCGATCCCCGGCACGCCGAGCATGCCGTTGCCCGTGACCGTCAGCAGCGCCTGCCCACCGGCGGCGGATAGGGCCTTGACGGGGTACTTGTCGAGCGTGCGTCGCACGGAGATCTCCGTGCCCGGCGCCTTGGGGTCGGCGAACGGCTTGACGAAGACCGGGATGGCGCGCTCCGCCGCGAGCCCCGCGAGCGGGATGAGCGCGCGCGGGTGCAGGACCTTAGCGCCGTAGTAGGCGAGCTCGGCGGCCTCGCGCGCGTGGAGCTGCGGGATGACGCGCGCGTCGGGGACGACGCGCGGATCGGCGGTGAGCAGGCCCGAGACGTCCTTCCAGAGCGAGACGTCCTTGGCGCCGAGCGCGCGTCCGAGCAGCGTCGCCGTCAGGTCCGAGCCACCGCGCCCGAGCGTCGCGACGGAGATGTCGCTGGACTTGGCGTCGACGTTGGCGTCGTGCGCACTCTCTTGGGGCGCCGCGACGCCGATGAAGCCGGGCACGACGGGCACGACGCCGGTCTCGGCGAGGGGGCGCAGCACCTTACGCGCCGCCAGATCGGTGAGGGCGAGGTTGGGCGACGCGCCCCCGAACGGCCCGTCCGTGAAGATGACCTCGAGCGCGTCGACGTAGCGCGCGCGCCCGACGGTCGCCGCGTAGGTCGCCGCGAAGATCTGCGCCGAGAGCCGCTCGCCGCGCGCCGCGATGAAGTCGCTCGTGCGCGCCGTGAGCTCCTTGAGCACGACGAGGCTCGAGAGCAGGCGCGAGAGCTCATCTATCGACGCCTCGATCTCGCCGACGACCCCCGCGGCGGCAGTCTCGCTGCCCACGGCGGCGCGCGCGATGTCGCGGTAGCGCGTGCGCAGCGCCTCGGTGTCGCGCTCGAGGCCCCCCTGCTCCCCGGCGGCGGCGCGCCGCGCGAGGCCCAGCAGCACGTCGGTCACGCCCGCTGGCGCCGACACGACGACGACGCACGGCGCGCTTCGCCCTTTGATGATTTGCGCGGCGTGGCGATAGGCCGCCGCGTCGGCGAGCGACGCGCCGCCGAACTTGTGCACCTCGAGCGCGGTGGCGTTCGATTTCCGGAGAGCCTTGCTGGGCGACTTCATGGGCATTTAGCGGCCGGAAAATGTATCACGGGTGGTCCAGACCAGGCAGGGGCGGTACATTGGGCGTGCATGTCACGCCCGATATCGCCCTCGACCTTCAGATGCATCGCTGGTTGCCACGGCGCGTATCCCCTCGACGAGATCATCTACAAATGTCCCAAGTGTGGAGACCTGCTCGAGGTCGTCCACGATCTCGAGACGCTGAAGAGGCGCAGCGCCGCCGCCTGGATCAAGCTCTTCGACGAGCGCTACCTGCGCACGCAGTGGCCCTACGGCTCGGGCGTCTGGGGCAAGAAGGAGTGGGTCCAGCCGCACGTCGACGACGAGAACGTCGTCTCGATGCTCGAGGGCGGCACGAACCTGCTCTGGGCCGATCGCTACGGCAAGCAGCTCGGCCTCACCGACCTGTGGATCAAGCAGTGCGGCGTCTCGCACACGGGGTCCTTCAAGGATCTGGGGATGACGGTCCTCGTCTCGACGGTCAAGCAGATGATCTCCGAGGGCAAGAACGTCCACGCCGTCGCCTGCGCGTCGACGGGCGACACCTCGGCGGCGCTCGCGGCCTATGCGGCGGCGGCCGGCATCCACGCCATGGTGATCCTGCCGCGCGGCAAGGTCTCGACGGCGCAGCTCGTGCAGCCACTCGCCAACGGCGCGACCGTGCTCGCCATCGACGGCGACTTCGACGCCTGCATGGAGATCGTCAAGCGCCTCGCCGAGGAGGAGGGCGTCTACCTCGCGAACAGCATGAACAGCCTGCGCGTCGAAGGCCAGAAGACCGTTTCGATCGAGATGGTCCAGCAGTTCGACTGGGAGGTGCCCGACTGGGTCATCATCCCGGGCGGCAACCTCGGCAACGTGAGCGCCCTCGGCGCCGGCTTCTCGATGATGAAGGAGCTCGGCCTCATCCAGAAGTTGCCGCGCATCTGCGTCGCGCAGGCCGAGGCGGCCAACCCGCTCTACCAGGCGTACAAGGCCGGTTGGGACAAGTTCACGGCCGTGACCGCCAAGCCCACGCTCGCGTCGGCCATCCAGATCGGCAACCCCGTGAGCGTGCGCAAGGCCGTCAAGACGCTGCAG
The DNA here is from genome assembly GCA_036494575.1 of Polyangia bacterium. Taxonomy (GTDB): domain Bacteria; phylum Myxococcota_A; class Polyangia; order Fen-1088; family Fen-1088; genus DASZFV01. Next base: position 11,995 of record DASXOE010000179.1, on the reverse strand, counting down.
ACGTTCAACGGCGTCGTCGAGCAGGCGTCGGAGGCCGAGCTGTCGGACGCCGCCGCGCGCGCCGATCGCACGGGCCTCTTCAACTGCCCGCACACGGGCGTGGCGCTCGCGGCGCTCGAGAAGCTCGTGGCGCGCGGCGAGATCGGCCGGAGGGAGCGCACCGTCGTCGTGAGCACCGCCAACGGCCTCAAGTTCACCGACTTCAAGGTGCAGTATCACGAGAAGAAGCTGGCCGCCGTTCCCGAGCCGAAGTACGCGAACGCGCCCCAGCTTCTGCCCAACGACTACGTCGCCGTGCGCGACGCCGTGAGGCGCGAGCTCAAGACCTGAGCTAGGGTTCCACCAGGACCAGGCTCGCGAAATAGTCGCGGTAGTAGCCGCGGTCGCGCGCGAGAAGCCGATCGGCGAGCGTCGCCGCGTGAGCCCCGATGAGGAAGTCGGGGAGTACGCGAGGCGCTTGATTCCCCTTCCTTCGCGCCAGATAGGCGCGGAACATCTTGCCCGCGAGAAGGCTCGAGGCAAGCGTCGAGGGACGAAACTCGAGGTTCCAGTCATTCAGGAAATCGTCGAAGTCCCGTTTTCCGCCCGGGAAGGCCGGCACGATCTCGGCCACGACGCAGTCGCCGATGATCAAGGCTCCTTGAGCGGAGGCTCTTCGCAAGGCCATCTCGGAAGCGTCTCCATGGGTCGGATCGGCAACGAGAACGTCGAGGATGACGCTGCTATCAACCGCGGTGCGCATCTCGCGACTGCTTCAGATAGTCGTCCACCGTGCCGCCGGTCGGAAGACGTCCTCGGCCCCTCCACTTTGCGAAGACATCTTCGGAGACGGTCTTTCTTCCGATCAGCTTGCCGGCTTGGGCTTCGAAATCGAGCACGGTACCCGGCTTGAGACCAAGTCGGTCCCGCACGGTCTTCGGGATCGTCACTTGGCCTTTCTCGGAGACGATCGATTTCATACCTCAATGGTACAGATTCCTACTTCGTTGGTCAAATGCAGGACAGACCTCGTCAGCGTAGCGCGGCGAGATCCTCGCCCGCGGCCGCGCTCGAGGGTGGCTGGATGCCGAGCAGTGACGCCGCCGTTCGGGTGAACGCGGCGGCCGGTACGGGCGCGTCGCGCGTCGCGCCCGCCTTCAAGTATCCGGGGGCGCGCACGAGGAGCGGCACGGCGCGATCGTAAAGGTACGGCGAGCCGTGGTTGGTGCCGAAGCCGGGAACGAGGTCCGCGTCGAAGAACGCGCCCGGCGCGACGACGAGGTAGAGGTCGCCGGGGCCGCCCGGATCGATGGCGCGGCAGACGAGCGCGGTGAGCGAATCGCTTTCGGAGGCGCAGCCTCGTGGATCGAGGAGGCGCGTGTCCTCGACGGCGCGCACGCCGAGCGGGCGCAGCGCCTCTCCGGCCGCGCGCACCAGGCGCGCACGCTCCGGCGCCGCGAGCGCACGACCTCGCTGCGTCAGATAGATGAGAGGCTCGGTGAATCCGCGGACCCAGGGTCCGGGCCCGAGCTCGGCCATGACGGCCTCCTCGAGCGCCGTGACGAGCGTCGTCGGCGACAGGCGTCGCCGCGGCTCGCAGGTGCGCTCCCACCGGTCGAAGCGGGGGTTGCTGTGCGGCGGACAGCTCACGCCCGCTGCCTCGGACCCGACCTCGGGCAGCGCTCCGCCGCCGTGGTCGCTCGTCAGCAGCACGGCGTAGCCGCCGGGGCCCACGGCTCGATCGGCGTCGGCCAGCAGCGTCGCCAGCCGCCGGTCGAGCTCGAGCAGCTCGGCCCACGCCTCCCAGGACTGCGGGCCGAAGACGTGCTGGACGTAGTCGTTCGAGGAGAGCGAGAGCGCGAGGAGCGCCGGCGGCGCGCTCGGCCCGCCGCGCGCCGACGCCCCGATCTCCTCGAGCGCGGCGCGCGCGAGCGCGAACAGCACGCGATCGCCGAGCGGCGTCGCGCGCATGGCCTTCGTCGAGGGGACGGCGTGGGGGAAGACGCGTCCGAGGCCATCGAGGTCGCCCTCGCCGTCCTGATCGTCCAGCGTCTCCGCGTGCTCCGCGACGAAGCCGCCGTCGGCGGCGTCGAGCGCCCAGCCGCCCGCGCGCGCCGCGGCGACGGCGGCGCTACCGGCGAGCGGCGCGACCCACGGCGGGGGCGGCGGGAACGCCGTCGAGGTCACGAACGTTCCGCCCGCGACGTCGAGCCACAGCGCGACCGTCGGTCGGCGGCCGGCAGCCGGCAGCGCGCCGCGATCCTTGAGCGAGAAGCTGTACACGCGCGCCCCCGCTGCCTGCGCGACGAGGGCGTCCGCGAGCGTCTCGACGCGCAGGTGCGCGAGCGAGCTCCCCGGCCGATCGATCATCGTGCCACCGCCGTCCACGAGGCGCGTCCTCTCGTCGAGCAAGATCGACCGCGGCCTGTCGTCGCGACCGAGGGTCTCGTTCGCGACGATGCCGCTTTGGCGCGGGGTCGCGCCCGTGTACAGCGCGGCGTGCCCGGGAGCCGTGTCGGTCGCGGCGTGCGCGTAGCGGAGCTCGGCCGTGAGGCCTTCGCGCCGCAGCCGCGCGAAGCCGCCGCTCGCCGGAAGCTGCGGCCAGCGCGTCTCGGCCATCCATGCCGCCATCTGATCGACGACGATCGTGATGAGCACGTGCGGCGCCGGCGCCGGCCGGGGCACGTTCACGGTGGGCGCGCGACAGGCGGCGAGCGCGAAGAAGGGAATCGCGAAGAAGGGAATCGCGACGAGCCTCGGTCGCCATGTCGCCATTCCGGGACATCCTAGTCCTTAACCCCCCCATTCTCCCGCACGCCAGGTACCTACCTTGTGCTACAGTGAGCCGTTTGTTTGGATATCTGGAAATTCCGCGTCCCTAGGCGGGTTTGCGGGTCACTCGAGGTAACTGCAGATGACGTCGATTTACGCTCCCGGTCCCCAGGGTCTCTATGACCCGCGTCACGAGCACGACGCCTGTGGCGTCGGCTTCGTCGTAGACCTCCGGGGCCGTAAGTCGTCGAATATCGTCCAGAAAGCCATCCAGGTCCTGCTGAACCTCAAGCACCGCGGCGCCTGCGGCTGTGAGGTCAACACCGGAGATGGCGCCGGCATCCTCCTCCAGGTCCCGCACAAGTTCCTGGCCGGCCGCTGCGACCGCCTCGGCATCAAGCTCCCCCAGCCGGGACACTACGGCGTGGGCGTGGTGTTCCTGCCCACGGCCGCCGAGAGCCGGCAAGCCTGTGAGCGTATCTTCGAGCAGACCGTGCGCGAGGAGGGCCAGCTCTTCCTCGGCTGGCGCGACGTCCCGACCGACAACTCGATGCTCGGCCCGACCGCGGTGAAGTCGCAGCCGGTCATCCGTCAGCTGTTCGTCGGCCGCGGCGCCTCGATCGAGACCGACGAGGACTTCGAGCGCAAGCTCTACGTCATCCGGCGCCGCGCGCGCCACGCGGTGCGCCGCTCGGACATCCCCGAGCGCGGCCACTTCTACATCCCCAGCCTCTCGGCTCGCACCGTCGTCTACAAGGGGATGCTGAACCCCGACCAGCTCGCGCATTTCTTTCCCGACCTGCAGAGCGACGAGATGGAGTCCGCGCTCGGGCTCGTTCACTCGCGCTTTTCGACCAATACGTTCCCGAGCTGGTCGCGCGCGCATCCCTACCGGATGATCGCGCACAACGGCGAGATCAACACGCTGCGCGGCAACGTGAACTGGATGCACGCGCGTGAGAGCCTCTTCCAGTCGAAGGTGTTCGGCGAGGACCTCAAGAAGTGTCTGCCCGTCATCGACACCGACGGCAGCGACTCGGGCATGTTCGACAACGTGCTCGAGCTGCTCGTGCTCGCGGGGCGGTCGCTGCCGCACGCCATGATGATGATGATCCCCGAGCCGTGGTCGAACCACGAGTCGATGCCGCAGGACCGCAAGGACTTCTACGGATTCCATGGGTGCCTCATGGAGCCGTGGGACGGTCCGGCGTCGGTTGCGTTCACGGACGGCGTCCGCATCGGCGCGACGCTCGACCGCAACGGGCTGCGCCCCTCGCGCTACTACGTCACGAAGGACGGGCTCGTCGTCATGGCGTCCGAGGTCGGCGTGCTCGACATCCCGCCCGAGCGCATCCTCGAGAAGGGCCGGCTGCAGCCGGGCCGCATGTTCCTCGTCGACACGAGCCAGGGCCGCATCATCGGCGACGACGAGATCAAGAAGGAGATCGCGAGCGCGCACCCCTACGGGCTGTGGCTCAAGGACAACATGATCTCGCTCGGCGACCTGCCGAAGCCGCCCGTCGTCATCGAGCCCGACCACGAGACGGTGCGCCGCCGCCAGGAGGCCTTCGGCTACACGACGGAGGACATGAAGGTCCTCGTCGGTCCCATGGCCACCGACGGCGTCGAGGCCACGGGCTCGATGGGCACCGACACGCCGCTGGCCGTGCTGTCGAACAAGTCGCAGCTCCTCTTCAATTACTTCAAGCAGCTCTTCGCGCAGGTGACGAACCCGCCGGTCGACGCCATCCGCGAGGAGATCATCATGGCGGTCGACACCTCGATCGGCCCCGAGGGCAACCTGCTCGAGCCCACGCCCGAGTCGGCGCGGCAGATCGAGCTGCCCACGCCCGTGCTGCGCAACGAGGAGCTCGAGAAGCTGCGGAACCTGTCGGGCAGAGGCCCCGAAGGGGGCCGCAAGGAGACTGGGTCGCACGGTTTCAAAGCGGTCACCTTGCCCATGCTCTACGACGTCAAGGCGGGCGGGCGCGGGCTCGAGGCCGGCGTCGCGGAGCTGCGGCGGGCGGCCTCGCAGGCCATCGCCGACGGCAACAACATCATCATCATCTCGGATCGCGGCCACGACGCCGAGCGCGCGCCCATCCCTTCATTGTTGGCGGTGGCCGCGGTTCAACATCACCTCCTGCGCGAGGGCACGCGCACGCGGGTCGGCCTCGTCGTCGAGAGCGGTGAGCCGCGTGAGGTGCACCACTTCGCGCTGCTGCTCGGCTACGGCGCGAGCGCCATGAACCCGTACCTCGCCTTCGAAAGCATCCACGACCTCATTCGCCAGGGCATGCTCCCGGGTGGCGACGCCGACCGCGCCGAGCAGAAGTACGTCAAGGCGGTCAACAAGGGGATCGTCAAGGTGTGCTCGAAGATGGGCATCTCGACCATCCAGAGCTATCACGGCGCGCAGGTCTTCGAGGCCGTGGGCTTGAGCTCGGCGTTCGTCGACGAGTACTTCACGTGGACGGCCTCGCGCGTGGGCGGCATCGGCATCGACGAGGTCGCCGAGGAGGTGCGCCAGCGCCACGCGCGCGCCTTCCCCGATCGGCCCATGCCGTCGCCCACGCTCGATCCGGGCGGGCAGTACCAGTACCGCCGCAACGGGGAGTATCACCTCTTCAATCCCGAGAGCATCCACAAGCTGCAGTACGCCTGCCGCGAGGGGAATTACTCCGTCTTCAAGGAGTACTCGAAGCTCATCGACGACCAGGCGGCGCACCTCGCGACCTTGCGCGGGCTCATGCGCGTCAAGTCCGCACGAAAGCCCGTGCCCATCGCCGAGGTCGAGTCGGTCGAGACGATCGTCAAACGCTTCAAGACGGGCGCGATGTCGTACGGCTCGATCAGCAGCGAGGCGCACGAGACGCTCGCGATCGCCATGAACCGCATCGGCGGCAAGAGCAACACGGGCGAGGGCGGCGAGGACCCGAAGCGCTTTCAGCTCGACGCCAACGGCGACTCGCGCCGCAGCGCCATCAAGCAGGTCGCCTCGGGCCGCTTCGGCGTCACGAGCCAATATTTGATCAGTGCCGACGAGATCCAGATCAAGATGGCCCAGGGCGCGAAGCCGGGCGAGGGCGGGCAGCTGCCGGGGTCGAAGGTCTATCCGTGGATCGCGAAGGTGCGCTTCTCGACGCCGGGCGTGGGCCTGATCTCGCCGCCGCCGCACCACGACATCTATTCGATCGAGGACCTGGCACAGCTCATCCACGACCTCAAAAACGCCAACCCGCGCGCGCGCATCAGCGTCAAGCTCGTGGCCGAGGTGGGCGTGGGCACGATCGCCGCGGGCGTCGCCAAGGCGCACGCCGACCTCGTGCTCATCAGCGGCTACGACGGCGGCACGGGCGCGTCCCCGCTCACGAGCATCAAGCACGCCGGCATCCCGTGGGAGCTCGGCCTCGCCGAGACGCACCAGGTGCTCGTGCTCAACAACCTGCGCAGCCGCATCGTCGTCGAGACCGACGGCCAGATGAAGACCGGGCGCGACGTCGTCATCGCCGCGCTGCTCGGCGCCGAGGAGTACGGCTTCTCGACGGCCCCCTTGGTCACCGTCGGCTGCATCCTCATGCGCGTGTGCCACTTGAACACCTGCCCCGTGGGCGTGGCCACGCAGGATCCCAAGCTCCGCGCCAAGTTCTCCGGCAAGCCCGAGTCGGTCGTGAACTTCATGCGCTTCGTCGCGCAAGAGGTGCGTGAGCTCATGGCGGAGCTCGGGTTCCGCACGGTGAACGAGATGATCGGCCGCACCGAGTGCCTCGAGATGAAGCCCGCCGTCGACCACTGGAAGGCCAAGGGCCTCGACTTCTCGAAGATCCTCTACCAGCCCGACGCCGGGCCCGAGGTCGGCCGCTACAAGACCGAGGCGCAGGACCACGGCCTCGAGGCCTCGCTCGACATGCGCGTGATCCTGCCGCTGTGCAAACCGGCCATAGACAGCGGCACCAAGGTGGAGGCGACGCTGCCCATCCGCAACGTCAACCGCGTCGTCGGCACGATCACCGGCAGCGAGATCACGCGCAAGTACGGGCCCGACGGCCTGCCGGAGGGCACGATTCGTCTGAGGTTCGAGGGCTCGGCGGGGCAGAGCTTCGCGGCCTTCGTGCCGCGCGGGATGACGATGATCCTCGAGGGCGACGCCAACGACTACGTCGGCAAGGGGCTCTCGGGGGGCACGGTCGTCGTCTACCCGCCCAAGGAGGCGACCTTCGCCGCCGAGGAGAACATCCTCATCGGCAACGTCGCGCTCTACGGCGCGACGAGCGGCGAGGCCTTCTTCCGGGGCGTCGCGGGCGAGCGCTTCGCCGTGCGCAACAGTGGCGCCCAGGCGGTCATCGAGGGCGTCGGCGATCACGGCTGCGAGTACATGACGGGCGGCCGCGTCGTCATCCTCGGGCCCACGGGGCGCAACTTCGCGGCGGGCATGTCGGGCGGCGTCGCGTACGTCCTCGACGACGAGCGGGGCACGTTCGCGACCCGCTGCAACAAGGAGATGGTGGGCCTCGGCAAGGTCGAGGACGCCGAGGAGCAGAGGCAGCTGCGCGCGCTCGTGCAGCGGCACGCCGAGCTCACGGGCAGCAAGCGCGCGCGCGAGCTGCTCGACGCGTGGACGCAGGTCCTGCCGTCCTTCGTGCGCGTCATGCCCCACGACTACAAGCGCGTCCTCGAGGCGCAGAAGAAGATGCTCGAGACGGGAATGTCCCAGGCCGAGGCCGAGATGGCTGCCTTCGAGCTGAACTCGCACGATCTGGCGCGCCTCGGAGGGAAATAGCTTTTCACATGGGTAAGCTGACCGGTTTCATGGAATACGAGCGGCAGCTGCCGCCCGATCGCAGCCCCAAGCTGCGCGTGCGCGACTGGAACGAGTTCCACGATCACCTGCCCGAGAAGAAGCTGCAGGAGCAGGGCGCGCGCTGCATGGACTGCGGCGTTCCGTTCTGTCACACGGGGACGCTCTTGCCGGGTGGGGCCTCGGGCTGCCCCATCAACAACCTCATCCCCGAGTGGAACGACCTCGTCTACCGCGGGCAGTGGCGCGAGGCGCTCGCGCGGCTGCACAAGACGAACAACTTCCCCGAGTTCACGGGGCGCGTCTGTCCGGCTCCCTGCGAGGGGTCGTGCGTGCTCGGCATCAACGAGCCGGCCGTCACGATCAAGAGCATCGAGGTCGCGATCATCGACAAGGCCTTCGAAGAGGGCTGGGTCCTCGCCGAGCCGCCCGCCAGGCGCACGGGCAAGAAGGTCGCCGTCGTCGGCTCGGGCCCGGCGGGCCTGGCCTGCGCGGCGCAGCTCAACAAGGCGGGCCACAGCGTCACCGTCTTCGAGCGCGACGACCGCATCGGCGGCCTGCTCATGTACGGCATCCCGCCCATGAAGCTCGACAAGGCGCTCGTCGATCGGCGCATCAAGCTCATGGCCGAGGAGGGCGTCGAGTTCGTCACCAACGCCTGGATCGGCAAGACCTACCCGACGGAGAAGCTGCGCGCGGGCTTCGACGGCATCGTCTTGACGGGCGGCGCCACGCAGGCCCGCGATCTACCCGTCGAGGGACGCGATCTCGAGGGCGTCCACTTCGCGATGGAGTTCCTCCTCAAGAGCTGCAAGAGCCTGCTCGACAGCAACTTCGCCGACGGCAAGTTCATCGACGCCAAGGGCAAGCACGTCGTCGTCATCGGCGGCGGCGACACGGGCACAGACTGCGTGGGCACGTCGCTGCGCCACGGCTGCAAGAGCCTCGTGCAGTTCGAGATCTTGCCGCGCCCGCCCGACGACCGCGCATCCGACAACCCGTGGCCGCAGTGGCCGCGCGTCTACAAGATGGACTACGGGCAGGAAGAGGCGGCGGCGCTCCACGGCGCCGATCCGCGCGCTTACCGAACGGTCACGAAGCGGTTCGTCGGAGACAAAGCCGGCAACGTCAAGGAGCTGCACACCGTCCAGATCGAGTGGGTCAAGGGCCCCGACGGACGCATGACGACGAAGGAGGTCGCCGGCACCGAGAAGGTCTGGCCGGCCGACCTCGTGCTGCTGGCCATGGGCTTCCTCGGTCCCGAAAAAGAGGGCTTGCTGAGCGATCTCGGCGTGCGGCTCGACGAGCGCACCAACGTGGCCGTCGACGCCGACAAGATGACGAGCGTGCCGGGCGTCTTCGCGGCGGGCGACATGGCGCGCGGCCAGTCGCTCATCGTTTGGGCCATCCAAGAAGGCCGCGCCGCCGCGCGCGGCGTCGACAAGTTCCTCATGGGCGAGACGCAGCTGCCTTAGCTCTGCCTTGGCTCAGGGCGGCGCGTCGCAGGCGATCCAGTCGAGGATCGTCTCGCGGTCTTCGCGGCTCATCGGGTAGCCGCTCGCGGCCGGCGGCATCGTGCAGGCCAGGAGGTCCTGGGCGATGAAGGTCGTCCAGGCCTGGACGTCGTCGAAGTCCGTGAGCGGCCAAGCGGCGTCGGGAGAGTTGTCGTGGCACGCCGGCAGGCAGCTGCGCGCGAGGATGGGCTGGACCGCCGCGAAGGTCACGGCCTCGGAGGTGCAGGTGGCCGACGCGTCGACGTCCGTGCACGAGGCGTAGAACGACGCGGGCGGCGGGCTGTTGCTGCTGCTCCCGCACGCCGAAAGGGCGAGCAGCGGCGTGAGGCAAAGGGCTGACAGGCGCACGTTCTCGTCAAATCTAGCAAGCCTGGGACGCGAATTCGAACCGCGGGTCGGCGGGGGCCGTGTATTCCGTGCGCGGCCCGCGCGAGGCGTTTTTTTGACGCCGTGCCCGCGGGGCAGACAATGGGCGACACCCCCGGAGCCCGACCATGCTGCAACCCGCGCCAGAGGCCCCCCCCGACTCCCGCGCCCCGACGGCGAACAAGCGCGCCGTGGCGTTCGACCTCAAGGGCACGATGGCGCCCCTCACGGTCCTGCGGCTGCGCGCGACCGACGTCGCGCTCGTCGAGCGGCAGCTGCGCGTCAAGATCGCGCAGCTCCCGCAGCTCTTCGTCGACGCGCCCGTGCTGCTCGACCTCGGCGCCCTCGGCGACGAGGCGGCCGCGCTTCCCTTCGTCGAGCTCGTGCGGGTCCTCAAGCTCTGCAAGCTCGTGCCGGTCGCCGTCTCGAACGTGCCGGACGCGCTGCGCGCCGCGGCGATCGCGGCCGGGCTCGGCATCTTGCAGCCGCAGGCGGCGCCCCGCGTCTCCGAGCGCGGCAGCGCGGACGACCCGCCCGAGGTCGAGCCGTCGGCGGCCGTGGCGCCCGAGCGCTCCGCGCCGGCGCTCGCACGGACGGCCGCGGCCCCGACCGCGCACGGCGGCCCCGTCGTCGTCAACCAGCCCGTGCGCAGCGGCCAGGTCATCTACGCGCAGAACAACGACCTCGTCGTGCTCGCGTCCGTCAACCCGGGCGCTCAGGTCATCGCGGACGGGCACGTCCACATCTACGCGCCGCTGCGCGGCCGCGCCGTCGCGGGCGCGCAGGGTCTGCTGGGCGCGCGGATCTTTTGCCAGAAGCTCGAGGCCGAGCTGGTCGCGATCTCGGGCGCCTACATGATGCCCGACGAGATCCCCGAGGGCCGGCGCGGCAAGCCCGCCCAGATCTATCTCGAGGCCGGCGAGTGCCGGATCGCGCCGCTATGAGGGCCCGCGTCGCCAAAAAGTTGGCCAAAAAATTTGGAGAGAAGGCTCAACGCGCCTTGAATGAGAAGCCAGGATCGCAAATCGCACCCCGGGCGCAGCCGGTGGTGAACAGGAGGCCCGCAGTGTCCAAAGTCGTCGTCGTCACATCCGGCAAGGGCGGGGTGGGCAAGACCACCACGAGCGCCAACGTCGCCACGGGGATCGCGATGGCCGGCAAGAAGACCGTCGCCATCGACTTCGACGTCGGGCTGCGCAACCTCGACCTCGTCATGGGGTGCGAGCGCCGCGTCGTCTACGATTTCGTCAACGTCATCCGTGGCGAGGCCAAGCTCAACCAGGCGCTCATCCGCGACAAGCGCATCGACACGCTGCACGTCCTCCCGGCGTCGCAGACGCGCGACAAGGACGCCCTCGATCCGGAGGGCGTGGGCCGCATCATCGAGGAGCTCAAGCAGATGGGCTTCGAGTACATCATCTGCGACTCGCCGGCCGGCATCGAGCGCGGCGCGCAGATGGCCATGTACTACGCCGACGAGGCCATCGTGGTCACGAACCCCGAGGTGTCGTCGGTGCGCGACTCCGACCGCGTGCTCGGGCTCCTGGCGGCCAAGACGAGCCGCGCGCAGGTCGGCGCGCCGCCCATCCACCCGCACTTGCTGCTGACGCGCTACTCGCCGGCCATGGTGAAGCGCGGCGAGATGCTGAGCGTCGCCGACGTGCTCGAGCTGCTCGGCATCCCGCTCCTCGGCGTCATCCCCGAGTCGAAGGCCGTCCTGCAGTCGTCCAACAAGGGCACGCCCGCCATCCTCGACGAGACGACCGACGTCTCGCAGGCGTACCTCGACGTCGTCTATCGATTCTTGGGGCAAGAGCGCGAGCACCGGTTCATCGACGAGGAACGGCGCGGGTTCTTCGGCCGCCTCTTCGGGTGAGGTCACCATGAAGCTACTCGACTACTTCCGCAGGCCGCCCAAGTCGGCGTCGCTCGCCAAGGATCGCCTCTCGATCATCGTGGCGCGCGAGCACACGGGCGGGCGCAAGACGCCCGACTACCTGCCGCAGCTCCAGCAGGAGCTGCTCGCCGTGCTGGCGCGCTACGAGACCATCGATCTCGCGAACGTCAGCGTGAACGTCGAGCGCAACGGCGACACCGAGGTCCTCGAGCTCAACGTCGTCCTGCCCGACGGCACGAGCGTCATCGGCTCTTCGCGGCGGCAACCGGCGATCGCATAGAGCTGGTCGGCGCCGAGCCCGTCCCGCCTGGAGCACCCACGTGAGCTCGCCCGTAGCGCCGACCTCGCCCCGCAAGCGCGTCCTCATGCCGACCGGCGAGCTTCGCCGGAAGCTGCGCGGACACGGGCACGCCCTCGACCCCCTCGTCCAGGTCGGAAAGGGCGGCGTCACGCGCGGCGTGCTCGCCCAGGTCGCGCAGGCGCTCTTCGACCACGAGCTCGTCAAGGTGCGCGTGGGGACGGAGTGCCCCGTCGATCGATTCGCCGTCGCCGACGCCCTCGCGACGCAGCCAGGCACCGACGTCGTGCAGATCGTCGGCCGCACGGTGCTCGTCTACAAGCGGCACCCGAGCAAGCCGCGCTTCGAGGGCAAGGCCACGCGCGCGGACG
>DASXOE010000178.1:0-12052 GCA_036494575.1 Polyangia bacterium | reverse complement strand
TAACGACTCGCGTAGCACTTGGGCGCCCCCAAGGCACATCGCGCCAGATACGACTTGGTGACAAGGTCATATGACAGTGACTCCGTTGAGCCATTGAAGAACGTGACGATCCACCCCTGATTCGGGACGCCCGCATATACTGATGATGTCCAAAAACTTGTGATCGGCGTGTTTGGAAATGCCGGATTGATTGGCGCAGCTGGAAAAGGAATAGTGAAGTCCACCAGTGCTGCCAATTCCAGGCGGTTCGGCAGACGCCAGCCCGGACCTTTATCCGAGCAGTATTTTGTCGCGGCTGCTTGAGTGAATGACGAGCCATTGACCACCCGCTCCCATCTGAAACCGGTGATCTTGTCGGTGACGGTGTTATCGCCATTATCCGTGTATGAGGTGGCATTGGGAAGGGCTGAACTCGCTGGATTGGGCATCGGAAAGCCACATTGGCATTGCGTGTTTCTGGCGCTGCCAATGGGAACGCCGGTGCACATGTCGTCATTTCCAAAAATGCACATGTCAATCGGCTTCGCGGCGGTGTCACAAACACCCCACTGCCCATTGGCGCACGTGGTTGTGCCATTCGCACAAGTGCCCATGGCCCCCAGTTTCTCCCCACACTTTCCCGTCTCTCCGTTGATGCATGCACAATTCTCGTTCCGCTTGCCGTTGCAGCTATTGTCATTGTCGCGATCACAGGTATCTGACATTGCTGGCTGGATGCTGCACAACCCCCACGTGCCGTCGGGCCCGCAGGTTTCCATTCCGGCTGCACAGCGTCCCATGAGACCCTCTTCCGAACACAACCGCACCGCATTCTGCTGACAGGCCTCACACGCTCCACCCATGCATGTCGGCTTAGGTGTTACGCACTTCAGGACCATTGTCATACTGGAAAAGCTCGGATCGCATTCATATACAGTCGAGCCAATGCAGAATTTGTAGCCCGGCTGACGTCCCATGCACTGGGGCACGATGGCTGACGCCGTCTCCATTTCCACAGAACCTGCGTCGGTCAGCTCATTCTGCTCATCCGTCGCCATGGGCGCATCGGCCCGCATATCGGGGATGGCATCAGGTGCCCCAGCATCGCCACCACGTCCTCCTCTCCCCATGCTATCTGCCGTCTCGGCATGTTCACGACCGCCACAGGCGGTTCCGAGGCCGAATCCAAGAATTGCGACAGTCCAAAAAATGCGCTTCATCGATCGATCTCCTGAAGAAGATCTGTTCCCGTTGTCTGGCCGACGAGATCAGGACGTGTGCAAGCACCGCCTTCGTTCTCGTCCGTTCATCTCACGAGTTGCGAGAAATGTTTGAGCGATCCAAGCAGAAAATCGTCTTATCACAAGAGGTGTCCCGAACAAGCTTCTTGCGTAGATTGAACACCCTGAGGCTACGACATCACAAGCCACCCAATACCCAGGAAACTTCGGGTCATACAGGCCGATAAAACCTCGATTCATGCCACCGTACCGATGTCGACCGCAGGACGTTCGCCGAGGCGCTAAATCGGCTCCAAGTCTAAGAGCAATGCCGATCGATTAGGCACGTAAGAGATCGGAATCGATCGGGATTTTCTGTGGAGAAAAGGGTTCTTGCTTCATGAGCTGAGCGGGTGACGATGTCGCGATCTTACGAGGAAGATCGTGAAAATCGACGAGGACCTTGAGGCGGTAGCCGCGTTCACCGAGGCAGAGCAGTCCGCGGACGTTCGGCGGCACGTGGACCCGGAGTGGGTCCGGGAAGCGCTGGAGGCGACGGGCACGGCGACGGTGAGGCGGCGTCGACTGCCGGCCGAGCAGGTGGTGTGGCTGGTGATCGGGATGGCGATGTTCAGGAAATGGCCGATTCACGACTTGGTCGGCCGCTTGAATCTCGTGCTGCCGGGACGCAAGGGAACGGTCGTCCCGAGCACGGTCGCCGAAGTAGCGGATACCCGATCGTCCGACTCGCGACACATGAGTCTAGTGCTCGATCGCGTCCCCCGGCGCGATTCCAACTCGACTACGCACGATGCGCGAGCTCTTCACCAGGCTCGTGCTGCCGGCTCGAAGATCATCCCGCAGCTACCCAAGGGCCGTAAAGATCAAGATGACCAACTATGCCCGCAAGTGCACAGAGCCGAGAGGGCGCTTTTAACCGAACGGCATTGTGGTCTAAAAGGGGTCTTGAAGCGGCGGGGCCCGTCACTCCGCCGGGGGACACGCGTCGGTGCACGGGTCGCCGCACCCGTTGAGGGCGTTGCAGGCCTTGCCGGTGCAGTCCGAGTTGCAGCCGCACATGCCCGGCGTTCCGCCACCCCCGCACGTCTCGGGACCCGTGCATTTGCACGTTCCCCCGCACCCGTCTGGGCCGCAGGTTTTTCCGGGACAGGTAGCCGTGCATACGCACGAACCAGCCACGCAGGACCCAAACTGGCAATCGCCAGTCTGGCACTTCCCACCACACCCGTCGGGGGCGCCGCAGGTCGTGCAGCTCGCCGTGCACCCGCAGACGCCAGGTGGTCCGCCGCCCCCGCAGGTCTCGTGCGGCGCCTTGCAGGTACACGTCCCGCCGCACCCGTCCGGGCCCCCGCAGGCCTTCCCAGGGCAGCTCAGGTTGCACACGCAGGAACCAGCCATGCAGGTGCCGAACTGGCAACTACCGGTTTGACACTTCCCACCGCACCCGTCGGGAGCCCCGCAGGCGTTCCCGGAACAACTCGAGACGCAAGAGCAGATCCCGGCGCCGCCGCACACATCCCCCGTCGGGCACGGCGTGGCCACCCACGCGCCGTTGGTGCAGGTCTCGCGGTTTCCGTTGTTGCAACGATGCGCGGTCTCGGTGCAAACCGGCGTGACGCAGGCGTTGTTGACGCACAGCTGGTTGCCGCCGCAGCAGGCCGTGCCGCAGGTCTTCTGGCCCGGGCAACACTGGGTATTCGGAATGCACACGCCGTTGCCGCAGGACTTCGGTTGCGACGCGGGGCACGAGCACGTGCGGTTGCTGCACACCTCGACGCCCGCGCACGCGTGGCCGCAGGCGCCGCAGTTGCTGCGATCGGTGGTCACGTTCTGACAGTGGCCGCACCAGACCTCGTTCGACGCGCAGCAGAGGTTCAGGTTCGATACGCAGACGTTCGTCTTGTTGGGACAGGACTGACGGCCGCCCGGACAGCCGCACGAGTTGCCGTTGCAAACGAAGTCACCGCCGCAGCGGTTGTTGCACGCGCCGCAGTTGTCGTGATTGTTGTTGAGCGAGATGCAGGCGCCGTTGCAAGAGGCGTTTGGCGAGACGCACTTGCAGAACTGCATGACGCAGGCCTCGAGGTTCGTGCACGAAAGACCGCAAGCGCCGCAGTTCCCGTAGTTGTTCGCGAGGTTCACGCAGGACTGACCGCACTTGGTCTCGCCCTGGCCGCACGACATCACGCACTTGCCCTGGCTGCAGAACTGATTGCTCGGGCACGCGGCGCCGCAGGTGCCGCAGTTCTTGGAATCGATGGCGAGGTCGGTGCAGGTCGCGCCGCACTTCGTCTGGCCCTGGCCACACACCGTCTCGCATTGTCCACTGGCGAGGCAGATCTGGTCGGCGGGACACGCCGGAGCGCAGGTGATCGGAGCGTCTTCGCCCGCCTCGGCCACGGCATCTCCACCACCGCCGTCCTGTGCTGCCGCCTCCTGGATGCCGTCCGCCGCGTCGCCGCGCTTCGGCCCTCCGACGTCGTCCGTCGCATCCGAAGTCTGCGGATGATCCTGACCGCCGGCATCGACGGCGACGGACGATCCGCAGCCCGCCGCCAGCGCCAGAACCGACAAGCACGCAACCCAAGACCCACTCTTTGTCCCTAGTCTCTTAAGTGTCGCCATTTGTCCCTCTAAACTAAGAGCCCGAGCATTTCGCTCGTGCAGGCTTCCGCGCGCATCCCCCGGATGCGAATCTATATCTGGCGGCAGAATGTGCGTCTACGACAATGATCGTTCACGTGCGGCGTCAATGGCGATGGCGACGCGTCATGTGGAGGCAATTGGCGAAGGCCCGGATATTCCCCGTTGCCTCCACGTTCCGACCCCTCCGCGCTCCCCTCGACCTGCCGCGCGCTCGTAAACGCCGTCCTCCGTCCCGGGCGCGCCCGCTCCTTTCCGGCGCCGCATCATCCGCATCTCGAACGAACGGCTCGGCGCAGGCTACGGTTTTGAAACGGATTTTCGGGCAAGCCGCAGACACGGCGCTCGACGCCCGTGCCATCGGGGCGCCGACCTATGCAGGAGGCGCCGGCGGCGTTACAACACCTTCCAAGATGACGGCCGTCGTGACCCGAGGGGTGTGCGCGATTCTTCTGGTCCTGTTGCTCTTGGGGAGCGCGGCGGCCGAGCCCCCGCGTCGTGAGCTCGTGATCTTCGAGGCGGCATCGCTCAAGGAGCCGTTCGCACGCCTCGCCCGGCGGTTCGAGGCCGAGAACGCCGGCGTCGAGGTCGTGACGAACGCCGCAGGCAGCCAGGAGCTGCGGGCGCAGATCGAGCACGGCGCCGCCCCCGACGTGTTCGCGTCCGCTGATCGGAGGCACATGGACGCGCTCGTCACGCAGGGCCTCGTCCTTTCGCCGTCAAGGTTCGCGTGCAACGAGCCCGTCTTGATCCTGCGCGCGGGCCTGGCCGCGACGATCAAGAGCTTCGCGGACCTTCCGCGCGCCGAGAGGATCGTCGTGGGAGCGCCCGAGGTCCCCATCGGCGGCTACACGCTCCAGATCCTCGGCAAGAGCGCCGCCAAGCTCGGCGCCGACTTTCCGAGGCGCGTCGAGGCGAAGATCGTGTCGCGCGAGCCGAACGTGCGGCAGGTCCTCGCGAAGGTGGTGCTCGGCGAGGCGGACGCCGCCATCGTCTACCGCAGCGACGCGCGCGCCGCGCGCGGCAAGGTCGCGGTCGTCGAGATCCCGCCCGAGCTGAAAGTGACCGCCGAATATCCCATCGCCGCGTTGAAGGCGGCTCCCCACCCCGACCTCGCGCGCCGTTTCATCGAGCTCGTGCGCTCGCCCGCTGGCCTGAGCGAGCTTCATGAAGCGGGGTTCGTTCCGTGCGCGCGTCCTTGAGCCCGGCGCCCGCGCGCCCCGGGAGCCGCGCGGCGCTCGCCGCTCGGCTGTGGCCGGTGGGCCTCGCCGTCCTCTCGGGTGGGTTGCTCCTCCTCGTGGCCCTGCCGCTCGCGGGCCTCTTCTTCACGACGTCGCCCCGGCAGCTCCTCGCCGGCCTCGCGAATCCCCTCGTGGGACCGGCCGTGCGCGTGACGCTTTTCACGACGACGGCGAGCCTCGCCCTGGTCGTCGCGTGCGGGACGCCGCTCGCGTGGGTGATCGCGCGGCGCCGAACGCGCGCGTGGCGGGTCCTGGAGACGGCGCTCGAGCTGCCGGTGGTGCTGCCGCCCGCCGTCGCGGGAGTGGCGTTGCTGCTCGCCTTCGGGCGCCGCGGCTTGTTCGGACCGGCGCTCGCGGCGGCCGGGATCGGGCTGCCGTTCACGCGCGCCGCCGTGATCGTCGCCGAGTCGTTCGTGGCGGCGCCTTTCTACCTGCAGGCCGCCGTGGCCGCCTTTCGCCGGCTCGACCCGGACCTCGTCCTCGTCGCGCGGACCCTGGGCGCGTCCTGGTCGCGCGTCTTCTTCACCGTCGCGATCCCTCTCTCGCGCGCCGGCCTCGCGGGCGGCGCCGCGATGAGCTGGGCGCGCGCGCTCGGGGAGTTCGGGGCGACGCTGATGTTCGCCGGCAACATGGAGGGACGCACGCAGACCTTGCCACTCGCCATCTACGCGGCCCTCGAGTCCGACCTTCGAACCGCCCAGAGCCTCTCGATCGTGCTCGTCGCGATCGCCTTCGCGCTGCTCGTCGGCGTGCGCGCGGGAGCGCGCCCGTGAGCGCGCTCGAGGTCGACGTGGGCGGGCGCGCCGGCGAGCTGGCGATCGACGTGGCCCTGCGCGCGGCGGAGACGCCGCTCGTGGTCGTCGGGCCGAACGGCGCCGGCAAGACCAGCCTGCTCATGATGATCCTGGGCGCCGCGACGCCGCGGCGCGGGCGCATCACCCTCGGCGGCGCGACGCTGTTCGACGACGAGCAGGACGTCGACGTGCCGCTCGAGCGGCGCGGCGTCGGCTTTCTGCCGCAGCGGTACGCGCTCTTTCCGCACCTCGATGCGCTCCAAAACGTCGCCTACGGCATCGTCGCGCCGTCGCGCGACGAGCGCCGCGCGCGCGCCATGGACGCCCTGCGCGAGCTCGACGTCTCGTCGCTCGCGGCGCGACGTCCCGCCGCGCTGTCGGCGGGAGAGGCCCAGCGCGTGGCGCTGGCCCGCACGCTCGCGCGCCGTCCGCGCGCGCTCCTGCTCGACGAGCCGCTCGCGGCGCTCGACGTCTCGGTTCGGCGCGACGTCCGCCGCTTCCTCGCGGACGGCCTGCGCGCCTGGCGATTGCCGACCGTCATCGTCACGCACGACCGGGACGATGCGGCGGCGTTCGACGGCGACGTGCTCGTCATGGAGCACGGCAAGGTCGTCCAGCGGGGGCGGCTCGCGGAGCTCGAGCGGCGGCCCGGGACGGACTTCGTCCGGCAGCTCACGTCGGGGCGGCGCGCCCTCCCGCCACCCGCGCCGTGAGGGCCGGCGAGGCTCAGAATGACTCGTTGAGCACGCGCGCGAGGCGCAGGCCGGCCCGCTGGAGCTGGCGCTCGACGGTCGGGCGGCAGCGCGCGGCGTAGTCGTCGCCGAGCTGGCGCACACCGGCGGCGTCGGGAGCGGGCAGCCCTCGATAGGCGACGTCGCGCGCCAGTCGATGCGACTCGTTCGCCCAGTCGACGAAGGTGCCTGCCTCCAAGGCGGCGCCCCCCGGCAGGTGCGACAGCGCCGCGACGAACGCCTCTTGCTCTCGGTGCTCCGAGGCGACGAGATCGGAGTCCCAGATCCCATGGAGGTTGCCGGTCGGCGGCGAACGATAGGGAAACTCGGCGTCGGCGAGCGTCAGGCGCGCCTTGACCGTGTTGCCGCCGCGATCGCTGCCGCCGGGCGCGCTCGTGTCGGTGGCCGCGTGCAGCGGCTGGTGCAAATCGCCTACGAGGTGGACGACGAAGCGCAACGCCCGCCGCCGCTCCGGCAGCGGCGCGCGCGCGTCGCGGAGCGCTCCGACCTCCTTCGTGAGCGCGGCCACGAGGCACTGGCCGCGCGAGCAGTCGCGGGCGGCGTCGTAGCCGTCGGCGTCGAGCGGAATGTCGACGAAGTGCCAGGGCGCCGTCTCCGGATGAGGCTCGCGCCAGTCGTCGGCCCAGCTCGCGATGTCCGCGAGCCTGCGACCCTCGAGGAGGGTCACGAGCGCGCGCCGGGCCCTGGCCGACAGGTGCGCCTCGGCGACGCGCGCGATGACGACGTGGCCGTCCGGCCCCCAAGCCCCCGCGGGCTGGGCCGCGACCCAGGTCGAGGCGACGGCGAGCGCCGCCACGAAGCGAAGGTCGCGATGCGCGCGTCGGCTCGTCACCATGGCTCTCGAATCTAGCCCCTTTTTCGGCGCCTCCCCACGGCTCGCCCCGCGCCCTGGCCGACGGCGCGAGGGCGGCCTCAGGTGCGGCGCCGCTTCTGTCGATGGGCGTCGCCATGCGCCCCCTGGTCGTCCTCGGCGCGATCGCTCTGGGCGCCTGCGCGCACGCGCCCGCGGCGCCGCCGCCCTCATCGCCGAGCCCGCTGCTGGGCGAGCCCATCCCGGGCTTTCGCCGACCGACGGTCCAAGGCCCGGTCTTCGACACGGCGTCGGCGCGCGCGAACCGGCGCCCTCTCGTCGTGGACTTCTTCGCGGCGTACTGCCGCCCTTGTCAGCGCGCCCTGCCCGCCCTCGAGGCGCTGCACGCGACGCGGCCCGACTTCGACCTCGTGGGCGTCTCGCTCGACGACAGCGCCGAGGGCGCGGTGCAGATGATCAACCGGCACCACCTGACCTTCCCGGTCGTGCACGACGCCGGTCACGTCCTGGCCGGGCGTTTTCGCGTGACCGAGCTGCCGCGCGGCTTCATCGCTGACGCGAGCGGGCGCGTCATTTGGGCCACCGGCCCCGCGCAAGAAGAAGACGCGCTGTCGCGCGCCGTGACGGCCGTCGCTGGAGCCAGCCGGCCCCGCGCTGGAGAATGAGGGGACGCATGGCGGTTCGCGGGTCGGGTCCGGTCGTCGCGTTCGGGGCGTGCGCGCTCCTCGCGCTCTCTGGCGCCTCGTGCTTCTGGAGCACGGGCACGAAGGGTGCGAGGGCGATCCTGCCGGCGCCGCCGAGCGAGCTCGGCAAGTGCCGCGTCGCCGCGAGCCAGTCGAGCCCGCTCGTCACCGAGTGGCCCGCGTCGGAGAAGTCGAACCTCGAGGTGCTCTCGCACACGGGCGGCGTCGCCGTCGCCTACTCGGGGTGCAGCCTGCGCGTGCTGCCGCAGTGCCGCGTGCGCGGCAGCTACCAGTGGCAGCGCACGACTCCTTCGGTCGACTCGCTGTCGATCAACGACACCGACGACCTCTACGCGAAGCTGCCGCTCGGCGCGGCCTCGCTCGAGGGCGAGCTCAAGCGCACGGGCAAGCTGTTCGTCAAGACCGTCGTCGCCGGGCAGCTGCGCCTCGAGGGCGCGGGCGTGAGCGACGTGCCGGCGGACGGCGCGTGCGCGCAGGCGACGCACCTCGTGACGGCATTGTCGGTGGGCGCCTTCTCGCTCACGGCGGGGGGCGAGCGTCAGGGCAGCGTGGGTGCCAGCCTGACGATGGGCGAGGCCAAGGTCGAGCGCGAGCTGTCGGCCGAGCAGCTCCGCTCGGCGGGCGACTTCGACGCCTGCGGGCAGAGCACGGTCGAGAGCCCGAACGGCAACTGCGCGTCGCCCATCCAGGTCTTCCTCACGCCGCTGCCGGGGCGCGCCGCCGAAGAGGGGCCGCCCGGCACCGTCAAGGTCGACTTCCTCTCGGCCAACCCGGCCGCCCGGTGGGACGTGTACTCCGACGATCAGGTCATCTGCACGACGCCCTGCGCCCGCTTCGTGCACCCCGCGCACCCCGTGCTGCTGCGCGCGCGCGACGACGGCTTCATGGCGATGTCCGCGCCCGATCGGATCGAGGTCCCCAATTTGCTCGAGCAAGACGCGGCCCATTTGCAGCTGGAGGCTCACCCGACGGCGCGCGGCCAGTGGGCGGCGAGCATGACGTTCATGTCGCTCACGGGGATGGCCGTCGTCACGGGGCTCGTCCTCACGCCGCTCGGCTGCTCCACTGGAAGGGACGGCATGTGCACGGCGGGGCTCATCACGCTGGGCGCGGGGGCCTTGACGTTCGCGGGGAGCCTCTGGCTCTTCCTCGACGCGCGCCCGCGCGCCG
Organism: Polyangia bacterium; assembly: GCA_036494575.1. Taxonomy (GTDB): domain Bacteria; phylum Myxococcota_A; class Polyangia; order Fen-1088; family Fen-1088; genus DASZFV01. The sequence continues at coordinate 2,717 of DASXOE010000178.1, read as the reverse complement.
AGATCGCGCCTTACACCGAGGGCGGCTCGCTCCTCGCGTTGCCCAGCAAGCCAGGCGTGCACGTCGCGCCGGGCGGCCTCTGGGGCACGTTCTAGGCGGGCGCGGAGCCACGCTCCCCGCGCGTGGCCTCGACGGCGGGACCGCGCGCACCGCGAAGCGGAGCGCGACCGCGTGTTAGCATCGGCGCGTGTCGTCTCCCCGCGCGCGCGGTCGCCTGCTCGTGGCGGCCGTCGCCGCCGCCGCCGCCCTCGTCGTCGCGATCTCGCGCGGGCCGACGCGCCGGGAGCCAGCGGAACCGCCGCGGACCAGCGCGGCCTGGCATCCGCGCTCCGCGACGATCCCCGATGGTGGCTGCGCGCCGGCGGCGGCGCCAGCGCCGCCGGCGCGCGACGCCGGCGGCCTCACGCGCTTCGCCGCCATCGGTGACTACGGCTACGCCGGGCCCGCGGAGGAGGCGGTCGCCGATCTGGTGAAGAGCTTCCGGCCTGACTTCGTCGTCACGATGGGCGACAACAACTACCCGCTCGGAGCCGCCGAGACGATCGACTTCAACGTCGGGCTCTTCTATCACGACTTCATCGCGCCCTACGTCGGCCGCTTCGGCTGCGGCGCCGCGCGCAACCGCTTCTTTCCCACTCTCGGCAATCACGATTGGTACGCGCCCGAGGCCCGCCCGTACCTCGACTACTTCGCGTTGCCGGGCAACGAGCGCTACTACGACGTCACCTGGGGCTCGGTGCAGCTGTTCGCGCTCGACAGCGACTCCAACGAGCCGGACGGCAACACGGCCGACTCCGTCCAGGCCGCCTGGCTCAAGCGCGGGCTCGCGATGTCGACGGCGCGCTGGAAGGTCGTCACCATGCACCATGCACCGTACTCCTCGGGACCGCACGGCTCGGCGCTCGAGATGCGGTGGCCGTACAAGAAGTGGGGCGCGGACCTCGTGCTCGCCGGGCACGACCACGACTACGAACGCTTGGACATCGACGGTCTGCCCTATGTCGTCAACGGCCTGGGCGGGGCGGCGTTCTACGCGTTCGGAGCGACGGTCCCGGGCAGCGTCGCGCGCTTCAACGAGAGCGCGGGCGCGCTGTTCGTCGAAGCGGATGCGACCTCGCTGCATGCGCGCTTCCAGAGCGTCGACGGTCGCCAGGTCGACGCCCTGTCACTGGCCAAGCCGTGAGGCGTGGGTGAACGTCTCGCGCCGGATCGATCTCGCGCCCGGCCTCGAATTTTTGAGGGGGTGCAATGCTCGCGCCGCGTCCGAAAAGGGTCCGAGCGACGCGATGACTGGCTCCCGGATTGCATCGCTGTTGCCCATGCGCAACGCGATCCGACGGCCGTCCTGGCTTCGATTCCTGCTGCTCGCCCCCGCCCTCGCGACGCCCCTGGCGGGATGCTCCTCCCCGAGCACGGGGACCACCGAGGTGAAGTCCGCGAAGGTGCGCATCACGACGCCGGCCGTAGTCGGGAGCGACCAGACGACGCTGGCCACCGACGACCGCCATTTCGCCTGGGACCTGTATCAGGCGGTGCGGCAGGCTCCCGGCGTCGGCAACCTGGCGTTCTCCCCCGCGAGCATCTCGATCGCGCTCGCCATGGTTTACGGCGGCGCGCGCGGCGCGACCGCCACCGAGATGGCGGCGACGCTGCGCTTCTCGTTGCCGCCCGAGCGTCTGCACCCGGCGTTCGATGCGCTCGACCTCGCGCTCGAGGCTCCGGTGTCCGACGGCTCGGCGTTCCGCCTGACGCTCGCGAACGCCATCTGGGGGCAGCAGGGCCTCGCGCTGTTGCCCGACTTTCTCGATCTGCTCGCCGAGAACTACGGCGCCGGCGTCCACAGCGTCGACTTCCTGCGCGCGCCCGACGACGCCCGCATGACGATCAACCAGTGGGTCTCCGACCAGACGAACGCCAAGATCCCCGAGCTGCTCGGTCCCGGGACCGTCGACTCGGGCACTGAGCTCGTGCTGACGAACGCCGTCTATTTTCACGCCGACTGGCTGACGCCCTTCGCCGCCATGACTCACGACGGCGCCTTCCAGGCGCCCACGGGCTCGGTCCAGGTGCCGATGATGGCCGGCGCCGACGGCGTCGTGCCGGGCTGGTCGGGCACGGGCTACCACGCGGTCTCCCTGCCGTACGTCAACCCCAACGGCAGCACGTCGATGGTGCTCGTCGTGCCCGACGCGGGCACGTTCGACGCCTTCGAGGTGGGCCTGACCTTCGACGCCCTCGAGGCGATCCTCGCGGCGAAGCCGTCGACGAGCTTCATCTTGTCGATGCCGCGCTTCAAGCTGCAGACGAGCCTCGGCCTCGCGAAGACGCTCGCCGCCATGGGGATGAAGACCGCGTTCTCGGGCGACGCCGACTTCTCGGGGATCGACGGCGCGCGCGATCTCTTCATCCAGGACGTCATCCACCAGGCCATGGTCGCCGTCGACGAGAAAGGGACCGAGGCGGCCGCCGCGACCGCCGTCACGTTGACGAGAGGGGCCGCGCCGCTCGGGGACCCGCTGATCGTCGACCGCCCGTTCATCTTCGCGATCCGTGACGACGCCACGGGGACGATCCTGTTCCTCGGCCGCGTCGTCGATCCGTCGAAGAGCTGACGGGCCGCCTCGGGCTCAGGGCCCGCCGCCGCCGGTCGCGGACACCTTGACGGCGATCTGGGCGGCGCGACCGCCCGCGGAGGCCGTGACGGCGCCGGGGCCGAC
>DASXOE010000177.1:0-18097 GCA_036494575.1 Polyangia bacterium | reverse complement strand
ACTGCTCGCCTCGGACATGCGTGGCCTCACAGGTATCTCGATAGAGTCCCGCCCACTTCGCCGCGTAATCGTCGAGGAGACCTGTCACGCCGCGAATCGCGTCTGGCGCATACGGCTTCCCCGTCGCGCGGAACGCCTTCCGAACCGCGGCATGCCGTGGTCCCTCCGGTCCGCGTCCCGACGGCAGCTCCCACGCCGCCGTCAGTTTCTCCGGCCCCGCCGCGCAGAACGCGCGCTTCGAATCGGCGGCGCGTTGCATGCCGAACGCCAGCGCGACCGCCCCCGCCGCGACGCTCCCCGCGATCAACCACCGCCGCCGCGCGACCGCCGGATCGTGCCCCAAGGAGGTCAGCAGCGCGCGCAGCGAGGGGTAGCGCTCCTCGGGGCGGGGCTTGAGGCCCCGGAGCAGGATCTTGCGCACCCAGAGCGGGACCTTCGTGTGCGGGGGGGCCTCGTGGACGCGGCCGGCCTGCATATTGCCCGCGAGGCTCGCGGACCCGCGCGCCTCGAAGGGGTGCTGGCCGTAGAGGCATTCGTAGAGCGACACGCAGAAGCTGAACTGGTCGGAGCGCTCGTCGGTGACGCCGAGGTATTGCTCGGGCGGCATGTAGGCGGGCGTGCCGACGACGTTGCCTTCGTTCGTGAGGCGCGACTCCGCCTGCCGGATCCCGGGCATCGTGGGGCCGTCGGCGTCGGGCGGCACGTCCTCGGTGATGCGCTCCATGGTGCGCGCGAGGCCGAAGTCCATGACGCGCACCTTGCCCTCGCGCGTGACCATGACGTTCTCGGGCTTGAAGTCGCGATGGATGAGGTCGGCGGCGTGCGCGGCCTGGATGCCTTCGCCCGCCTCGATGAAGACGCGCAGCACTTCCTTCCACGACGGGTTCCGCGTGGCGCGCCAACGGATGGCCGTCATGCCGTCGACCAGCTCCATGGCGATGAAGACCTGGTCCTGGAACGTGCCGACGTCGTAGACGACCACGACGGCCGGGTGCGACAGGCGGGCGATGGCCTTGGCCTCGCGCAAGAGGCGCGTGCGCTTGGCGTCCAGGTCCTCGCCCTTCTTGCGGTGGGCGACGCGTAAGAGCTTGAGAGCGACCTTGCGATCGAGCTCCGGATCGTACGCGGAATAGACGACGCCCATCCCGCCTTTGCCCAGCAGGCCGAGAACGATGTAGCGCCCGATCATCCCGCCGCGAAAGAGGGCGATGCCGGTGGTCTCCGGCTGATCGTCGATGACGTTCCCCGCTCCCGCGCTCACATCAACGGCTCCCCGCCCCACCGAGGGGGCTCTCTTTCAGGCCTGCTGCGCGGGAGATTGTCGCACAACATGCCCCCCGGCGGCAGGATCGGGGGGCGCGGCCTCGGCGGCGGCTATTCGGGCCGCCAGGACGGCCAGCTCGGCCGGGCCGATGTCGGCCGTCGGGAGGCGGGGCAGGATCATGAGCGGCCCGCCTGGGTTGACGCGCAGGCGCTCGAGCTGCTCGTCGGCGATGCGGCGGTGCGAGCGCAGGGTCCGGGCCAGGCGCAACGTCGCCTCGAGGGCGGCGTCGCTGTCGCCGTCGCTCTCGGTCGACGGCGCGAGCGGTCCCAGCACGGCGTCGCTCCCGGGACCGGAAAGCGCGTCCGACGGAACGGCGTTGACGATGACGGGACCGAGCGGGATCTGCAGCGGTCCGCGGGCGGCGGCCGCGAGCTCGGCCGTCTCGCGCACGGGCAGCTCTTCCGCGAGCGTCACGATGACGAGGGCGGCGCGCGCGGGGTCGGAGAGCAGCAGCCGGATCGCGCGCGCGTCACGGGCGAGGGGTCCCTTGGGCATGGCCGCCAGGATGGCGCCCGGGATGCGCAGAGTGAGGGTCGCGTGACCGCTCGCTGGACCGTCGAAGATCACGAGGTCGTAGCGCGGCCGGGGGGCCGATGCGCCCGAGGTCGCGGACATCTCCGTCGTGTGCCACCAGGCTTTGCCGAGCATCGCGTAGGCGTCGAGGCCGGGGATCGCGCCCAGGAAGCCGCGCACGGCGCGGTTCTCGAAGACGGCGCGCGTGACGAGCTCCGAGCGCAAGACCATGAGGCCATATTCGTGAAGGGCGCTCTGGGGTGTCATGTTGACGGCGTCGATGCCGGGCGCGAGCGTGACGACGTCGGTGCCCACGGGTCCGAAGCGGCCGAAAAGGCGCCCGAGGCGCTCGGCCGCCGAGGCCTGGGCGATGAGTACGCGCTTCCCGGCGTCGGCGGCGGCGCGTGCCAGCGCGGCCGCGATCGTCGTGCGGCCGACGCCGCCCTTGCCTGACAGCACGATGAGCTGGCGCTCGAGGAGAGACGTCATGTGACTTTGAGACTCGGGTCAGGTGTCTCGGACATCGCGGGGCGCGAGGGCGACGGCCGCGAGGAGGCCAAACTCGGCGCCCGCCGCGACGGCCGCGGCCGGATCGTAGCTGAGAAGCGGCATCGAGACGCCGATGATCGGCAACCACCCCTGACAGACGGCGATGTGCAGCGCGGCGGGCGCCACGGCGGCGGCGCCCGCGCCCAGCGCGGCCGCGCGCAGTCGCGGCTCGCGCGTGCCGCGCGCCGCCAGCAGCGCGCCGACGCCGATCGCGAGCCAGGCCGCGGCCACGGCGCCCGCGGCGCGGCGCCCCATCTCCTCGGTGACGACGGCGAAGACGTAGTCACTGCCCGGGGAGCTGAGGTGGCGGCGCGCCGTGCCGCGGCCGAGACCGACGCCCCTCGGCGTCGCCGTCGCGTGCGCGCGCGCGAGCGCGAGGACCTCGTAGCCTTTGCCACGGCGGTCGGTCTCGGGCGCGAGGAAGCCGCTCATGCGGCCGCTCACGTACCCGAAGCGAGAGGCGAGGAGCGCCAGGACGAGCGCCGTCACGACGGCGGCGGCCGCGAGCCGCGTCGCGCCGACGCCGCCGCCCGCGAGCGCGGCGAGGACGACGAGCGCCGTGATGGCGGCCGCCGAGAAGTCCGGCTGCGCGACGAAGGTCAGCACGGCGAGCACGCCCATACCGATCGCGAGCGGACGTCGCGCCCGTCCCTCGTCCGCGGAGGCGAGCGCCGGCGCGGGCGCGCCCCAGGCCGCGACGAGCATGGCGGTGGCGGCCGTGAGGAGCGGCGCCGGGTTTCCCGAGAACGGGCCGACGTGCACCCATCGGTTGGCGCCCGCTGCGTGCACGCCCACGCCGGGCGCGAAGACGGCGAGGGCGGCCAGCGCGGCGCACGCGAAGACGATCGGCGCCGCGCGCAGCAGGCGCCGCGGGCCGAGCTCGACGAAGGCGATCGCCACGAGCGCGGCGAGGATGACGGCGAAGGCCTGGCGGGACGCGTAGTGCGTCGGCGCGCCGAAGGCGGCGGTGCTCTGATGGGCCGTCGCCGAGGCGACGACGACGATCCCGAGCACCCCCAAGGCGGCCGCGGGCGCGGCGACGAGCATGACGATGAGCGCGCGCCGTCCCATGGCTCAAAAACGTTCGAGCAACCCCAGCCCCACGTCGAGGATGTCGCCGGTCGCGCCGGGGTCCGAGAGGGCGTGGGTGAGATCGGCGCGCACGGCGATGGCGGTCGAGCGGGTGAGGCCGAGCTCGACGCCCGCGGCCCCGCGGGCCACCGGCCTGACGCTCGATCCGACGGCGATGCCGGCGCCGACGGCGACCCAGGGACGGACGGGCAGGTGTTCGAGGGCGACCGTCTGGAGCGCGACGAAGCTCGTCTGAGTGAGCTCCTTCGGCATGAGACTGATGTGCGTCCCGTCGCTCGAGAACCTATCGAAGAAGAGGTCGACCCCCACGCCGAGCCCGAGCGCGTTCGCGAGGACGGCGTAGCGGCGCTCGAACGTCCCACCCAGGGAGAACCCCGCGCGTGGCACGTCACTGGCCGAGTCGTTCGCGCGATAGGCGAAACGGCCGTGCACGGCGACGGCGTGGAGCGGGCGCGGGGCGTGATCGTCCGAAGGCGGAGCCGCGGGCGCGGACGGCGGAGGCAGCTCTTCCGACGGTGCCGGCTCGGCTTGCGCGAGCCAGGTCACGAGGACGAGCGCGGCGGACGCGGCTCCTGCGACGAGCATGGCTTCCGAGCTTAACCGGGAGTCGTCTCGACGACGATGAGATCCTGTCCGGCCTCGACGGCGGTGCCCTCGGCGCAGCGGATCTCACGGATCGTTCCCGCGCGCGGCGCGCGCAGCTCGTTCTCCATCTTCATGGCCTCGACGACGACGACCGCGTGGCCCGCGGCGATGCGCTCCCCGGCGCGCACGAGGATCTTCACGACCCTGCCCGGCATGGGCGACCGCACGGCCGCCGGTCCCGCCACAGCCACCTCGCGCGCCCGCACGAGCTCCGCGACGGCCGCGCTCCGTGCCTCCGTCACCTCCGCCGCCACGACGACCGGATCCGCCCCCCCGCGCCGAATCGAGACCCCAAGCTTCCCCCCGGCGCCGTCGACGTACGCGAGCGCCTGCCAGTTCCCTTCGCGAAGCAGCCAAGTCCCTTCTTCGACCGCGAGAAGCTCGATCTGCCGTTCGAGCCCATCGACGACGACGCGCCCGCCGTCGAGCTCGACGATCCGCTCTTTCCCCCCGATCGTGACCGAGAACCGCTTGCGCATGTCAGCCGGGGGTCGAAGACCCACCCGCCCTCAGTTTTCCATGAACGACTTCAGGCGCTTGCTGCGCGAGGGATGGCGCAGCTTCCGCAGCGCCTTGGCCTCGATTTGGCGGATGCGCTCGCGCGTCACCTCGAAGTCCTGGCCCACCTCTTCGAGCGTGTGGTCGGACTTCTCTCCGATGCCGAAGCGCATGCGCAGCACCTTCTCCTCGCGTGGCGTGAGGGTCGCGAGCACCTTGCGCGTCTGCTCGGCCAAATTCATCGAGATGACGGCGTCGGCCGGGGAGATCACGCTCTTGTCCTCGATGAAGTCGCCGAGGTGCGAGTCCTCCTCCTCGCCGATGGGCGTCTCGAGCGAGATCGGTTCCTTGGCGATCTTGAGGACCTTGCGCACCTTGTCGAGCGGCAGCTCCATCTTCTCGGCGATCTCTTCGGGCGTGGGCTCTCGCCCCAGCTCCTGCACGAGGTATCGGCTCGTGCGGATGAGCTTGTTGATGGTCTCGATCATATGGACCGGAATTCTGATCGTCCGCGCCTGATCGGCGATGGCCCGCGTGATCGCTTGCCTGATCCACCACGTCGCGTAGGTCGAGAACTTGTAGCCGCGCTTGTACTCGAACTTGTCGACCGCTTTCATGAGGCCGATGTTGCCCTCCTGGATGAGGTCGAGGAACTGCAGGCCGCGGTTCGTGTACTTCTTGGCTATCGACACGACCAAGCGGAGGTTGGCTTCCACGAGCTCGGCCTTGGCCTTCTCGGCCATGCGCTCGCCGTCCTGGATCTCGGCCACTGTGTCGCGCAGGACCGACTCGGAGAGCTTCGCCTCCTCCTCGACCTTCTTGACCTTCTTCTGCGCGATCTGAATGACGCGCGACATCTCCTCGATCTCGTCGGGGCGGATGCCGAGCTTCTTGGCGACGGCCCTTTGCCGGAGGGGCGAAGACCGGATCTCGCGCAGCGTCTTGCGGAACTCTTTGAGCGACAGGCCGCTCTTCGCCTCGCAGTCGAGGATCTCGCGGTTGGCCTGCTCTATCCGTTCGACGAACTCCTTGAGGTGAAGCACGATCTTGTCGATCTGCTTCTTGTTGAGGCGCATCTCCTGGAGCGTGTCCAGGATCTCCTGCTTGTAGTCGTTGATCTGGGTCCGGTACTTCTTCTTGGTGGCGTCCGAGACCTTGGCGAAGAGCTTCTCGGCGATCTTCTCCTGGTCCTTCCAGAGCCGGCGCACCTTGTCGATGACCTTGCAGACGCGCTCGATGTGCCACTGCTCGTCGAACTCGGCGTCCTCCTCGTCGGCGTCCTTGACGACCTCCTTGACGCGGATCTTCTGCTTGCGCAGCTTGTCGCCCAGGTCGAGGATCTCTTCGATCGCGACCGACGAGTTGAGCACGACCTGCAGCACGCGACGCTCGCCGTCCTCGATGCGCTTCGCGATCTCGACCTCGCCCTCGCGCGTGAGCAGCGAAACCGACCCCATCTTGCGCAGGTACATGCGCACGGGGTCGTTGGTCTTCGAATAGCCGTCGGCGTCTTCCTCTTCCTCGGCCTCCTCTTTCTTGGCGGCGACCTCCTCGTCCTCGTCTTCGTCCTCTGGGGCCGCCGCGTCGCCAGCCTTCTCGGGGACCTTGATCTTCGACGACGAGTCGACGATCTCGATGCCCTCGCCCGAGAACGCCGACAGCCAGTCGTCCATCTGATCGGACGAGACGATGCTCTCGGGCATGTGCTCGTTGACCTCGTCGTAGGTCAGGAAGCCCTTGGCCTTGCCCATCGTGATGAGCTCGCGCTTCTTGCGCTCCGACTCCTTCGCCGACACGGGCGCGCCCTTCTTGGCGCCGCCGCCGGCCGGGGCGCCGTTCTTGGCGGCGCCGGACGATCCGTTGTTGCCGTTGTTGCCGTTACCGTTTTTGCCGTTTTTGCCGCTGTTGCCGGTTTTGGCGGCGCGCGGGACGCGTGGAATCTCTTCCCCGTCGTCGTCGTTGTCGTTGTCGGCTTCGTTTTCGAACGTATCGTCCATTTTCCTAAGGCCTCTGGAGGGCCACGCGCAGCCCTTCCTTTATTTTTCGGAGCTCGATCCCCCGTACCGTGAGCGCCCGAAGCGTCGCTTCGTCTCCACGCCCTTGTGCCTCGCGCTGCATTCTGGAGTTCATGTCCATCTCGGCTTCTACGCGCGAAAGCTCGAGCCGCGTGGCGAGCTTTCGCAGAAGTCCTGGCGGATCTTCGGTCTTGGCGAGGCCGTCCATCATGGCCTCGGCCACGCGGGCCCGGACGTCGGGGGGGGCGCTCTCGAGCCAGACGGGCACGTCGAGCTGACTTCCGGCGGTGACCTGTTCGACGGCGGCCCGGTGAAGCTGGCGCATGAGCGGGTGGACGAGCAGCTCGCCCGCCCGCGCGGCGTCCGCCGTCCGCAGGAGCTGCGGATAGGTCGCGAGGAGGACCGTCACTTCCAGCTCCTCGCCGGGCAAGGTCGCGGGCACGACCGCCGCGGGCGCAGGGCCTTCCGGACGCGCGGTGCTGGCGTTGCTCGGACGCTGGCTTTTGCTGACCGCCTCGCGCAGCGCGCGCGAAACTTGCTGAGGCGACAGGCGCAGCACCCCCGCGAGCTGCTGCGCGTAGAGCTCGCGCGTCGTCGGGTTGCGCACCTTGATGAGCAGCTCGGCCACCGTCTCGAGCGTCGACACCTTGCCGGGAATGGTCGCCTCGGCGGCGGCGTCCTGGATGAACTGGTCGAGCATGGGCCGCGCGCCCGCGACGAGCCGCCGGAATGCCTCGGCGCCGTTCTGCCTGACGAAGTCGTCGGGATCAACGCCCGTCGGCATGCGCGCGAGCCGCCCGTCGACGTCCGCCTCGACGAAGAGCGGGATGACCTTCTGCGCGGCCCGCTGGCCCGCGGCGTCGCCGTCGAACACGACGACGACGGTCTTGGCGAGGCGCCCCACGAGCGCGATTTGCTCGGCCGTCAGGGCCGTGCCCATGGGCGCCACGGCCTCCTCGATGCCGGCCTCGTGCAGCGTGAGCACGTCGAAGTTGCCCTCGACGACGATGGCGAGGTCGCGCTTGCGGATGGCGTCGAGCGCGGCGTGCAGGCCGTAGAGCTGTTCCTTCTTGTGGAAGAGCGGCGAGTCCGGCGAGTTGACGTACTTGCGATCCTTGATCTCGGGATCGAGGACCCGGCCCCCGAAGCCGATGACGCGCTTCTGCCGATCGAGCACGGGCAGCATGACGCGGTCCCGGAAGAAGTCGTAGCGGCCACGCTCGTTGATGCCGACGAGCCCGAGCCGCTCCAGATCCGAGGGGGGGATCTTCTGAGTGCTCATGTACGACGAGAGCCCGTCCCAGCGCCCGGGGGCGAATCCGACGCGAAACCGCCCCGCGACGTCGGCGCCGATGCCGCGCTTTTCGACGTACGCGCGCGCGGCCGCGCCCGCGGGCCCGGCGTACTGCTCCTGGAAGAACAGCGCGGCCAGCTCCATGACGCGGAACATGCGCTCGCGCTCGGACTCGGCCTCGCGGCGCGCGCTGCGCTCCGCGGACGAGAGCGGCCGCGCCTCGAGCTCGACGCCGGCGGCGCCGGCCAGGTCCTGCAGCACCTCCATGAAGGAGCGCTGCTCGATCTTTTCGAGGAAGCCGATCACATCGCCTTTCTCGCCGCAGCCGAAGCAGTGGAAGTAGTGACGGGTTTCATTGACGTGAAATGACGGTGTTTTTTCGCTATGGAACGGGCAGAGCCCCTTCCAACTTCCCGTTCCCGCCCGCTTGAGCTCCACATGCCGCTTCACCACCTCGACGATGTTCGTCCTTTCGCGTACGTCGTCGATTTTCTCCCTGGGAACTAAGGGCAAAGTTCTATCCGCCGCACCGAAAGGCGCGCATTTTTTAGCCCACCCCCGCCTGGAGTCAAGGTCCCACACCCCGAAAATGAATTGACAGGAGTGTCAGCCCCCTAACGATCCCGAAATGTATGACATGTAGCGTCAAATCCGCGAGACTGGCAGATTGGAGGCTGGCAAATTCGACACCGGCAAATTGCACTATCACCCGACCCACACCTGTCCCTCCCTGACTAGTGTCCGCACAGACCCTCGATAGGCCACAGAAAATGAAAAAAACCGCCCCCGATCGGTGACCGGAGGCGGGTTCTTGTAGGTCGCGGTCCTACTGACCGTCTACTGTCCTTCGCCGCCCTTCAGGCCCGCCTCGTCGGAGCGCTTGAGGATGATGAATTCGACGCGGCGGTTTTGGCTCCAGCAGTCCTCGTTGTGCTGCGTGCAGATGGGCTTGGTCTCGCCGTACCCGTGGCTCTTGAGGCGGCCGGGCTCGACGTTTCGCTCGTCCAGCGCGCGGCGCACGGAGGCGGCCCGGCGCTCGGTGAGGTCGAGGTTGTGTGCGTCGTCGCCGCGCTCGTCGGCGTGGCCCTGGATCTCGATGAGCTGGATCTGCGGGTTGCCCTTGATGGTCGCCGCGATGGCGTCGAGGAGCGGGAACGAGATCGGCTTGATCTCGTCCTTGTCCGTCTCGAAGTAGATCTTGTCGAGGATCTCGAGCTTGCCCTTGCGCAGGATGACGCGGCCCTTGTCCGGGCACCCGTCGGCGTCCTCGAAGCCGTTGTACGTCTCGGGCTCGTTCGGGCACTTGTCGTTGACGTCGAGGATGCGATCCTTGTCGTTGTCCGGATCGGGGCAGCCGTCGGCGTCCTCGAAGTTGTCCTTGTCCTCGGGATCGTTGGGACAAAGGTCGTTGACGTCGAGGATGCCGTCCTTGTCGTTGTCCGGATCGGGGCAGCCGTCGGCGTCTTCGAAGCCGTCCTTGTCCTCGGGATCGTCGGGGCACTTGTCGACGTCGTCGGGGATGCCGTCGCCGTCGCGATCGAGGTTGGCGTTGTCGGGGCAGCCGTCGGCGTCCTGGTACCCGTTCTTCGTCTCGGGATCGTTGGGGCACTTGTCGTCGACGTCGAGGATGCCGTCCTTGTCGTTGTCCGGATCGGGGCAACCGTCCGCGTCCTCGAAGTCGTCGAAGTCCTCGGGATCGTCGGGGCACTGGTCGACGTCGTCCTTGTAGCCGTCGCCGTCGCGGTCGCCGATCGAGGGCTCGAAGATGAAGCCGATGAAGGCGCGCGGCGCGGCGCCGCCGTAGGACTGCGCGACGCGCCAGCCGCCGCCGATCTCGAAGAAGGAGTTGCGCGCCAGATAGAGCTTGATGCCCGCGATCGCCTCGGCGGCCGGCCCGAGCTTGCTCGTCGCGCCGCCCATCTCGATCTTGTTGGAGTCGAGGCCGTAGAGTCCGTACACCTCGCCCACGACGTCGAACTTCTGTGGGACGATGCCGTAGGACACGCCGAGGCCGCCGATGAGCTCGTTGCCCACGGAGATGCCCTGGCCCGTGTTCGTGGGCATGCCCATGAACAGGCGCGGGTAGGAGGCCGCGTCGTCGGTGAACTGCGACTTGCTGCCGCGGATGCGCATGCCGGCGTTGATGGCTGCGCGGAAGCGGCCGAGGTACCCGGTCTCCGTGTCGATGACGACCGTCGGCTGGAAGATCGTCTTGCCCTCGCCCAGGAAGGCGTTCTTGTCGCCCGTCCCCAAGATGACCGAGGGGATCACGGCGAGGCCGAGGCCGCCGCGCGTGGCGTTCAAGAAGCGGAACTTGGGGTGGAGCTGGATGTCGCCGAGGCCCTGCTTCGTGAACGTGTACTCCGTGATTCCGTTCGGGTTGGCCGGGTCCATCGCGGGGTCGTTGGGCTTGCCCGAGCCGGACAGCACGCTCATCGGCAACACGAGGCCGAGCTCGATGCCGAGGTGGGGCAGCTTCGTGAAGCCGACGGCGCCCTGCAACGACGGCGAGATGAGGTTGTCGACGCTGAAGCTGTTCTTTTGACCGCCGAAGGTCTGCGAGCCCGTGAACGTGAGCGGCTTGCGCGCGTAGGAAACGACGAGGCCGAAGGAGAAATCCCACTGGCCGAGGACGGACGAGGAGTTCAGCGTGATGAACCCCTTCGAATCCATCGCCGGCCGGAAGATCTGCAGATCGACCGGAGCGTTCGTGAGCTGGGCTCGACCGACGCCGGCGAAACCGGCCATGGCGACAAAGGTAGCGAACAGGGCCGCGGGACGGAGACCACGGCGAGAGCGAACGGACATTGAACCCTCCGGTAGAACAGGAGCCCCAGGGTGTCCGGCTCCACCGAGCTGCGAATAGTAAGGAGGCCCATTTATAACAGCGTCGAGATCGCTGTCAAAGAGCTATCCTCGCGAACCTGATGGTTCTTTGTGCGAGCGAGCTGCGGCCGATGCGCGCAGGTGGAGTCGAGCCGCTCATCCGCGCCGCCGCCGATGCTGGAGCGCCGGGAATTCATCTGGGCGGGGGCATGGTCCTCGACGACTTTCGCATCGCGGTCCCGGCCGTCATGCGCGCGGGATTGGTGGCCCCCTCGATGACGCTGCCGCTGGCCGAGCGGGCGCTCGGCCAGCACAAGCGACTGCCAGCGTTGGCGGCCGCCGATCCGGAGGAGCGCGGCGCGGCGATCGCGCTCGCCACGGCGGGGCTCGAGGCCGGGGTCGCCGCGGCCGTGCGGTGGGGACTGCTCGATTTCGGCGCGGTGGCGCTGCCCGCCTCGCGGCGAGAGGTTGCGGCGTTCTTCGGCCGCCGCGAGCTCGGGGACGGGGAGGCGGGGGCGTCCGAGCTGGCGCTGGCACTGGCGTCGCGGAAGGCATTCGCCGAGAGGCTCCTGGACGCGTGTCGCTGGTCGCTCGAGCGTTTGTGCCGGCTCGCAGAGGCGCGCAGCGTGACGCTGGTCGTTCCCGTCGGCGGCTCACCTTGGGAGGTGCCGAGCGCGCGCGAGGCGCTGGGCCTCATGGAAGGGTTTCGCGGCGCGCCGCTCGGTCTCGCGTGGGCGCCGGGCCGCCTCACGGCGGCGCGCGCGCTGGGGCTCCACCTCCCCGAGGACCGGGTCGCCGCCGTCGCGGCGGCGGCGGGCGCGGCGCTGGAGACGGACGCCGTGGGCCTCGAGCCCGGTTACCTGCCCGGTCTCGGCGAGCGCGACGAGGCGCTGCCGGCGCGACCCACGTTGCCTCGGGACGCGCCGGTCATCGTCGGCGGCTTTCCGGACTCGACGGTCGCCGAAATCTCGCGCGCCATCGCCGCGGTGACAGCCCGCTACGAGAGCGCCGCGCCGCCGTCGTGTCCGTCTCCGTAGCGCCCGGAGACCCGCTCGAGTCAGGAGGGCGTGAGGATGCCGGAGAGCTCCTTCGTGATGCCACCCTTGATGGCATTCGCGAGCGGAACCAGGAGGAATCCGAGGTTGAGGTCGATGTGAACGCGCGCGGGCTCGATGCTGAGGCGCGCGTCCAGGCCCTTGCGAGAGACGAGCAGCTCCGTGTCGCCTTTCCAGGTGCACGTCGCGCCGTACTGCTGCTCGAGCTTGGCGGTGGCGCCTGCGATGCGCTCTTTGGCGGTCGCGGGCGTGAGCGAGTGAGGAATGTCGACCTCGAATTTCGGCATCGCGCAGTCTCTACCACGAGACGCCGCCGCCGGGGAGAGGTCCCGCGTCAGGCCTTGTCGCTGGCGACGCCGTTCGGCTTGTCGCTGGCGACGCCGTTCGGCGCCGCGGGATCATATACCAAGCGCGCGATCTCCATCTGATTCATCGCGAACCGGATGATGGTGCCGGCGCCGCGCAGCAGGCCCTCGCGCTGCAGCAGGTGGTAGACGCGCATCTTCTCCGGCGTGGGCGGCTCGCCGTGCGCCTTCTTGCCCGGCGAGCCCGACGCGACGACGATCTTCTCGCCCGGCTGGAGCATGAAGCCGGGATCGATCGTGCC
This sequence comes from Polyangia bacterium, assembly GCA_036494575.1. Taxonomy (GTDB): domain Bacteria; phylum Myxococcota_A; class Polyangia; order Fen-1088; family Fen-1088; genus DASZFV01. The sequence goes on along the minus strand of DASXOE010000177.1, from coordinate 5,679 downwards.
GAGGAACGAGCCGCGCTGTCCGGCCTTGCTCGAGAGCACCTGGAGGCCGCGCGTGTTGATCGACGACGCGCCGGTGTTCTCCAGGACGAACCACTCCTCGTTGATCTTCTTCTTGTCGGGCGCGGCGTGCGCCTCGCGAAACACCAGCATGTCTAGCTCCGCTCCATTGCGTTCATACCTCGAGGATCTCGGCTTCTTTTTTCGCGACGATCTCGTCGACCTTCGCGATGGCCTTGTCCATGGTGTCCTGGACGGTCTTGAGGCCCTTGCGCTCGTCGTCCTCGGTGATGGCGCCCTCTTTGAGGGCGTCCTTCATCATCTCGTTGGCGTCGCGCCGCGCGCCGCGCAGGGCGACGCGGGCCTCCTCGGCCATCTTCTTGACCATCTTGACGAGCTCCTGACGCCGCTCCTGCGTGAGGGCCGGCATGGGCAGGCGCACGAGCTCGCCGTCGGACTGCGGGTTCAGCCCCAGCTGCGCGGCGCGGATGGCCTTCTCGATCTCGGGGATGAGCGTGCGCTCCCACGGCTTGACCGTGATGAGGCGCGCGTCCGCGACGTTGAGCGACGCGACCTGGTTGAGCGGCGTCGGCGTGCCGTAGTAGTCGACGCGCACGCCGTCGAGGACGCCGAGATTGGCGCGCCCGGTCCGCACCCTCGTGAGGTCGCGCTTGAACGCGTCGATGCCCTTGTCGAGGTCGCCCTGTAGGCTCTTGATGATGTCGTTGACCATGGTCGCTGCCCCCCTTCTTGATCTGGCTCGCTGCTACCTGGGGCCCGGAGTGTCGCGCGGTTCGCGCCGTTCTTCCAGCACGAGCGTGCCGAGCGGCTCGCCCAGCAAGACCCGCCGGATGTTACCCGGTCTGGTCATGTTGAAGACGAGGATGGGGAGCTTGTTGTCGCGGCAGAGCGAGATCGCCGTCGAGTCCATGACGCCGAGGTCCCGGTTGAGCACGTCGAGATAGGAGAGGCGCCGGAACATGCGCGCGTCCTTGAACTTGTTCGGATCCTTGTCGTAGACGCCGTCGACGCGCGTCGCCTTCATGACGATCTCGGCGCCGATCTCCATGGCGCGCAGGGAGGCGGCCGTGTCGGTCGTGAAGAACGGGTTGCCCGTGCCGGCCGCGAAGATCACGAGGCGGCCCTTCTCGAGGTGGCGGATGGCGCGCCGCCGGATGTACGGCTCGCAGAGGCGCTCCATCTCGATGGCCGACAGGACGCGCGTGTGCGAGCCGCGCGACTCGAGCGCGTCCTGCAGCGCGAGCGAGTTGATGACGGTCGCGAGCATGCCCATGTAGTCGGCGTGCGCGCGATCCATGCCGCGCGAGCTCGCGGCGATGCCCCGGAAGATGTTGCCGCCGCCGATGACGAGCGCGATCTCGACGCCCAGGCTGTGCACGTCGATGAGCTCGTCGGCGATCTGCGAAAGCGTCGCGGGGTCGATGCTGTCGGTCGTGCCGCCCATGAGCGCCTCGCCCGACAGCTTGAGCAGGATTCGCCGGTACTTCACGCCCGGCGCGAGCGGCAGCTTCGGTCCCTCGTCGTCGCCTCCGCCCGCGCCGCTCGCCGAGATGCGCCTCGTCTGATCGTGCTTCGCCGGATCGTGCTTCACCTGATCGCGCTCCGCGGAGGCGCGACCGGTGCCGTTGGCTTTCCGTTTCGCCATCGCGTCGCGCCTTTCCGCTAGCCCTGGCCGGCTTGCTTCTTCACTTCTTCGACGAAGTCGTCGGCGCGCTTCTCGAGGCCTTCGCCGACCTCGAAGCGTACGAAGCGGCGGATGCGCACGTTCTCGCCCGTCTTGGCCACGAGGTCCGTCTGCAGCGAGCGGATGTCCTTCTTGCCCTCCGGGTCCTTGACCCAGATCTGGTCGAGCAGGCAGACCTCTTTCGCCCACTTCGCGAGCTGCCCCTCGATGATCTTCGGGATGACGGCCTCGGGCTTCCCAGACTGCTTGGCGAGCTCCGTGCGGATGGCCTTCTCCTTCTCGAGCACGTCGGCCGGGATCTCGTCCTGCGAGAGATACTTGGCGTTCATGGCCGCCACCTGCATGGCGATCTCGCGGGCGAAGGACTGAAAATCGGGGTTGCGACCCACGAAGTCCGTCTCGCAGTTCACCTCGACGAGCACGCCGATGCGTCCGCCGTGCAGGTAGCTCACGACGGTGCCTTCGGCGGCGATGCGCGTCTTCTTCTTGTCGGCGGAGGCGATGCCCTTCTTGCGCAGGTACTCGCCCGCCTTCTCCATGTCGGCGTCGCACTCGACGAGCGCCTTCTTGCAGTCCGCCATCCCCGCCCCGGTCCGCTCCCGCAAATCCTTGATCATCTGTGCCGTGACGTCAGCCATAACAATTCCCTCTTCCGCGTTTCAAACAAAATGGATTGTGCTTGCGAGGCGCAGCGCCCCGCAGGCACGGCCGGGTGCTGTGTTTCGCAGCCCTAGGACTTCTCTGCTTCGTCTTCGGGCGTCGCGGCGGCTTCCGGGGCGGGCAGGTCGCGGTTGCGGCGCGACACGACCTCGACGCGCGGGCCCTCGCCGCCCGACGACACGCGAATGGTCTGCGGCTCGTCTGGGCCCTGCTCGGCGCGCGCGGCGCGCTGCTGGTTGGCGCGGTCGCGCCCGACCCGCTGGCCGAGCACGCAGGCGTCGGCGACCTTGCCCGCGAACAGCTTGAGCGAGCGGATGGCGTCGTCGTTGCCGGGGATCGGGTAGTCGATGAGGTCGGGGTCGCAGTTCGTGTCGACGATGGCGACGATCGGGATCTCGAGCTTGCGCGCCTCGGTGACGGCGATGTGCTCCTTGACGACGTCGACGATGAACACGGCGCCCGGCAGCTCGGTCATGCTCTTGATGCCGCCCAGGGCCTTCTCGAGCTTCTCGCGCTCGCGCGTGACGCCGAGGACCTCCTTCTTCGTCATGCGCTCGAAGGTGCCGTCGGTGGACATCTTCTCGATGGCGTGCAGACGGTCGATCGAACCCTTGACGGTGTTGAAGTTCGTGAGCGTGCCGCCAAGCCAGCGGTTCGTCACGCAGAACTGGCCGCCGCGCAGCGCCTCGTCGCGCATGACCTCCTGGGCCTGCTTCTTCGTGCCCACGAACAGCACCGAACGGCCCGCCGAGACGGTCTGGACGAGGAAGTTGTAGGCGCGCTTGAACTGCCGCACGGTCTGCTGCAGGTCGATGATGTGGATGCCGTTGCGCGCGCCGAAGATGTAGCTCTTCATCTTCGGGTTCCAGCGCTTCGTCTGGTGTCCGAAGTGGACGCCAGCCTCCATCATCTCGCGGATCGTGATGGGCTGGTCGAGAACGGCCTGGAGCTCGGCGTTGCCGCCTTCGGTCTGGGTCTGGGTTTCCATGGATTTTCCTCCGCGTTGTTTTCCGCCGCCCGCGTCATCGAGGACCGAAACCGAAGTTCGAAAAAAGCATCGAACGGCGGCACGCGCGGTCCCCTCTTCGGGCGTGTGGTGTTGTCAGTCGAAAAAGAGGGGGATTTCTACCACGTTTTGGACATCTGTCATCTGCTTCCGCCGGTCTTCACGACTCGACCCCGGCTCAACCTCGCTGGGCGCATGGGTTTGGCGCCGCGGCGAGCCGTCGCCAGGAACGCGGGTATGGGGGTTGCAGCCGCCCCCGAAGGTTTATAGAAGGAGTCCGCAATGAACACGTCCACGAAGTCGCCCGCCATCGCCGGCAAGTCCGTCCCCGTCGACATCCGCCCCGCCTCGGGCAAGCTCGGCATCCTCTGTCCCGGAATGGGCGCCGTCGCGACGACGTTCATGGCGGGCGTCGAGGCCATTCGCAAGGGGCGCTCGAAGCCGATCGGCTCGCTCACGCAGATGGGCACGATCCGCCTCGGCAAGCGCACCGACGGCAAGTCGCCCCTCATCCAGGAGTTCGTATCTCTCGCCAAGCTCGACGACATCGTGTTCGGCGGCTGGGACCTCTTCCCCGACGACGCCTATCAGGCGGCGGCGAAGGCGGGCGTGCTGTCGAAGGAGCACCTCGGCGAGCTCAAGGACTTCCTGTCGACGATCAAGCCCATGAAGGCGGTCTTCGATCAGGCGTACGTCAAGAATCTCACGGCGACGCACGCCAAACCAGGTCTGACGTCCGGCAAGAACAAGATGGACCTCGCGGAGGCGGTCATCGAGGACATCAAGAGCTTCAAGAAGACGAACGCCTGCGATCGCCTCGTCATGGTGTGGTGCGGTTCGACCGAGGTCTACCGCAGCCCGTCCCCAGTGCACGCGACGCTCGCGGCCTTCGAGAAGGGCCTCGCGGCCAGCGACCCGGAGATCGCGCCTTCGCAGATCTACGCCTACGCGGCGCTCAAGTGCGGCGTGCCCTACGCCAACGGCGCGCCCAACCTCACGGTCGACACGCCGGCGCTGCTCGAGCTCGCGAAGCAGAATGGCGTGCCCGTGGGCGGCAAGGACTTCAAGACGGGCCAGACGCTCATGAAGACGATCCTCGCGCCCGGCTTCAAGGCGCGCCTCCTCGGCGTCGAGGGCTGGTACTCGACGAACATCCTCGGCAACCGAGACGGCGAGGTGCTCGACGATCCCGAGTCCTTCAAGACGAAGGAGGTGTCGAAGCTCGGCGTGCTCGAGCACATCCTTCAGCCGCACCTCTACCCCGACCTCTACGGCAACATGTGCCACGTCGTGCGCATCAACTACTACCCGCCGCGCGGCGACAACAAAGAGGGCTGGGACAACATCGATATCTTCGGGTGGATGGGCTACAAGATGCAGATCAAGATCGACTTCCTCTGTCGGGATTCGATCCTCGCGGCCCCCATCGTCCTCGACCTGGCGCTCTTCATGGATCTCGCGCAGCGCTGCGGGATGAGCGGCATCCAGGAGTGGCTGTCGTTCTACTGGAAGAGCCCGCAGTCCGCCGAGGGCCTCTACCCCGAGCACGACCTCTTCATCCAGCTCATGAAGCTCAAAAACACCCTCCGCCACCTCCGCGGCGAAGAGCTCATCACGCACCTCGGCGCCGAATATTACGATTAGGCCGTCGCGGCGCTGTCAGGGGGCGCGCTTCATCGACCAGAGCAACCCGGGGAGAACGAGGTCGTTCACGAGCCGTGATGCGTTCGCCGGATCCAGCGGCATGGTCCAGTGCGCGTCGGAGTGGCCGAGTGCGCTGTAGAAGACGCGCCCCGATCCTTCTTCTCTGACCCAAGAAACGGGACGCACGGTCCCTGGCGCCGCGCTGGACACGCAGTTGAGGATCACCTGGTTGTCCATGCGGAAGTCGGTGAAGGAGTAGATCTCGTCGGTCGTGCGAAACGATGGCGCCAGCTGAGCAATCGCCGGGTGCGTTCCGACCTTGGTGCAGGTCGCGGGCGCTAGATTGCCGGGATGGTCCTGAAACGTCGCGCCGAGCAGGGCATGAAAAGGCACCGACTTCGGATGACCAGCCGTCCCCGGACTGCCGATGGCGCCGCCGTAGCAGTTGGTCACACACTCGATACCGACCAGCGCGCCGCCTCCCTGAACGTACGCAATCAGATTCTGGATCTCGTCAGTGGCGGGATAACCGAACGGCTCGGCATCGTTGGCCAGCAGGACGACGGCGCCGTACCCGGCCAGCGCGGCCGCGGTGAACTTCGATGGGTCGGCCACGTTGGTCGCGTCGGTGGCGCCGACGATCTCGGCTGTCAGCCCGACCGCCGCC
>DASXOE010000176.1:0-31748 GCA_036494575.1 Polyangia bacterium | reverse complement strand
TGCGATCTTGTAGGGAAAAGAATCTCTCTCCGGTATCGAACCGCGCAGAAGGTTCGAGATCCAGGATGGCAGAGCGGACGCGTCGGTCAAGGGCGATCGTCGCAGCGCTGCCGCGCATCATGGATGGGTGGGAAGCCTCCTCTGCTGCACGCAGACGGTCCGGAAGGTCGAGCCCTTCGAGGGCGACCGGGGGCGCTCGAGTCAAACGAGCAACTTGCGCTAGGCTAGACGCTCAGAGCTGCGCTAGCCGCCCGTGCCGTCCCGCTCGTCCGTGCTCGCGTCGGGTGGAGGATTGCAGAAGGTGTCAGCGCTGCCGAACCCGAAATCCGTCGGGCGGTTGCAGCCGTAAGGACAGGTTCCAATCTCCATCGAGCTAAAAGGACAGCTTATGATTCGTGTCACGTGCCCGTTCGCGCACGTCATCGCGACCGGATCACTGTTTGCGTCGCATGGCTCGGCGGCCTCGCTCGCCGTCGAATCAATGGTCGGCGCGTCGCCCGGGGGAGCCGCGTAGTTACCGCATCCGATTCCCAGCAGAAGCGGGGCTGCGGCCCGGAGAGCCCAGGACTTTGCACGACGTGGCGACGACGTTCGCCGGAGGCGCATACGGTCAGGTCAAGGCTTGCGCGCGAGGTCGAGCTTGGGCGTGGTCCCGTGGGGCGGACCCGCGGGGACGACGCCGCCGTCGGCCGGCGTTTGGGCCTCGCCCTCGACCTTCTCGCGCCACATGGCGCCGACGCCGCCCTGCGTGGCGATCGACAGCGTGCCGCGCGACATGAGCTCTTCCTTGTCGAGGATGGCGTCCACGCGTCGATAGGTGGGCTTGGCGTGGTCGAGCGTGTCCATGCGGATGGCGTCGCACGGGCAGGCCTCGGCGCACAAGCCACAGACGACGCATCGCAGCTCATCAATCTCGAAGATCCGCGGGCGCTTCTCGATCGTGCCGTCGGGCGCCTCCTCGGGGACGATCGTGATGCAGTGGGCGGGGCACACCGTCGGGCACATCATGCAGGCGACGCAGCGGACCTGGCCATCCTCGCGCAGCATGAGGCGGTGCAGACCTCGGTTCCGCTCCGGGTACGCCTTCTTCTGCTCGGGGTACTCGATGGTCTGGATCTCGGACTTCTTGCGCTGACCGGTGACGTTGAGCGCGAAGTTCGACATGAAGTGGCGGAAGGTCACGCCCAGTCCCTCGGCGATCGCGGGCAGATACATCTGCTGCGCGAAGCTACCCGGGCGGTTGACGACCTTGACGTTGACGGTGCCTTTGCCTGCGGCGGCCATGGTGTCCCTTCTTCCTCGCGAAGCTATTTGGCCTGCGCCCACAGGATGATGAGCGCCGTCGCGACGACGTTCGCGATCGACACTGGCAGCAGGCGCTGCCAGCCGAGCCGCATGAGCTGATCCGAGCGGAAGCGCGGCAGCGACCACCGGATGAGGAGCTGGAACGAGCAGAAGGCGAAGACCTTGATGAGCCAGACCGTAGCCATCGCGCCCACGAACGCGACGTTCGGGAGGTGCGCGAGCATCCACCCGTCGACTGTCGTGCCGAGGTGCCAGCCGCCGAAGAAGATGCTGATCATGATGGCGCTCGAGGTGACGATCTCGAGGAACTCGCCCAGGAAGAACATGCCAAAGCGCAGGCCCGAGTACTCGACGAAGTAGCCGATGATCTCGGGCTCGCCCTCTGGGATGTCGAAGGGCGTGCGCTTCGTCTCGGCGATGGCCGCGGTCAGGAAGAAGATGAACCCGAAGGGCTGCGTGAAGATGCCCCAACTGTGCGAGAGGCTGTTCGAGTCGAAGAAGAATTCCTGGTGGGCGACCATTGCGCCGGGCTCGAGCGTCTCGAACACGAGGAACGAGCCCAGGAGGGCCATGCCCATCGTGACCTCGTACGACATCATCTGCGAGCTCGCGCGCAGCCCGCCCATCATCGACCACTTGTTGTGCGAGGCCCACCCAGCCAGCGTCGCGCCGTAGACGGCCAGCGAGGAGATCGCGAAGTAGAAGAGCATGCCGACGTCGAGCCGCGCGATCTGCAGCGGCACGGGCTGCGCGCACACGCCGTCGGCGATCTTCTCCGTCAGCTGGCCCCAGCACAGCGAGGGACCGAACGGGATGATCGCCGACACGATGAGGGCCGGCGCCATCGCCATGACGGGCGCCAACATGAACAAGAACTTGTGCGCCTTGCCCGGGACGTAGTCCTCCTTGAAGAGGAATTTCAGCGCGTCGGCCAGGAAGTGCGTGATGCCCCAAGCCTTGAAGGGCCCGATGTTCGCGCGGTTCGGTCCGAGCCGGTCCTGCATCATGGCCGACTGCCGCCGCTCGAGCCACGTCAGGATCGACGCGAGCGGCATGAGAAAGCCGAGGATCATGAAGAGGATCTTCGCGGCCGCGGCGACGAGCGTGAACCCGAGAGAACCGTAGGACATCGGCGTCTTTATCCTCGAGAGTTGGCGAAGCGGAGCTGCAGCGGCCGCACGGCGCGGCCCCACTCGGCGTCCTTCATGAAGGGGAGCTTGGCCGAGGCCTCGGCGAAGACGGCCTTGGCGGTCTGAAAGTCCATCGTCGCGCCGAGCTTGCGCGCGAGGTGCGAGAGGATGTCCCAGCCCGGCAGCGCGTCGCCCGCGGGCGGGAGCGCGGCGTGGGCGCGCTGGACCATGCCGAGCTTGTTCGTGAAGGTGCCGTCGAGCTCGGCCCAACCCGCGAGCGGCAGCGCGACGTGGGCAGCCTTCGTGACGGCGTTCTTGTGCGTCGAGAGCACGACGAGCGCCTCGAGGCGATCGAGCGGCATGGTCGCCGAGGCCGTGTCACCGACGAGGACGCCCTCCGTGCCCACGACGAGGAGCGCGCCGAGGGCGCCGGCCTTCAGGTCGTTCGCGAGATCGAGCAGCGTCTTGAGGCGTCCCGCGCCGATGGCGAAGGCGCCGGCCGTGTTCGGGTTCTTGTCTGCCGAGACCAGGATCTGGTCGCTCCAGCCCTGGTCGCGGCCCGCGAGGTACGCCCGGCCCACGCCGAGGTGATCGAACGCCAGCTTGGCCAGCGCGTACAGATCCTCGTTCGGGCTCGTGGCGTTGAACACGACCCCGAGTCGGCCTGGGCCCTGATCAATGACTGTCCGCAGGCGCCGCGTGGCGTCTTCCAACGCGCGATCCCACTCGACGGCGGCGCCGTCGGACATCGGGGCGGCGAGGCGGTCGGCGTGAACCGCCTTGTAAGTCAGACGGCCCTCGTCGCACATCCAGTGCTTGTTGACCTTCTCGTTGACGCGCGGGACGAGCCGGTAGATACGCCCACGCGACGAGTGAACGTCGATGTTGCAGCCGGTCGCGCAGCCCGTGCAGACGGACGGCGTCGCGTAGAGCTCCCACGCGCGCATCGCGAAGCGGAAGTCCTTCGAGGTGAGCGCGCCCACCGGGCAGACGTCGACCGTGTTGAGCGAGTAGGGGTTGTCGAGCTTGTGGCCGGGCGCCGTGCCGAGCAGCTCGTGGTCGCCGCGCTTCGACATCTCGAGCTGGTGCACGCCCGCGACCTCGTCGCACACCCGAATGCAGCGCGTGCACAGGATGCAGCGCTCCTGGTCGAGGACGATCGTGGGGCCGAGATCGACGACCTTGGCCTTCTTGACCTTGATGCCGTCGTTGCGCGCGAGCTTCCCGTCCCAGTCGAAGTAGTGCTTCTGCAGCAGGCACTCGCCCGCCTTGTCGCAGATCGGGCAGTCGATGGGGTGGTTGACGAGCGTGAACTCGAGCATTTGGCGGCGCACGTCGAGCACGCGCGGCGAGGCCGTCGTGACCTCCATCTTGTCGGCCACGGGCGTGTAGCAGGAGGGCACCGGCTTGGCCTGGCCCTTGACGTCGACGAGGCACTGCCGGCACACGGCGGGCGACGACAGGCCGGGGTGATAGCAAAAGAACGGTACGTTCGCGCCCACGGCGTTGCAGGCCTCGAGCAGGTTCGTGCCCTTCGCCACCTGCTGCGTCTTGCCGTCGATCGTGACGGTCACGGTCTCGATGGGCGGGGCTCCGGCGGCGCCGCCGCCAGGCGTTGGAATCGTTCCGGTGCTCATCGGTCGCACTCTCCCCCGATCATGTTCATGAGGCCGAAGGTCGGGACGATGTCCGCGATGAACACGCCCTTGAGGAGCTCGGGCAGGATCGACGTCGCCGCGAAGCAGGGCGGGCGCACGCGGCACTTCCAGGGCCGGCCCGTTCCGTCGGAGACGAGGTAGAAGCCGAGCTCGCCGTTGCCGGCCTCGGTGTAGGAGTAGACCTCGCCGGCCGGCACGTGGATGCCGTCCATGATGAGCTTGAAGTGCGCGATCATGGCCTCGATCGAGTTGTAGGTCTCGCTCTTGGGCGGCAGCGCGATGCGCGGGTCGTTGAGCATGAACTCCCCCGCGGGGAGCTGCTCGAGCGCCTGCTCGAGGATGCGCATCGACTGCTTGATCTCCTCGACGCGCACGGCGTAACGGTCGAAGTTGTCGCCCACCGAGCCCACGGGCACGTCGAAGTCGAAGCGGTCGTAGACGAGGTACGGCGCGTCCTTGCGCACGTCGTAGGCGAGGCCCGTCGAGCGGCCCACGGGGCCCGTGATGCCGTACTGCAGGCAGTCGGCCTGCGTGATGATGCCGATGCCGTCGAGGCGGTCGCGGAAGATGCGGTTGCGGTCGAGCAGCTTAGCGACGTCGTCGAGCACGCCCTTCGTGCGGTCGAGGATGTTGCGCAGCTTGTCGGCGAACGCGACGGGCAGGTCCCAGGCGCAGCCGCCGATGCGCAGGTAGCTCACCGTGAGGCGCGCGCCGCAGACCTCCTCGAGCAGCTCGAACAGCCACTCGCGCGCCTTGAGCATGTAGAGGAAGGGCGTGAAGGCGCCGAGCTCCATGGCGCTCGCGCCCAGGCACGTCATGTGGTCCGTGATGCGCGAGATCTCCCCGACGATGACGCGGATGTACTGCGCGCGCTCGGGGATGAGGGCCGTGATGCCCATGAGCTTCTCGACGGCCATGGCGTAGCCGACGTTGTTGAGCATGGGCGAGACGTAGTTCAGGCGATCGGTGTACGGGAAGACCTGCGTCCAGGTCGCGAACTCCGACTCCTTCTCGAAGCAGCGGTGCAGGTAGCCGATCTGGACGTCGGCGCTCGAGATCTTCTCGCCTTCGACCTCGAGCACCATGCGCACGGTGCCGTGCATGGCCGGGTGCGAGGGGCCCATGTTGAGGGGCAACGGCTCGGTGGGCAGCTCGGGCGCGTCGAAGTCCTGCGGCTCCTGGATCCCGACGACGACTCGCCGCGAGGCTGGCGGCGCTAGCGTGTTGTCCACTGCGAGGGCTCCTCTTCCTTCGTTTCTTTGGTTTTCTTGGCTCGAGCGCTCGAGCGGGTCAGTCGACCGAATTGGGTTGGCGGCGCACGAGCGGCTGCCGCTTCTCTTTGGGGTAGTCCTTGCGCAGCGGGTGCCCGACGAACTCGGGGTACATGAGGATGCGGCGCAGATCGGGGTGGCCCTTGAAGCGCACGCCGTACAGATCGTACGCCTCGCGCTCGAACCAGTTCGCGCCCGCCCACACGCCCACGAGCGTCTCGAGCGTCGGGTCCTCCTCGGGCACGCCCCCGTAGAGGCGCACGCGGTGCTTGAGGCTCACCGAGTACAGGTGCACGACGACATCGAAGCGCGGCTCGGTCGAGAAGCGATCGACGGCCGTGAGGTCGATGAACATCTCCATCTTCGTGGCCGGGTCGTCGCGCAGGAACGTCGCGACGGCCACCCAGACGTCGCGCCGCACGCGCGCCCACTCGTCGCCGTGCTGCGTGCCTGTCTCGAGGAGCTCACCGCCCGTGAACTGGGCCTTCAGGCGATCGAGGACGTTCTGCGACATCGCGCTACCCGATTATCCGATCTTGCCGATTTTTCCGGCTTGGCCGCTCTCGACGACGCCCGGCAGGTGAGCCGTGCGGGGCCGGATGGCCGTCGTGGGGACGTCGTAACCGGGTCCGCCTTTTTGCTCGGCCTTGAGCGCCACCTGGCTGTGGCCCTCGCCGCGCTGGATGCGCTCCTGCAGCAGGATGAGGGCGTCGAGCACCTGCTCGGGCCGCGGCGGGCAGCCGGGGATGTAGACGTCGACGGGGACCACCTGATCGGCGCCCGGCATCGTCGAGTAGTTCTGGTAGAAGCCCCCCGTCGAGGCGCAGACGCCGAAGGCGATGACCCACTTCGGCTCGCACATCTGATCGTAGATGCGGCGCAGGGCCGGCCCCTGCCGCTCGGTGATCGTGCCCACGATGATGAGCAGATCGGCCTGGCGCGGCGAGAAGCGCGGGAACTCGGCGCCGAAGCGCGCGATGTCGTACTTGGGCGCCGCGACGGACATGTACTCCATGCCGCAGCACGCGGTGACGAAGGGGTACGAGAACAGCGAGAACTTGCGCGCCCAGTTGACGGCGTCGGCGAGCTTGCCCGTGTAAAAATCGAGACCCATCGGGAACCTTCTATCTTCCTATTCCCACCCGACGGCGCGCTTCCGCCAAACGTAGGCGAGCGCGACGATGAGGATGCTCATGAACACGAGGATCTCCGTGATCCCGAAGAACGAAACGCCGGCGTTGCAGACGCCGTTCTCGAGCGCGGCCACGCAGGACAGCGCGCGATAGCGCAGCGCCCACGGGTAGAGGAACGCCGTCTCGATGTCGAACACGAGGAAGACGATGGCGACCTGGTAGAACTTCACCTCGAAGCGCGTGCGCGGGCTGCCGATGACCTCCGAGCCGCACTCGTACGGGTAGTCCTTGGCGCGGCTCGGCCGCGACGGCCCGAGGTACTTCGCGGCGGCGGTCAGCAACAGCGCGAACCCGACGCCGCCGAGGATCATGAGGGCCGCGGGAATGTAGTCTGACGTCATGGTGGAGCCCGCGCCTAAGAAGCGACGGATGCTCGCGATTTATATGTGCTCGACGCGCCGGAGTCAACGACGAGGAGGACCACGCGCGCGGCGCGCAGGGCCAGCTTCGCGTTGACTTCAAAGCCGCGGGTTTCTATACCTAGACGCCTCATGGGCCCGGCCAAAGTCCTGTGGACCGTCGTCAAGGCGGGCTTCCTCATGGCTGCCATGAGCCTGCCGGCCTGCGCGAAGACGCCGCCCGAGGCGCAGTCCGCGCCGGCGGCCTCGGCGCCGGCGTCCGTGGCCGCGGGACAGGATACGGCGCTCCCGCCCGGCATCGACGTCTCGAAGCTCGACGAGTTCCAGAAGAAGGTGTTCTTCCGCATCATCAACAGCGAGCCGTCGATCTGCGGCGAGGCGCAGAGCCTCATCGTGTCGGCCAAAAAGGACTGCCGGCGGTCATTCAACGCCATCCGCTACGTCGGCAAGCTCGTCGAGCAGGGCTTCACCGACTCCGAGGTGTCCGAGTCCATCGGCAAGCGCTACCGCTCGTCGGACGTCAAGAAGATCGACGTCTCCGAGGCGCCCATGAAGGGCAGCCCGACGGCCAGGGTGACCCTCGTCGAGTTCGCCGACTACGAGTGCCCGCACTGCAAGCGCCTGCAGCCGGTGCTGCGCCAGATCGTCGACGAGTTCCACAACGACGTGAAGGTCTACTTCAAGCACTACCCGCTGCCGCAGCACACGAACGCGCGCCTGGCCGCCGAGGCGGCCGTGGCCGCCAACAAGCAGGGCAAGTTCTGGACGTTCCAGGACAAGCTCTGGGACAAGCAGGACGAGCTGTCGCCCGCCGTCATCGAGAAGATCGCCAAGGACAGCGGCCTCGACGTCGCGAGGTTCCGCCAGGACCTCGACTCGCCCGCCGTCAAGGAGCGCGTCGTCAAGGATCGCAACGAGGGCCAGGCGCTGGGGCTGCAGGCCACGCCCACCGTCTTCATCGACGGCCGCGAGTACACCGATCCCAAGGACACCGAGAGCCTGCGCGAATGGATCAAGGAAGAGCTCGGACGCTAGCGGCGGCCCTGCTCGCGGTCGCCGGCTGCGCGACGGCGGGCGGGGGCGGAGTGGGGCAGGGCGGCGGCGATCAGGTCGGGACGCCCGTGCCCGAGATTCGCGTCGAGTCGCTCGGCGGCAAGGCGATCGGCATCGGCGACTATCGCGGCAAGGTCGTCCTGCTCGACGTGTGGGCGTCGTGGTGCGGCCCCTGCAAGCAAGAGCTGCCCATGCTCGACGACATGGCCAAGCGCCTGCGCGGCGACGGCATCGAAGTGCTGGCGGTGTCGATCGATCAGGAGCGCGCCAACGTCGTGCAGTTCCTCAAGGCGCGCCCGCGCTGGTCGCTCACGATCGCGCACGATCCCAAGGGCGCGATCGCCGACCGCCTCGCGCCCGAGAAGATGCCGACCTCGTACATCATCGACCGCGCCGGGACCATCCGCTACGTCAACGTGGGCTTCGAGCCGGCGGATGCCGCGGTGATCGAGCGGCGGTTGGTCGACGTCGCGCGGCGGTGAGGTCCGACGGCGGACGCCGTCTCAGCCGTTGGCCGAGCAGCCCTGCGACAAAGCGCCGCATGGCTCTCGCGTCCTGATTCGCCGCAGAACGTCGAAATCTTAAAGCAGATCTTTGAGTTGCTCAACTTCGACACCGGCGCCCTTGAGATCGCTCTGAGGGTTCCAGGTTTGACGGCCTTGCTGCCATGGACCGGTACCGTCGCCCGGCGCGCCAGATCGATGCTGTGCCTGAGCGTGACGTGGCTGCCCGACTGGCGCAGGACGATGAACCCAGCGCGTTCGAGAGCGCGGACGAGACGCGCGCCCGTCACCTGGGGCATCGGACTCACGCAGCTTTGACTTGGACAGTAGCCATCTGGGCGCGGGGCGCGGGGACTGTCATGCCGTCGGCCTTGAGGCCCTCGATGTGCAACTCGATGGCTTCCTTCGTAGCCACCAAGTAAAGATTAGCACGGCCTCAGACAGCCTCGAGATGTGACCTCCCCTCAAGGCTTTTCCACTCAATCTGCGCGTCACTCCTACCGCGTCGCCCGCGTCTCCGGCACGTCCGCGTGCCCGCGCACCCGCTCCGGCCGCTCCGCCCCGATGTCCTCGCCCAACCGATCGCGCGTCGGCCGTCTGTCGCCGACCGCCCGCTGCGCTTTGCGCTCCGCGGGCTCGGCGGTCGGGCTGTCTACGTCCGCCGTCTCGTCTTCGGGGCCAGTCGCGGGATTGCCCTCGCGGCCCGGGTGCCCGCTCGTCAGCATGAGAAATGCCGTCGCGGTGGCGAGCGCGCCGATGACGGCGCCCGTGAGCAGCGTGCGCTTCTGTCGCGCGTCGGCGCTGTGATCCTGCCAGAGCGCGGCGCCGCTCGCGCCGAGGCGCTCGAGCCAGCCAGGCGCGCGCGGCGGCCCAGCGGCGACGAGCCGGCGGTGCAACCGCGCCGCGAACTCGCGCTCGTCGGGCGGCGTTTCGTGGCCGAGCGTACTCAGGACGTCGCGCAGGTCCTCCGGTAAATGGAAGGATTTGTTGGGGTCGGAGCTCATGCCGGTTCCGTTCGCTCCGGTCTGACGAGATCGGCCGCCGCGGTGTTCCCCGCCGCTTCGATCTCGACGCCGCGGTTCGCGGGCATCGCGGGGCCGAGCACGCGCCGCAGGTGCTCGCGTCCGCGCGAGAGGCGCGACTTCACCGTGCCGAGGGGCGCGTTCTCGACGGCGGCGATCTCCTCGTACGTCAGGCCCTCGATGTCGTAGAGGACGAGCGTCGCGCGGAACTCGGGCGGGATCGTGCCGAGCGCGTCCCACACGAGGCGGCGCAGCTCCTCGCGCTCGAGGCGGCGGTCCGCGCGCGGCGCTTCGGGGTCGGCCGTCGGGTCGCCGTCGATGGACGTCGGCCCGAGGGGGCGCTCGGCGGCGCGGTCGCGGCCGGCGCGGCTGCGCGCGTCGTCGAGGTAGACGTTGCGCACGATCGCGTAGAGCCAGGTCGAGAACGACGACTGGAAGCGGTAGCCCGCGATCGAGCGGTAGACCTTGAGCAGGGCGTCCTGCGCGAGATCGGCGGCGGCCTCTTGCTCGCGCGCGAAGGCGCGCGCGAAGCGGCGCACGAGCGGCAGGTGCTCGCCGATGAGGCGCTCGAACGCCGAGACGTCGCCCTGCTGGGCGCGCCGGACGAGATCTTCGACTTGCTCCGAATTCATGAAACCGTGGGGCCGTCGCCGCGCGCGAGCACCGTGTCGTGCGCCAGCCTCGGGTCCTTTTCGCCGTGATCGAGATTGTAGTGCAAACCGCGGCTCTCGGGGCGCCTTCGCGCGCACTCGATGATGAGGTCGGCGCACAGCGCCAGGTTGCGGAGCTCGATGAGGTCGCCGTTGATGGCGACGTTCCAGTAGTAGTCGCGGATCTCCGAGCGGATGAGCTCGATGCGGCGCGCCGCCCGCTCCAGGCGCCGGTCGCTGCGCACGATGCCGACGTAGTTCCACATGAGGCGCCGGATCTCGTCCCAGTTCTGACTCACGACGACGGCCTCGTCGGAGGAGCCCGCCTCGCCCGCGTACCAGGGCGCCACGTGCGGGGGGCGGGCCGATTCGGCGGCGCGCACGTCCTCGGCCGCGCGCGCCGCGAACACCATGGCCTCGAGCAGGGAGTTCGAGGCGAGGCGGCAGGCGCCGTGCAGCCCCGTCATCGAGACCTCGCCGATGGCGTACAGGTTGCGTACCGACGAGCGCCCGTTGACGTCGACGGCGACGCCGCCGCCGCTGTAGTGCGCGGCCGGCACGACGGGGATGGGGACCACGCGCATGTCGATGCCGAGCTCGAGGCAGCGCTTGTGGATCATGGGGAAGCGCTCGATGAGGAAGTCGCCCGGCAGGTGCGTCATGTCGAGCACGACGTGATCGTCGCCCGTGCGCTTGAGCTCGCTGTCGATGGCGCGCGAGACGACGTCGCGCGGCGCGAGATCCTTCATGTCGCTGAAGCGGCCCATGAAGGCCGTGCCGTCGCGCAGGCGCAGGATGCCGCCCTCGCCGCGCAGCGCCTCGCTGATGAGGAACGACTTCGCCTGCGGGTGGTAGAGGCAGGTGGGGTGGAACTGGAAGAACTCCATGTTGGCGACGCGCGCGCCCACGCGGTAGGCCATGGCGACGCCGTCGCCCGTCGCGACGTCGGGGTTCGTCGTGTAGAGGTAGACCTTGCCCATGCCGCCGGTCGCGAGGACCGTGGCGCGCGCGACCGCCGTCTTGACCTCGCCGGTCGTCTGGTCGAGCAGATACGCGCCGAAGACGGCGTTGGGCCCGCCGTACTTGGCGGCCGTGAGCAGGTCGACGGCCATGTGGTTGGGCAGCAGCGTTATGCGCTCGGGCCGCTCCGCGACGCGCGCCAGCAGCGCCTCCTGGATGGCCCAGCCCGTGCTGTCCTTGGCGTGCACGATCCGGCGCGCCGTGTGGCCGCCCTCGCGGCCGAGCTGGAAGTGGCCGTCGGCGTCGCGGTCGAAGGGCACCCCCAGCTCGTCGGCGAGCCGGCGGATGTGGGCGGGCGCCTCGCGCACGCACAGCTCGACGACGTCGGCGTGGCAGAGGCCGTCGCCCGTGCGCAGCGTGTCGGCGAGATGCGCCTCGAGCTGGTCGCCCGGATCGAGGACGCCCGCGACGCCGCCTTGCGCGAAAGCCGTGTTGGCGTCGGCGGGCGCGCGTTTCGTCGCGACGACGACGCGGCCGTGCTCGGACGCGCGCAGCGCGAAGTAAAGGCCCGCGAGGCCCGAGCCGACGACGAGGTAATCGGTCTCGATCACGAAACTCAATCTACCCGAAACTTCCCGCGCGTGCGGGGGCCCCCGATCGACCGCCTGTGTTACGATCCGTGCTCCATCGTGCGAAAGAGGGCGGTCTTCACATTCGTTTGCGTGGCGGCTTTTTCTTGCGGCCTGGCGTCCCGGGTGGGGGCGGGCACGTTCTGGGCCCGCGACCGCGGCGGCGGCGTCGTCGAGTTCACGAACAAGCCGCCGCCCGCGACGGGTGCTGGCAAATGGAAGGTCTGGCTGCGCGCCGGCCCCGGCAAAGCCTCCGCGCTGCGCGGCAACACCGACATCGTGCCGGCGCGTGACACGTCCGCCGTGCGCTTCTCGCGCTACGACCAGGACCTCCGCGACGAGCAGGCGTTCTACGGAATCCCCGAGGCGCTCATGCGCGCCGTCATCAAGACAGAGAGCGACTACGACCCGGCGGTCGTGTCGAGCGCGGGCGCGCAGGGGCTCATGCAGCTCATGCCGGATACAGCGCGCCTCATGGGCGTCACCGATCCCTTCGACGCGCGCCAGAGCATCATGGGCGGCGCGCGCTACTTGCAGGTCCTGGCGCGGCGCTTCTGCAAGCAGCTCACGAGCGCGGGCACCGTGTGCGGGCCTGACGAGAAGGTGAAGATCGTGGCCGCGTATCACGCGGGCCCTGGGGCCGTCGAGAAGTACGGCGGCGTGCCGCCCTATGAGACGACGCACGCCTATGTCGCGGCCGTCATGCGCCGGTACGCCGACGGCGGAGCCACGGGAGCGGCGCGGTGAGCGGACCCAAGGCGGCGCCCGGAGCGACCTCGCCGCAGGCATCGGCGGGCGCGGCGGCGTCGGCCGCAGCTTCCGCCTCGGGGGCCCGTCCCGGCGACGATCGCTTCCGGTCGCACCTCGCGTCGGCGGGCGAGCTCGTGTCGGGCGGCCGCTTCCGCGAGGCCGAGGTCGAGGTCCTGCGCGCGCTCTCGGGTCTGCCCGCCGATCTCCGCGCCCTCAACCTGCTCGCGCTCGTGCGCTTCAAGCTCGGGCGCCTCGAGGAGGCGCGCAGCACCTATCGCGAGATCGCGACGACGGCGCCCAACGACGCCTCGGCGCGCCGCAACCTCGGCCTGCTGGCGCTCAAGCTCGAGCGGGTCGACGAGGCCATTCCCGAGCTCGAGATGGCGGCGCGCCTCGCGCCCGGCGACCAGCAGGCGTGGAGCTACCTCGGGTACGCGTATGCCAAGAAGGGCGAGAGCGTGCAGGCGGCGGCGGCATTCCGGCGCGCCGGTCAGGACGCGCTCGCCGACGAGCTCGAGCACGCCGTGACGGCGCGGCGGTCCTCGAGCGGCCCGAAGTTGGCGGCCCTGCACCCGAGCGGGGGGACGCCGCCGCCCGCGGCAGCTCCGGCGGGGCTCGACGCGCCCGCGCCCGGCGGCCCCGTACCGTCGGCCGCCCCCGTCTCGCCAGCCGCCCTCGCGTCGCCGGAGCTCGCCGCGCCGCGCCTCGCGTCGCGCGTCCTCGAGGGCCGCGCGCTGACCACCCTCGTGCCTTCCGTCGTGTCGCCCGCGGCGGCTCTCGCGACGACCGCGCCGGCGCGCGCGCGCGCCGACGTGGTCGCGCCCGCAGCGGACGCTCCCGTCGAGCTCGGGGCGGTGCCGCTCCTCGGCTTCGTCTTGGCGCGCCTCGGTCTCGGCGAAGCGCCGCGCATGCCGCAGGGCGAGGCGCTGCGTCTCGGCGTCGACGACGAGGCGTACGTGCGCGCGGGCGCCGCGCTGGCCGCCGTGGGCGTGCGGTTCGAGCCGGCGTTCCGGCGCACGCAAGGCCGGCGCAGCGCCGAGCCGCTGGCGCCCGACGGCAGGCCGTTCTTCCGGCTCGTGGGTCCGGGCGAGGTCTGGGTGGCCGGCGCGCCGGGCGCCTGGCAGGCCGTGTCGCTCGAGGACGACATCCTCTACGTGCGCGAGGACCGCGTGCTCGCCTTCGACGGCGGCGTGTCCTGGGAGGCGGGCGCCGTGCCCGGCGACGGGCTGCGCATGCTGCAGTTTCGCGGCCGCGGCTGCGTCGTCTTGCGCCTCGACACGCCTCCCGTCGCCGTCAAGGTCACCGAGGATCGCCCGGCGCTCGTCGCACGCGCCCACCTGCTCGGTTGGGTCGGCCGCCTCGTGACGCACAAGCAGCGCAGCGCCGACGCTTCGCCCTTCGACCTCACCTGCCAGGGCGAAGGCGTGGTGTTGTTTGATCTGCCCGTGGCCAAGGCTCCTCCGCCAAAGAGTACCTAATGGGTAATCTGCGGCGCGAGTTCACGAACTTGCCGAACCTCGTGACGATGGGGCGCGTCCTGCTCGTGCCGTTCGTGCTCTTGTTCATCGACAACTTCAGCCCTGTGCGGTCCTTCATCGCGAGCTTGCTTTACCTCGGCGCGGCCGCTGGCGACGCGCTCGACGGGTATCTCGCGCGCAGCCGCGGCGAGGTGAGCATGCTGGGAAAATTCCTCGATCCGCTCGCCGACAAGCTCATCGTGACGGCCGTGCTCGTGTTCATGGTGGCGCTCGGACGCGTCCCTGCCTGGATCGTCGTCGTGCTCATCGCGCGCGATCTCGCCATCAACGGCCTGCGCAGCGTCGCCTCGGCGCAGGGGCTCGTCATCGCCGCCAGCGACGGCGGCAAGATCAAGACGGCCTTCCAGCTCGTCGCGATCATGATGTTGCTCATCCACTTCCGCTACCCCGTGATCGGCACGAGCATCCAGGCCATCGACTATCACCGCGTCGGGCTCGTCGTCCTTTACCTCTCGATGGGCGTGTCGGTGCTGTCGGGCGCGCAGTACCTGCGGGATTTCTTCTACGCGGTGCTGCGCCAGCCTCGACCGTCGACGTGATCGCGCTCGACGGGCCCGCGCTCGAGCCCGCCGTCGCCGCGCGCCGGGCCGCCGCCGCGCCGGGCGCTTTCTGGTTGTCGGCGCCCGGCGCCGACGAGGTCACGATCGCGCGCGACGTCGTGGGGGCCGAGCCCGCGCGCGTCGTGCGCGGAGACTCCGTGGCCGCGCTCGAGCGCGCCTGGCTCGAGGAACGGGCGCGTTGGGGCCCGCTCGAGGGCCGCGGCTCGGGCGGCGCGCCGCCCGGTGTTCCCATCGCGGCCGGCTGGTTGTCTTACGAGCTCGGGCGTCCCTGGATGGGTCTGCCGCCGCGCGCGCTGGACGCCGTCGTCGCGCCGTTCGCCCCGCTCGAGTTTCACTTCCACGACGCCGTCTGGGTCCGGCCCGTGGGCGGACCCGCGACGATCTTCGCGCGCGACGAGGCGGCGGCGCGGCGCCTGCGCGCGCGGCTCGAGTCGGACGTGCCGCGCGCGTCCGCGGCCACGCCGCCGGGCGCCCTCACGCCCGATCACGAAGCGCGCCTCTACCTCGAGGGCGCCCGCCGCGTGCTCGCCTACCTGGGCGCGGGGGACGCCTACCAGGTGAACCTCGCGCGGCGCGCGTCGGCCCCCTTCGGCGGGGCGGCGGTCGAGCTCGCGGTGGCGTTGCGCGCGCGCGCGCCGGCGCCCCACGCCGCCTTCATCGCGTCGGCGGACGGCGCCGCCGCGCTCGTCGGCAACTCGCCCGAGCGCTTCCTCGCCCTCGACGGTCGCGGCGCCGTCGAGACGCGGCCCATCAAGGGGACCCACGCCGTCTACCCGGGGACCCTGGGAGGGTCCCCGAACCCCCCGGCGCTCGCTTCGGCGGGCGAAGCCGGGTCGATCTACCCGGGGACCCTGGGAGGGTCCCCGAACCCCCCGGGGCTCGCTTCGGCGGGCGAAGCCCGCCTGCGCTCGGGACGAGATGAGTTGTTGGCGTCGGCCAAGGATCGGGCCGAGCACGTCATGATCGTCGATCTCGAGCGCAACGATCTCGGGCGCGTCTGCCAGACGGGGAGCGTTGGCGTCGAAGGCGTCGCGCGCGTCCTCGACCTGCCCACGGTTCACCACCTCGTGACGACGGTGCGCGGGCGCCTGCGGCCCGAGGTCGGCCTCGTCGAGCTGCTCGCGGCGACGTTCCCGGGCGGCTCGATCACGGGCGCGCCCAAGCGGCGCGCGATGCAGATCATCGACGAGCTCGAGCCCGTCGCGCGCGGGCCCTACACAGGCGCCACCGGCTGGCTCGGCGCGGCGGGTGATCTCGATCTGGCGGTCGCGATCCGCACGGCGCTCGTGAGCGGCGGGCGCCTGTCGCTGTCCTTGGGCGGCGGAATCGTCGCCGACTCGACCCCGGAGGACGAGTGGGCCGAGACCGAGGTGAAGGCGCTGGCCTTCGCGCGCCTTTGCGGCGCGTGAGGTCAGGGGCTGTTCGCGGCGTTCGTGAGCTCGAGGCTGAGCGCGCCTTTGCACGCCGTGCAGGAATCGTCGCCGACTTGGCCGGCCTCGATGCCACCCGGCTCGTACCCCTCGAAGTCGTAGTGGGCCGTCACGGTGTTCTGGCGCGGGCACATGGCCGGCAGGTTGCTCTTCATCATCGTGGCGTTGAAGCGCTCGCGTTGGAAGCGCGCGGGCAGCGGCACGCCGTCGACGAGCGGGTCGCCCGTGAGCGAGAACGTCACTGTCCCCGTCGAGAGGTCCTGGGGATCTTGGTCGATGAGGAGCTTCATCTGCGCGTCGACCGCGGTCGCGCTCGTGGCCGTCACCGCGCAGGGCGTGAGCTGCCCGCTGCCGTGCACGTCGTAGACGCCGCGCAGGTCCCGCGCCGTGTTGTCCTCGTTGCACACCGTGAGGGGATCGGGCGGCGTGGGCCGCCCCCACATCGCCGCGCCGTCGACCGTCAGGCAAGAGTCCGTGCCCCAGGTGGCGTGGTAGTGACCGGCGCTCACGGGTTGGCAGCTCCCGTCCGTCGAGAAATACCAATATTCGTTCTCCGTGCACCCCGCGAGGCAATCGCCCGTGCCGCGCTTGAAGACGACGTCGAAGCCGAGGACGCCGACGTCATAGGTATAGATGAAGCTGCCGTCGGTGGTGGCCGTCGCCGGGTTGTAGACGGTGACGATGTCGGCCAGCGCGGAATTGGCGGCCCGGATCGCCGCGAGGACGTTGCCGAGCGCCACGCCCGCGCACGCGCCCGGCGAGCCATTGGCGGTCTCGCTCGTGACATAGGCGCCCGGAGGATCGACCGGGCCAGGCACTTCGGCGTGGACGACGTTCGTGGAGCCGGCCGCCACGTCCGCGCCGGAGCCTCCACCTCCGCCGGCGCCCGTGGCGCTCGCCGTGTCGCCCGGACTCCCGTCAGCGGGGCCCCCGCCCGAGCTGCGCGAAGCGGAGACACCGCCGCAGCCCAACGTGACGACGCTGGCCACCAAGATGGCGCCCACGCCGCCGGGGCGACGGGTGCCGAGCGAAGCCAAGCCGAGCGAAGCCAAGCCGAGCGGAGCCAAGCGGAGCGAAGCCAAGCTGAGCGAAGCCAAGCTGAACGATGCCAAAGAGAGCCGAACTTCCAAAGCTAGGACCTTCCAACTGCTCAGAAAAAGAAGACCCAAGTGTATCACGGACGCGTCCGGGCGCCGGTTTTCTGCGGAAAACAGGCCTCAGGACGTCTACGTGCGTGTTCCGCCCCCGGCGTCGCTGCGCCCGAACGGCGCCGACGCGCGGCGCCGGAGGGCCGCCACGGCGCAGGCGACCAGCAGCGCGAGGCTGACGAGCTGTCCCACCGAAAGCAAGACCGGGTCCGTCGCCGGCACGCCGAGCCAGCGCGCGAGCCGGGGCGTCGCGAGCTCGAAGACGTAGCGCCGCGCGAAGTCGCCGCGGAAGAGCTCGACGACGAAGCGGAGCACCGCGTAGAGCGCGGCGTAGACGAGGACGAGCGTCCCGGGGCGCGCGCGCAGCCGCGGGCGCAGGAAGAGCAGCAGCGCGAAGATCGCGAGCTCGCCGCCCGCCTCGTAGAGCTGCGTCGGGTGGAGCGGCGGCGTGAAGGACGCGCCCGGCTGCAGCGCGCCCACGGACCCGAGCTCGTCGAAGGCGACGCTGCCCGCGGGAAAGGCCGCGCCCCAAGGACCGCTCTCCTTGCCGAAGCAACAGCCCGCCGCGTAGCACCCGAGGCGCCCGAGGGCGTGCCCGATCGCGATGCCGGGCGCGAACACGTCGCCCAGCACCCAGTACGACCAGCGTTCGCGGCGCGCGAAGACGACGGCCACGAACGCCGCGCCCACGGCGCCGCCGTAGAAGACGAGCCCTCCCTGCCACACGGCGAGGAAGCGCGTGCAGTCGGCGATGACGCCGAGGATCCCACGCGCCGCCTCGGTGCCGCGCGCGCACGTGTGCGCGAACTCGCCCAGGTTGACGAGGCCGTACGAGACGCGCGCGCCGACGAGCCCGGCCACCGTCCCCCAGAAGGCGAAGTCGAGGACGCGGCCCACGTCGAGGCCGCGCCGGCGCGCCTCGCGGGCGCCGAGCGTTATGCCGAGGGCGAGGCCGAGCGCGATCAGGAGCCCGTAGGTGTGCACGCCCACCTCGCGCGGCCCGATGTGGAGCGTGACGAGAACGGGTCGCATCGCGTCCTCGGCGCCCGACCTCAGGCCGAAGAGGCCGACGACGTCGGCGACCGGGTCAGCACCATGTCGAGCATCATGAGCCCGACGCCCACGCAGAGGGCGGCGTCGGCCACGTTGAACGTGGGCCACTCGTGCGTCTTGACGTGCCACACGATGAAGTCCGTGACGCGCCCGTAGCTGATGCGGTCGATGACGTTCCCGAGCGCGCCGCCGCCCACGAGCCCGAGGGCCACGTGCAGCCGCCCGGCGTCGGCCTCCGTGCGGCGCAGGTACGCGATCACGAGGACGATGGCCGCGACGGCGAGCGCCGTGAGCACGAACTTGCCGCCGGGCATCTGCTGCAACATCCCGAAGGCGACGCCCGGGTTCTCCGAGTAGCGCAGGTTGAAGAAGCCGTCGATGACGACCTTCGGGTTGAACGGGCCGAGCGGGCGCAGGTGCGTGCGCGCCAGGGCCTTCGTCCACTGGTCGAGCCCCAGGCTGAGCGCGAGGAACGCACCGAAGAGGACGTACTTGCGGCTCGCGGGCGCGCTCATGAGAGGCCCCCAACGGGCAGCGTCGCGATGACGGCCGCGCAGCGCGCGCACAGCTCGGGCGCCTCGGGCGGGCCGGCGGCCTCGCCCGTGCGCCGCCAGCAGCGCGGGCACTCGGGTCCGGGCGCCTCGTCGATCGCGATCTCGGTCGCGCCCGCGGCGTCGAAGGCGTCGAGCTCGAGGCGCGAGACGCCGACGAGCTCGGTGAGCAGCGCGAGGTTCCACTGCCAGTGCGGCCGCTCGTCGCGCGCCGGCTTGACGTGCACGCGCGCCTCGAGCGGCTTGTGACCGGCGGCGCGGAACTTCTCGAGCGGCTGCAGGATCGCCTCGCGTCGCGGGCGTACCTCGTCTACCCAGCGCTTGTTCGGGTTCCCCGGCATCTTTCTATTGTCTCCTTCGTCGCAGAGCCGCACGGCGCCGTGAACGTCGAAAGGCTCGCCCGTCTCGCGCGAGAGCTCGTCGGCGACGTCTTGCGCCGTGAAGCACAGGATGGGCGCCATCCAGCCAGCGATCGTCCGCGTCATCTCGTGGACGGCCGTCTGCACGCTGCGCCGCGCGCGCGCCGCCGGCGCCTCGCAGTAGAGCGCGTCCTTGACGGGGTCGAGGTACTCCGCCGACGCCGTCACGACGTAGTCGTTCAGCAGGCGCACGACCTCGTGAAAGGAGAAGCGCTTGTAGGCCTCCCAGATCTGATGGTCGCGCTCGCGCAGGACGCCGAGCACGAGCAGGTCGAGCTCGCGCAGGTCCGGGTCGGCCAATGCGTCGCGCGCCGGCACGAAGTCGTAGAGGTTCGACAGCAGGAAGCGGCAGGTGTTGCGGATCTTCCGGTACGACTCGCCCAGCTGGTTGAGGATCGTCTGCGAGAAGACGATGTCGCCCTGGTAGTCCGAGGCGGCCGTCCACAAGCGCAGCAGCTCGGCCCCGTTCTTCTGCATCCAGACGACGGGATCGACGTAGTCGATTTTGGCGCCCGAGGCCCGCGCCTTCGCGATCTCCGACTTCGAGTACACCTTGCCGCGCTCGTCGAGCACCCAGCCGTGCGTGAGCACCGCCTTGTACGGCGCCTGCCCGCGCGTGGCGGCGCTCGTGAGCAGCGAAGAGTGAAACCACCCGCGGTGCTGATCCGAGCCCTCGAGGTAGAGGTCGACCTTCTCGCCCTTCGGCACGAGCTTCCCCTCGGCCACGGCCGCCCACGACACGCCCGACTCGAACCACACGTCGACGATGTCGTGCTGCTGCTCCCAGGTCGAGGCGCCACAGCTCGAACAGCGTGGCTTCGTGGGGGGCAACAGCTCTGAGGCATTGGAAGCGAACCAGGCGTTCGAGCCCTCGCGCGCGAAGATGTCGGCCACGTGCTCGATAACCTCCGCGTCGAGCAAATCCTTCCTGCATTCGACGCAGCGGAAGGCCGGGATGGGCACGCCCCACACGCGCTGGCGCGAGAGGCACCAGTCGGGCCGCGCCTCGATCATGCCGCGGATGCGGTTCTCGCCCCAGGCCGGGATCCAGCGCGTCTTGCCGATCTCGGCGAGCGCGTCGTGGCGCAGCGACGCCGGGTCCTCGGCCTCGCCCAAGCGCGCGAACCACTGCTCGGTCGCTCGAAAGATGATGGGGGTCTTGCATCGCCAGCAGCACGGGTACTGATGGCGCAGCGTCTCGCCGACCCCGTTCAGGAGCAGACCGCGCTCGTGAAGCTCGGCCACGATGAGCGGATTCGCCTTGAAGACATTCTCTCCGACGTATTTCGCGGCTGCCGGCCCCACGGTGGCGTCGAGCTTCCCCGTGGCGTCGACAGGCGCATAGATGGGCAGCTTGTGCTCGCGCCCGACCACGTAGTCCTCGGCGCCGTGTCCCGGCGCCGTGTGCACGAGGCCGGTGCCGGCCTCCAGCGTCGCGTGCCGCGCGAAATAAAGGCGATAGGCCGCCGCGGGCGGATCGCTCACCGGGAAAGGCGCCTCGTAGCGCGCGCCCTCGAGCGCGCGCAAGGCGGTGGCCTCGATGGGGACCCACGTCGCTGGCGGCGCGGTGATCCCCGTGGCGGCCAGGAACGCCTCGGCACGGCCGGCCGCGACGATGAGATATTCGCCGTCGCGCGGGATGGCCACGTAGTCGAGCTCGGGGTTCGCGACGATGGCCAGGTTCGCCGGAAGCGTCCACGGCGTCGTCGTCCAGATCACGAGCGCCGTCCTCTTGCCTTCGAGCGCTGGAACGGCCTTCCCGATGCCCTCGACGAGCGGAAACCGGACGTAGATCGACGGCGATGCGTGGTCCTCGTACTCGACCTCGGCCTCGGCGAGCGCCGTCTTGTGCACGAGGCACCAGTGAACGGGCTTCTTGTCGCGGTAGATGAGCCCGCGCCGCGCGAAGGCCGCGAGCTGGCGCGCGATCGTGGCCTCGTAATCCCGGGCGAGCGTCAGATAAGGATCGTCCCAGCGGCCGAGGCACCCGAGGCGCTTGAACTCCCCGCGCATGACGTCGACGAACTTGAGCGCATGGGCCTCGCAGTGCCGCCGGAACGCCGGCGCGTCGAGCGCCTTGGCGTCCTTGCCGAGCTCCTTCTCGACCTGCTGCTCGATGGGCAGGCCGTGGCAGTCCCAGCCGGGGCGGAACACGGCGCGCTTGCCCATGGCGAGCTGCGAGCGCACGACGATGTCCTTGAGCACCTTGTTGAGCACGGTGCCGTAGTGGATGCCGCCCGTCGGATAGGGTGGGCCGTCGTGCAGCACGAAATCGGGCGCGCCCGCCGCGGCGCGCGCCTCGAGCACGCGCTCGTACTGGCGCTCGCTCGCCCAGCGCTCGAGCCACGCCGGCTCGCGCTTCGCGAGGTCCGCGCGCATCGCGAACTCCGTCTTCGGGAGGTTGAGAGTATTTTTCCAGTCCACGGCCGGGCGGATACTACCAAAGCAGCCTCGGAAGTCCCGCGCGGTGGTAAAAGACCGCCAATGGCCGACGATCGCGTTCCCTGGGATCAGTACTTCATGAACATCGCCCAGGTCGTGGCCTCGCGCTCGACATGCCCGCGCAAGTTCGTCGGCGCCGTCATCGTGCGCGACAGGACGATCCTCTCGACAGGCTACAACGGCTCGATCCGTGGCATGCCCCACTGCACGGACGCGGGCGGGCACATGATGGAGAACGACCACTGCGTCGCGACGATCCATGCCGAGGCGAACGCCATCATTCAGGCCGCGAAGAACGGCGTGCTCATCGATGGCGGTATGATCTACGTCACCGCGAGCCCGTGCTGGAGCTGCTTCAAGCAGATCGCGAACGCCGGCATCAGACGCATCGTCTACGGGGAGTTCTATCGCGACGATCGCATCTTCGACGTCGCGGGTCGGTTGGCGATCGACCTCATGCACCTGCCCAGCCACGTGCCCGCGCCGCGGCCAGACTGAACGCGTCACGCCCGCGGACCCAATGTCCGGGTGGACGGGGCGGATATCCGAATATTCGACGGCGCGCCACGCCGGAACGGCGCGTCTTCGCGGGCGATTTGGGGTTGACCGGACACGCTGGAGAGGCGACTCTTCATCCTCATGCTCCGGTTGGTTTTTTTCGGAGTGGCCTTCGCGACTTTACTGACCGCAGGGCCGCGCATCGCTCGCGCTGAGCGAGCAATGGTTGACGAGACGGGTACGTCCGCGACCGACACGGAGGAGGGCGCCGCCGCCGCACCCACAGGCAACGACACGCGGGCGCACAAACGCCGCAGGCGGTCGCGCCGGCACCCGCACGTCTCGGGCCACGTCGTGCCGGAGGAGACACTCCGCCAGGACCCGCTGCCGCGCCCGTCGGGCAATCTCCACCTCGTCTTCCCGGGCGTCAAGGACGAGGTCGAGGTCAACATCTACAACGCCGACGGCTCTTACAACCTCGACTCGCTCGAGCAGGCCAGCCACGTCCTCCGCTGCCGCCGCACCGAGACCGAAAAGCCGATGGACCCTCAGCTGCTCATGCTGCTGTCGCACATCTACGATCACTTCGGCGGCAAGCCGCTCGAGATCGTGTCGGGCTATCGCAACCAGCGCAAGCAGACCAGCAATCATTTCAAAGGCACGGCGAGCGACATCCGCATCGCAGGCGTGGCGCCCAAGAAGATTCGCGAGTTCGCCGAGACCCTCGACGGCGGCGGCATGGGCATCGGCATCTATCCGCGCAGCGGCTTCGTGCACATCGACGTCCGGCCGCCCCCGAGCTTCCGCTGGATCGACTACTCCGCGCCGGGCTCGAACGAGGCGGAGAAGCGCCCGCCTCGCGGCTGGCGGCGCAAGAAGCTCCAGAGCTGAGCGCGGGGAGGGCGGCGCCCTCCCCACGAGCCGCTCCCGCAGATCACTGCGCAAGGCGAGCCGGCGCGGCGAAGCCGCGCCTCCCGCTGGCTTGGAGGGGTTTGATGGCGCCGAGGGTGGTCAAGTTCCGCTTTCAAGCTGACGACGCGGAGGTTTTGGGCTCGCTGGGGGACAGAGCATGACGACGAGCGTCCGTGGCTTGGGCGGAGTGCTGGGCTGCGCGCTGTTCGCGGGCTTGGTGCTCCCGGTGGCTGGATGTGGCGACAACCTTGCCCCTCAGCGGCCGGGCACGAACGGGCAGACCGGACAGGCGGGCCAGCTGGGCAACGCCGGCGCGGGCGGAAACGCCGGACTCGGCGTCGCGGGTGACGACGGGGGCTTCGCTGGTGGGGGTGCGGGCGCGGCGGGTGATGGGGGCGTGGCCGGGGCGGCGGGCGATGGCGGCGTCGCGGGCGCGGGTGGCGGTGGCGGCGTCGCGGGCGCGGGCGGGTCCGCGGGCGGCGGCGCCGCCGGCGGCGCCGCGGGCACGGGAGGCGCGGCGGGAATCGACGCGGGCGGTGGCCCGGACGCGGGCGGCGCGGGCGGAGGAGGCACGGGCGGCGGCGGCGCGGACGGCGGCGGCACGGGTGGCGGCGGCGCGAGCGGAGCGGGAGGGGCGGCGGGCGAGCCGGCCGGCAGCAATTGCGACGGCACCGATTGTCTCCTGCCGGGCGGCGGCCGCGGGTTCTGCACCGGCGACAACGTCTGCGTGCCCTGCACCGGGGACGCGCGCTGCAAAGACGTCTACGGCTCGCAGTTCCTCTGCATCGCCGGCTCCTGCGTCCCCGGCGACTGCCGCACGACGGCCGACTGCACGGGCGGCGAGCTCTGCGACCTGTCGACGAACACCTGCGGCGCCTGCGCCGACGATGCCGCCTGCCGCGGCGCCTTCGGCAGCGACCAGGTGTGCGTGAACGGCGCCTGCGCCTCCGGGAATTGCCACTCGGCGGCCGACTGCACGCCGGGGCAGGTGTGCGGCTCCGATCACGCGTGTCAGCCGTGCGCGGACGACGTGAGCTGCGGGCCGGACTACGGCGGCAATCACCTCTGTCTCGGCGGGGCGTGCGTGCCCGGCCAGTGCCGCGCGGCGCTCGACTGCCCCGCGGGCGAGATCTGCGACGCCAACACGAACTTCTGCGCGCCGTGCGCGAGCGACAACGTGTGCCAGTCGGGCTACGGTGCGGGCCACCTTTGCGTGGGTGGGTCTTGCATCACGGGCGACTGCCGCACGGCCGCGAACTGCAGCGGCGGCCGCGTCTGCATCTCGAACGCGTGCACGGGCTGCACGGGCGATCCGATGTGCCGAGATCAGTACGGCGTGTCGCACCTCTGCATCGCGGGCGGCTGCGCGCCCGGCGAGTGCCGCAGCGCCAGCGATTGCGCGCCCGGGCAGCTGTGCGGCCCGAGCTTCACGTGCATCAGCTGTCTGAACGACAACGAGTGCGTCTCGGGCTATGGCGCCAACCACCTGTGCGTGGGCGGCGCGTGCATCGCGGGCGACTGCCGCTCGACGGCCGACTGCGGCGGCGGCCGCATCTGCAACGCCCCTGTCTTCACGTGCGTGGCGTGCGCGAGCGACGCTTCGTGCGTCGCAGACTACGGCGCCGATCACCTGTGCGTCGGAGGCAACTGCATCCCCGGCACCTGCCGCGCGGCGACCGATTGCGCCGCCGGCCAGCTCTGCGACGCCAACACCTTCACGTGCACGACCTGCGCGAGCGACGCCGCTTGCGTCCTGGGCGACGGGCCCGAGCACCTGTGCATCAGTGGCGCGTGCGTGCCCGGGCAGTGCCGCTCGTCGCCCGAGTGCGCCGGCGGATTGTGCAACACGACGACGCACCTGTGCGGCACGTGCGGCAGCGACACGGAGTGCGTCGCGGCCTACGGCATGAACCACCTGTGCGTCGGCGGCGCCTGCGTCTCGGGGACGTGCCACACGACGGCGGAGTGCGGCGGCGGCCAGATCTGCAATCCGGCGACCTTCACGTGCGAGGCCTGCGGCAGCGACGCCGCGTGCGTGACCGCCTTCGGCTCGGGCCACCTGTGCGAGGCCAACGTCTGCATCGTCGGGCAGTGCCGCACCTCCGCGGCGTGCACCGGCGGCAAGCTCTGCGACACACCCACGCACGCCTGCGTCGATTGCCAGAACGACAGCGGGTGCCAGGGCGACGCGTCCTACGGCACCTCGACCTTCTGCTTGCAGGGCGCCTGTACGGCCGGCGACTGCCGCGACACGGGCGATTGCCCCACGGGCCAGCTGTGCGGTTCCTCGGCGGCCAACACGTGCGGCGGCTGCACGCGCGACGCCCAGTGCCTGGCGGACGCGACGTACGGCGCCGGCCACATCTGCTTCCAGGGCATCTGCCAGCAGGGCGATTGTCACGGCACGAGCGGTGACTGCCAGGGTGCGTCGACCGGCCTCGTGTGCGGCGCCGTCGCCGCCAACCGCTGCGGCGCCTGCAGCTCCGACCAGCAGTGCCAGGAGGACCCGATGTACGGGTCGAGCACGATCTGCAACACGGCGGCCGCCCAGCCGACCACGGGCCAGTGCGTGTCGGCGGCCTGCAACCTCAGCGGCGCCTGCCCGTCGAACGGCGGCGACTTCTGCTGCAACAGCCTGTGCGTGCCCGGCAACTGCTGCTCCGACACGGACTGCACGGGCAACCCGTCGTTCGGCGCCGGCTACGCCTGCGTCAACAACCGGTGCACGGGCTGCTCGGCGGCCACGGGGAACAAGTACCTCGTCGACCCCATCAACGGAAACGACGCGAAGGCCACGGGCAGCGGCCTCATCGGCGCGGTCGCGAACGCCGCGTGCAGCTTCAAGACCGTCACGCGCGCGCTGCAGGTCGCGGGAGGCTTCGCCGTCCCGGGGACGCAGATCATCATCGTGGGCGCGACGGGTCAGACCGTCGCGCTCGCCACGGGTGAGACGCTGCCGCTGCTCGTGCCCGCGAACGTCACGATCACGACGCGCGCGGGCCCGATCTCGCTGTCCCTGCCCGCGAGCGGCGACGCGTCCCTGTCGAACATCGCGGGCTTCCAGCTCGCGGGCGACCAGGCGTCGATCACGCCCGACCCGGCGGCGCCCCTCACGATCGACGGCGCGTCGAACACCTCGGGGATCGCCATCGGCGTCGCGCCCGGAGCGGGCAAGGCGGCCGGCCTTTCGTACGTCACGGTGGAGAACACGGGCGGCAACGGCATCGCGGTCTCGAACGGCTTGCTGAGCATCGGCCAGGGCGTCACCGTGAGGAACGCCGGCACTCGGGCTGCGCGGCGCGACGGTCTCAACATCGGCGGCGGCACCGTGCGCATCGCCGTCGCGGCCGGCCAGGCGCCCACGTCGTTCCTCAACAACACGCAGCACGGCATCTACGTCACGGGCGCCGGCGTCTTGTCGGTGACGGGCGTGCCCGTGACGCTTCCCGCGCCCAACGGCCAGGGCACCGTCGTCGTGAGCGGCAACTTCTCGGCGGGCGTGCGCATCTTCGAGGCGCCCGGCGCGGCCGCGCAGAGCACGCTCGACGGCCTCGTCGCCTGGGCCAACCCGTCGTCGGGCCTGCGCGTCTACGGCGGCTCGAAGGTGAAGGTGCGCAACGGCGTGTTCCTCGCCAACGGCGGCAACGGCGTCTACGTCACGTCCTATGACGGCACGGCCGCCGGCAACGATCTTTCGCAGCTCGACTTCGGCACCGCGGCTGACCCGGGTCGGAGCACGCTGCAGGCCCTGCTCGGCTCGAACCCCGACATCACGGGCGTCTGCGTGTCGATGGCGCCGAACATGGGTGCGCTCACGCTTCACGCGGCGGGCAACGTCTTCGCGGGGCCGGTCGACTGCTCGACCTCGATGGTCCCGCTGCTGCGCGCGCCCACCTGCAGCGGCTTCGTCGACGTCGGCGTCGTCATCTCGGCGGGCACGGCGGTCACCGTCGACGCGTCGGGCTGTCTCTAGACGCCCGATCCCTGGCTATTCTTGCAATTCGGATCCCCGTCCTTTAGCTTGCGGGGGAAGTCCTCATGGCCACTCGCCAGCTCGATCTCCTCGCGTCCGGCGCGAAGGCGTCCACGAAGAAACCCGCGACGAAATCCGCGCCGGACAGCGCCGGCGCCAGTGGCGGCGGCCGCGGCGGGAAACGCCGCGGCGGCGCGGGCGGCGGGGACGACGCGCCTCCGCCCGGGCCCGTAGACGCCTCGCTCGCGAGCGAGGCGCAGCGGCGCTACCTGAACTACGCGGTGAGTGTCATCACCTCGCGCGCGCTGCCCGACGTGCGTGACGGACTCAAGCCCGTGCAGCGGCGCATCCTCTACGCGATGTACGCCAACCTGCACCTCTACCCCGACGGCCGCTTCCGCAAGTCGGCGACGATCGTCGGCGAGGTGCTCGGCAAGTTCCACCCGCACGGCGACACCTCCTGTTACGACGCCATGGTGCGCATGGCGCAGCCGTTCTCGATGCGCGGCCTGCTCGTCGAGGGCCACGGCAACTTCGGCTCGCTCGACGGCGACGGCGCGGCCGCCTATCGCTACACCGAAGCTCGCCTCGCGCCGCTCGCCATGGAGCTGCTCTCGGAGATCAAGCAGGGCACGGTCGACTTTCGCCCGAACTACGACGGCACGACCGAGGAGCCCATCGTGCTGCCGGCCAAGGTGCCGCAGCTGCTCATCAACGGCTGCACTGGCATCGCCGTCGGCATGGCGACCAACATCCCGCCGCACAACCTGGCCGAGGTCTGCGCGGCGGCCGTCGCGCTCATCGACGACAAGAGCCTCGAGACGAAGGACCTGCTCAAGTACATCAAGGGTCCCGACTTCCCCACGGGCGGCCTCGTCACGAACTCGAAGAAGGAGCTGCGCGACATCTACGAGACGGGGCAGGGCGGCGTGCGCGTGCGCGGCGAGTGGAAGACGGAACGCAGCGGCGCAGGGGGGCGCGGCGCCGAGACCATCGTCGTGACCTCGATCCCCTACGCGCTGTCCAAGGCCACGGTCGTCGAACGCATCGCCGAGGTCATCATCGCCAAAAAGCTGCCGCTGCTCGTCGACGTGCGCGACGAGTCGACGGACGACGTACGCATCGTGCTCGAGCTCAAGCCGGGCGCCGATCCGGCCCTCGTGATGTCGTACCTCTTCAAGCACACGCCGCTCGAGCAGAGCTTCTTCGTCAACATGACGTGCCTCGTGCCCACCGAGAACAAGGAGATCGCGGGCCCCATGCGCCTGGATCTTCGCGCCGTGCTGCGCGAGTTCCTCGATTTTCGCGAGCAGGTCGTGCGCCGCCGCTTCGAGTTCGAGCTCGCCGAGCTCGAGCGCCGCATCCACATCCTCGAGGGCTTCGCGCTCGTCTTCGACTTCCTCGACGAGGCCATCCGCATCATCCGCAAGTCCGACGGCAAGGCCGACGCCGCCGAGAAGCTCATCAAGCGCTTCGAGCTGTCGGAGCCGCAGACCGACGCCATCCTCGAGCTCAAGCTCTACAAGCTCGCGCGCCTCGAGATCCTGGCCATTCTCGAGGAGCTCAAGGAGAAGCGCGCCGCGGCCAAGGAGATCAAGGCCATCCTCGGCGACAAGAAGAAGCTCTGGCGCGTCATCCGCGGGGAGATCGCGGCCGTGGCCGAGGCGTTCCCCGACAAGCGGCGCACGAAGCTGGGCGGCGGCGGGAGCGGCGGCAGCGCGGATGACGTCGAGTTCGACCCCGAGGCCTACATCGTCGAGGAGGACGCCACCGTGATCCTCTCGCGCGATGGCTGGCTCAAGCGCGCGCGCGAGGTGAAGGATCTCGGGGCGACGCGCCTGCGCGAGGGCGACGCCGTGCTCGCGGCGCTGCGCGGCTCCACGAAGGAGCCCATCGCGATCTTCTCGAACCTGGGCAGCGCCTACGTCATCCGCATCAACGACGTGCCCGCCTCGACGGGCTACGGCGAGCCCGTGCAGAAGCTCTTCAACTTCCGCGACGGCGAGCGCGTCGTGGGCGCGCTGCTCATGTCGAGCGCCGACACGCCGAAGGGCTCGCGCATCCTCGCCGTCACCAAGCGCGGCTACGGGCTGCGCTTCGATCCCGAGACGCACCGCGAGCTCTCGACGCGCGCGGGCCGCCGCTTCGCGAAGCCCGCCGAGGGCGACGAGGTCGTAGGCATCGCGCTCGTCACGCCACAGGCGAACGAGGTCCTCGTCTGCGCCGTGACGTCCGACGCGCACGCCATCCTGTGCCGCGTGAGCGAGGTCCCGGAGCTCGCCAACCCGGGCCGCGGCGTGACCGTCATCAAGACCGACGAAAACCACCCGGTGGTCGGCTTCGGCATCGGAACCCGCAAGGACCGCGTCATGCTCGTCGTCGAGACCGACGGCGGCAAGGAGATCTCGATCGGTCCCGAGCGCCTCTCCGTGACCGCGCGCGGCGGCAAGGGACACGGTCTCATGCGCAAGGCCAAGGTCGTGCGCGTGATCCCGCCCGCGCCGCCCGCGCCGCCCGCGCTCCTCAATTAAGCCGAGCCCCCCATGACCTCCATGTCCTACACCTCGGAAGACATCACCGTCCTAGAAGGCCTCGAGCCGGTCCGCAAGCGGCCCGGCATGTACATCGGCGGCACGGACACCAAGGGCTATCACCACCTCCTGTGGGAGATCGTCGACAACTCGGTCGACGAGGTCATCAACGGCTTCGGCTCGCGCATCGAGGTCGTGCTGCACAAGGACCACAAGTCGGGCACCGTGACCGACGACGGCCGCGGCATCCCCGTCGACGTCAAGAAGGAGTTCAAGAAGTCGGCCCTCGAGCTCGTGCTCACGACGCTGCACGCGGGCGGCAAGTTCAACGCGGGCCAGTACCAGTTCTCGGGCGGGCTCCACGGCGTCGGCTCGTCGGTCGTCAACGCGCTCTCGGAGGAGCTCGTCGCGACCATCAAGCGCGACGGCGCGACCTGGGAGCAGCGCTACGAGCGCGGCAAGGCCGTGACGAAGGTCAAGAAGCTCGGGCCGGCGCGCGGCACGGGAACGTCGATCTTCTTCCGGCCCGATCCGCAGATCTTCGGCAAGCAGCAGGAGCTCTCGGCCGACACGATCCGCTTCCGCCTCGACGCCAAGGCCTTCCTGCACAAGGGCCTCAAGATCATCTTCAAGGACGAGGCGGCGGGCACGGAGGAGGTCCTCGCGCACCCGGGCGGCATCGCCGACTTCCTCACGAAGATCGTCGTCGATCGATCAAAACCGCCCACGGCTCCCCAGGTCTTTTACTTCGAACGCGCCGTCGACGGCGGTCCCGGCCAAGGCGGCTTCCGCATCGAGGCGGCGCTGCAATGGACCGAGTCGCACGAGGAGACGATCCGCTCCTACGTCAACGCCATCCCGACGACGCAAGGCGGAACGCACGAGCAAGGCTTCCGCAGCGCCATCGTCAAGGCCATGCGGTCCTTCATGGAGGCCTCGAACCTCGAGCCCAAGGGCGTGACCGTCACCGCCGAGGACATCCGCGAAGGGATCGTCGGCATCCTTTCGATCTACATGCAGGAGCCCCAGTTCCAGGGGCAGACGAAGGAGCGCCTCGGCAGCCCCGAGGCGCAGGCGCAGGTCGACGGCGCCGTGCGCCCCGCGCTCGAGCGTTTCCTCCTCGAGAACAAGACGGCGGGCGCGCAGATCGTCGAGCGCGTCGCGCTCGCCGCCAAGGCGCGGGAGGCGTCACGCGCCGCCGCCAACGCCGTCTCGCGCAAGACGGCCGTCTCGCACCGCCTCAACCTGCCCGGCAAGCTCGCCGACTGCTCGTCGACGGATCCGGCGCGCAGCGAGCTCTTCATCGTCGAGGGCGACTCGGCCGGCGGCTCCGCCAAGCAGGGCCGGGAGCGCAAGACGCAGGCCATTCTTCCGCTGCGCGGCAAGGTCTTGAACACCGAGCAGGCCTCTCTGCAGAAGGTGATGGTCAACAAGGAGCTGCAGGACGTGGTCTCGGCGCTCGGCTGCGGCGTGGGCGCCGACTTCAAGATCGAGCGCCTGCGCTACCACAAGATCATCCTGCTCATGGACGCCGACTCCGACGGCCACCACATCGCCACGCTGCTGCTGACGTTCTTCTACCGCCACCTCACGCAGCTCATCAAAGAGGGCTACGTCTACCTCGCGCAGCCGCCGCTCTTCCGCATCGACTACGGCAAGGAGACGCACTGGGCGCTCGACGAGCCCGACCGCGAGCGCATCGTCGCGGCGCTGCCCAAGAACGCCAAGCCCGAGGTCATGCGCTTCAAGGGCCTCGGCGAGATGCAGCCCGAGGAGCTCGCGCGCACGACGCTCGACCCGGCGACGCGGCGTCTCCTGCGCGTCACCGCGGACGACGTCGAGGAGACCGACCGAGTCCTCACGGAGCTCATGGGCAAGGACGTCGAGGCGCGCTTCAAGTTCATCATGGAGCGCGCCGCCCAGGCGGACTTGGATCTCTGAACGCTCGAGTGCAGGTTGCGGCTGAACCCCTGCCTCTGGGACAATGAACCCACCTACTAGGCTTGTCTGTCGCGTCGCCGGATGAGGTATTGGCGGAACTTGGGGGCCGTGTATTCGTATTGCCCTTTGCGGAGGCGATAGAGCACACCGGATTCCACCAATCGGCCCAAGAGGACGTTGATGTTCCCAGGGCTCTTGGGAATGGCTCCGTTGAGATCTATCGTCTCGAGCGGTGGATACGCGCAGTTCGCTGAAGCTAGCAGTACGTC
>DASXOE010000175.1:0-12589 GCA_036494575.1 Polyangia bacterium | reverse complement strand
AAAGAGAACAGACACGGATCGCTGTCGCCAGAGGCGCACGACCTCGAGTGCAACCTCTGTGGGCGGTCGCCCGGTCGTATCGACCTCGCAATCAGAAGGGCCGAAGCTGTGGATTCCGTCATCCACGATGTGCGACCTGCCTTCTCCGATCTTCCTGTTACCCCGAGAACGCTCGCGGCGGTCAATCTCCTCGAGCGAGCAATGGACGGCGACAAGGAAGACATCGAAGGACTGCAGCAGGAGCTTGAGATCCGCTCGCCATTCACGGAGCTCGATGATGTGATCGACGATGAGATCGTTGCCCGCCGCCGCGAGAGTGGCTATGCACCGTTGAAAACCATCAAAGAACCGTGGGCGCACTTTGCCCAACCACTGGACTGGTCCTTCTGTCTCGCGCGGCGCCGGCAGGCCGAGCGTCAAATAGTCAGAGGCGAAGTGCAAGAAGGGCTCATCGAGGAGGTGCTGGATCGCCTTGGACAGCGTCGACTTGCCGGAGCTCGAAGCGCCGTGGAGCAGGATGATTCGGGACGAATGAGACGATGTCATCCGGCTCCAGGGGGGCGGGCGGACTTCTGTGATCATCGCGACTGCCCATCCTGGCTCGTCCGGAGAGCTCTTGATTTCAGCGCAAAGCCTATCACGGAGATCCCTCCGGTTGTCAGGTTGCCCGCCGTGCTCTTCGCGGCCCCGCCGGGACTTACTTGACGCCGGCCGGGAAGTCTAGCGCCGCCTCGAGGATACGTAGGGCGCGCTCGACCTCGCTGGCGGGTCGGCGGGCCAAATATCGAGAGACCTGCTCGGCGGCCGCGAACGCGCCGGCCGGTGCCGTCGCCGATCCCGAAGGGCGTTCTTCTTCGAATTGCAACAAATCGCCGGGCTCCACCTCGAGCCCCTCGGCCAAGCCCGTGATGACGTCGAGCGTGGGGTTTCCGTCGCCGCGCTCGATCTGCCCGACGAGCTTTCCGCTCACACCGGCGCGCTCGCCGAGCTTCTCTTGGGTGAACATGCGCAGCTTGCGGAGCGCCCGCACGCGCCGCCCGAACAGGACGCGGACATTGGCGCGGCGGCCTCGAGGCATGCCCGCATCGTCCACAGGCGCTCGTGGGACATACACCCATCATGATTCCGTCATTCGTGCATTGTTGACGGTAGATGGTAAGTATGATTCCTTTTCGGTTAGCTGGCGGCGAGTAAAGGTGAAACTTGGCTATCAGCGGTGGATTCCGAAACGGCGGCGGCTACGACGAGGATGATGGGCCCTTCGGCGGGCCCGAAGAGTCGACCGACGTTTGTGCGGAGCGCGTCGTCCTGCGATGCGTGCCCTGCGGCGGGCGAGGCGCCATTCGCGTTCTCGCCCGGGGGCGTGAGACCATGGTCTCCACAAGGCCGTGTCCGGCCTGCCGAGGGGCGGGCGTTCGATTCATGCAGGCGGCGGGCGAACGGGAGGTCCTCGTGACGGATGGAGTGAAAGACGCCGAGCCGAAACAGTGCAAGGGAACGTTCCACGCGGGCCGACGAGCGGCGTTCGGAAGGGTGGTCTGCCTGGTCTGCGGCGGCCGCTTCAGGCCGCTGCCCGGTCAGCGCGTCCCGAACCACATCTCGCAGCGGCCGCCCGTCAAAGCCGACCCGCCGCCAGCAACGCGAAAATGAGCGCACCGAGCGCGACGCGGTAGACGACGAAGGGGATCGTCGTGCGTGTGCGCAGGAACTTCAAGAGCCACGCGATGCTGGCGTAGCTGGCGACGACGGCCGCCGCGAGCCCGAGCGCGAGCGTCGCGCCGCCCACCTCGTGCGACTTCAAGACCTTCGGCAGCTCGAAGAGGCCGGCGGCCGCCACGGCCGGTACGCTCAGTAGAAATGAGAACCGCGCGGCCGCCGGTCGCTCGAGGCCGAGGGCCATTGCCGCGAGCAGCGTGATGCCCGAGCGCGAGACGCCCGGCACGAGGGCGAGGACCTGCGCGCAGCCGATGACCAGCGCGTCGCGCAGCGTGATGTCGTCGAGGACCCGCGTCTTGCGCGACGTCTTCTCGACGACGGCGAGCGCGAGCCCGACGACGATTTGCGCCGCGGCGATGACCCACAGCGCCCGAAACGATCCCTCGATCCTGTGTTTGAGCGCGATGCCGGCCAGTCCAACGGGGATCGTGCCCACGATGATGTAGAGGAGGTGGCGCGCCGCGGGCTCGGCGGGGCGTGAGCGATCGCCGAGCGCGCGCAGCGCGGCGCGTGCCATCTCGATCAGATCCTTCATGAAGTAGCCGATGACGGCGACGAGCGAGCCGAGCTGCAGCACGGCCGTGAAGGCCGCCCCCGGATCGGTCCAGCCGAGCAGCGCCGGCACGACGCGCAGGTGCGCCGTCGACGAGATGGGCAGGAACTCCGTGATGCCCTGAACGATCCCCAAGATGATGGCTTCGATGATGGTCATGTCGAAATCTCTCCCGAAAGGACACGGTGAATGCGCCCCGCGTCGTCACGCAGGCGCAAGGCGCCGTCGGCGTCGATGCCGAGCGCGACGCCCTCGAGTGGCGCGCCCGGAGCGCTGACGCGGCAGCGCTCGCCGAGCGACGCGAAAGGTTGCCACGCCTCGCTCGCCACGGCGGCGCCGCGCGCGCAGTACGCGTCGTAGAGTGGCTCGAAGGCTTCGAGCACGGTGGCGAGCACGGCCGCCCGATCAAAGGCTCTCCCCGCCGCGAGCCGCAGCGACGTCGCGCGCTCAGCGAGCTCGGTCGGAAAGACGGCGGCGTTGACGTTGAGGCCGAGCCCGACGACGACGTGGCCGACGCGCGCGCCCTCGCTCGACATCTCCGTGAGGAGCCCCGCCACCTTTCGCGCCGCGCCCGCGACGACGAGCTGCACGTCGTTCGGCCACTTGAGCCGCGGCGCGAGCCCGAGGCGCGCGAGCGCCCGCGCGACGGCCGCGCCCGCGAGCAGCGTGAGCGGGGGGATCTGGGCCGCGGGGCGCGCGGGGCGCAGCAAGATCGAGAGGTACAGGTTCGCGCCCGCGGGCGAGTGCCACGCGCGCCCCAGGCGCCCCCGGCCCGCCGTCTGCTCCTCGGTCGCGACGACGAGGCCCTCCGGCGCTCCCGTCCGCGCGCGGGATGCGGCCAGATCGTTCGTCGAAGCGCACGACGCATGCCACTCGTAGGCCCGCCCGAGCCAGCGCGTCCCGAGCCGCGCCGCGAGGTGCTCGGGCGTCGGCGCTTCGGTGAAGACGTCGGCCATCGCGGCACCCTAACACCGCCGGCGGGGCGTGTCGGGGCCGAAGTGTCCGCTACCCGCGCGAGCGATCCGTGGAAGGCGTCCGCGGCGCGACGTCACCCGCGCTCAGCGGACGAATGTCGCACGAAAAGTCGATCGCGCGCGCCGAGTGGGTGAGCGCGCCGATCGAGATCACGTCGACACCGGTCTTGCTGATGTCCCGGATGCGATCGAGCGAGACGCCGCCCGAGGCCTCGATGACGGTCTTGGGCGCGCGCTCGCGGACGCGCTTGACGGCCTCGGTCATCTCTCGAATCTGGAAGTTGTCGAGCAGGATGACCTCGGCGCCGGCCTCGATGGCCTCGTCGAGTTGCGCGAGATCGTCGACCTCGACGCCCACGCGCAGCACGTGGGGAGCGCCCGCGCGCGCGCGGCGCACCGCCTCGCGCACCGAGCCCACGAGCGCGATGTGGTTGTCCTTGATGAGGACGCCCGACGCCAGATCCGACCGGTGGTTGGCGCCGCCGCCCGTGCGCACGGCGTACTTTTGCAACGCCCGCACGCCCGGCGTCGTCTTGCGCGTGTCGGCCACGCGCACCTTGGCGCCCTCGCACGCGGCGACGAAGGCCTGCGCGAGCGTCGCGACGCCCGACAAGTGCTGCAGGAAGTTCAAGGCCGTCCGCTCTCCCGCGAGCAGCGCCGCCGCGGGCCCGCGCACGCTCGCGACGAGCGTTCCCTTGGCCACCGGATCGCCGTCCGCGACCTTGGCGCGCACGCGCGTGCGCCAGTCGAAGCGCGTGAAGACCGCCTCCATGAGGCCGAGCCCGCACACGACGCCACGCTCACCCGCGGTGATGTCCGCCTCCGCCTCCTGCGTCTCGTCGATGACGGCCGCGCTCGTGACATCGCCCCGCCCGACGTCCTCCTCGAGCGCGAGGTCGAGCAGCCGCTGCACGGCCGGGGTGTACCAGGGAGCAGAATAGACACTCACGCGCGCACCTCAATCGGCGGTTGCGACCAATCCTGAACCGGCCAGCCGCGTCTTTTTGCCGTGAGCCGCAGGCGCGGGTCCGGGTTGACGACCACGCGATTCCCCACGCGCTCGAGCATCGGCAGGTCGGTGTACGAGTCGGTGTAGAACCAGCTCTGAGCAAGATCGAGCTCGCGGCGGGCGCCGAGCCCCTCGGCCCAATGGATTTTGCCCGGACCCACGCAAGCCGGTCCCACGAGCCGCCCCGTGAAGAGGTCGCCGTCGACCTCGAACGTCGTCGACAACACCTCCTCGATCCCGAGGACCTGCGCCAGGGGCCGCGTCACGTAGGTCGGCGACGACGACAGAACGGCGAGCACGTGGCCCTCGGAGCGGTGCCGCTCGATTTGCCGCAGTGCGCCAGGAACGACCAGCGGCAGCACCTCGTCCTCGACCCAGCGCCGGCAGCGTTCGGCGAATTCGGTCTCTGACTTACCCCGCATTTGCGCGGCGATTTGCGCGGCGATCACCTGGAGGTCTATCAGGGATAGATGGTATTTCGCCATCCAGCCCATGGCCCGAACAGCGCGGAAAAACGAGATCTCGCCGCGCCGGCGAAGGTCACGGAGGAAGAGCCGCCCCGTGTTGCACGCCACGAGGGTCCGATCGACGTCGAAGAAGGCCCCGATGCGCGACATGCGTCTCCAAGAGTGTATCGCACAACGCGGGTGTCAGCCCGGCCCCATCTCGATTTCCCGTCGATGCGATTACCCGCCCGGGTACCAATGCAGCGCGTTATCTCACATTGACCGCGCGCGGGCGGCGAGGTAGTAACAGAGCCGATCATGCGTCTGACAGGCGGCCTGGACCGGGGGCGGAGGCTCATCGCCCCCCGCGGCGGGCGAACCCGGCCGACCGCGGCCAAGGTCCGAGAGGCCATCTTCAACATCCTCGGGCCGCCGCCAGACGGTGACGTCCTGGACCTCTACGCAGGGACGGGTGCGCTCGGGCTCGAGGCATTGTCGCGCGGGGCCGCGGCCGTCGTCTTCGTCGAGCGCGAGCACGCGCCGCTCGCGGCGCTTCGCCGCAACGTCAAGGAGCTCGGCGTCGAGGATCGCGTGACCATCGTGGCCGCCGACGTGTGCACGGGGTTACGCCGCCTGGCGGCGAACAGGCAGGGGCGCTTCTCGTGGGTCTTCCTCGATCCGCCTTACGTCAAGGAGACCGAAGGGGTGCTCGCGGAGCTCTCGGGCAGCGGCCTCCTCACGCCGTGCG
Organism: Polyangia bacterium; assembly: GCA_036494575.1. Taxonomy (GTDB): domain Bacteria; phylum Myxococcota_A; class Polyangia; order Fen-1088; family Fen-1088; genus DASZFV01. The sequence goes on along the minus strand of DASXOE010000175.1, from coordinate 7,143 downwards.
CCGTCGTCGTGCTCGAGCACGATCGGCGCCACCGGCCGCCCGAGTCCGTGGGCAACCTCTTCCTGACCGACCGTCGCCAGTACGGTGACACCGAGCTGTCATTCTTCCGGGCCTCCGGCTCGTAGCTGTTCGGAGCCGGAGGACGTCGTGAGGTTGGCGGTCTACCCGGGCACGTTCGACCCGATCACGAACGGCCACGCCGACATCGTGCGCCGCTCGCTCGGCTTCTTCGATCAGGTGGTCGTGGCGCTCGCAGAGAACGTCCGCAAGGCGCCGCTCTTCACGATCGACGAGCGGCGCGCCATGATCCTCGACGCGCTCGGCCGCGACGCGCGCGTCGAAGTCGACGCCTTTTCGGGCCTGCTCGTGGATTACTGCCAGCGCCGCGGCGCGCGCGTCATCATCCGCGGCCTGCGGGCGCTCGCCGACTTCGAGTACGAGTTCCAGTTCGCGCACATGAACCGGCACCTCGCGCCCGAGGTCGAGACCATGTTTCTCATGACCAGCGAGGAGAGCTTTTATGTATCCTCCTCGCTCGTGAAGGAAGTGGCGCTCATGGGCGGAGACGTCACGCGCATGGTTCCGCCGGCCGTCGTGAAAGCCCTCGCTGCAAAACGCAAACAAGGAGTCGCTCCGTGAAGCTCGCCCGCAGGTTGTCCGTGATCGAACCGTCCCCGACCCTGGCCGTCTCCGCGAAGGCCGCGAAGCTCAAGGCCCAGGGCATCGACGTCGTGAGCTTCGGCGCGGGCGAGCCCGACTTCGACACGCCGGCGCACATCAAGGAAGCGGCGAAGAAGGCCCTCGACGCGGGGGCGACCAAGTACACGCTCGTCGAGGGCACGGTGCCGCTGCGCAAGGCGGTCGCGCAGTGGATCGGCGACGCGCACGGCATCGCCATCGATCCCTCCGAGGTCATCGTCTCCTCGGGCGCGAAGCAGTCGATCTTCAACGCCGTGCACGCGCTCATCGACGAGGGTGACGAGGTCATCATCCCGACGCCTGCCTGGGTGAGCTACAACGACATCGTCAAGATGGCGGGTGGCAAGCCCGTCAACGTCCCGACCAAGGCCGAGGAGAATTTCCAGGTCCGCCCCGAGGACGTCGCCAAGGCCATCACGCCGCGCACGAAGATGATCCTCGTGTGCTCGCCCTCGAACCCGACGGGCGCCATCTACGACGAGGGGACGCTGCGGGCGCTCGCCAAGCTCGCCGTCGACAAGAAGGTCTGGCTGATGACCGACGACATCTACCGCACGCTCATCTACGGCGACGGGAAGTTCTTCCAGCCGGCCACGATCAGCCCCGAGACGCGCGCGCACACGATCATCATCGACGGCGTCTCGAAGGCGTTCGCGATGACCGGCTGGCGGGTCGGCTTCACGGTGGCGCCCAAGCACGTGGTCGAGGCCATGGCGACGATCCAGGGCCAGTCGACGACGCACGCCGCCTCGGTCGCGCAGGCGGCCGCGCTTGCCGCCATCGAGGGCCCGACCGACGAGCTCGAGAAGATGCGCCTCGAGTTCGACAAGCGCCGCAAAGTCATGGTCGCGCGGCTGCGCGAGATCCCGGGCGTCAAGTGTGTCGAACCCAAGGGCGCTTTCTACGCATTCCCCGACCTCTCGGCGTTCATCGGCAAGAAGACGCCCGAGGGCAAGGTCATCGAGAATGACGTGCAGCTCTGCGAGTGGCTCATCGACGCCGCCAAGGTCGCTGTCGTCATGGGCTCCGCCTTCCACGCCCCCGGCTTCGTCCGCCTCTCCTACGCCACCTCGATGAAGAACGTCGAGGAAGGCGTGCGCCGCCTGGCGGAGTGGTTGCCCAAGCTCGCCTGAGCCGCCGCCACTAGAACTGCGTGACGACGCGCTTGCGGCGCAGCTTCTCGACGAGCGTCGTGCGGTTCAAGCCGAGGAGCTCGGCGGCGCGGTTCTTGTTGCCGCCCGTGCGCTCGAGCGCCTCGCCGATCATGCGATCCTCGACGGCCTCGAGCATGGCGCGTAGATCGGTGCCGTCCTTCGGCAGCTCGGGGATCTCGGTGCCCGTCGTGGGCGTTGGGCGCGGCGTCCGGATGGGCAACGGCAGGTCGGCGAAGGTCAGTTCTCCCGCGCCCTTGACGATGACGACGCGCTCGAGGACATTCTCGAGCTCGCGAATGTTGCCCGGCCAGTGGTACGCCTTGAGCGCCGCCATCGCCTGGGCGTTCACGCCCGTGACCTGGCGCCGGTGACGTTCGTTGGCCCGCGCGAGAAAGTGCTCGGCCAGGCTCGAGATGTCCGTGGCGCGGCTCATGAGCTTTGGCATCTCGACGGGGATGACGTTGAGCCGCCAGAAGAGGTCGGCGCGGAAGCGGCCATTCGCGACCTCGTTCTCGAGGTTGCGGTTGGTGGCCGCGAGGATGCGCACGTCGACCTTCGTAGGCGTCTCGTCGCCGACGGGATAGAGCTCGCCATCCTGGATGAGGCGCAGCAGCTTGGCCTGCACGCCGAGCTCCATCTCGCCGATCTCGTCGAGGAAGATCGTGCCGGCGTCGGCCTGGGCGAAGCGGCCCGCGCGCGAGGTCGTCGCGCCCGTGAAGGCGCCGCGGACGTGCCCGAAGAGCTCGGACTCGACGAGCGTCGGCGGGATGGCCGCGCAGTTCACGGCGACGAACGGTTTGTTCGTACGTGACGAGCCCGCGTGCAGCGAACGCGCCGCGAGCTCCTTGCCCGTGCCGGACTCACCGGTGATGAGCACGGTGCAACGCGTGTCAGCCACCTGCGAGAGGAGGGCGAGCACGGGCACCATCACGGGATCGTCACCGAGGAGCCAGGGTGCGACGCGGTCTCGCCACCCCCGCGGATCTTCGCCGTGTGCGGGCATCGCGGGCGGCTTGAGCACGGCCGCCACGGCGTCCTCGAGCGTCTGCACGTCGAACGGCTTGATGAGGAAGTCGCGCGCTCCCGCGTGCATGGCCTTCACGGCGTCGGGGATCTCGGCGCTGCCACTCATCGCGATGACGGGCGTCCCGGGCGCCACTTTGCGCGCCGCGTTCAGGATCTCGAACCCGCTCACGCCGGGCATGCGGATGTCCGTCAGGATCATGTCGAAGCGCTCTTGCTGCAGCTTGGCAAAGCCGGCCGGACCGTCGGCAGTGACGACCTCGTGTCCAGCGGTGCGGAGGATCCGCCCCAGGCTCCGGAGGAGCGAATCTTCGTCGTCGCAGAGGAGGATCTTGCCCATGATTCGCTATTGCTTCCGGGTGCCGACAGAAGGACTCGATGACATGTCCGCGGCTCAAGTTTCTCACGAAATGGTCGACGCCGACTACTTTTTTGCGATACAGCCTACAATTACCGGAGTCTCCGATGATTTGATGCACCGCACGGTCACGGGGGTGAACGTTCATGCCGCGCGGTCGAAGCCGGGCGCCCGGGCCCCCTTGATTGTGCGCCTGTGACCATCTAAACCGTGCGTCATGAAGGATCCGGCGCGAACGCTTCTCGGCCAGGTGGAGCGCGAGGTGGCGGCGCTCCCCGGCGCCTCCCTGTATCCCGGCGCGGGGTCCGATGTGGGCGCGCGCTTCGAGGCGCTCATGGGCTTGCCGCCCCCGCCGGGGCTGGCCGCTTTTCTCGCGGCGCACGACGGCGGCGTGCTCGGCCCTGACGTTCGCTTGTTGAGCCTCGATGAGGCCGCGAAGCGGCGGCGCCCGCCCGAGCGCTCTGGCGCGAACGCGGCGATGCCGGCCGGATTGTGGCCCGTCATGGAGCGCGGCGGCCGGCGCTACGCGCTCGACGCCGAGGACGCGAGCAGCGACGGTGAATGGCCCGTCGTCGAGATCGGCGACTCGGGCATCGACCGCGTCGGCACGTCTTTCCTGAGGTTCGTCCACGTCGTGTGCGCCGAGCTCGCCGTGGGCGGCATCGCCGAGGACCGCGCCGCCGTCACGCTCGGAGAGGAGCGCTGTCGACGCGATCCGGGGCACGCCGACAACTGGCTCGACCTGGCCGAGCTGCTCGAGCAAGCCGGGCGCGAAAAGGAGATCGACGGCGTGCTCGCCTCGGCGCTGCGGGCCTCGACGCCTCCCACGCCGGCGCTGCTGCTCGCCGTCGGGATGCGCGCCGTGCGCGAGAATGACTGGGAGGCTGCGCTGCGCGGGTTCAGCGACGCCATCGCGCTCGAGCCCATCGGCGCGCGCGACGACGACGCGCGCCTCGACGCGGCCGCGCTCGTGTACGTGCTCGCCACGGATCGCGGCGACGCCACGGCGGCCGCGGAGGCGCGACGCGTGCTCGGACCCGCCGTCGCGGCCACGGTCTCTTTCTGGCGCGGCGAGGCGCTGCAAGGCGCGGCCGCCGACGTGCCCACGCCCGTGGGCGCGCTCGCGCTCCGCATCGTCGCGGCGCTCGAGCCTCAGGATCCCGACGTCGCGAAGCTGCGCGCGCCCACGCCGGCGCTGCGCGCGGCCTTGCGACGCCTGCAGAGCGCGCGCGAGGACCTCGAGCTCGGCCGGTCAGCGCAGGCCGCGCGCACGATCCGCGAGGCGCTCGCGACGCCCGACCTGGCGGCGCTGGGCGCGGCGCACGCGATCTACGCGGAGGCGCTCAACGCCACGCGCGAGCGCGGCGCCATCGAGGCGGCCGAGAAGGCCACGGCGATCAACCCGACGCTCGTCGACGGGTGGCGCGAGCTCGGCGATGCGCACCTCGAGGCCAACGATCTCAAGAGCGCCGAGCGCGCCTTCCGCCGCGTCGTCGAGATGGACCAGACGTATGGCCTTGGCTTCGCGAAGCTCGCGCAGGTCTTGCTCGAGCAGGGCCGCACCCTCGAGGCCCTCGAGGCCATCACGGAGGCGGGTCAGCGCGGCGGCGATCCGTTCTTCATCGCGGCCATACGCGGCGACATCTACGCCGAAATGGAGCGGCACAACGAGGCCGCCATCGCCTACGACGAGGCCCTCGACATCGAGCCCGAGGATCATTGGGCGCTGCACCAGGCTGCCCTCGAGCACGGGTTGGCCGGCCACCCGACGCGCGCCACGGCGCTCTTCGAAGCGGCGCTCGAGCACGACGGCGACGGGTGTCATCAGACCCTCGTCGACTTCGCCGATCACCTGCGCAAGCTCGGGCGCATCGGCGACGCCGTGAAGCTCTACCGTCGCGCTGTCGCGGCCGTGCCGACCGATTCGGAGTGGCGGCAAACGCTCCGCGACGCAGAGCGCGAGCTCCTGGCCGCGCCGAATTGACGAGACGAACGCGGATTAAAGAACGCGCTCGCGGCGCCGATAGTGTTCTTGTATAATGGACAGAATTTCTTTAGCGTAGACATGGCGCGACAGGACGCCCGATAGGACGACGAAAGACGGCATGGATCATCTGGACCAGCTCGAGCAGCAAAGCGTCTACATCCTCCGCGAGGCCTTCCGGCACTTCGAGCGGCTGTGCATGCTGTGGTCGATCGGCAAGGACTCGACCGTCATGCTGTGGCTCGCGCGCAAGGCGTTCTTCGGCCACGTGCCCTTCCCGCTCGTGCACGTCGACACGAGCTACAAGCTGCCAGAGATGATCGCCTATCGCGACAAGCTGGCGTTCGAATACAAGCTGCAGATGGTCGTCGGGCAGAATAAGCAGGCGCTCGAGGAGGGCGACACCTTCCCCATCAAGCTCGGCAAGAACCCGAGCATGAGCAAGGAGGAGCAGCAGCAGCTCCGCACGGCCTGCTGCGGGCGGCTCAAGAGCGACGCGCTCGGCGCGACGCTCCACGGCACCGGCACGCGCATGCGCATGAACCTCGCGACGGGCGCGTACGAGATCGATCCCGACCGCGAGCCGTACACGGGCGTCATCGTGGGCGCGCGCGCCGACGAGGAGGGCAGCCGCTCGAAGGAGCGCTACTTCTCGCCGCGCGACAAGAACGACAACTGGGACGTCGGCGATCAGCCGCCCGAGTTCTGGAACCAGTTCAAGACCGACTTCGCGCCGGGCACGCACGTGCGCGTTCACCCTTTGCTCGATTGGACCGAGCTCAACATCTGGGAGTACATCAAGCGCGAGGGCATCCCCACGGTGTCGTTGTATTACGACCAGGGGAGCGGCACGCGCTATCGCAGCCTCGGCTGCGGGCCCTGCCAGTCGCCCATCAAGAGCGCGTCGAAGAACGTCGACGACATCATCACCGAGCTCAAGAGCGGCGCGCTCAAGAACGTCGCCGAGCGCTCCGGCCGCCTGCAAGACGGCAAACACGGCCTCGAGGAGCTGCGCCGCAAAGGATACATGTGATGGGCGCTCCGGCACCGAAGGTCGCGGCGGACCGCGACCAGATGAATGTCGTGATCGTGGGCCACGTGGACCACGGCAAGAGCACGGTCGTCGGGCGCTTGCTCGCCGACACGGGCGCGCTGCCGCAGGGTAAGCTCGACGCCGTTCGCCGCGAGTGCGAGCGCACGGGCAAGCCGTTCGAGTACGCCTTTCTGCTCGACGCGCTCGAGGACGAGCAGGACCAAGGGATCACGATCGACACGGCCCGCTGCTTCTTCAAGAGCAGCCGGCGCGACTACATAATCATCGACGCGCCCGGACACATCGAGTTCCTCAAGAACATGATCTCGGGAGCGGCGCGGGCCGAGGCGGCCGTCCTGGTCATCGACGCCAAGGAGGGCGTGCGCGAGAACAGCCGGCGCCACGGCTACATCCTCGCCATGCTCGGCATCCAGCAGGTCGTCGTGTGCGTCAACAAGATGGACCTCGTGGGCTACGACCGCGGGCACTTCGAGGGCATCGAGAAGGAGTACCGCGCGTTCCTCGAGAGCATCGGCGCCGTCCGCCCCCGGCAGTTCATCCCCATCTCGGCCATCGAGGGCGAGAACCTCGCGTCGCGTGGGAAGCGCTCGCCGTGGTACACGGGACCGACGCTGCTCGAGGTGCTCGACGGGCTGCCCAAGGCACCGTCGAAGGTCGATCAGCCCCTGCGCATGCCCGTGCAGGCGGTCTACAAGTTCACGAAGCAGGGCGACGATCGGCGCATCATCGCGGGCCGCATCGAGGCGGGCCGGGTCAAGGTGGGCGACAAGGTCGTGTTCTCGCCGTCGAACAAGGTCAGCACGATCCGCAGCATCGAGGGCTTCAACACCGCGGCGCGCAGCGAGATCGACGCCGGGTGGTCGACGGGGTT
>DASXOE010000174.1:0-14609 GCA_036494575.1 Polyangia bacterium | reverse complement strand
AGCGGCCCGAGCGCCAGCAGGAGCGTGCGTGGCCCGAGCGCGAGCGAGCAGCGGCGGGCGAGCGCGCGGCGGCACTCCGCCTTGCCGGAGAGGGCCGCCGCCGAGTAGTTCGCGGGCAGCGCGGGGTCGGTGGCCGGATCGTGAGGCGGGTCGTCGCAGCCGAAGCGCACGGCCACGAACGGCTCGTCCGACGGGCGCGTGGCGAGCGCTGGATCGTTCTCATTGGCGCGCGCGGCGCTCGGGCTAGGCGCGAAGATCGCGTTGGCGGCCAGCGAGCCCAGCGCGACGAGCGAGCGCGAGGCCGTGTCGTCTCCGAGCAGCAGCGGGCCGAGCACGCGCGATTCCTCGGGGGACAGCGCCGGGCCGAGGCGCCCCGTGGGCAGCGCGAAGAGGCGGACCGAAGCCGAGGTTGCCGAGAGCGCCGCGGCCGTCGTCTCGCCCCAACCAATCGTGATGTCGGGAGCGATGAGCGCGTCCTGGGCGAGGGCGCGCACGGCGCTAGCGAGGAGCGCGGCCGTCTCGGCGCGGCCGAGCGCTGGCGCGCCCAGCACGACGAGGCGCGCGTCGCTCAGCGTCGCCTTGCCCTCGTAGAGGGAGAGATCGAACGCTTGCTCGCCCACCGACGTCGCGACAGTCCGTAACCGGCGCGCGAGACCGGGCACCTGCGCGGCCGCCTCGGGGCTGCCGAGGCAGAGAATCGTCGTCTTGTGCCCGGCGGCCGCCAGCGCGCGACCAAGACCCGCCGCCGCGACGGCCGACGGCCCGCTCGCGAGCGGAGCCACCGCATCGGCGATCAGCAAGTATTCGGGTGACGGCAACTGGGCTACTGATGCAGGCCGTTACTCGGTCGCGCCGCGCTCGTCCTCTTCGCCCGGGAACTCGTTGACCGAGGGGTACTTCATGATCTCCTTGCGGGAGATCTTCCAGGCCTTTTGGACGATCCAAGACAACGATCGATCCTGCCGAGTCGCTTCTTCCTGGATCTCCTTGAGCATCTCTTCGGGGAAGTAGAGGCTTTGTTTTCTCTTGTCGGAACCGCCCATGTGGACCTTAGCCTCCGCGTTGCGACCAGTGTGCGTTGTAAAACTTGGGAGTGGGGAAGTGTAGTTGGCCCCATCGGTATGTGTCAATTGAATCTTGAGTCGACGGCCGTTGACCTTGACGTTGACGGATCGCGCGATTACTCTAGCGGGCTATTTCTAGCGCCAAACGGCGCGGGGACGTCCATGGAAGGGACTGGGCTGAAGAAGAAGGATCTCAAGCGTTTCAAAGATACGTTGCTGGCCAAGAAGAAGGAGATTCTGAGGAACGCTCAGCGCACGTTGAACGAGGACATGACGCTCGACGCGGATGATTTGCCCGACGAGATGGACCTGGCGTCATCGGAGTATCTGCATTCGTTCACGTTTCGCTTGCGTGGCCGGGAGAAGGTCTTCCTGCAGAAGATCGATCACGCGCTCGAGAAGATAAAAGAGGGCACGTTCGGCACCTGCGAGCAGTGCGGCGAGCTCATCTCCATGAAACGCCTCGAGGCGCGCTTGGAGACGACTCTTTGCATTCGATGCAAGGAAGACCAGGAACGCATCGAGAAGGCCTACGGCTGACGAGACGGACCGCGTTCGGGCTCGTCGTCGCCGTCGTCCCCACAGTCGCGATGTTGGGCGGCTGTTCGGGACCGCTGGCGTTCGACGGGTCGAGCGTCTCGATCGGCGCGACGGGCGACGGCACGGTGCGTAGCCCGGTCGAGCTGCCGATCGAGGGAGACGGGTACACCGTGCCGGCGCGCTGGCGGCTCCGTCACAGCAACTTCGGGACGGACGAGCTCGTGGGCGTCGTCGTGCGCGCCGCGCGCGCCGTGGCGCGCGCGCGGCCGGGCGGCACGGCCGCCATCGGCGACCTGTCGCGCCGCGCGGGCGGCTCCTCGGTCGAGCACAAGTCACACCAGAGCGGCCGCGACGTCGACGTGTTCTTCTACGCCGTCGACGGCGGCGGCCGCCCCGTCGCGCCCGGCGAGGCCATGGTCCGGTACGGCGTCGACGGCCAAGCGTTGCGCTGGTCGCCCGCGCACGGCTTCGCGCCGCCCGCGACGCCCGTGCCCGCCTACCGGTTCGACGCCGGCCGCAACTGGGCCTTCGTGCGCGCGCTGCTCACGGACGAGGACACCGAGGTGCAGTGGATCTTCATCCAGCACGATCTGGCGGCGCTGCTCTTGCGCGCGGCGACGGGGGCGGGAGAGGATCCGGCGCTCGTGGCGCGGGCGGCGTTCATCCTCCACGAGCCGACAGACTCGGAGCCGCACGACGATCACATGCACGTCCGGCTCTATTGCGATCCCGCCGATCGGCGCCTCGGGTGCGCCGACCGCGGTCCGGTGCGCTGGTGGAAAAAGGAGTGGAAGTACATGGCCCCGCCTTACGGGCGCGACGACGGCCGGCGCGCGGCGGCGGCGCGCGCCGCCGCCGCCGTTCGAGACGGCGAGCTGCCCGTGTCGCTGGGCGCGGGCGCGCTTCGTGGCTAGTCCCAGGGGTCCTAGCGCGTGCCCGCGTCGGGGACGGGCGCTTGGCTGTCCGCGGGCGGCTCGAGCGCGAGGTGCGCCAGGGCCCAGTCGAAGGCCGGGCCGGCCGTCGCGAGCGCCGCGGTGTGCGTCGACAGCGTGAGCACGACGGCCTGGCTCTTTCCGCCGCCCGCGGGGCGCACGAGGTAGAGCTGTCGGAGCTCCACGGCGTGATTGGCGGCGCGCGCCTCGACGAGGACGCCGCCGCGGGGCCCGGGGCCGACGCGCGTGATCGCGAGGTGCTGCGCCTCGAGGCCGCGGCGGCTCTGCTCGACGAGCGCCGGCGCGTCGGCCGCCTTCGTGGCCGCCGTCGAGAGCGACATCCGGCTGCCGTCGGGGTGGAGCAGCACGCAGAGGATCTCCGGGTAACCCGTGTGCAAGGACAGCGTCCAGCCCACGGGCGCCTCGACGCCCACGCCCTGGCGCGCGTTGAAGTAGCGGCGTTCGCGTGAGGCGTCCGCGACGGCGCGCGCGCCTCCGAGCGCGACGACGACTCCCAACGAGCCGAGCGCCATCAGCGCGACGCGCGCGCGCGATCCGCGGAGCCGGGGAGACGGAGGCATCGCCGCAGTATAGAGCGCGTTCCCGGGGCGGCTCCAACTGTGGCCCTCGCGCGGTCCGCGTCGCGTGTCGAGCGTTTCGCGTCGGTCGAGTGGGTCGGCGCGCCGAGCGCCGTCGACGAGCACGCGGTCAATCGAAGCGGTCGCCGAGGTTCTCCACTGAACAGAGTCACAGCTATTTTTCCATTGATGAGATTCTATTCAATAGATTACTTTGACAAGTAGCTAATGAGACGGTCAACTCCGAGCGTGTCCGCTCCAGCCTCCTTTCGAGGGGCGGCGCCGCGCGCCGAGGCGTCGGGAGCCTCGGCTGGGCACGCGAGCCTGCTCGAAGAGCGCGAGCTCGAGGAGATCGAGCGCGCCTGGCCGAATGGTTTGACGTCGCGGCAGATCGTCGACGTCTTCGAGACGCGCGGCATCCGCTTCTCGGAGGCGACGCTGCGCAAGTACGTGCAGCTCGGCCTGCTGCCCCGTTCGGTGCGCGTGGGGCGCAAGGGCAAGCACCGCGGGTCGTGCGGGCTCTATCCGGCGCTCGTCATCCGGCGCGTCAACACCGTCAAGGTGATGATGGCGGAGGACCGCACGATCGAGGAGATCCAGCGGTCCTTCGCGCGCTTCAAGGACGACATCGACTCCGTTCAGACGGAGCTACGCGATCTCATCGCCGGCTTCGAGCGTGAGGCCAAGGCGCCCAGCCTCAGGCCGGACGCGGACGCGCGGCGCGCGATCGAGGACGAGATCGTCGAGGCCAAGAAGGCTGCCGGCGAGCTCGTCCGGCGCATCAGCAGCCTGGAGAGAAGAATTTCCGCCCGCGCCGCCGACTCGTCGGCTGCCGGGACCGCCGTCGAGGGCGGGAGCGACCTCTACTGAGCCGGCACCTCGACCGCCGGCGAACGACCGAGGAGGAGCGAATGGACGACACGGACGACCAGGATCCCAAGCCACCCAGATTCGACGACGAGGACGCGCCTCAACCCGAGGTCGCGCGCATTCGCCGGAAGGTTCATTCGGCGGGACGCGACGGCCGCGTCCGCTCGAAGACGATCGCGCCCAAGCGGCTCACGCGCGACGAGCGCCGCCTGTCGGAGCTGCTCGTATACCCCGAGGACGTCGATCGCCCGACCTCGCGGCAGGCGTGCACGCAGATGCAGCGGCCCTGCCCGTTCGTGAGCTGCTCGCACCACCTCTACCTCGACGTCAACCCGGAGACGGGGGCCATCAAGCTCAACTTCCCGCACCTCGAGGTGTGGGAGATGGCCGAGACGTGCTCGCTCGACGTCGCCGACCGCGGCGGCATCACCCTCGAGGAGGTCGGCGCGATCCTGAACCTCACGCGCGAGCGCATCCGGCAGGTCGAGGTGCGCGGGCTCGCCAAGATCAAGGACAACACGGGCGACGAGCTCGGCCTGCCGCCCGAGCGGTCTTAAGGCGCGCGCGCAAAGGGCGGGCGCGCATCTGCGCTCGCCGAAGCGTGACATTCGGGCATACTCAAGCGCGATGGAACTGCGCGCGCTGACGTACCTGGACGTGCTGCAGCCGCAGGTCGCGGGATTCATTCAGACGGTCGCGCAGGGCGTGATGCCGCTCGACGGTCAGGCGGCCCTCGTCGTGGAGATCGCGCCGGGGATCGCGGTCAACGCGCTGACCGACGTGGCGCTCAAGCGCACGGGCGTCGTCCCGGGCATGCAGATCGTCGAGCGGGCCTACGGCCTGCTCGAGCTGCACGCCTTCGATCAGGGCGAGGTCCGGCAGGCGGCGAGCGCGATCCTCGAGCGCCTCGGGGTCGCGGAGACGGACCGCCTCGCGCCGCGCGTGCTGTCGCGTGAGATCATCACGGGCGTCGACGCCCACCAGTCGGCCATGATCAATAGAATGAGGCACGGACAGATGCTGGCCGCGGGCCAATCGCTCTACACGCTCGAGGTGCACCCGGCGGGGTACGCGGCCCTGGCGGCCAACGAGGCCGAAAAGCGCGCCGAGATCTCGGTCCTCGAGCTCGTGACGTTCGGGGCGGTGGGGCGGCTGTGGCTGGGCGGCGACGAGGAGGAGATCCAGCAGGCGGCGGCGGCCATCGACGCCGTTCTCGGCGGCCTGGCGGGTCGCCCCAACGGAGGGTCGAAGTGACGGTGTCCTCTATTGAATCCGCTGGCGCTCGGGGCGAATTCGGTGGCGCTCGGGGCGCGTCGCCCGAGTTGGCGTCGCCCCTCGACGCCATCGACGCGAAGATCGCCGAGCGCCTGCTCGCGGCGGCGCTCGGGTCGGGCGGCGAGTACGCCGATCTCTACTTCGAGTACCGCTCGGGCGCCGACTTCGTCATGGAGGAGGGCCGCATCCGCACCGTGGGCCGCGGCGTGACGCTGGGCCTCGGCGTGCGCGTGCTGCGCGGCGACGCCACGGGCTACGCCTACACCGAGGAGCTCTCGGACGAGCGCATGCTCGAGGCAGCACGCACGGCGGCGCAGATCGCGTCTTCGGGCGGCGCGCCCGCGCCCGTCGCGATCCGCCCCGTGACGCTGCCGGATTTCTATCCTGTGCCGCGCTCCTCGCTCGCGACCCCGGGCGCCGACAAGGTGGCGCTGCTCCGCCGCGCCGACGCCGCCGCGCGCGCCTTCGATGCGCGCATCGTGCGGGTCGAGGCCTCGCTCGCCGAGGAGTGGCGCGAGGTGCTCGTCGTGACCTCGGACGGCCACCTCGCGCGCGATCGCCAACCCATGATCCGCTTCGGCGTGAGCGCCGTCGCCGAGGAGGGGGGGCAGCGGCAGGGCGGGCGCTCTGGCGGCGCGGGGCGCTTCGGCCTCGAGGTCTTCGACCGCCCCGACCAGAGTCCCGAGGCGCACGGGCGCGAGGCGGCGCGCCTCGCCGTCGGCATGCTGCACGCCGTGGAGGCGCCCGCGGGACCCATGGAGGTCGTGCTCGGCCCGGGAGAGTCCGGGATCCTGCTGCACGAGGCGGTGGGCCACGGGCTCGAGGCGGACTTCAATCGCAAGAAGACTTCGAACTACACCGACCAAATCGGCCAGCGCGTGGCGTCCGAGCTGTGCACGATTGTGGACGACGGCACGGTCGCTAACGCGCGCGGGTCGATCAACGTCGACGACGAGGGCAATCCCGGCCAGCGCAATGTCCTCATCGAGAACGGCATCCTCGTCGGCTACATGCAGGACAGGATCTCGTCGTGGCACTTCGGCACGACGCCGTCGGGTAACGGGCGGCGGCAGAGCTTTCGCCACGAGCCGCTGCCGCGCATGACGAACACATTCATGGCCTCGGGGCAAGACGCGCCCGAGGACATCGTCCGCTCGGTCAAGCGCGGCGTCTACGCCAAGCGCTTCTCGGGCGGCCAGGTCAACATCTCGAACGGCGACTTCGTTTTCGCCCTCACCGAGAGCTACCTCATCGAGGACGGCAAGCTCACGGCGCCCCTCAAGGGCGTGAACCTCATCGGCAACGGCCCGGACGTCCTGCGCAAGGTGACGATGCTGGGGCATGACTTCGCGCTGTCGGAGGGCACGTGGACCTGCGGCAAGGACGGGCAGTCGGTCCCCGTGGGCATCGGCACGCCGACCATGAAGATCGCTGAGATCACCGTGGGGGGCACCAAGGCGCGATGAGCGAGCCCGCGACTGGCGCGCGCGGCTCGGCGCGTCGCCTCCCCGATCCGAAAGAGTGTCAGCGCCTGGCCGAGCAGATGCTCGCCTTCGCGAAGAAGGCCGGCGCCGACGGCGCCGAGGTGCTCGTGCGCGACGGCACGGAGCTCGAGGTGAAGGTGCGGCTCGGCGAGACGGAGCTCGTCAAGGAGGCCGGCAGCCGCGCGCTCGGCCTGCGCGTGCTGCGCGATCACCGCGCCGCCGTGACGTACACCTCCGACTTCGCGCCGGCCGCCATGGAGCGCTTCGCGCGGGAGTCGGTCGAGCTCGCGGCGCTCGCCGAACCCGACGAGACGGCGGACCTCCCGCGCGGCGACGAGATGGCGCGCGAGGTTCCCGAGCTCGACCTGTGGGACGAATCGGTGCTCGGCGTCGACGTCGCCGAGGGCATCCGGCGCGCGCGCGTCGCCGAGCAAGCCGCGCGAAAGCTCGACGCGCGCGTCACGAACTCCGAGGGCGCGATCTTCGGCCGCAGCGTGGCCGCGTCGGCCTTCGCGACGTCGGCGGGCTTCTCGGGCTCGAACCGCGGGACGCACGTCTCCTTGTCGGTCGAGCCCATCTGCGACGACGCCGGCGGCAAGAAGCGCAACGGGTCGTACTGGACGGGCGCGCGGTTCGCAGCGGCGCTCGTCGATCCCGAGATCGTGGGCGTCGAGGCGGCGCGCCGCACGATCGCGAAGCTGGGCACGCGCAAGATCCCGACGGGCGAGGCGCCCGTCGTCTTCTCGCCCGACGCGGGGCGCGGGCTGCTCGGTCAGCTCGCGGGCGTCATGTCGGGCGGCGCCGTGTGGCGGCGCAGCACGTACCTGGCCGACCGCGAGGGGACGCCCGTGGCGTCGCCGCTCGTCGAGATCATCGACGATCCGCTCGTGCGCCGCGGCCCGGGCTCGCGGCCTTACGACGGCGAGGGCCTGGCGAGCCGCCCCAACGTCCTGGTCTCGGGCGGCGTGCTGCGCACGTTCCTGTGCGACGTCTACGCCGCGCGCAAGCTCAAGCGCCGCTCGACGGGCTCCGCGGCGCGCGGCATCGGCGGCGGTCCGCACGTCAGCATCTCGAACCTCATCCTCCGCCCCGGCCAGACGCCCGCCGCGGCGCTCGAGAAGCTCGACCGCGGCCTCTACGTGACCGATCTCATGGGCTTCGGCTTCAACGCCGTCACGGGCGACTACTCGCAGGGCGCGGCGGGCTTCTGGATCGAGGGCGGCGCGCGCGCGTACCCGGTTGGAGAGATCACGATCTCCTCGAACTTCGACGAGCTGTGGAAGGGCATCGACGCCCTCGGCGACGATCTCGACGCCCGCTCGTCCGTCCAGTGCCCGAGCTTCCGCGTCTCGCGAATGATGATCGCGGGCAGTTAGGCGAGGTTCGTCGATCCGTCAAGCCGTCAAGCCGTCAAGCCGTCAATCCGGCAAGCCGTCAATCCGTTTTGGGCACGTGGGGGGCGAGGGTCGCGATCACGAAGTCTTGCAGGGGGCCGTTCGAGGCGACGATGCCGCGGCGGTTGTAGAGGTCGGGCAGATCGTAGACGAGCGGCTTGCCGTCGAGATCGGTCATGCGGCCGCCTGCGCCATGCAGGATGGCCTCGGGACCGCAGGTGTCCCAGATCTTCGTGCGGCCGCCCGTGTACACATAGAGATCGCGCTCGGCCTCCGCGACGAGCCCGATCTTGAGGCCGACGCTGCCCACGTTCATCTCGTCGGTGATTTCGAGGGCGCGCTTGACGGCGTCCACGCGCGGCGTGCGGTGCGTCTTCGAGGCGACGAGGCGGATGCCGGGCGGGCCCGCGAGCGTCGAGGTGTGCAGCCGCGTGCGCGCGCCGTCGGGCTCCTGGCGCCAGGCCCCCTCGCCGACGACGCCGCCATAGACGCGGCCCGTGAGCGGGTGCGCGACCGCGCCCACGCGCGGCCGCCCGTCGACGACGAGGCCGATCATGACGACGAAGCCCGTGTTGCCCGCGATGAAGTCGCTCGTGCCGTCGATGGGATCGACCATCCACACGCGGGAGCGGCCTTGGCGCGCGCCGTCGTCGGGGATCTCCTCCGAGAGGACGACGTCGTCGGGGAATGCGGCGTGCAGGCGATCGACGATGAGCGTGTTGGCGGCGTGATCGGCCTCGGTGACGGGCTCGTTGCCGGCCTTGGAGTGGACGGCGAAGTCGGTGCCGTGGTAGCCGCGCACGAGGCGCGCCGCCTCGAGCGCGATCTCCTCGGCCAGCGCGAGCTCGCGCGCGAAGAGAGCGTCACCCGCGCTCACGCGGCCGCCTCGAGATCCCGCACGAGGGCGCGTCGCCCTGCGAGCAGGACGGCGCCCGCGATCCCCATGAGCATGCTCGCGACGAGGATGGGCGTGCGCAGGCCGATGCGATCGGACGCGACGCCGATGAGCGTGGGCGAGAGAACATCGCCGAAGAGGTGGATGGCCATCGTATTGACGGCGAAGCCGCGCCCGCGCAACGCCGCCGGCAGCACGTTCGCCATGGCGGCGTTGAGCGGTCCAGTGGTGACGAAGAACAGCGTGAGCGAGACGAACATCGCGGGCCAGAAGATAGCAGGCGTGGGCGAGAGTACGGCGAGGAGGGTGAAGGGCAGCGATGCGATCAAGGCCACGCCCGACATGAGGAAGTGCGCGTCGGGGAGCTTGCGAGAGAGGCGGTCGCCGAGGCGGCCGCCGAGCAGCGTGCCCGCGACGCCCGCGAGCGCGAGCACGCCGCCGAAGGCCGTGCCCGCCGAGCCCACGGACAGGCCGCGCACTCGAATGAAGTAGGTGGGCATCCAGACCGCGACGCCGCCGACCGTGAACGTGTAGATGGTCTGCGAGACGGTGTTGTAGATGAAGCTGCGCCGTACGCCGAGCTCGCGCACGGCTCCGGCGACCGACACGATCGTCGATACCGAGCCGGCCTCGCGGGCCCGGCGCTTCGCCCGCGCCTCTTCATCCTCGGCGGCCTTTCGCAGCTCGCGCGCATCCTGCGCGCCGCGCGGCGGATCGCGTAGGAACAGGAGGAGGAGGGCGAGCGCCGCCCCGGGCGCGCCCGCGACGAAGAACGCATAACGCCACCCGTAGTGGGTCGCGATCTGTGCGCCGAGGACGTACCCGAGCGCCGATCCGATGGGGATGGCGGCGTAAAAGGTCGCGAGCGCGCTGCCGCGGCGGTTCGTCGGGAAGAAGTCGGAGAGCAACGACGGCGTCACGACCGTGTAGCTCGCCTCGCCAACGCCGATAATCGCGCGCGCGAGCACGAGGAAGGCGTAGGTGGGCGCGAGGCCCGAGCCGAACGTCGCGGCGCTCCAGACGAGCACGCCGACAGCGGCGAGGCGGAACCGCGGCGCGCGATCGCCGAGCCAGCCCGCGAAGGGTGAGACGAAGACCATCGTTAGGATGAACATCGTCTGGAGCGAGCCGCCCTTGGCGTCCGAGAGGCCGAGCTCGGAGAGGATCGACGAGAGGATCGCGGCCGGGATGAACCGGTCGAGGTAGTTCAGAAAATTGAGCCCCGTGAGCACCGCGAGCGCGGTACGGGGGGAAGGAACGCGGGCCATTTCGCCTCATGCGTACCATGCGCGCCCGGTGGGAAGTGATGGTAGATTTCGCCGCATGCCGACTCTGACCGACATGCTCCTGGTCCCGGGAAACCGTCCGAAGGTGATCGCCGACTGCGTGCAGCTCATCAACGAAGAGGTCGATGCGAAGGGCGGCCTCACGGGGCTCGCCGTCAAGGGCGCCTACGCGCTCGTCAAGGCCGTCAAGCCCGGCTTCGTCACCGAGGCCGTCGACCACATGCTCGACGATTTCGTGAAACGCCTCGAGCCGTTCTGGGCCGACGCGCAGGCGAAGAACGAACCCGTCGGACCGCTCATGAACACGCGCGCGCCGCAGGTGGCCGACGCCCTCCTCGCGATCAGCGACGAGCGCGCCGCGCGTTCGACGAACCCGACCTTGAAGAAGGCCTACGAGAAGATGCGCCCGACGGGCAAGAAGCACGTCGAGCAAGCCGTGCCGCGCGTCGGCCGACTCATCCAGAAGTACGCGAGCGCCGCCGCCTCGGCGAGCGCCCCGCCCCCGCCCGCATAGGGGCGGCGGCCGCGCTCACTTCGACTCGAGCTCGTCGACGCGCCCTTCGAGAGCGCCGGCGTGGCTGTGACATCAGTTCGTGAGGAGGACCTTGCCCACGCCGCCTTTCTCGGCGAGCTCATGGGCTCGCGCGGCTTCGCCGAGCGGGAACTTGCGCTCGATGGGGATGGCGAGCGTGCCGGCGGCGACGTCGTTGACGAGCTCCTGTAAGCGCTTCGGCGCGGCGTGGGCCAAGAAGGCGCGCACGACGAGGCCGAGCTCTTTCGCGCCCGGCGGCTCTCCCACGACGCTGCCGATGCGCCCGCCCCGCTTGAGCTTGGCGAGCAGCGTCTGCGTCGTGGGGCCGCCCACGGTGTCGGCGAGCGCGTCGAGCTCCGGCAGCGTGTCGACCTGACGCTCGTCGTCGAGCGCCACGACGGCGTGGACGCCGAGCTTGGCGGCCTCGACCTGGTGCGCGCCGCGCACGCCCGCGTAGACGGTGGCGCCGGCTTCCTTCGCCACGTGCACGGCGACGCGACCTACGCTGCCGGTCGCGCCCGTGACGAGCACGCTCTCGCCGGCGTGCAGGTCGACAGCCGCGACGAGCTGCGCGCCCGTGAGCAAGACGAGAGGCAGCGCCGCCGCCTCGACGAGGTCGAGCGCCGCGGGCACCACTGCGAAGTTGTCTTCGGGCGCGACGACGTACTCGGCGTAGCCGTGTTGCACGAGCCCGCAGACGCGCGCGCCCACGCGGAACCTCGTGACGCGCGCGCCGACGGCGACGACCTCGCCCGCCACGTCGCGGCCGAGGACGGCGGGCAGATCGATGGGCATGTAGGGCTGGAGCGCGCCGCTGCGGAGCTTCCAGTCGATGGGGTTGATGCCGGCCGCGACGACGCGGATCTTGATCTCGTCGGGACCCGGCGTGGGCTCGGCGACGTCACGCAGCTCGAGGCGCTCGGCTTGACCGAACGAGGGGAGGACGACGGCTTTCATGGAGGGCTCCTTTGCTGCCAAACGTTAGGCATGCCGGAGGATGCGCAAGGGGAGAAAAGGATCAGCGCGAATCGTTCAGGCGAAGTCGCGCGCCTTGAGCCCGAGGCTCTTCATTTTGAGGTGGAGCGTCTTGAAATCGGTCCGCAACGCGCGTGCCGCCTGACTCTTGTTGCCGCGCGTGACGCGCAGGGCCTCCGCGATGGCGTCGCGCTCGGCTTCGCGGGCCGCGCGGTCGGCCACCTCCTTGAGCGACGCGCCCGCGGCGCCCGCCGCTCGGGCCGACGCCGGCGCCGACTTTCCGAGGACCTTCTGGAACGCCCCGCGCTGCACGATCGCTTCCTTGGAGTGCAACACCGCCTGGCGGACGGCGTTGCGTAGCTCCCGCACGTTGCCGGGCCAGGGATGCTTCTCGAGCAGCGCGAGCGCCTCCGGCGCGATGCCCTGCACGGGGCGGCGCAGCTCGACACTGACCTCTCGCAGAAAGCGCAAGGCGAGGGCGGGCAGGTCGTCGCGACGCTCGCGCAAGGGCGGCAGCGCGATCGTGTATTGAGCCAGCCGGAAGTAGAGGTCGGCCCTGAACTGACCGGCCGTGACGCGCGCCTGGAGATCGTCGTTCGTGGCCGCGATGAAGCGGACGTCGATGGGCGTCGCGCGCCCCGCGCCCACCGACTGCACCTGACGCGATTCGAGCACGCGCAAGAGCTTCGCCTGCAGCGACATGGGCAGGTTGCCGATCTCGTCGAGGAACAGCGAGCCGCCCTCGGCGAGGTGAAACTGCCCCGCGCGGCGCCGCTCGGCGCCCGTGAACGCGCCGCGCTCGTGGCCGAAGAGCTCCGACTCGAGCAATGCCTCGGGGATGGCGCCGCAGTCGAGCGCCACGAAAGGTCGCGCGCGGCGCTCGCTCTGCTTGTGCACGGCCTGCGCGACGAGCTCCTTGCCGGTGCCGGTCTCGCCCACGACGAGCACCGAGAAGCTCGTGGCGGCCACGGTGCGGACCTGCTCGACGACGGAGGCGATGGCCGCGCTCGGCCCCATCTGCGCCGCGAGGCCGCCCTCGTCGCCCACCTGGCGGCGGAGCGTCTCGACCTCGACTTGCAACGCGCGCAGCTCGAGCGCCCGGCGGACGGCGAGCGCGAGCTCGTCGGCGTCCACGGGCTTGGTCAGGTAATCGAACGCGCCGAGCTGCGTGGCGCGCACGGCCGTCTTGACCTCACCGTGCGCCGTGAGCATGACCACGGGCAGCTCCGGATGGCGGTCCTTGAGCCGCTGCAGCACCTCGAGGCCATCGAGGCCGGGGAGCTGCAGGTCCACGATGACCAGCTCCGGCCGCTCCGCCGCCGCCTTCTCGAGGCCGGACGGACCGTCGTGGGCCGCGAGCACCTCGAACCCCTCGGCCGCGAAGATGGCGCGCACGAGGCGGCATCCCGCCTCGTCGTCGTCGATGACGAGCAGCCGGCGAGAGGGACGGGCTGGCGCGGCCACTATGGTGAAGGTGCCAGAACTCTGGTGCGAACGCCACAGGGGAGAGCCGAGGCGCATATGGCCTCGTCCGCCGTTCCGTAAGTGATCTCAGGGTCTTGCGCCGCCGGCCGGCACGGCCTCGAGGTCGGCACCGTTCTCGCAATCGATAGGGCGCATGGAAGGTCACGGCGTTCCCCGTCTGCTCGCTGGAGTTCCCATTCTGATCGTCGACGACGACGCGGCCAGCGCGAAGCTCGTCGCGGTCACGCTCGGCGCCGAGGGGTGCCGCACGCTCCCCGTCGGCAGCGCCGACGAGGCTTTGGCGGTCCTCGCCGACTTCGCGCCGCGCGCGATCGTGCTCGACCTCATCCTGCCGCGCATGAGCGGCCTGCTCCTCGCGCAGCAGCTCAAGGCGAACCCGGCCACGCGCGACATCGTCCTCATCGCCGTGAGCGCCTTCAACGGCGCCGAGACGGAGCGCATCGCGCGGGCGGCGGGCTGTGTCGCCTATCTGCGCAAGCCCATCGACGCCATCGCCCTTCCGCAGCTCCTGCTCACCCACCTCGGAGGCACGCCATGACCACTGTTTCGACCGATCCTTCAGTGACAGCAGGCGCGCAACCGCCGACCCTCCGCAGCCCCGCGTTCGTCCGCCTCCTCGTGGTCGACGACGACGCCGCGCAGCTCAAGCTCTGCCGGCTGCGGCTGCGCAAGCAAGGCTTCGTCCTCGAGACGGCTTCGAGCGCCGAGGAGGCGCTCGAGAAGGCTCGACGCTGGCGCCCCACCGTCATCATGAGCGACGTCGTCATGGGCGGCCTCGACGGGTTCGGCCTGTGCCGCCGCGTGCGCGAGGCGCCGGAGCTCGCGGGGGTGCCCGTGATCTTGCTGAGCGCGCACTTCCGCGACGACGACGATCGCGAGCTGGCGGCGCGCGTGGGCGCCTCCGCTCTCGTGGAGCGCACGCCCGACTTCAGCGCCGAGCTCGCCGCCCTCGAGGACGCGCTGCGCGGAGAGCCGGCCTCCGTCGCCGCCCCGGCCGATGCGGCGGTCTACGAGGAGCAGCTTCGCGCGACCAACAAGCATCTGACGGCCGCCATGACCGAGGCCCGGCGCGCCGAGCAGCGCTACCGCGAGCTCGTCGAGCGTCTCCCGGCCGTCGTCTACATGGCCGAGCCCACTCAGCACGGGCCGTGGGGGTTCGTCTCGCCGCAGATCGAGCAGCTCGTGGGCTACGCGGCGACCGAGTGGCGCGATGACCCGACACTGTGGTGGCGCTGCATCCACCCGGACGACCGCGAGCGCGTGGGCGACGCCGAGCGCCGGGCGCGCGAGACGGGGCAG
>DASXOE010000173.1:0-49749 GCA_036494575.1 Polyangia bacterium | reverse complement strand
ACTCTCGCGGGGCGCGGCCGCGGCCATTCGGCGCGACGCTACGGAGCCAGGAAAGCGTCGGTCGTGAGGACGGAGACGATGAGCTCCTTGAGGTTGAAGCCCGAGCTCTTGAACACCGCAAACGCATCGTTGAGGTCGATGGTGGAATCGAGGGCGTCGGCACTGGTCTTCCCGAGCACGAACGCTTCCCACTGCCTCACCATGCATTGTTGCGCCGTCGGAGCTTGCGCCACGACGTTGGCGAGCTCGATGGGCCCGTTGAAGGTCACGGGTTGGTCGACGACGTTGATGAGCCGGAGCTTCGACACGTCGACCGGTTGGCCGTTGTCGGTCGTTCGCCACTGGCCGATGGAGTCGAAGGTCTCGTAGGCGAGGCCGGGCGGATCCATGATGACGTGACAGGCCGCGCACAGCGCCGCCTGCCCCGAGATGGCCTCTGTGACCTGTCGCTGCGTCATCCCAGCAGACGGCGCCGGCGACGGAGGGATGCTGGGGGGCGGCGGCGGGACCGCGTCGCAGAAAACCTTCTCTAGCATGGTCGTGCCGCGGAACGAGGGATGGGTGCCCGTCGGCTCCGCCGACCACAACGCCAGCAGCGCCGGCTGCGTGAGAAGACCCGCGCGCTCCTTGGGATCGAGGTTGACCTGGGTCAGGGCGTCACCCTGGACATTCGCGACGCCGTAAAGGGCGGCGAGGCGGGCGTTGATGAAGCTCATCGGCGCCGTCATCAGCATGCCGTACGACCCGTTGAGGTCGAGCGTGACCTTGACGCCGAACGTCTCCGTTTCGCTGGCCATGTCCGCCTGCAGCGCTGTCGTGAAAGCGGGGTAGAGGGTGGGGTCCTTCACGAGCGTCGCGACCAAGGGGAGGTCGAGCCACCAGCGATAAAAAGCTCCCACGCCTGTGGCGGCCTTCGGATCCGCGAGCACCTGGCGGATGGCGCCGTAGAGATCGCTCGTCGTCGTGAAGTGCCCCTGCGCCGCCTGCTGCATCAAATCGGCGTCGGGCTTGTCGTTCCAGATGACGGCGGTGATGCGGGTGATGGCTTCCTGGCCAGAGATAACGAGGGGCTTCACGACGCGCGTCACGGTGCCCGTGCCTCCGCCCGAGCCGGTGCCCGGGACGGGCGCTCCGGCGGCGCCCGTGGAGGTGCCTCCGTCCGTGCCGGTGCCCGTGACGGAGCCCCCGGCGCCCGTGGACGTGGTGCCGGCCGAGCCGGTGCCGGTGACGCCGGCCGTGCCCGTGGTCGAGCCGTCGGGGTTGTTGTTCCCGACGAGCACGTGGTTGTCGCAGGCGCTCCCGGCGATCGCGAGAGCGGCGAGGAGGGCGTAAGAGGTCGGCTGGATTTTCATGGAGGTGGTCTCCTGTCTGGTCGTGTCCCAGTGTGTGAGGAGCAGCCCGCCGACCTTACAAACTGTTTTCGTCGAGGACGCGCCGCGCCTCGGCCGCGAAGCGGCCGTCGGGGAAGCGCCGCAGGTATTCGCGCAGGTCGCGCGTGGCCGCCGCCGCGTCGCCGAGCCGCGCGAGGCAGGTCGCGCGGCCGTGGAGCGCGCGCTCGGCCAGCGTGGACGCCGACGCCTCCGAAAGGACGCGATCGAAGTCCGCGACGGCGGCGGCGCAGCTCGTGGGCGCCGCGAGCTCGCCGCGGATGACGCGGAGCTCCTGGTCGCGCCGACGCGGCTGCAGCGTGAGCCGGCGCAGCACCGTGAGCGCGTCGTCGTCGCGGCCGAGGACGAGGAGCGCGTCGACCCGCGCCCCGTCGGCCTCGCGGCGCAACGTCCCGCGCGGGAAGCGCGCGTCGTAGGCATCGAGCGCCGCGAGCGCGCCCGGGGCGTCTTGGTGCTGCCGCAGCCGCGTGAGCGCCTCCGCGAGGAGCGGCGCCTCGACGGCGAGGGCGCTCGGCGCCAGCGGCGCGAGGGCAGGCGCAGGCACCGCTGGTGGCACGAGGCGGGGCGGCGCGACGTCCTGAGCGGCGTGCGCCATTGGCTCGGTCGCCGTCGCCGCGCGGGAGGACGCTCGCCTGCGTGGCGCGACGTCGGCGATGGGCGCATCGAGCGCGCCCGCGGCGGCCGGCGCCGGGAACGCGACGGGCACCGGAAGAGCGGCTCCCTCTGCGGCGGCGAGCGCGTCCTCGGCGCGCGGCTCGTCCGCGAGCCCGACGCGCGTCATGCGCGCCTTCGGCTTGATTTTTCTGGCCGGGGCCTCGACCGGAGTGACGGCCCGCGACGCCGCCGGCCACCACCTGCGCGCCGTGACGCCCGCCACGACGCCGGCGCTCGCGAGGAGCACGATCGCAGCCACGCTCCAGCGCAGGCCCACGATCGGTCGCCACCCGCGTTCGGTCCCGCGTTCGGTCCCGCGCCCCGCGTCGCGCAGGCGCGACCAGACGCGCGCGCGCGCCGCCGGTCCGAGCCCCTCGGGCGGCGCGCCCGCGCGCATGAGGGCGCCCAAGCGGTCCTCCGCCTCGTCGCCGCCCGCTGGCCGCGCCGCGAGCCGCTCGGGGCCCTCCGCGCGCGCGTGCTCTGCCGTCCGGGATCTCGTCATGGCTTTGCCTTCCCCTCCCAGTGCAGGAATCGTTTCATGAGCTTCTGCCGCGCGCGGTGCAGACGAATCCACACGTTCGCGAGCGACGTGCGCGTGAGCGCAGCGATCTGCTCGCCGCTGCGGCCTTCGAGCTCGAACAAGACGATCACCGTGCGGTACTTCTCGCCGATGCCCTCGAGCAGTTGATACAGCGCCGCCGTCGCCTCCCGGCGCTCGAGGAGCGCGAGCGCGTCGGGCTCGTCACCCGCGAGCTGGGCGAGCTCGTCGGAGGCGAAGGACGGCCGCTCGCCGAGCGCGGACCCGGTGGGGCGCAGCCGGAGCCAGCGCCAGCGTCGGCGGCGCTCCTGGACCGCCCGGAAGGTGATCTCGTAGAGCCAGGTCGTGATCTTGGCCTCGCCGCGCCACTCGGGAAGCCGGCGCTGCACGACGAGGAACACCTCCTGCACGATGTCCTCGACGTCGAAGTCGGGGCCGCCGAAGCGTCGCGCCCAGGTGGCGACGGCGTCGGCGTGCTGCCTATACAGGGTTTCGAGATCGGGGCGTGCCGGCTCTTCTCCGTCGGCCATGGCGGACCCCACGGCGTCGTCGGGGAGCCGACGGCGGGCGAAGGCGTGAGACTGCGAGCGCGAAGGTGACATTTGCCGCTGCTCTGTTCGTGGCCCCGGACGTTCGCATCTTACAATTTTTGCGGGGATTTTCGCAGGCGCGGGCCTCAACTCTCAGGGGCCTGTCCTGAGGCTGAGCCCGAGCGCCAGCGTGAGCTCGAGACGCGGGAGGGCGACGGAGGGCGTGCCGGGCGTCGCGAAGGCGGTCTGTTGACGCAACCAGCCACCGGCGTCGAGCTCGACCCACGGCTCGAGGGCGCGCCCCCGCCAGAAGAGCCGCGTCCCGCCGCCGATCCCTGCGTCGATGGACGTGGCGCTGACATCCTTCATGAAGCCCGCGCCGGTCGTCAGGAGCCCCGCGACGAGCCCTTCAGCGTGCAGGTCGAGGGCCCAAGAGGTCCTCGCCGACGGCAGCCTCAGCGTGGGGCCGAGCGCGCCGGCGATCCGTCGCCACTGGACGCGACCGGACCCGAGCGGGAGCTCGCGAACGGCATCGGCGGCGAGCGCGAGGCGCGCGCCCACGCTGCGAGACGGCGGCAGCCAGTTCGCGGCGACGAGCGCGCCGAGGGCGGGGCCCGCGCCGCTCGGCGACGGCGCCAGCGACCCCGTGAACGCGGCGCCCACGTCGAGCGCGGACGGCGCCGCCGCCGGCGTCGCTGGTCGAGAGGCCACCGCGACCGGCGTTGCCTGCCGCGGTGGCGGGGCGGGCAGGGGCGCCGGGCGGAACTCGGGGTGGACGTCACTCTCCCAGGTGGCGATGATCACCGCGGCCGCCGACGCGAGGTCCGCGCACGGGAAGGCCCGATCGAGGACGCGCTCCGCGATGGGCGTTCCGTCGGGCAGCGTCAGCGTCACGATCCACGCGTCGCCTCGATCGGAGATGCGCGCCAGGTCGGGCGCGTCCTTCTTCTCGCGGACAGGCAGGAGCGCCGTCACGCGCTCGGCGACGTCCGTCGCCGTCGGGCAAGCGGCCTCGCTCTCGATGACCACGACGGGTTGCAGGGCGAGCCAGAGGCAGGCGGTGAGGAGGGCCGTCATGTGTCACGGGGCGTGAGGATCGGCATCAAGGTCGCTCACGCGCGCCGCGGAGGCAAATGTGGGCACGGCTCGCCGTCGCCGCGCGCGCACGGTCGACGGCGCTCGGATGTTGATTAGAGCGGAGGGATTCTGCATCCTGGAGCCCCGCCGCATGACCGTCGCTTCGAACAGGGCTCGACGTGGGGCGCCATCGGCGCTGGTCCGGCTCGTCGCCGTCGTCGCCGCCGTCGGAACCGTCGGTCCGGCGGCGACGTTCGGGGGCGCCGCGGCCCGGGCCGAGGAGGCCGCGCCCGACAAGGATCTGAAGCTCGCCAAGGAATCGTTCGAGGCGGCGCAGACCGCCTTTCTGCGCGAGGAGTACGAGAAGGCCGCCGACGAGTTCCTGAACGCCTTCGAGCACAAGCCGTTCCCCGCGTTCCTGTTCAACGCAGCGGTGGCGTTCGAGAAGGCCAAGCGCCTCGACCAGGCCAAGGAGTACTTCGAGCGTTACCTGGCGATCGATCCCGGCGCCAACGACGCGGCCCAGGTGAAGGCGCGCATCGACGCCCTCACGAAGGTCCTGTCGCCGCCTGTCGCGCCGCCGCCGCCGAGCGCGCCCCCGGTCGCCGGCGCTCCGCCGTCCGCGCCCGGCGCGGCTCCGGGAACGCCGCCCGCGTCCGGCGGGACGCCGACGCCCGGCGCGCAGCCACCGGCGGGCGCGGTTCCACCGGCGGGCGCGCCACCCGCGCCAGCGTCACCGATCGCGCCGTCCGCGATCGAGCCGCCCGCGTTGCCGGTCTTCCTCACGAAGGGGCTCGTCGTCATCGACTCGAAGCCGCAGGGCGCGACGATCTACCTCAACGACAAGAAGAGCGGCCCGTTCGGCAAGACGCCGTGGCAGGGCTCGCTCGAGCCCAAACCCTTCCGGCTCATCCTCGAATCGAAGGGCTTCAAGCCCGAGGAGCGGTCGATCACGCCCCAGTCCGACAAGCTCGTCGATATCTACATCGCGCTGTCCGAGGAGCACTACCTCGGGTGGATCGAGGTCACCTCGAACGCCGTGGGCGCGCAGGTCTTCATCGACCGAAAGGACATCGGGGCCATCGGGCGCACGCCCTTCACGGGCCACCTCAAGCCGGGCAAGCACACGATCTACGTCGAGAAGCAGGGCTACGTCGCGCTCGAGAAGACCATCGAGGTCAAGCCGGGCACGGCCACGCAGTACAACTGGCCGCTCGAGAAGAGCAACAGCGGCTGGATCAACGTCGCGGGCCGGCAAGCGTCGGGCGCGCGGTTGATCGTCGACGGCAAGCTCGGCTGCGCCGCGCCCTGCCGCACCGAGGTCGTCCCCGGCAAGCGCAAGATCCTCGTCGAGAAGGAGGGCATGGAGACGTACGAGGCCGAGCTCGAGGTGCAGCGCACGACGGAGACGACCCTCGACATTCAGTTCACGCCGCGGCCGCCCAAGACGCGCGCGATTTCAACGGGCGTGACGGCCCTGATCATCCTCGGCGCGGGCGCCTACGTGGGACACCTGTCGACGCAGAACAAGGATGGCCTCGACGCCGACGTCAAGGCCGGGCTGCCCGTCGACAACACCGATCCGCGCTTCATGCGCGGCAAGCTCGAGGCGATCGGCGCCGACGTCCTCTACGGTTTTGGCGCGCTCGTCGCAATCTCGTTCGTCGCGACGTTGCTGGCGCACGGCGCGGACAGCACGAGCGTCGTCGATCAGAAGACGCTCGGCCTCGCGCCGACTCTGGGGTCCGACGGCGGCGGCCTCGCGGCCTTCGGGAGGTTTTGATGAGAGCGCGCGCGGCGTGGCTCGCCTGCGTGCCTCTGGCCGTGGCGGTCGCCGTGGCTGGGTGTGACTGGCGCGACTTCGACACGATCCAGAAGCGCACGCCCGTGCTCGCCGTGGGCGCGCCGTCGCACTTCGGCACCGACGACTTCGGCCGGACGCTCCTTCCGCTCTCGTCGCTGCCGGCGGGCGCGACGGGCAGCAGGTTCGTCGTCTCCGCCGCGGGCACCGACGCGCTCGCGCTCGTCGACGTCGACGCCAAGGGGCAGGTCGGAAGCCAGAACGTCACCTCGACGAGCTTCGTCATGGACCAACCCATCACTTCGCTCGCCGAGGTCGCGGGGACGAACCAGGTGCTCCTGGGGGCGCCGGGCGGCGCCGCGGGCAGCGTCTACGTGCTGACCATGGGGGCGACGCTCGACGTCGCCTCGCTCGACGCGCCCACGGGCGCCGATCGCTTCGGGCTCGGCGTGGCCGCGGGCAAGCTGGCCGGGAACGACGCGCCCGACTTCGTCGTCGTCTCGGGCGCCGACCTCACCGTCTACGTCGACGGAGACGCCAAGATGGCCGTGCCGGCCGCCACTCCGGGGGCGGACTGTCCCATGCTCGTGCCGACGGCGCTGCCGGCGCGCGATCGGCTGCGGCGCGCCGTGCTCGTCGCGCCGCTCGCGGGCGGCGCGGGCGCCCAGATCGTCGTCGGCACGCCCACCGTCGAGGACATGGGCGCCGTCGCGGTCTTCAACGTCGACGCGACGACGGGCGTGGCGACCTGCGCCTTCGCGTACCGCAACGCCGACCCGCGCTTCGGCCACGCGCTCGCGACGGGCGACTTCGACGCCGACGGCACGCCCGATCTCCTCGTCGGCTCGCCGCCGAGCCACGCCTTCTGGATCCGCGGGCCGCTCACGCCGGCCTCGCCCATGTTGCCCGTCGCGCTGGCCGCGGGCGCGGGCGAGCTCGGCTCGGCGGTCGCCGCCGCCGACATCGACGGCAAGGCCGGCGATGAGGCGGTCGTGGGGAACCCCGACGCGACCGTCGGGGACGCCATGCTCGCGGGCGAGGTGCGCATCGTGGGCGGCAAGCTGCTCGACAAGGAGCTCCCCGTCCTCCGGCGCCGCGACCCGGGCGCGGACGACGTCTTCGGCATCGACGTGAGCGCGCTGCCGTTCTGCGTGTCGGGCTGCGGAACGCCCGCGGCCGTCACGAAGCGCCTCGTCGTCGTCGGCTCTGCGACGCACGCCTTGATCGATTTTCTCCTCGCCGGCGGCGGCGTGGACCCGCGGACGCACTGATCATGCCCACGATGCGTCTGTCCACGCTGCTCGCGCCCGACCTGGCGGAGACGTTGAAGACGAGCCCCGAGCACGCCATCGCGCTCGCCGAGGAGCTCCATGCCGTCGATCTGGCCGATCTGATCTTCGGCCTGTCGGACGAGCAGGCCGTGCTGCTCGTCGCGGCGCTGCCCATCGCGCAGGCCGCGGCGGCCTTCGACGCGATGGACCACGATCGCCGCGTCCATCTGTTCGAGCGGGTCGAGCGCTCGCTCGCGGCGCGCCTCGCCGACCACATGTCGGCCGACGAGCGCGCCGATCTCTTCCAGTCGCTGCCCGACGAGGTGCGCGCCGACCTGCTCGCGCGCATGCCCAAGGACGCCTCGCTCGACGTCCGGGAGCTCATTCGATATCCCGAGAGCTCGGCGGGCGGCCTCATGACGACCGACTACGTCGCCATCGACGCCCAGCTCACCGTCGAGCGCGCCATCGAGCAGGTGCGCTCGACCGCCGCGCAGATGGAGACGATCTACGAAGCCTACGCCGTCGATCCGAACGGAACGCTGCTGGGCGTCGTCTCGCTGCGCGACCTCGTGCTCGCGCGCGCCGGCCAGCCCATCGCCACCATCATGAACGCCGACGTCATCTCCGTGCCCCCCGAGATGGACCAGGAGGACGTCGCGCATCTGTTCGAGCACTACGACATGCTCGCGCTGCCCGTCGTGGACGCCACGCGCAAGATGCTCGGCATCGTCACGGTCGACGACGTCGTCACCGTGCTCAAGCGCGAGCAGGCCGAGGACATCCAGAAGCTGGGCGCCGTCGCGCCCACGGACGACGCCTACTTCAAGACCGAGTTCTGGACGCTCGTGAGGAAGCGCGCCGGCTGGCTCATCGCGATCTTCATGGGCGAGATCCTCACGGCGAGCGTGCTCGAGCACTACGAGGTCGCGCGCAAGACGTTCGCGGCCATCGAGGTCTTCGTGCCCCTCATTATTTCATCCGGCGGTAACACGGGCAGCCAGGCCTCGTCGCTCGTCATCCGCGGCATGGCGCTCGAGGAGTTCGGCCCGGGCGACGCTCTCAAGATCTTGTGGCGCGAGCTCCGCATGGGCCTCGTGCTCGGGTGCATCCTGGGCTCGATCGGCCTGCTGCGCGCGATCTTCGTGGGGCACAGCGGCCACGGCGGCATGGCCGCCGCCGTGGGCATGTCGCTCATCGCCTGCGTGACCTTCGGCTCGGTGGTCGGCTCCGGGCTGCCGCTGCTCATGAAGCGGCTGGGCCTCGATCCCGCCGTCTCGTCGGGACCGTTCATCGCGTCCCTCGTCGACGTCCTCGGGATCATCATCTACTTGAACATCGCGATCTGGATCCTCGGCTGACGAGGACCCGGACGCGCGACGTTCAGCGGTGCCGGCGGCGACCGTGCTTGACGTGCTTGGCGCTCCGGTGAGACTTGCTCGAGCCGCCGATGACCTTGGCGAGGCCGGCGTGGTGCGAGCTTTCGTCCGACGCCGAGTTCTCGGCCAGCACGTCGTCGATGGCGTCGTGTGGCTTGGGCTGCGTGTACGCCGCCTTGTGAACGGGGCCGCGCACGCTGCCGGCGGGCGCCGGCTTCTCGATGTCCTGGGTCGGGATGACCGACGAGGCGGGGCCGTTGATGCCCTCGGTGCGCTGCACCTTCTTCGGCGGCTCGCGGCGCTTGGCGGCCTCATCGCGACGCCCTTGTTCCTGCATCGCAGCGATGCGGTCGTGGTCGACGCCCTTGTCCTTCGGGCCCACGACCTTCTCTTCCCATTGGAAGGTCTTGTTGAACGAGGCAGGCTCCTTGTCCTTGGACCCTTTGTCCTTCGGGCCTGCCCAACCCGCCCCGGCCGCGGTCAACAGCGCAACTCCTGCGGAAACAGCGAACATCATCCGCATGCGTACCTCCGTGTGGGGTGAGCGACGATTATCCCCCCCAAGGCGACAGCTGCAACCACAACCTGCGATCTAGGTCACACATTACCTACATCCCGGCACACACACCTCCTGTCCGGCGAGGAGGGGCGACTGAAGGTCGCGAGGTGGGGAGGAGGGCGCGGAGGCCCCGACGTGAGCCCGTTGCGTTAACGCAGACGGGCTCCTCAGCCGCCGAGGCGCGTGATGAGCTCGTCGAGCAGCATGCGCCCGAGGCCCTTCGGCGTGCAGCCGCCGTGGGACGTGCAGACGATGTCGATCGCCTCGCCCGCGAGCTGGGTCTTGAGCGACTTGATCGAGGCCTCGTTCTCCGCGGGGTGCGGGTTGAAGACGCGCGGCGGCGGGTCGAGTCGCCCCTGCTTGAGGACCATGATGTCCCCCGCGATGAGGACGCCGTCGTAGAGAAAGACGTACGAGCCGGGCGTGTGCCCGGGGGTCGGGTAGGCCTTGACCATCTTGGTGGCGCCCGCGTCCGAAGGCGCGCCCACGGGGAAGGTGGCCGGGAGCACCATGGGCGCGTTCGCCGTCACGGGCGGCGTCGCGAGCACCTTGCCGAGGAGCATCGGCACGAGCGCGTCCGGCTGGATTTGGCCGGCCGCGAGCGGCACGTCGGGCGCGCCGAGGTGCAGGCGGGCGTTCGTGAGCACGCGCGCGCCCGCGACGTGGTCGAAGTGGCCGTGCGTGAGGAAGACGTCGGTGACGTCGTCGCGGCTCGCTCCGAGCGCGCGGAGGAGCGCATCGACCGGTCGGCCCTCCGGGTCGAGCCCCGTGTCGAAGAAGATGACGTGTGGCCCGGGCGCGACGCGCGCCGCGAAGAGGCCGATGCCCATGGCGTTCGTGACGACGAAGAAGTCGGGCTTGAGGACGCTGGGCGTACCGACCTTGTTGCGTCCCGCGCGCAGCCCGAAGGCCGCGCCGCCGCCGATGGCTGCCGCGACGATCACGAGGACGAGGAGGACTTTCAGATAACGCATCGTTCGACTCCAGTGTTCATGCCGCGAAGGATCCAACCGCTCACGCGGGGAATCAAGCCTCGAAATGCTTTCAGCCGAAACCCCGCGCCAGGGCGGCGGCGGCGGCGATGCCGTCGTTGACGCCCGCGCCGCTCGTGGCCTGGCCGACGACGTGCAATCCCGGCAGGCGGCCGAGCTCGTCCGACAAGGCGCGCAGGCGAGCCGCGTGCCCGAGATCGTACTGAGGGATGGCCCCCGGGTGACGCCAGACCGAGACGAAGTCGGGGTCGACGCGCAGGCCGGCGATGGCGCGCAGATCGGCGACGGCGCTCGCCGCGATGGCGTCGTCGCTGGCGTCGACGACCGCGGGCTCGAACGTCCCGCCGTGCAGCGTGCGCAGGAGGACGGCGCCGGGCGGCGCGCGGTGGTCGAAGATCGACGATTCGTACTGGCAGCCGAGGACCTTCGGTCCCTCGCCGCGCGCGACGACGAAGCCGTAGGCCGCGAGATCCATGCCGAGGTCGACGGGGCCGGAGGCGGACGCGCGGAAGCCGAGGGCCGCCACGGCGAGCGGCGCAAAGGGCACGGCGGCGAGCGCGGCGGCGGCGGCCGGCGCGAGCGGCGCGAGCAGCGGGCCCGTCACGCGCGCGGGCGTCGCGAGGACGACGCGCTCGGCGTCGACGGGCGGGCCCGACTCGAGCTGCACGCGGTACCCGGCGCCCGCGCGCTCGAGCGCGGCCGCGCGGGCCACGACCCGTCGGGCGCCGAGGCGCGCCGCGAGCGCGCGCGGGAGCTCCTCGAGGCCCTCGGGGAAGGAGAAAGAGCGCGGCGTCTCGCCCGCGCCGCGCTCTGCGAAGGCGCCGCGCAGGACGCTGCCGTGCTTCTGTTCGAGCTCGTAGAGTCGTGGAAGGGCGCTCTTGATCGAGAGCGCGGCGGCGTCGCCCGCGTAGATGCCGATGACGGCGGGCGCGCCGATGGCGCGCGCGGCCTCGGCGCCGAAGCGGCGCTCGAAGAACTCCAGCACTGATTCGTCGCGCGCCGGATCACTCTTCGGCACGAAGGGCTCGCGCGCGAGGCGCAGCTTGGCCATGGCGCCGAGCAGGTCGGTTTTGAGGAGCGCGGGCGGGCTCGACGGCAGCGCGCGCAGGGCGCCGCGGACGTAGACGAAGCGGCGCCGCGTCGCCTCGTGCGACCAAAGGACGCGCGCCTCGACGCCCGCCGCGGCGAGCAGCGCCGCCGTGTCGGGGCGGCCGGACAGGATGGCCTGCGGCCCCGTCTCGAAGAGAAAGCCGTCGCGGTGCTCGCTCCGGATGAGGCCGCCCGGGCGCGCCTCCGCGTCGAGCAGCGTGACGTCGTGGCCCGCGGCGACGAGCCGCTCGGCGGCCGTGAGGCCGGCGATTCCACCTCCGACGACCGCGACGCGCATCGGACCTAGGCCCAGCCGCGCTCGCGCGCCGCCGCCTCGACGACGTCCGCGAGCGCGCCGATGAAGGCGTGGTGGGTCCCAACGGTGCGGGCGCGCGCGAAGCACGTGATGCCCGCGCGCGCGGCGTGCTCCTTATAGAGGATGTCGATCTCCTGCAGCGTCTCGACGTGCTCGCCCGTGAAGGCCACGGGCACGACGACGACGGAGCGGTGGCCTTCGCGCGCGACCGCGTCGAGCGTCTCCTCGGTCGTGGGGCCGAGCCAGCGCTGCGGGCCGACGCGGCTTTGGAAGCAGAGCCGCGCGCGCGCGCCCAGGCCGAGGCGCGCCGAGACCGCGGCCACGGTCGTGCGGACGTCGTCGAGGTAGGGATCGCCCCGCTGGATGTACGACTCGGGCAGGCCGTGCGCCGAGAACAGCACAGGCACGCTCGGACGCTCGCCGTGCGGGACGGTGGCGGCGGCGGCGCGCACGCGCTCGGCGATGGCCTCGACATAGCCGGGCGCCTCCGGGTAGCGCTCGACCCGCGCGACGGACAGCGCGCCGCCCGCGCGCGCGACGGCCCGCTCGAGCGCGACGAACGACGACCCGGTCGTCGAGCGCGAATACTGCGGGAACAGCGGAACGGCCACGGCGCGGCGGATGCCGACCTCGGCGAGGCGCGCCACGGCCTCGTCCGAGAACGGGTGCCAACAGCCCATGGCGACGACGCCGTGCGCGCGCCAGCCACGGCGCTCGAGCTCCGAAGCCACGGCCTCCGCCTGGGCCGATGACTCTTCGGCGATGGGCGAGCGGCCGCCGATCTGCGTGTAGGCGGCGCGCGCCGTGGGGGCGCGTCGTTGCGCCACGAGGCGCGCGAAGAGCGGCTGGAACCAGCGAACGACGGGCGGGAGCTGGATGACGTCCGGGTCCCCGAAGAGGTTGCGCAGGAACGGCTCGACGGCCGCGAGCGAATCGGGCCCACCGAGGTTGAGCAGCACGACGCCGAGCGGCTCGCGCTCGGCGTCGCGTGCGCTGGTCGGGCGCGCGGCCCTCGCCTCGGGCGCGCTGGCCGAGACCGACATCAAGCGCCCCGCACGGCCGCCACGAGCGCCGCGACGTTGTCGACAGGCACGTCGGGTGTGATGCCGTGGCCGAGGTTGAAGACGTGTCCGCGTTTGCCGCCCCGCCGCACGACGTCGACGGCGCGCTTCTCGAGCGCGCTCACGGGGCCGAGCAGCAGTGACGGGTCGAGGTTGCCTTGCACGGCCGCCGCGCCGCCGAGGCGCGCGCGCGCTTCGTCGATGGGGAGGCGCCAGTCGATGCCGTAGACGTCGGCGCCCACCTTCGCGACGCGGTCGAGGATCGTCGTCGCGCCGTTGGGGAAGTAGATCACGGGCACGCCCGAGGCGCGCACGGCGGCGACGAGCGCGCGCGTCGGCTCGAGCACGAAGTCGTCCCAGTCGTCCGGCGACACGATGCCCACCCACGAATCGAAGATCTGAATGGCCTGGGCGCCGGCCCGCACCTGCGCGAGCAGATAGTCGCGCGTCGCCTCGCCGATGAGCGAGAGCAGGCGCCGGGCCTCGGTGGGGTGCTGGTAGAAGAACTTCTTCGTCTCGCCGAAGGTCTTGCCGGTCTTGCCTTCGATCGCGTAGGTCGCGACGGTGAAGGGGGCGCCCGCGAACCCGATGAGGGGGACGTCCACGGGTAGCTCCTTGCGCACGAGGCGGATCGTCTCCATGACGAAGCCCGTACGCGCCTCCGCGTCGAAGGTGGCGACACGCCCGACGTCGGCCGGCGTGCGCACGGGCGCGGGCAGGCCGGGGCCTTTCTCCGTGAACTGCACCTCGAGCCCCATGGCCTCGAGAGGCACGAGCAGGTCGGAGAACAGGATCGCGGCGTCGAAGCCGAAGCGCCGCAGCGGCTGCAGCGTCACTTCCGCCGCGAGCGCCGGCGTCTTGCACAGCTCGAGGAAGCTGACCTTCTCGCGCACGGCGCGGTACTCGGGCAAGTAGCGCCCGGCCTGGCGCATGACCCAAATCGGAGCGCGCGGCGTGGCCTCGCCGCGGCACGCGCGCAGGAACAGGGGAAGCATCGCCGAGATACTCTACTCGATAACGTCAGGGTCCCGGGTAGCGGCCCACTTCGACGTACTTCTTCTCGGCGTCGCTCCAGCAGAACTGGGCGGCGCCGCGGGCGCCGTCCTTTTGCACGTCGATGACGAGGTACTCCACGGGGTAGCTCGGCTCACCGTCCATCTGCGCGGCCGCCTGATCGGTTGGGCTGAAGTACGCGCCGACGTCGATGTGCGAGTGGTAGATGACCTTGACGGGCTCGGCCGAGCGCAGGCTCTTTTGCAGCTTGAAGAGGTCGCCCGCGCCCAGGTTGTACGCGATGCTGGCGTCACGCTCGTGCGTCTTCGGATCGAGGGCGTGCAGCTCGTTCTGGATGTTGACGCAGGCGACGGCGCGGCCGGCCGTGGGCGCGTCCTTGCTCCCGGAGACGAATCCGCAGCACTCGTTCGGGTATTCGCGGCGCGCGTGCGCGTACATCTCGGCGAGGGCCTCGGCGGTCACGATGGGGTGGGGGGCGGCGACGGTCGTCATGGGGCTCACGTCTCTCATCCTTTGGGGGCCGGCGTCTGCGTCGTCACGGGCGCCTCGAAGTAGCGGTCGGCGCGGTCGGGAAACAGCGTGACGACGACGCCCGCCTGGCCGTCCTTCGTGAGGCGGCGCGCGATGCGCAGCGCGCCCGCGAGCGAGGCGCCGGACGAGTGACCGACGAGCAGGCCCTCTTCCTTGGCGAGGCGGTCCGAGACGTCCCAGGCCTCGTCGGTGGGCATGGCGATGACGCCGTCGAGCTCCTCGGGGTGATAGATGGTCGGCACGATCGAGCTGTCCATGTACTTCAGACCTTCGAGGCCGTGGAGCGCGTCGTCGGGCTCGACGGCGTAGACCTCTATGTCCTGGCGGTACTCCTTGAGGCGCCGGCCCGTGCCCATCACGGTGCCGGTCGTGCCGATGCCCGTCACGAAGTGCGTGACCCGTCCCTCGGTCTGCTCCCAGATCTCGCGGCCCGTGCCGTTGTAGTGGGCGAGGGGGTTCGAGGGGTTCGAGTACTGGTCGGGGTAAAAGTAGCGGCCGGGGTGCTCGGCGACGATCTTCCGGCAAAGCACGATGGCGCCGTCGGAGCCCTCCATGGGATCGGAGAAGATGAGCTTCGTACCGAAGGCCTCCGAGATCTTGCGCCGCGCCCACGACACGTTGCCCGGCATGACGAGCGTCACCGGATAGCCGAGCGCGCCGCCCACAAGCGAGTAGGCGACGCCCGTGTTGCCGCTCGTCGAGTCGATGATCTCCTGTCCGGCCTGGAGCTGCTTGCCGCGGATGGCGTCGCGGATCATCTGGTAGCCGGCGCGATCCTTGACGGAGCCGCCCGGGTTGAGGAACTCGCACTTGGCCCAGATCTCGACGCCCGGCGTGTCCTTGTCGAAGGCCCGCAGGCGCACGATGGGTGTGTCGCCGATGAGGTCCGTGACGCGCTCGGCGACGCGCAGGCGCGCGCGGCGGATCGTCTCCATGTGCGCGAGCTGCTCGGCGGCCGAGCGCAGGACGTCGGCGGCGTGGCTCACGCGAAGCTCATCTCGGCGCCCGAGCCTCCGCAGGCGAAGCACTCGGGCGTCCACGGGATCTCGTGGGCGGTGGCGTCGCCGCCGTCGAGCGGGACGCGCAGGTGCCAGGCGCGGCTGGCGCGCGCGGGCGCCGCGTCGCCCAGCAGCACGTGCAACGCCTCGCTCGCGGCGAGCGTCCCGGCGACGACGCTCGCCGGGTCGTCGGGGAACGGGGCGGCCGCGACGGCGGCGATGTCGAGGGGCGCGTGCGGGCAGGGGCCGTGCTTGCGGAACGACACGACCTCGGCGACGGCCTCCGTGCCGCGCAGGATGACGGCCGGCACGCCGCGCCGGATCGCGGCGGGCAGCATGGCGTCGTCGCCGAAGTCGGCGCGCACGACGATCGCGGCGCCGTCGAGCCCCGCCATCCAGCCGCGGCCGTCGGCGGGCCGGGCCACGTGCTCGACGGCGACCTCGGGGTTCGAGCCGCGCAGCGCCGCCTCCCAGTCCCGCGCCGCCGTGCCGCCGCCGATGAGCCTCAACGCGCCGACCCCAGCGGCGGCGAGGTAACGCGCCACGATCTCCGCCGCGAGCGCGTCGCCGACGATCGCGGCGCGCGCGGCGTCGAGGCGCTCCTGGCCGGCGGGGCCGACCTCGGGCAGCGCGAGCTGGCGCGCGAAGCGTGTGACGGTTGCCGGGTTCATGGGCGCGGCGGGCGTGCGCGGGCTAGCGGCGGCCGCCCGCGATGGCGGGAACGATCGAGATCTCGTCGCTGTCCTTGACGGGCGTGTCGAGGCCCTTGAGGAAGCGGATGTCCTCGTCGTTCGCGAAGATGTTCACGAAGCGCCGCACCTGACCGCTGTCGTCGCAGATGCGCTCCTTGAGGCCCGGGTAAGCCGCCTCGAGGCTCGCGATGAGGGCGCCGACCGTCGCGCCGGTCGCGGTGATCTCCTCTTTGCCCTGGGTCAGCTTGCGAAGCGGCGTGGGGATGCGGATGGTGGCCATGCGTGTCTCCTTGGGTTCAGATCCTGGGGCACTTCAGGTTCGACAGGCGTCGTCCCCGTATTCGGCGGCGTCGAGCGCGCGGATGCGCGGCGCCGCGCCGCAGACGGCGCAGGTCGGGTTGGGATTGAAGCGGACGGCTCGGACGGCCATGCCCGTAGAATCATACTGGAGGAGCCGCCCCGCGAAGGCGGGGTTTTCGCCTCGCAGGAGGCGCGCCGCCTCGGCGCCCTGCAGCGCGCCGATGACGCCGGGCACGGGGCCGAGCACGCCGGCCTCGGCGCACGACGGCCCCACTCCCGCGGGCGGCGGCTCCTCGAACAGGCAGCGGTAGCAGGGCCTTCCGCCCGCCGGCACCGTGAGCAGCTGGCCACTCGTGCCCACGGCGGCGCCGTGAACGAGCGGTCGCCGCGCGAGCACGCAGGCGTCGTTGGCGACGAACTTGGTCGCGAAGTTGTCGGAGCCGTCGACGACGACGGCGTAGGCCGTCACGAGCGCGACGGCGTTCGAGGCGTCGAAGCGCGTGGGGTGCGGCGTGACGCGCACGCGCGGGAAGCGCCGCTCGAGCGCGTGCGCGAGCGACTCGACCTTCGCGACGCCGACGTCGGGCTCGCCGTGCAGGATCTGTCGGTGCAGGTTGGTCACGTCGACCACGTCGTCGTCGACGACGCCGAGCTCGCGCACGCCGGCGGCGGCGAGCGCGAAGGCGGCTGGGCAGCCGAGGCCGCCCGCGCCGACGATGAGGACGCCGCGGAGGCCAGCCGACGCGCCGTCACTCAAAGTAGGCGTCCGACGAGAAGTAGCGCTCGCCCGTGTCGCACAAGATCGTGACGACGGTCTTGCCGGGGCCGAGCTCGCGCGCGACATCGAGCGCGATCTTCACCGACGCGCCCGCCGAGATGCCCACGAGCAGCCCCTCGCGCCGCGCGAGCGCGAGCTTGGTCTTCTGGGCGTCGGCCTCAGAGATCGTGCGCACGTCGGTGATGACGGAGCGGTCGAGGATCTGTGGCACGAAGCCGGCGCCTATGCCGTCGATCCGGTGCTCGCCCGGCTTGCCGCCCGAGAGGACGGCGCTCTTCTCGGGCTCGACGGCGACGATGCGCACGTCGGGGTGCTTGGCGCGCAGCACCTGGCCCACGCCCGTGATCGTGCCGCCCGTGCCCACGCCGTGCACGAAGGCGCCGGGCACGCGCGTGCCGAGCTGCGCGAGGATTTCGGGCGCCGTCGTTCGTCGGTGCGCCTCGGGGTTGGCGGGGTTGTTGAACTGCTGCGGCATGAAGGCGTCGGGGTTGTCGCGGCAGATGGCCTGCGCGCGCTCGACGGCGCCACGCATGACGTCGGCGGCGGGCGTGAGGTGCAGCTCGGCGCCGTAGGCCTTGAGCAGCGCGCGCCGCTCGAGCGACATGTTGTCCGGCATCGTGAGGATGAGCTTGTAGCCCTTGGCGGCGCACACGACGGCCAGGCCGACGCCCGTGTTGCCCGACGTCGGCTCGACGATGATCGACTTGCCGGGCCGGATGCGCCCCTCGCGCTCGGCGGCCTCGATCATGGACAGCGCGATGCGATCCTTGAGTGACCCGCCCGGGTTGAACTGCTCGCACTTGCAGAAGATGTCCGCCGTCGTTGCGTCGACGAGGTGCCGCAGGCGCACGAGCGGCGTGCCGCCGATGAGCTCGAGCATGCTGTTGACCGCGACCGCCGGCATGGGGCGCGGAGCTTACCAGAAATGCCTAGCTACACTCGCGGGGGAGTGCGGTGGACGACGGTCGTCCTCCTCCGACCTTTGCGAAATGGAGGAGGCGCAAGGTGCAAGGGGAGCGAGTTCAGGTTACGTTGGCGAGGGTGCTAACGCGTCTCTCCGTCTTTGGGTTTAAGACTCTGGTCGACGTCGATCTGCGGCTCGGACCCTTTACTTGCATCGTCGGCGAGAACGCGGTCGGGAAGTCGAATCTCTTCGACGCAATTCGCCTTCTCCATCTTCTTGCTGGTCATCCGATTCCGGAGGCCGTGGCGCACATCCGCGAAGCACGAGGAAGGAGTGTTAAGCCCGAGGATCTCTTCACCGGGTTTGGCGACGTACGCATCGCTGACGAGGTCCGCTTCGCAGCGGAGATGGTCATTCCAAGAACGGCGACGGATGAGTTCGGCGTCACCGCTCAGGCGTCGATAACGGTCCTTCGCTACGAGGTTGCTTTTGCTCTGGACGATGCGGGCGAGCGCTTGGTCCTCAAGGAAGAGAGCCTTAAGCCGATCACGTTAGCCTCCGCGCGCAAGACATTCGGCTCTTGGGCAGGCAAGCCTTTTATAGAGTCCACGGTAGTTGGCGCGCGGCACGGTGGTCCATTCATCAGCACGGAGGCAGGCACTATTCGGCTGTCTCAAGATGGCCACGGTGGTCGACAAATCCCTGCGGCGAAGTCATCACGGACGGTTCTCAGTAGTGTGAACGCGGATTTTCCGACGGCACTTGCTGCGAGACGTGAAATGGAGTCATGGGCAACGCTGCAGCTTGAGCCTTCTGCCATGAGGGCTCCTTCTCTCTATGCCGACCCCAAGAAAATTGATGAGAGGGGAGCTTTTCTTGCAGGCGCCCTTCACCGACTTGAAAAGGCACGCGGGCGGGCTGCATTAGCGGAGATCGTAAATCGCGTTGCTGGTCTCGTGCCTGATGTTCGAGAGTTGCGGGTCGAAGACGATCCGAGGCAAGAGACGTTGACCGCACAGATTATGGGACTCGACGGGGCGTTCCGGGCAGCGAGAGCCCTTTCGGACGGCACCTTGAGATTCCTTGTATTGGCCACTCTCGTTGCCGATCCCGAGGCGACTGGAACCTTGTGTGTGGAAGAACCGGAGAACGGGATTCATCCCGATCGAGTAGGCGAGATGGTTCGGTTGCTCTACGATTTGGCAGTGGACTCCGCCGACGGAGTGAGCGAAGAGAACCCCCTGCGACAAGTCCTGGTTAATAGTCACTCTCCGCTCGTCTACAACGAGGTGAAAGTAAACGATCTCGTCTTTCTCGAATTCGTCGACGTTGTTCGAGGTCCTACGCGCGGTCGTTCCGCCGTCGTGCGTGTCCCACCTAGTACTTGGCGCGCCAAGACCAAGGACCCGGTTCATCTAGCCGTTGCACCGTCGCGCGCCGCCGCCTGGGAACAAATGAGTCTTAGATTCCGGGCTGCCGACGGCCGATGACCGAGACTGTCCGAGTGTGTCTGCTGGGCGATGGTTCCAGCGATCGCTGCCTACTGGCAATCCTTCGCCGATTGATCGGCGATCTCGCGGGTCGAATCGTGATCGAATCTCACTGGGCTGATCTGAGATATGTGGCACCTGTCCCTCAAGGACTCGCCGAGCGCATCAGGGCCACAGCCAACAGCTATCCTTGCGACATTCTCTTCATCCATCGAGATGCGGAGGGGCAAGGATGGGAAGATCGGGCTGAGGAGATCAAGTATGCGGCTCGTCAACAAATCAATTCGAGGTACGTGTGCGTAATACCAGTAAGAATGACGGAAGCCTGGCTTTTGGGCGATCAAGCGGCAATTCGTCAGGCCGCGGACAATCCAAATGGAACGGCCCCGCTGGAACTTCCTGCGCCCCGATCTATGGAGGTCGACCCGAACCCGAAGACAACCCTCCGAACAGCGCTTGTGGTTGC
Source organism: Polyangia bacterium (assembly GCA_036494575.1). Taxonomy (GTDB): domain Bacteria; phylum Myxococcota_A; class Polyangia; order Fen-1088; family Fen-1088; genus DASZFV01. Next base: position 29,921 of record DASXOE010000173.1, on the reverse strand, counting down.
CTCCAATAAGAAGGGAAGGCGTCTCCGGCGGTTTCAGGAAACCATAGGAGAACGCGTCCAGCGCGTCGCCGACATCATGACCGATTTTACGAGTCTCTACTCACTGCCAGCCTTCGCGCGCCTTCGAGACGACACGCGGGCTGCGCTTGAGTCGCTTGGTCTAATTTTCAATCCGCTTAAATAGCTTCGCTACGGAAGGGCTGCGACATCCTTCAGTCTACGGCCGCTCGCCGATGTCGATGATCGAGCAGGCCCAGATGGCGTTCAGGCCCAGCGCCTCGGCCTTCGCCATGAGGTCTTCGCTCTCGGCGCCGGGGTTGACGTAGAGCTCCGCGACGCCCTTCTGCTTGATGCCGTCGAGGACGCCGAGGCCGACGTTGGGCGGCAGGTACAGCGACGCGCGCTCCACAGGACCGGGGATGTCGGTGATGGACGCGTAGGTCTTCAGGCCTTCGACCTCTTTTTCGTTCGGGTTCACCGGGTAGACCGTCCAGCCCTTACGGAGGTAGGCGCGAACGGCGCGGTTGCCGTACTTCTCCTTCGCGTTGGAGGCGCCGATGATCGCGACGCTGCCGGGGGGGTTGGGCATGCCCTTATTGTGACCGACGCCCGCAGACGCGGCACACGCCGTCGTCGCCCAGGACGCCGACACAGCTGCCGTCGTCGCAGAGGCGTCGCTTCGAGTCGAATCCGCCGGCGTCCGGGGCGGTGAGCTCTGCGTCTTCCACGTGGGCCTGCGCGCCAGGGCCGGCCTCGAGCGCGCCCGCTGGCTCCGCGCCGGCCTCGGCTTCGGCCTCGGCCTCGGTGCGGCCGCACACGCGGCAGCGACCGTCGGCGCCGATGACGCCCACGCAACTGCCGTCGGGGCAGAGCTTGCGGCGCGTGGGGTCGAAGGGCAGGTCGTCTCGTGAGCTCGCGTCGTCCATCCGGTCGTTCCTCAGCGCGTGGGTATCATGGATCGGTCGGGGGTGGGAGGGCCGTCGGTGGGCGGGGCCTCGGAGCGCTGGACCTCTTCGCGGTGCGCCTCCTCGATGATGAGGTCGATCTGCTCGCCGAGGGCGGCCTCGTCGGCGCTCGCGTGCCTCTCGGGCGTGCGCGGGCGGAAGACCAGGTTGAGGATGGCCGTCGAGGGGGCGTCGCTGCGCAGCGCTCGCGGCACCTCGAGCGCGAAGGCCCCGTCGCGCAGACAGGCCTCGATGCCGGGGTGGTTGAGCGTCGAGGACTGGACGACGACGTCCCCCACCTCGCCACGCGTGAGGTCGATGGCGAGCCGCACGCGCCCCGCGAGATCGCGCAACGCGGGCGTCGCGGCCGTGCGGCCGAGGTAGCAGGCGCGCGCGCGCGGCATGAAGGCGAGCGACAGCGTGTTGCGCACCACGGTGCGATCGAGCGAGCCCCTGACGGTGTCGCTGGGAGGCGCGGCGTGCGTCACGGCCTGGACGAGGGCCGTCAGCGAGCCCGTCGCGCAGAGCCGCGCCTCCGGTCCGCTCTTCCGGGTCAGCGCGCGCAGCCAATCTGCGTCGACGGTCTCGGCGCGCAACGGCAGGCGCACGGGGGCCCCGACGGTGGTGCCGACGAGCGAGGCGCGGCCTCGCGCGGTCCCCGCGAGCGTCAGCAGCGTCGTGCGACCCTCGCCGGGCGCGAGGCGCGGCGCGAGCGCATGCTCGCCGCCGCCGGCGAAGAGGCGCACCTCGGCGACGTCGCCGCCGCGCGCGAGCGCTGCGAGGGCCGGCGGCAGCGCCTCTTCGAGCTCGCTCGCGGCGAGCTCGCGCATGACGCCGCCGTGCAGCGCGGCGAGGTGACTGAGCGCGCGCGTCGCGCCCGCGGGCGCGGCGTCGTCGCCGGGCGGCCGGACGACGAATGTCGCGACGCCGACGTCGACGCCGGGCGTGGCGCCGAGGTCCTGCTCGAGCGCGGCTCCGTCGGCGCCCTCGGGCAGCGCCCCGTCCGTGACGAGCGCGAGCAGCGCGCGCGGGCCGAACGCACCCGCCTCGCGGCGCAGGACGGCGCCGGCCGCGCGCAGCGCGGCCGGCAGGTCCGTGCCGTTTTGCATGCGATCGGGGACCATCTCGGCGTCGAGGGCGCCGAGCGCCTCGCGCGTCGCCGGACGGCTCGCCGGGAAAAGGCGGCGGACGTGCCGGTCGAAGAAGAGGGCATCGAAGCGCGTCGAGGGCGGCAGCGCCTCCAGCAGCCGGCCCGCGAGATCGCGCTCGGCGGCGAGGCCCGGCAGGCCGACGCTGCGCGAGCGATCGACGAGCAGCAGCACGTTCGGCGGAGGAGCGACGGGGCGGCGGCCCTTGGCCTCGACCGCGACGGCCGCCAGGGTCTCGCCGGGGGAGAGCTTGGCGAGCGCCAGGCTCCCGGTGAGGCGCGCGTCGGCGAGAGCGGGCGCCGCGCGCGGCACCCACGAGATCTCCCAGGCCCCGCGCGTCGAGGCCCCGCGCGCCCGTCCGTGGGCGGCGCGCGCGCCCGCGATGTCGACGTCGCTCGCGCCCGCGGCCGAGAGCGCGACGTCCGCCGGCAGGGGCGTGCGCTCGAGCGCCGCGGGGAAGCGGATGCGCCGGCGGCCCTCGCGTGCCTCGGGCAGGACCGCGAAGCGGTATCGCGCCACGATCGACGCTTGAGGCGCGCCCACGACGAAGAAGCGGTAGCTCGCGCCATCGTCGACGGGCTCGCGCGCGAGCGGCAGGTCGAGCGACGCGAGGCGATCGACGTACGCGCGCGAGGCGCGCTCGGCGTCGGTCACGTCGGCGGCGCGCCACTTGCCGCCCTCCGCGAACGCGACGTCGACGAGCGCGGCGTGCTCGGGCAAGGCGACGTCGAGGAGGCGCTCGCGCGCTGCTCCTGCCGCCTCGAGCGGGCGCGTCACCTCGACGAGCGCCACCGGTCCGCGGACGTCGACCGCGATCTTCTGCGTCGCGGGGGCGGCGGTCGTCGCTGTCGCTGTCGGGGGACCGGCCACCACGGCCGTCGCGAGCCAGAGCGGCGCGCTGAGCAGGCCCGCCGCGAGCGTCATTGGAATCCCTTGCCCGCGAGGTAGATCTCGATGCTCTGCGCGCGCGAGCTCTCGGGCTTGAGCGTCTTGACGTCGGCGAAGCGCGCCGCCATCCGCTTGCGGAGTGCCTCGAGGTCCGGCCCCTGGAAGATCTTGCCGACGAACGCGCCCGTGGGCGCGAGCAGCCGCTCGGCGCGCGCGAGCGCCTCCTCGAACAGCGCCGCCGAGCGCGCCTGGTCCGTGGCGCGCACGCCCGTCGTGTCGGGCGCCATGTCGGACAGCACGACGTCGAACGCCCGGAGGTCGCCGAGCAGCTCGCCGTCCGAGGTGGCGTAGATGTCGCCCCGGAGGACGCGCGCACCGGGCAGCGGCTTTTGCAGCGCGTCGCGATCGATGCCGACGACCGCTCCGTGCGGGCCGACGACGCCCAGCGCGTATTGCATCCACGACCCTGGTCGGCAGCCGAGATCGAGCACGCGATACCCGGGCCGCAGGAGGCGCAGGCGCTTGTCGATCTCCTCGAGCTTGTAGACGGAGCGGGCCGCGAAGCCGGCCTCGCGCGCGCGCTTGAAGAAGGCGTCGTGGCGGTGCCGGGGATCGCCGAGCTTGGACAGTGGGACGACCGCTTACTTCTTGGCCGCGGCCGGCGCGCCCTTCTTCGAGGCCTTCATCGGGTTCTTCGACTCGACCTCTTTGATCTGGCGCGGGACGACGTACTTCTTGACGTCCTTGACGCTGCCCTTGATGAGCACGAGGCCGTTCGAGCCGCCGGGGACGGCGCCCTTGACGAGCACGAGATCCTTGTCGCCCAGCACCTGGACGATCACGAGGTCAGCCGAGGTGTTCTTGACGTTGCCCATGAGGCCCGACATGCGCTTGCCCTTGTGCACGCGGCCCGGCGTGAGGCGGCAGCCGATCGAGCCGCCGTGGCGGAAGAACTCGTGCGTTCCGTGCGTGTCCGAATCGCCCTTCATCTTGTGCATCTTCATGACGCCCTGATAGCCCTTGCCCTTCGTCGTGCCAACGACGTCGACGACGTCACCGGCCTTGAAGATCTCCTCGGCGCGCAGGACCTTGCCGACCTCGTACTTGTCGAGCTCCTTGGCCTCGAGACGCACCTCGCGCAGGTGACGCATGGGCTTGTCGACGCCGGCCTTCTTGAAGTAGCCCGTCTCGGGGCGGGTCGCGAGGCGGACGGGAAGCTCCTCGAAGCCGAGCTGGAGCGCCGAGTAGCCGTGCTTGTCGGCGGTGCGTTTTCCGACGACGACGCAGGGACCGACCGAGACCGCCGTGACGCCCAAGGCGCTGCCGTCCTCGTGAAACACCTGGGTCATTCCGATCTTGCGGCCGAGCAGGCCCATCTTGAGAGACATGAGGAACGGCTCCTTTGTGACGACGACGCGAAAGTCGCGTGAAAGCGGGGGTTTATAATCCGAGCGCGGGCCGCTGTCAACGACCCCCGTCCCCGACAAGGGACGGAAAATCCGCCGCGCGCCCGCCGCGCCTGCTAGATGTTTCGGATGCCGGTGAGGTCGGGGAGGGGGGGGCGGCCGCGGTCGGCCCGGGCCCTGTATGTCGCCTTCGCGGCCGTTTCGGTGGCCTTCGTGCTCTCCACGGCCATCTCCGAGTACGCCGACGTGCGCATCCAGCACGCAGCGAATCAGATCACGGGCACGACCGCGCCGGCCGTCGAGCACCTCGCGACGCTGCGCGGAGAAATCCAGTGGTACGTCCTCCTCGCCGACGATGTCGCCGATCGGGGCGTGGACGGCGAGAGCCTGCCGCTGTCCCCCGAGCTCGGGCATGCGCACGCCGCCGTCGACCGCGCCTGGACCGAGTACCGCCGCTTGCCGCCGCTCCCCGGAGAGAACGGGCTGGCCGCCGAGACGGGCGCCCTCAAGGCGGAGCTCGACGCCGCGGTGTCGCGGCTCGAGGGCCAGATGGCGGGCAAGGCGTGGTCGGAGGCGCGCAAGACCCTCGCCGCCGCCGTTCGCCCCGTCACCGAACGCTTCGACGAGATCCTGATGCGGCTCATCCAGCGCCACGCCGAGCGCGGCGCGGCGCTCGGGCGCGGCATCGAGCGGCTCGGCCGCGAGTCGATCGTGCGCGCCGTGGCGCTCGACACCATGAGCCTGCTCCTCGCGCTCATCACGGCCATTCTGCTGGCGCGCGTCCTGCGCCGTTACACGGAGCTCATCGAGCGGCGCGCCGAAGAGCTCGAGCTCTTCGCGGGGCGGGTCGCGCACGACGTGCTGGGCCCGCTCGGCGCGGCCGGATTGGCGCTCGACGTCGCGGCGCGCGAGGCGGAGCCCGGCAGCCGCACGGCGCGCCTCTTGGCGTCGGGCCGCGCGGGGCTGCGGCGCGCGCGCACGATCGCCGACGCGCTCCTCGAGTTCGCGCGCGCGGGCGCGCAGCCCACTCCGGGCGCGCGCGCGGACGTCGCCGAGGTCGTGCGCGCCGTCGTCGAGGAGGTCGAGCCCGAGGCCAAGCTGCGCGGCGTCGCCGTCGAGGTCGAGCTCGCGCCAAACCTCGCGGTCGCGTGCGGCCCGGGCATCCTCGCCTCCATCGTGTCGAACCTGCTGCGCAACGCCGTCAAGTACGTCGGCGACGGCGCCGGCAAGCACGTGGTCGTGCGCGCGCGCGCCGCGGACCCGCACGTCCTCATCGAGATCGAGGACGACGGGCCAGGCCTTCCGGAGCGGCTCGGCGCGCAGGTCTTTCAGCCATACGTGCGCGGCGCCGACTCGGGCAAGCCAGGCATCGGGCTCGGCCTCGCCACCGTCAAGAAGGTGACCGAGGCGCACGGCGGCCGCATCGACGTGCGCTCGTCGCCGGGCCTCGGATGTCGCTTCGGCGTCGCGCTTCCGGCCGCGGCCCCGGTGACGCCCGCGCCGTCGTCCTCCGACGCCAAGCTCGAGCGCTCGTCGCCGGCGCCCGCCAAGGAAGCCCGGAGAGAAGGCGGCGCCGAGCCTGTCGCGGAAAAAGAACCGGTTGATCGCCCGCCTTAACGTCCCTAGGCTCGGGCGAATGGCGAAGGCAAGCCCGCGCGACAGGCCGAGGCGGGCGCCATGACGGCCGCGCCCGTCGCGCCGGCGCGGCGCCCCATCCACGTGCTGCCGTCCGCGCTCGCGGATCAGATCGCGGCGGGCGAGGTCGTCGAGCGCCCGGCGTCGATCGTCAAGGAGCTCGTCGAGAACGCGCTCGACGCGGGCGCGCGGCGCATCGACGTCGAGATCGAGGGTGGTGGCCGCCGGCTCGTGCGCGTCGTCGACGACGGCTGGGGGCTGTTGCCCGACGACGCGCGCCTCGCGCTCAGGCGCCACGCGACGTCGAAGCTCTCGACGGCCGAGGATCTGTGGGCGCTCTCGACCTTCGGGTTCCGCGGCGAGGCGCTGCCATCGATCGCCGCCGTGTCGCGCCTGACGCTGCTCTCGCGGCCGCGCGAGGCCCTGGACGGCGGCGGCGCCGGGTTCCGCCTGGTCGTCGAAGCTGGGGTCGAGACCGACGCGCGCGAGGCCGGCGTGCCCGCGGGGACGCAGGTCGAGGTGCGCGACCTCTTCTTCAACACGCCGGCGCGCGCGAAGTTCCTCAAGTCGGAGAGCACCGAGGAGGCGAACATCTACGAGGCCGTCCTGCGTCTCGGCATCGCGCACCCGGACGTCCACCTCCGCTTGCGCGTCAAGGGGGCCGTGCGGCTCGACCTGCCGCCGCACCGCGATCTCGCGGAGCGCGTGCGCGCGGCGCTGGCGCGCCGGGGCGCGGGCGCGCTGCACGAGGCGATCGGCGAAGAGGGAGGGCACGGCGTGCGCGCCTTCCTCGCCGATCCGGACGCCGCCACGACGACGGCGCGGAGCACGTATCTGTTCGTGAGCGGTCGCGGGGGCGACAGCCTACGCGGGGACCCCGATCCCGTCGGTGGCCGCGCCGTGCGCGATCGGTCGCTGCTGCACGCCGTCGCCCAGGCGTACGGGCCGCTGCTCGAGAAGGGGCGCTATCCGCTCGCGGCGCTGTTCCTCGAGGTGCCGGGCGCCGAGCTCGACGTCAACGTGCACCCGCAGAAGCTCGAGGTGCGCTTCGCGCGTCCGCAGGAGGTCTACGCGGCCGTGCGCCACGTGCTCGGCTCGGCCCTCGCGCGTGCGCCCTGGCTCGAGAGCGCGGGCGGGGGGGCCTCGCGCGGTCAGCCGCTCCGCGCGTTCACGCTGCCGCCCGGTCGGGGCGAGCGCGCCCTGGGCGGAGCGGGCTCCTGGACGCAGGTGGCGTCGACGCAGGCGGCCCTGCCCTTGCGCGCGCGCGACGGCGCGCCGGACGGCGCGGCCGCGGGCGATGGGCGCGGCGGGGCTGGCGCCGCCGACGCCACCCGGTCGCTCGGCGTCGTCGAAACCGCGACGCCGTTCTTCGCCGGTCTCAGTTACATCGGCCAGCTTCACCGCACCTACCTCGTCTGCGAAAGCCAAGGCGAGCTCGCCGAGCTCATCCTGGTCGATCAGCATGCCGCGCACGAGCGCATCGCCTACGGGCGCCTCGTCGCGGCGCACGGACGGCGCGAGGTGCGGCGCCAGCGGCTCCTTTTTCCGCTGCCCATCGAGGTCGACGAGGCGGCGGCGGCCGTCGTCGAGGGCGCGGGGCAAGCCACGCTCGACGCGCTCGGGTTCGAGGTCGAGCGGACGGGCGCGCGCGCCGTGCGCGTGCGCGCCGTGCCGGAGATGCTCAAGGACGCCGACCCGAAGCCGCTCCTGCGCGACGTCCTCGGGCAGCTGGCCGAGGGCCTGCCCACCGCCGAGACGCTCGACGGCATCGACCACGTGCTCGCGACGATGGCCTGTCACAGCGTCGTGCGCGCGGGCGACGTCCTCGGGCGCAGCGAAGCGGTGGGGCTCCTCTCGCAGCTCGACGGCGTCGACCTGCGCTCGCATTGCCCGCACGGCCGGCCGGTCCTGCTGCGGCTGCCGCTCGGCGAAATCGAGCGGCGCTTCGGGCGCGTGTGAGCTCAGAGATGCCGCCGCCCTCGCGCCTGCGTTTCCTGGCCGTCCTCGGGCCCACGGCGTCGGGAAAGAGCGCGCTCGCGCACGAGCTCGCGCGCCGGCTCGGCGGCGAGCTCGTGTGCTGCGACTCGCAGCAGGTCTACATCGGCATGGACGTTGGGACCGCCAAGCCGTCGCGCGACGAGCGCCGCGAGATCGCGCACCACGTGCTCGACGTCGTCCACCCCGACGAGCCGTTCCACGCCGCCCGCTGGGCCACGCTGGCGCGGGCCGCCATCAACGACGTCGCGGCGCGCGGGCGCCTGCCCATCGTCGTGGGCGGCACGGGCCTCTACTTCCGCGCGCTCACGAGGGGCTTCTTCGCGGCGCCGCCGCCCGACCCGACGATCCGCGCGCGCCACCGCGACGAGGCGGCGGCGCTCGGCGTCGAGGCCCTGCACGCGCGACTCGCGGGCGTCGACGCCGCCGCGGCGTCCGCCATCGGCCCCCGCGATCTGGTGCGGATCAGCCGCGCGCTCGAGATCTACGAGCAGACCGGCGTGCCCATCACGGCGCTCCGGCGCGAGGCCGCCTCGCCGGCCGACCTCGAGCCGCGCGCGCTCGTCCTCGACCCTTCGCTCGAAGAGCTGCGCCGCCGGATCGCAGAGCGCGCGCGGCGCATGTTCGCGTCGGGCTTCGAGGACGAGGTGCGCGCGTTGCGCTCGACCGGCTACGGGCCCGCCTTGCGGCCGCTGCAGGCGCTCGGCTACCAGCAAATAGGCGCGCTCCTCGACGGCGCGTGCACGCGCGCCGAGGCTCTTGCCGCGACGATCGCCGCGACGGTGGCCTACGCGCGGCGCCAGCGGACTTGGTTTCGCAAGGAGGCCTCGGCCGCGCGCTTCGAGGCGGCGCCGCCGGTCGCCGTCCTCGCGGGCACGCTCGCGGCGGAGCTCGGGTCGTGAGCGTCGCCGACTGCGTCTTCTGCGCCATCGTCGCCGGGACCCGGCCCGCGGACTTCGTGCTGCGCGAGGACGGCGTCGTCGCGTTCCTGGACGCCAAGCCGCTCTTCAAGGGCCACGTGCTCGTCGTGCCGCGCGCGCACGTCGAGACGCTGCCGGACCTTCCCGAGGCCGACCTCGGGCCTGTTTTCGGTGCCGCCGCTCGCGTGGCGCGCGCCGTCGAGGTCGCCCTCGACGCGCACGGCAGCTTCGTCGCGGTCAACAATAAGGTCTCACAGAGCGTGCCGCACCTGCACGTGCACGTCGTGCCGCGGCGCCGCAAGGACGGCCTGCGCGGCTTCTTCTGGCCGCGAGAGCCCTACGCGAGCGACGCGGAGCGTGAGGAGTTCGCGGCGCGCATCGCGGCTGCGCTAAGATAGCGCCCCCGCCATGGCCGAAAACACCGCCCGCGCCGCCGCGCCCGAGGTCCCCGCCCTCGACTTCGAGCGACCCGTCGTCGAGCTCGAGCGCAAGATCGAGGAGCTCGTGCGCGTCAGCGGCGACGCGCCCGAGCTGCGCCCGCAGATCCAGCTCCTCGAGGAGCGCGCGCGCGAGCTGCAGCAGGAGATCTTCGCGGATCTCACCCCTTGGCAAAAGGTCCAGCTCTCACGCCACCCGGCGCGGCCCTACACGCAGGACTACGTCGATCGCTTGTTCCCCGGCTTCATCGAGCTGCACGGTGATCGCCGCTTCGCTGACGACCCGGCCATCATCGCCGGCTTCGGCACGTTCGACGGCACGCCGGTGCTCGTCGTCGGCCACCAAAAGGGGCGCAGCACGAAGGAGAAGGTGCAACGCAACTTCGGCCAGCCGAAGCCCGAGGGTTATCGCAAGGCGCTGCGGCTCATGGAGCTCGCGGCGCGAATGCGGCGGCCCATCATCTGCCTCATCGACACGCAGGGCGCGTACCCCGGCATCGACGCCGAGGAGCGGGGGCAGGCCGAGGCCATCGCCAAGAACCTGGAGATCATGGCGGGCCTGCCCGTGCCCATCGTGTGCGCCGTCATCGGCGAAGGCGGTTCGGGCGGCGCGCTCGCGCTCGGCGTCGCGAACCGCATCATCATGCTCGAGTACTCGACCTACTCGGTGATCTCGCCCGAGGGGTGCGCGTCGATCTTGTGGCGAGACGACAGCAAGAAGCCCGAGGCGGCCGAGGCCATGAAGATGACGGCCACGGACCTCGAGCGGCTGGGCGTCGTCGACGAGATCGTGCCCGAGGCGGCGGGTGGCGCGCACCGCGACCACGACGTCACGGCGCGGAACCTGGGCGACGCGCTTCGGCGGCACCTCGCGGCGCTGCTCGTCATGACCCCGGAGGCGCTGCGGGCCGATCGCTACGCCAAGTTCCGGCACCTGGGCGCGTTCGTCGAGTCGGGCGACAAGGGGCTCGACGCGAAGCCAAACGGGGGCGAGTAGGCCGCCTTGGCCGCGGGCAGACCGGACGCAGCGGTAGCCGATGACGCGCTTCGGGCCGAAGCCCTGCGGCTCAACACCCGCTACGTCAACGAAGTCGTGCTGGCGTGGGATCTCTGCCCCTGGGCGGAGAAGGCCTTCGCTTCGGGCCAGGTCCGCCAGCGCGTAAACGTCTCGGAGGTGGTCGCCCCCGAGGACGTGCTGCCATTCCTAGACGAGCTCGAGGCCGCGCCCGGAATCGCGATCGGCCTCCTGATCTTTCCGCGCCTCGTGACGCGCGCCGCGGCCTTCGACGCCTTCGCCGAGCGCGTGCGGAGGGCCGATCACGCGCGCCGTCCCGGCGGCGCGACGTCGCCGCCCGCGCCGTCGTTTCTCATCGCCGCCTTTCACCCGGGCGCGCCCGACACGTTCGCGACCCCGCCACAGCTCGTGTCATTCGTGCGCCGCACGCCCGATCCGACGCTGCAACTCGTGCGCACCTCGCTGCTCCGCCGCGCGACGGGCGACGACCCGCGCGTCTCGGACGAGGTCACGCGCCGGAACTTCGAGACCGTGAGCGGGCGCGGCGCGGCGGCGCTCGACGCGGTCCTGCGCGATCTGCGCCGCGACCGCGACGAGAGCTACGCGCGGCTCGGCTTGGAGCAGACGGCTGCGGCCTCTGCCGCCGACACATCCCCGGGGCCGCGGCTCGGGCTCTCCCGCGGCGAGAGCGTGGGCCGCTTCGTCCTCGTCAGTTTGCTGGGTCGCGGCGGCATGGGCGAGGTCTATGCGGCGTACGATCCCGAGCTCGATCGCAAGGTGGCCGTGAAGATCCTGCGCGCGCGGTCCGCGGACGGCGAGGCGCGCCTCCTGCGCGAGGCGCAGGCCATCGCGAAGCTGCAGCACCCGAACGTCGTCGTCGTCTACGACGTGGGCAAGTTCCGCGACACGGTCTTCATCGCCATGGAGTTCGTCGACGGAGAAACGCTCGGGCACTGGATGAAGGAGGAGGCGCGTCCGTGGCGCGAGACGCTGCGCATCTTTCAAGCGGCGGGTCGGGGGCTCGACGCGGCCCATGCGCTCGGGATGGTCCACCGCGACTTCAAGCCCGACAACGTCATGCTCACCAAGGACGGCCAGGTCCGTGTCATGGATTTCGGTCTGGCGCGCCAGGTGGACGACGGCGCCGACGAGATCATCGTCGGCGCCGCCGCCGTCGATGCGCGGCCCGACGCCGCGCCCGAGGCCACGATGCCGCTCGGCCAGGGGGTCGTCACGGTACCGGTGCCGCCCGCGGAGACGCCGGGCGCGGGCGGATATCTGAAGCTCAAGCTCACGCAGACGGGCGAGCAGGTCGGCACGCCCGCCTACATGGCGCCCGAGCAGTTCGCCGCCCAGCGTTCGGATGCGCGTACGGACCAGTTCAGCTTCTGCGTCGCGCTCTACGAAGCGCTCTATGGCCAGCGGCCCTTCGCGGGCGACACGGTGCTCACGATCATGGCGAGCGTGGCCGAGGGCGCCGTGCGTCCGGCGCCGGAGAAGGCGCGCGTGCCGAGCTGGATTCGCCGCGTGCTCTTGCGCGGTCTCGCGACCAATCCCGAAGTGCGCTTCCCGTCGATGCAGGCGCTGCTGGCGGCGCTCGAGTCGGATCCCTCAGCGCGCCGTCGGCGCTGGGCGCTCGCCGTGCTGGGCGTCGCCGCCGTCGGCGGGGTGACCTTCGCGGCCAGCCGCATAGGAGCAGGGCGCGGCGCCCTCTGCCTGGGCGGAGGCGCGCGGCTCGCCGGCATCTGGGAGTCGGGCGACGCGCCGTCGGCCCGCAAGGGATCGATTCACGCGGCCTTCTCGAAAGGCGGCAAGAGCTACGCGGCCGGCGCGTACACCGGGGCGGCGCGCCTGCTCGACGAGTACGTCGGCCGCTGGACGGCGATGTATCGCGACACCTGCGAGGCCACGGTCGTTCGGGGCGAACAATCGGCGGAGGTGCTCGACCTGCGCATGGCCTGCCTCAACGAGCGCCTGGAGAACTTGCGCGCGCTCACGGACGTCTTCGCGAACGCCGACGATGGCGTCGTCCAGAACGCCGTGAGCGGCGCGGGCGCGCTGCCGCGCCTCGACGCCTGCGCCGACGTCGCCGCGTTGCGCACCGTCGTCAAGCCTCCGCGTGACTCCGCGACGGCCCGGCGGGTCGACGCTGAGCGCGCCGAGCTCGCGCGCGTGATCGCGCTGCGCGACTCGGGCCAGTGCGGGGCGGCCGAGAAACGGGTCGCGCCGCTCATCGAAAATGTGCGCGCCGTTGGATATCAGCCGTTGCTCGCCGAGGTGCTCCAAGGCGCCGGGGCGATCGGGAAGTTCTGCGGGGATCCCGCCGTCGCCGTTGATCGCCTCAAGGGTTCATATGCGGCCGCCGTCGCGGGGCGTCTCGATGCCGTCGCTCCAGAGGTCGCTGCGGGCGTCGCGCTGCTGGCCTTCAACCGGTTGGGCGACTCGAAGCAGACGCTCGAATGGGTTCCCATCGCGCGTGCTTCCTTCAACCGGCTCGGGCACGCTGATCCCGTCGAGGCCCCGGTCCTGTTCGCCGAGGGCACCCTCGAGGGCGCCGAAAGGAACTTCGTCGCGATGATCGCCAAGGTGCGCCAGGCGCACGCGATCACGGCGCGGGCATTCGGTGTCGACCATCCGTTCGCGCTCGAGGGGCTCATGACCATCGGCGACGCCCTGCTCACCGCAGATCGCGTCGAGGAAGCGCTGGCCACTGATCGCGACGCGCTCGAGCGGGCCGCGCGCGTGTATGGCCCTTCACACTCCGTCGTGGCGGCTGTTGCCAGCAACATGGGTGAGGCGCTCAATCGCTTGGGACGGTTCTCCGAGGCGCGCGTCTCCTTCGAGCGCGCGCTCACAGTTTGGCGTGAGATCGGCGCGGGCGAATTCTTGCGCTCCTACGGGCTCACGGGGCTCGGCAAAACGTTCTTGGGCGCGGGGAACCCTGGTGACGCCGTGGCGCCGCTCGAGGGGGCCGTGGCCGCGCGCGTGGCCACCAAGGCCGCGCCGTCGCTCTTGGGCGAGTCGCGCTTCGCGCTCGCGCGCGCCCTCTGGTCGCGGTCGTCCGATCGGCCGCGTGCGCTCAGCCTCGCGGGGCAGGCTCGCGCCGACTATGGCTCCGACCCGAAGGCGGTCGCCGAGATCGATGTCTGGCTCGCGAAGCCGTCGGCGAAATGACGTCAGCCGATGCTGATGCGGCCGAGCGGCCGGATCTGCGCCTCGGGCGCCAGCTCCTGGTACGAGAGCACCGCGAGGTCGGGGTGTTCGGGCTCTACGAGGCGGCGGACGTAGCGGCGGATCTCGGCGTTCGTGAGCAGCACGAAGGGCGGCGCGCCGTCGGCGCTCGCGTCTGGGCCGAGGGCGCGGCTCACGGCGGCCACGATGTCGCGCGAGAGCTGGGGCTCGAGCGCGAGGTAGCTGCCGGTGGGGGTCTTGTGGATGGCGCCGCGGATCGTGTCCTCGATGAGGCCGTCGAGCATGTAGGCGGCGAGCACGCCGCCCGACCGGACGTGCTGGAACGTGATTGCGCGGCGGAGCGCGGCGCGCACGTGCTCGGCGAGCACGACCGGATCGCGCTCGTGCGGCGCCCACTCGGCGAGCGCGCCCAGCACGTCGCGTAGGTTGCGCAGCGAGATGCCCTCCTCGACGAGCCGCCGCAGCACATCGGCGAGCAGCACGGGCGAGACGAGCTTGGGCACGACCTCGCGCACGAGCGCCGGGTGCGTGCGCTCGAGGCCGTCGAGCAGCGCCTGCGTCTCCTGCACGCCGACGAGCTCGTGGCCGTAGCGGCGCATGAGGGCCAGGATCTCGTCGCCGAGGCGCGCGCCCGCCGTGGTCCAGTCCGCGCGCGCGATCTCACCGCGGACAAGCGGAACCTCGTTGAGACGGACGACAAACGCGCCGCCGGCGAGCCCCCCGGCGCCCGCGCGCAGGCGGACGACGGGCAGCGACAGCCCGAGCTCCGCGAAGAGGCGCTCGCGCACGCGCGGCACGACCTCGCTCATGAAGACGCCCTTGCCCTTGGGGTCGGGCGAGCCGAGAGTCTCGGCGAGCTCGACGGAGAGCTCGACGGCGATGGGCGTCAGCACGGGCGAGGGCGGCGTTCCCTCGTCGTCGGTAGCGCTCGTACCTCCGGACGAGCCGTCGGCCGCGGTCTCGGACGTCGCGGCGGTTCGGGCCGCGGGATTGCGCAGCAGTCGCCAGGCGATCGAGCCCAGGGCGGCGGCCAGGGCCAGGAACGGCAACGCGGGCAGGCCGGGGACGATCGCGAGCAGCGCGAGCAGCCCGGCCGCGATCGCGAGCGCCTTCGGCTGCGCGAGCACCTGGCGCGCGACCTCGCGGCCGAGGTGGCTCGACGCGGCGCCGTTCTCTTGCTCCTCGGAGGCGACGCGCGTGACGATGATGCCGGCCGCCGTCGAAACGAGCAGCGCGGGGATCTGGGCGACGAGGCCCTCGCCGATCGTGAGCACCGTGTAGAGGCGGGCCGCGGCGCCCACGTCCATGCCGCGCTGGAGGACGCCGATGACGAGGCCGCCGACGACGTTGACGGCGAGGACGATGATCCCCGCGATCGCGTCTCCCTTTACGAATTTCATGGCGCCATCCATGGCGCCAAAGAGCTGGGACTCGCGGGCGAGGGCAGCGCGGCGGGCGCGCGCCGTGCGGGCGTCGATGTGGCCTGCGCGCAGCTCGGCGTCAATCGACATCTGCTTGCCGGGCATGGCGTCGAGCGTGAAACGCGCCGCGACCTCCGCGACGCGCTCGGCCCCCTTGGAGATCACGATGAACTGCACCAACGTGAGGATCACGAAGATCACGGCGCCAACGACGAGGTTGCCCGCGACGACGAAGTTGCCAAAGGCGTGGATGACCTCGCCGGCGTCGGCGCGCAGGAGGATGAGGCGCGTCGCGGAGATCTCGAGCGCGAGGCGAAAGAGCGTCGTCAGCAACAGCAGCGTCGGGAACGTCGCGATCTTGAGCGCCTCGCCCACGTAAAGCGACACGAGCAGCAGCGTGACGGCCGCCGCGATGTTCATCGACAGGAGCAGGTCGAGCAGCGGCGTCGGTAGCGGCACGATCATCATGGCGACGATCGCGACGACGACGCCGGCCAGGAAGAGGTCCGCGTGGCGCACGAGCGCCGCGCGTGGATCGCCCCGCTGTCCCTCCCTCGAAGTCACCTGCCGCTCTCCGGCCACGCGCCCGGCATAGACCCGCGACGCGTCGCCGTCAAGCGCGACTAAACCATCCAGCGCGGCAGCCGGCCGCGCAGCGCCTGATCGAAGCCGAGGACGCGGCCGGGAGGCGCGACGACGAACAGCACGAAGATCGCGCCCATGAGCAGGGCGTTGCCGGGCGGGACGGGGCCCTGGCCGGCGCCGAAGGCGAAGGCGAAGAGCATCGCCGCGCCCAGGAAGGCCGACAGGCGCGTCAGCAGGCCGAGCACCATCGAGGTGCCGATGACGAGCTCGCCCGCCGTGACGAGGGTGCCGAAGATCTTCGGGTGCGCCCGCGCCGTCTGGATGACGGGAAGGAAGAACGCATAGGTCTTGTGGGCGTCCACCCAGCCGTCGAGCGTGTGCAGGATGGGCGCGCCGTGCAGCCAGTCGCCCTGGAACTTGCTCCAACCCTCGAGCACGAGGATGAGCCCGCAGAACAGCCGCAGCGGCACGAGATAGGCGAGCGGGATGCGCTCGTTCATGCGCGGCACACTAGCATGTTCGACATGTTAACGTGCGCGGTGTGACGGAGACGAAGCGCCCCACGAGTCCCGCCGCCGAGGAGATCCTCGGCCTCTACTTCCCCGTGCTCGATCACGGCTTCGTGTCGCTGGTCGATTACATGGGCACCGACGAGTGCATCGAGCGGGCCGCGCGCGTCAGCTACGGCTACGGCACGCGCAAGCAGAGCCTCACGCGCGGCCTCTTGCGCTATCTGCGCCGCCACAAGCACACGACGCCGAGCGAGATGGTGGAGCTCAAGTTCCACTGCTGCATGCCCATCTTCATCGCGCGCCAGTGGATTCGCCACCGCACGGCCAACGTCAACGAGTACTCGGGGCGCTACTCGCTCATCCCGATGCTCTTCTACACGCCGGACGCGGCGCAGCTCCAGACGCAGAGCCGCCAGAACAACCAAGGCCGCAGCGGACAGGCCGTCACGGGCGACGTGCACGCCGAGGCCGTGCGCCGCTGGACGGAGATCCGGCGCGCCAGCACGGAGACCTATGAATGGATGACGGCCGGCGAGATCGCGCGCGAGCTCGCTCGCATCGACCTGCCGCTGTCGACGTACACGCAATGGTACTGGAAGATCGATCTGCACAACCTCCTGCACTTCCTGACCCTGCGCGTGGACCCGCACGCGCAGTGGGAGATTCAAGAGTTCGGGCGCGTGATGGCCGGCATGCTCAAGCGCGTCGCGCCGCTTTCGTACGAGGCGTGGATCGACTACGACGTGTGTGGGACGCACGTGTCACGCATGGAGCTCGACGCCATCCGCGCGCTCATCGCCGTCGACGGCGGGGGTGTGCGCGCGCCTGGCGGCGCGCTCGCCAAGGAGGCGCTCGCCGAGCGCGGCCTCTCGAGGCGAGAGATCGAGGAGCTGCTCGTCAAGCTGACGCCGCCGCGCGCCGTCCCCGACTTCGAGCTCGACATCGCGAGCGCGAAGCCCGCCGAGCACTTCGCGGCGCGCTTCGCGGACGCCGTGCCCAAGGCCGATCGGGCGTCGGCGTCGACCGCGCCGTCGGACGGACAATGACGGCGTCGGGCGCCGGCTCTAGCTGAACGGGTTGTGCAGCGAGACGCCGAGGCCGGCGAGCTCGCGCACGTTGCGCGTCACGAGGACGAGCCCGTGGTGCGCGGCCGTCGCGACGATGAGCATGTCGGCCTGCGGTCGCATGCGGCGGCGCGCGGCGAGCTGGCCGCGAAACGTGCCGGCGAGCCGCGCGATGGGCGCCGTGACGTCGAGGAGGTCGCAGTGTCGCGCCACGAAGTCGTCGAGCCAGGCGCGCAGGGCCGGGGAGGGGCGCCGCGCGAGGCCGGCGGCGAGCTCCTCGAGGGTCACGACGGAGAGCGCGATCCGGTGCGTCGCGGCGGCCCAGGCGGCGACGCCCGCGTTGGGCTGCGGGGCGGCGAGATCGGCCAGGACACGGGTGTCGACGAGCGATTCCGTGCTCATTTTCTCACCGCCTCATCATCTTCGCCGATCGAGCCCGAGGGGGTTGCGGCGGCGCGGGAGGGCGAGTGGACCCGTCACGAGCCGGCGGAGCGTCGCGAACGCGTCGGCGAGCGTCTCGCGCGCGCGTTCGGCGCGACGCGCGTCGAACGCGATGAAGTCGCGTGGCGCGACGACGACGGCGGCCGGTTCGTTGTGTCGAAAAATCGCCTGGGGCGTGTGTGCCGCCGCCGCGAAGACCTCGGGCAAGTTGGCGCGCGCCGCGGCGACCGACCACCGTCGCGTTCGCTTGGGGAGCGGGAGCGTCATTGTGTACATAATGGCAAAAGAGATTGTACATATCAACATTCCGCGACGGCTGCGGTAGGCTCGACCGTCGTGTCCGAAGGAAGCTCCGCCGAGGCCTCCACACAGGAGCTCTCCGTCGAAATCCCTCTCGAGGAAGAGAGACACCTCGCGCGCGTCCTGCAGAGCCTGGCCGCGTACGTCGGGGCCCTGCCTCGGCCCGGCGAGACGCCGCAGGTGCGCTCGCGGGAGGCCGCGGCGGCCAGCGCGGCCGCGCGGCGGGCGTACGACGAAGAGCTCGTGTCTCTGCGCGACGAGATCGGCGAGGCGCGCCTCGAGGACGTGCCCGCCCTCGTCGCCCAGATGGAGCGTCTCCAGATGGTGGGCATGACGCGCGCCGATCTGCAGACGATGCTCGTCGATCCCGCGTCGCCCTACTTCGGGCACCTGCGCCTGCGCGAGCAGGTGCGCGGTCGGGTCGTCGAGCGCGACGTCTTCATCGGCCGCGCGACGTACGTCGACGCGAAGAGCCGCGTCAACATCGTCGATTGGCGGCACGCGCCCGTGAGTCAGCTCTTCTACCGCTACACGGAGGGCAGCGACTACGAGGAGACCTTCGGCGAACGCGAGGTCGAGGGTGAGATCGTGGCCCGCCGCACGCTCACGATAGAGGACGGCGTGCTCGTGCGCGTCGCGAGCCCGCAGGGCGTCTGGGTGCGCGCTGGAGGGGCGCGCGACGGCGTCTGGGCGTCGCGTGACGTCCCCGTCCACGCGCTCGCGGGCGGTGAGCAGACGGGCGCGCGGCCCGGCCGCGTCGCGCCCAAGCGCGGCGTGCTCGGCGCCGGGACGACGGGCACGCAGGCGCTCGATCGCCACCTCCCCGAGATCGCCGCGCTCATCGACCCGCGCCAGTTCGACCTCATCACGGCGCACGGGTCCGGCGTCGTCGTCATCCAGGGCGGCGCGGGCAGCGGCAAGACGACGGTCGGCCTGCACCGGCTCGCCCACCTCGCCTACGCGCACCCGAGCCAGTACCCGCCCGCGCGGCTGCTCGTCGTGACCTACGGCGCCGCGCTGGCCGCCTACATCGGCGAGGTGCTGCCGTCGCTCGGCGTCTCGGGCGTCCGCGTGCTGACCTTCGCGGCCTGGGCCGCGCGCGAGCTGCGCGCGGCCATTCCGTGGCTGCGCGCCGAGATCGTCGACGAGGCGGCGCCGGCCGTGACGCGCGTAAAAAGCCACCCGGCGCTCTTGCACGAGCTCGAGCGGCTCGCGGCGGCCTACGCGGGCAAGCGCGGCTCGCGCGGCGTCGTCGAGCTCTGGGCGGACCTGCTCACCGACCGGACGCGCCTCCTCGCGCTTCTGCGCGACGCCGAGGAGATGCCGATCTCGGAGCGCGACATCGTCGACGCCCACCGGCTCATGGTCGACCGCGTCGCCGCGATCGTGGCGCGCGACCCGCGCGATCGGCCGCCCGAGCCCAAGCCGAAGAAGAAGCCCTCTCGCAAGCGCGCGAACGACGAGGCGCCCAAGGGCGCGTGGGCCGAGATGGGCCTCGACCGGAAGCCGGGAGAGCGCACCGTCGACGCCGACTTGCCCGAGCACGTGCGCCGCGTCGAGGGCGCGCTCGGCGACGAGAACGACGACGACGTGCGCGGCGAGACGGGCATCGACGGCCTCGCGACGGAGGACGACCGGCCCCTGCTCGATCTCGACGACGTCGCGATCCTGCTGCGCGCGCACGAGCTGCTCTGCGGCGTCAAGCAGCCGCTCGCGCACGTCTTCGTCGACGAGGCGCAGGATCTGTCGCCGATGAAGCTGTCGGTGCTCATCGGGCGCACGGCGAAGCCGCAAGGCAAGGCCGGCAAGCGCTCCTCGCCCTCGATCACCTTGGCGGGCGACACCTCGCAGCGGCTCTTCCTCGACAACGGCTTCGGGGACTGGCGCGGCGTGCTCGGCCACGTCGCCCTGTCGCACGTGGCCATCGAGCCGCTGCGCATCGCCTACCGCTCGACGCGCGAGATCCTCGCGCTCGCGCGCGAGGCCATGGGCCCGCTCGCCGACGAGCTGCCGCCCGAGGCGCCGCGCTCTGGCGCGCCGGTCGAGGCCTTTCGCTTCCCGGCCGCGGGCGCCGCCGTGGCGTTCCTGGGCGAGGCGCTGCGCGACCTGCACGCCCGCGAGCCGCGCGCGACGGTGGCGCTGCTTGCGCGCCATCCCGAGCAGGCCGACCGTTACTTCGAGGGTCTGCGCCGCGCCGAGGTCCCCGCGCTGCGCCGCGTGCGCGCGCAGGAGTTCTCGTTCCGCCCCGGCGTCGAGGTCACGGACGTGCGCCAGGTCAAGGGCCTCGAGTTCGACTACGTCGTCATGCTCGACGCCAACGCCTCGAGCTACGGCCGAGACGACGAGTCGCGCCACCTCTTCCACATCGGCGTCACGCGCGCCGCCCACCAGCTCTGGCTCGTCGCGACGGGCACGCCCAGCCCGCTCTTCCCGAAGGATCTTTTGCGGGACTGAGGTGGCGGGTCAGGGCGCGAAGGTGCCGGGCGCGTCGGGCTCGTGCCATCGCCGCGTCAGATCGAGCCACATCGCGAGCCCACTGTACGGCGAATACGGCCGGTACCGCCGCGCGATCGCCTCGTCGAGGCCGGCCTTGGGCGTGCGGGGGTAGAGCTTTCGGTAGCGCGCGCGGCACCACGAGTCGAGGCCGAGGCGATCGTTGTGGCCGAGCAGGCGCATGAGGTTGTCGGCGGCGTAGGGGCCGATGCCCACGATCGACCGCAAGCGCGTGTAGACGGCTTCGGAGGGAATCGTCCCGCCCCGCAGGGGCTCGAGCTCGAGCTCGCCGCGCGCGACGCGCGTCGCGAGGTCCTTCAAGTACGGCGCGCGGTAGCCGGCGCGCACGACGTCGCGGAAGAAGGGCAGTGGCCTGCGGGCGAGCGCCTCGGCCGTCGGGAAGGCGCGGGCGCCGCCGGGGCCTGGCGCGCCGGCCTTCTCGACGAGGCGCCCGACCATGACGCGCGTGAGGCCCCACGAGCAGTTCGTCGTGCAGAGCATCTTCGTGACGTCCTCGAACACGGTGGGCGCGCGCATGAGCCGGCCGCCGCCCGCGTCGACGCACGCGACGAGCGCGGGCGCGCGCGCGAGCGCGACGCGCACGGGGGCGAGGTCCTGGTCGAGGCGCAACACGGCGCGCACGACGTCCGCGGCCGCCCTCTGGGCTTTCGCGCCCCGAGCGGACACCGAGGCGACCAGGCCCCGGCGTCCCGCCGCGCGCATCGTGACGCTCACGATGTCCCCGCCCGCTTGGTACGCGAAGCGCAACGTACCGGCCTCCCGGTCATAGACGAACGGCGGCAGATCGAACCAGCCGTGGCTGCGCACCGTGCGGTCGAAGGCGAAGTCCGACGGCGTCGGAATCTGGATCTCCGGCATGGCCGACCTAAGATACAGGCAACGCCATGCCGAAGAATGCGCAGCTGTCGGTGGCGCTCCCAGGGTGCGCCGCCGTGCTCCTGCTCGGCTTCGGCGTCGCGCGCGCGGCGGGCGGCGACTTCGGCCCGCCTCCGCCGGCGGCAGAGGGCGACGCGAACGCGCCCAGCAAGACGTGCCTCGCGAGCCTGCGCGAGCGCGGCGTCGACTTCGTCGAGTGGCCCACGAAGGGCGTGCGGACGCCCGTTCGCCTCGTCGGTGGCAATCTCGGGCCGCTGCGCCTCGTGACCCTCGAGCGCAAGCAAGGCGCCGTCATGCCCGTCATGGACTGCGAGCTCGGGCGCGCGCTGCTCGACGCGGCGGGCGTCTTCCAGATGGCCGGCGTGCGCGACCTCTTCTTCTCGGGCATTTACGAGTATCGGCCGCGGCGCCACTCGAAGAAGCTCTCCGAGCACGCGCACGGCCTCGCCATCGACGTCCACCAGTTCGGGACCGCCGACGGTCGCGTGTTCGACGTCGAGCGCGACTTCGAGACCGGCGTGGGCGATTGGGCCACGCGCGACCAGGTCGCGTGCGTCGGCGCGCCCGAGCGCGCGGAAGGCCGCACGTTGCGCGAGCTCGCCTGCGCGCTGCGCGTGAGCAGCGCCTTCCGCGAGATCATCACGGCCGACGACAACAGCGATCACGAGAACCACTTCCACATCGAGGCGTTCCCCGACCCCCTCGCGCGCACGAAGTCGATCCTGTCGCACCACGAGCCGACCAACGACGACTGACGCGCGGTCACCCCGGAGTGCCCGTATTCACGGTGCTCGCGTAGCGGCGGGGCGCGCGCACGCAGGCTGCGCCGTCGGGGCCGCGGGCGCAATCATGGTAAAATGATTGCGTGGCGTCGACGCGCAGACACATCACGGCGCGTGTTGTGCGTCCCGGGCAGGCAATCCCGTTGGATGACGACTGGGGAACCTCGTCCATCGAAGAGCGGATGAGCGCGGTCTGGGAGCTGACCAAGCTCTGCTACGCATGGAACCAGAAGGATCCCGGTGAACCCAGACTTCAGCGAGCTGTTGTCCACATTCAACGACCACGGCGTTGAGTACCTGGTCGTGGGGGCGCACGCCCTGGCCGCCCATGGACACGTTCGCGCGACGAAGGATCTCGACGTGTGGGTTCGGCCGGAGCCCGCGAACGCGGCGCGTGTTCTCCACGCCTTGGCTGCTTTCGGCGCTCCGCTTCACGAGTTGTCCCAGGGCGATCTTTCGGAACCCGGCTTGATCTTCCAGATCGGTGTACCCCCGGTGCGGATCGACGTCATCACGGCGATCGACGGCGTGCAGTTCGCGGACGCATGGAGCGGGCGCGTCCAAGCGACCCTGGGAGCTGTCACGGTCCCCGTTATCTCTCGCGAGGACCTGATTCGAAACAAGAAGGCCGCGGGGCGCCTGCAGGATCTGGCGGACGTCGAATGGCTCGAGCAGGCTCCAGGGTCGCGCTCGAAGTAAGGCCGACCAGCGACTCGGGAGGCAGGGAGCTGAAGAATTCGCGCGCGCGAAGGCTCAGTCAGCTCTTCGATCCCACCATGCTGCCGCTCGCGCCCGTGCCGTTCAGGGAGAGGTCGAAGATCACGCCGCCCCCGAATGGTCCGACGCCGCAAGGGCCGCTGCCGCTGCAACCGGCCCCTTCACCACGACCGTGCCTTTCATGACCTTGGTGTCCTCCGCTACCTAGATCGTCACGAGCTCGCGGACGACGAAGTTGCCGTCCTTGTCGACGCCGAGGCGGCCGCCCATGTGGTCGCGGTCGTGGCCCCAGAGCAGCAGCCAGTTTTCCTCGACGGCGCGGCGGAAGAGGGCGCGCTTGGTCTCGACGGTGCGCGCCGGGTCGAGGTCGTAGGCCATGACCCAGGGCAGGCGCGTGTGCACGGCCGTGGGAACGACGTCGCCCAGGAAGAGGGCTTTGGGAGCCCCCGGCTCGTCGGCGCCGATGAGCACCGACTGGTGGCCGCGCGTGTGTCCGGGCGTGGGGACGACGCGCACGCCGGGCGCGAGCTCGGTCTCGCCGTCGACGATTTGCAGCAACCCCGCCTCGCCGAGCGGGCCGATGTTCTCGCCGAGGTAGCTCGCGCGGTTGCGCTCGTGCGGGTGGGTGGCGTCCTCCCACTCGAGCTTCTGCACGACGTGCTTCGCGCGCTTGAACACGGGCTCGAGCTCGCCGCTGGCCGTGCGGCGCGTCGTGCCGCCGCTGTGGTCGAAGTGCATGTGGGTCATGACGACAGTGTCGATCGACTCGGGCTCGACGCCGACCTCGCGGAGCGCGTCGCCGATCGAGCGGTCGTGCTCGATGCCGTAGATGTCCTTGAGCTTGGCCGGGAACTTGTCGCCGTTGCCTGTCTCGACCAGGATCCGCCGCGCGTCCGCGCCCGCCCCGACCTCGACGAGCAGGCACCGCGTCGTGTACTCGCAGCGGTTGCTCGCGTCGCACGAGACCAGCTTCGACCACAGCGTCTTCGGCACGACCCCGTGCATGGCGCCGCCGTCGAGGCGGAAGTTGCCGCCGTTTAGCATGGTGAGCCGGGCTTCGCCGAGCGTCAGCATGCCGCTATCATGTCACGGCGCCGCGGGCGAGGCAGGTCCGGGCGCCGGCTCGGGCGCGGCGACGCCGACCGGCGGGGCCGTGGCCTCGGGCGCCGCCGGCGCGGGCGGAGCGGCCACCGGCCCGGCCGCAGCGGGGTCCGGCGCCGTCGCGGGCAGCGCGGGAACGGGAACCGTCGCGGGCAGGCTGCCCGCGGAGACCTTCGCGGCGGCCACGGACGCGACCACCGGTCCCTTCGGCTTATGGACGAGGAGCCAGTCGGCGACGCGGGCCACGTCGCCGAAGCGCGTGAGCTTGCCCTCGTTCGACAAGAACGACATGAAGTAGAGGCGCCCGTCCACCCTCGTGGCGACGACGAGGCAGTAGCGCGCGACGTCGTTGTAGCCGGTCTTGCCCGCGAGCACCTGGATGTTGCCGCGCGAGGCGGCGTGGTCCGTGTTGATGTACCTGATGGGCGCCTTGCCGACGGGGTGGGCGTCGTACTCCACGCGCTGCGTGATGGGGCCGAGCATCGGGTGGTCCATGAGGGCGCGCAGCATCTTGATCGTCTCGCGCGGCGTCGACACGTTGTTCGCCGATAGGCCCGTCGGCTCGAAGAAGCGCGTGTTCTTGAGGCCGAGCGCGCGCGCCTTCGCGTTCATGGCCGCCGTGAGCTGCGACGGCGAGAGCTTGACGGCCCGCCCGAGCGCCGGGATGGCGCGGTTGTCGGAGCCCATGAGCGCCGCGTGCAGGAGGTCGCGGTTGGAGAGCGTCATCCCGTCGAAGAGGCGCGAGCGCGCGCCACCCCTCGCGACGTCGAGATCCGTCTTGTCGATCGTGGAAAGCCCGTCGAGCTCGAGGCCCTTGTCGGCGATCGTGAGGACCGCCGCGAGCTTCGAGATCGAGGCGATGGGCCGCTCCTTGTCGGGGTTGCGCGCGTAGATCTCCCGGCCCGTCTCGTCGATGACGAGCGCGCCCAGCGCTTGCACGTTGGGCAGCCCGCCCCGCGTCGCGACGACGTGCCGCTCGAGGAACGCGTGGCCGCGTCGTTTGTGCCCCTTGGCGGCCCGTTTCTTGGCGGCCTTCTGGATCGCCGCGCGCGCCGAGCGCTCGCCGCCGCCCTGGCCCAGCGTGAAGGCGAGCGCCATCCCCAGGACCAGGGCCTTTCCGACGGCGCGACGTCTCACCTCGGAAACGTTATAGGCGACGGCGGCCGTCGAGCAAGTTCGTGCGCTTTTCGCCGCTCACGTCACGACGAGCAGGTGCAGGTCCAGCAGGTTCGAAGTGCCCGGGCCGGTCACGGTGTCGCCCACGGCCGCGAGCGCGGTGTAGCTGTCCCAGCCCGCGAGGGCGCGCTCCGGGTCGACGCCCGCGGCGCCGATGCGCGTCCAGGTCGTGCCGTCGACGAGGCCGCCCGAGACCGGCGTGTCGCCGTCTCGATCGTCGGTGCCCGCCGCGAGGAACGCGACGCGCCCCCGCAGGTCGGCGGGCAGCGCCGCGAGCCCGCGCGCCATCGCGAGCGCGAGGTGGGTCGAGCGCCCGCCCTTGCCGGCGTCGGGCCCGACCTTGATCGTCGGCTCGCCGTTGCCGACGAGGACGCGCGGCGCGCCGCCCGCGCTGGCCTCGTGCCGCGCCCGATCGAGGTAGGCGGCGGCCAGCGCGTCGACGTCGTCCTCGACGTCGCGCGAGAGCACGCCAACCTGGAGGCCGCGCGCCTCCGCGGCGCGGCGGGCCTCGGCGGACACGCGCTCCGGGCCCGCGATGGCCGTCCACGTGACGTGCGCGAGGCGCGCGTCGCCCGGCTTGGGCGTCTCCGCGAGCTCGCCGCGCAGGCCACGCTCGAGGTGCAGGCGCGCCGCGCGCGGGAGCTCCGCCTGCGCGGCCGTCACGGCCGCGAGGGCGTCGGCGTAGGTGGTCGGATCGGGTGAGAACGGCCCCGAGCCGATCGTGGCGGGCTCGCCGCCGATGACGTCCGAGAGCGCGAGCACGGTGACGGGCGCCCCCGACTCGAGGGCGAGGCGCCCGCCCTTGATCGCCGACAGGTGCTTGCGGACGGCGTTGAGCGCGCCGATGGCCGCGCCGCCGCGCGACACCGCGCCCGTCGCGGAGCGCTTGTCCTCGAGCGTGAGGCCGGCGGCGGGCAGGCACAGCAGCGAGGACGCGCCGCCCGACAACAGCACGAGCAGGCGATCGGCCGGCGCGAGCGCCCGCACGAAGGCGAGCGCGGCCTCGGCGGCCGCCACGCTGCGCGCCGTGGGCTGCGGGTGATCTGCGGGACAGACGCGGACGCCCGGCGGGAGCTGGGCCGGCACGCGCGGCGCCGGCGCGATCGCGAGCGTCGGGCGCGGCGCGCGTCCCGCGGGCGCGCGCGCGGCCTCGGCGGCGCCCGCCAGCATGGGGAACGCGACCTTGCCGACGGCCAAGACGTGCGTGGCGGACGCGATCGCCTCACCCGTCGCCGAGGCGCGCACGAGCGCCGCGCCGTCGACCTGGGCGGCGACCTCGAGGAAGATCTCGAGCGCGTGCGCGCGGGCGTCGGTTTCGGTCACGAGATCCTCTTCGCCGAAGTCACGGGAGGCTCGCACGGGCGTGGGCGTCGGCGGCAGGCGCGGCGCGGCGCGGCCGCCGCCGGCGCCACGGATCCCAATACGTCGTCTTCGCGAGCGAGACGAGCAACATCGCGCCCGTCATGAGCACGAAGCCGATCGTGGCCTGCGTCATGTCGAGGTGGTGGTGGAGGGAGCGCGAGATGAGGCCGTAGCACAGGTCGACGTGGATCCAGTAGACGAGGAGGGAGGTCCGCCCGAGCTGCCGCATGATCGAGAAGCGGTCGCCGAGCGTGCGCGTCACGGCGTAGCCCACGAACGCGAACAGGAAGTTCAACCCGAGCCGGTAGAAGAACGTGCCCGGCCCCATCTGCTGGACGACCTCGTTCGGGTAGCGGATGACGTACGGGTTCCACTTGCGCACGAGGATCACGGCCCCCATGAGCGCGAGCCCGGCGGCGCCCGTGAGCGCGTACGCGATCGTCTCGCGACGCCGGTCGCGGCTCGCGCGCACCCAGAGGTGGCCGACGGCGACGCCCACGAACGACCAGGCCGCCCACGGGAAGAGCCCGAACCAGGACATGGGCCGCTGGCCGCCGACGTACGCCGTCAGCGTCACGGGGAGGAAGGTCGGGAAGCGCGCCGGGCCGATGACGGCGCCCAGCCCCACGAACACGGCAGCCGCCGCGAGCGCGACGGCGTACTGCGGGCGCCCAGCCCGCGGCGCCGCGACGAAGGCGACCAGGATCATCGACGCGCCGATGCAGTTCAGGATGTCGATGCGGAACAGATCGCCCACGGGACCCCAGAAGCCGGCGAGCGCGTACTCCTGAAACCGGAAGAGGTAGGCGAGCCCCAGGATCTCGAGCCCGCGCCGCGCGGAGCCGCGCACGATCGCGGCGCGCGCGACGCCGCGCTCGAGCTGCCGCTCGAACCCGATGGCCATCGATACCCCCACGAGCAGCAGGAACAGGCGCGACGGCACGCCGCCGAGGTAGCGCGTCCACCAGTAGGCGGCCGACGCCTTGGCCGCTGGGCTCGCCCACGAGTCGTAGAGGTGCGTCTGGATCATCAAGACGACCGCCAGGCCGCGCAGCCAGTCGATGGCGTCGAGGCGGCTGCGCGCGGGCTTCGCCGCGGGGCTCTGCGCGACCGAGGGCCCGCTCGGCCCGCTCTGCGCGCCCGGGGGGCGCCACCGCTCGGCGTCCGCGTTCATTGGCGCGAGATCTGGTTGAGCAGGTCCTCGCTCGCGCTGCGCAGGGCGTTCTCGAGCGCCTCGAGCTCCATGCTGGGCTTCTGCTGCGGCCGGTAGAGGTGTTTGGGCCGCTGGATCGTCGCTTCGCCGGAGGTGAGCAAGAAGACGCCTCCGCCCGGCTGGCGCGACAGGACGAGCTGCACGGCGCAGGTCACCTCGACGTCGCTGTTGCGCGTGCTCGTCGAGAGATCCTTGATGACACCGTCGACGGCGTACATGCCCCCATTCTCGGGCGGCGCGATGTCGCCGTACGGGCGCAGCTGCGCGAGCATGAAGTCGCGCATGTGGCTGCGCAGCGCCTGGCCCGCGTGCTGGGTCTGATCGCCCATGGGCTTGACCTCGAACGACAGCTTCCTCCCCGGGCGCGGGCGGATCGCGGGCGCGCCGAGCGTGGGCGCGGGCGGCGTCTCGACGTCGACGTCGCCGCCCAGCATCCGCAGGGCTTCCTTCGCGCTGTGCCGCACGAGCGGGGCCGGATCGCCGAGCGCCTTCGCGACGGCGTCCTTGGCGATGGGCGACCCGATGTGGCCGAGCGAGCCAGCTGCGCTGGCGCGCACCGCAGGATTGGGGTCCTTGAGGGCGCCGATCAGGGCCGGGATCGACCGCGTCTGGCGCAAGCGCCCGAGCACGAGGGCGGCGTCGACCCGGACTTTGTACGACCGGTCGTGCCCGAGCGCGTCCTCGACCTCTTCGATGCGCGGCGCGGCGCGCGCCGCGCGCGCGGCTGACGTCACCACTCCGACGACGAGCAGCATACCAAGCAGCCGAGGGAGGGGCGCACTCACGGACGACCGAGGATCGCCTCTCGGGTGGCCCCGGGTCAATGGGGTGTTGGAGTATCCTCTCCGGGAGTCCCACACACTCCGACACTGTTCCTGCATGTCAACCCACCGCCCCATTTCGCTCGCCTATTCCGTGGACGCCGACGACGCGTTCATGTTCCACGCGCTCCGGCACGGGCGCATCGACACCGAGGGCTTGACGTTCACGCACCGGCGCGACCACACGGCGGCGCTCAACGCCTTGGCGGGCGAGGGCGCGGCCGACATCGTCGCCGTCTCGCTGGGCGCGTACCCGGCGCTCGCGGGCGCCTACCAGCTCTTGCCCCACGGCGCGTCCGTGGGGCGGGGCTTCGGGCCCGTCGTCGTCGCGCGGCGGCCCATGGCGCCGGGCGAGCTCGCGGGCGCGCGCGTAGGCATCCCGGGCGCCTCCACGACGGCGTGGCTCGTCCTGCGGCTCATCCAACCTGCCGCGGATGGCATAGAGATCCCGATCTTCCCGTTCGCGCGCATCTTCGAGGCGCTCGAGGCCGGAGAGGTCGAAGCGGCCCTGCTCATCCACGAAGGCCGCCTGCTCTACCCGCAGCGCGGGCTGCACAAGGTCGTCGACCTCGGCGAGTGGTGGCAGGCCGAGGCCGGTCTGCCGCTGCCGCTCGGCGTGAACGTCATCCGCCGCGCGCTCGGACCTGGGACAGTGACGCGCGTCTCCCGCGTGCTGCGCGCGAGCATCGCCTGGGCGCTCGCCAACCGGGAGGAGATCATCGCCGTTCTGGCCGCGGAGGATCGAGGCGACGAAGCCCTGTCGAAACCAGAACTTATTGATCACTATCTCAACCTTTACGCGAACCACGACACGGCTGCGATCGCCGACGACGCGCGGCGCGCCGTCGACGTCCTGTTCGCGCGCGCGCGGCACGCGGGGCTCGTGGGCACGGACGTCGTGGCCGACTGGTCGGACTGAGCGGGCGCGCGCGGCTCAGGCTGCGCGCGCCCGCAGCAGCGACCACACGAGGTGGCAGGCGGCGCGCGAGGCGCGGAGGTGGTTGGCGCGCCACTCGGCATGCGCCTTCGGGCCGACGACGTTCGAGACGCCGAGGACGACGGCGAAGGGGACGCGCGCCGTGCTCGCGGCGCGCGCCAGCGCGAAGGCCTCGAGGTTCTCGAGCGCGGCTCCCGTCGCGGCGATGCGCCGCGCGAGCGCCGCGGTGTGCGTGATGGCCAGCGGGCAG
This sequence comes from Polyangia bacterium, assembly GCA_036494575.1. Classification (GTDB taxonomy): domain Bacteria; phylum Myxococcota_A; class Polyangia; order Fen-1088; family Fen-1088; genus DASZFV01. The sequence continues at coordinate 269 of DASXOE010000173.1, read as the reverse complement.
GCCACGCGCGCGACGGGCGTCGCGGCGCCGTCGGCGCCGGCGCGCGCGAGGCGGTCGCGCAGCGCGGGCGTCGCCTGCGCCGTCGCGACGAGCGGCGCGGGGTGATAAGCGTCGCCGCGCAGCGTGGCCGTCGACACGAGGCCGAGCTCGCCCGCCACCGCCGCCGCGCCGATCGTGAACGTGCGCGCCGCGCCCGGGTAGACGCCGGCAGTCCCGACGAAGATCACGCGCCGCGGGCGGACGCGCGCGATGGCGTTCGCCGCGCCGAC
>DASXOE010000172.1:0-39846 GCA_036494575.1 Polyangia bacterium | reverse complement strand
CGTACCTTTGCCCGCCATGAAGACGACCTCCCGCAACCCGCTCCCCCTGGCGCTGCTCTCGGCGCTGCTCCTCTTGCCCGCCGCCGCCAGGACGGCCCGCGCCGACCTCGAGCTGCCGCGTCCGAGCCCCACGGCGAAGCTCACGCAGCAGGTCGGCCTCACCGACGTCACCGTCGAGTACAGCTGTCCCGGGGTCAAGGGCCGCAAGATCTGGGACGGCCTCGTCCCCTACGGCAAGATGTGGCGCACGGGCGCCAACTCGGCCACGAAGATCACCTTCAGCAAGGACGTGACGTTCGCCGACAAGCCCGTGCCCGCGGGGACGTACGCGCTCTTCACGATCCCCGCGAAGGGCGCCTGGACCGTCATCCTCAACAAGAAGGCCGACCAGCCCGGCACCGCCACCGAGTACAAGGCCGACCTCGATCTTCTGCGCGTGCAGGTCAAGCCCGGGGCGGCGCCGTTCCGCGAGCGCCTCGCCTTCATCTTCTCGAACATGACGGACGACAAGGCGTCGCTCGATCTCGAGTGGGAAAAGCTTCGCCTGTCGCTCCCCATCGGCGTCGCGACGGCCCAGCAGGCCCTCGCCAACGTCACGAGCGCCGTCGACAACGGCTGGCGCGTGTACGCGAACGCCGCCCGCTACATGCTCGAGACGAAGAAGGACTACGACGCGGGCCTCAAGTACGTCGACCAGTCGCTCTCGCTCAAGGAGGACTGGTTCAACGACTGGATCAAGGCGCAGCTGCTGGCCGCCAAGGGCGGCTACAAGGACGCTGTCGCCACGGCCGAGAAGGCGGAGGCGCTCGGCGCCAAGAACGGCAACTTCTTCCTCGAGCCCGACGTCAAGAAGGGGCTCGTCGACTGGAAGAAGAAGGTCAAATAGAGCGCCGGGGCGCCGCCAGGACGCGCGCGTAGATCGACTCGTACCGATCGACGACGGGCGCGCCGCGAAAATGAGCCTCGGCGTGCGCGCGCGCGGCGCGTCCGAGGCGCGCGCGCAGGGCGGGATCGTCGAGGAGCCGCAGCGTCGACGCCGCCATGCCCGCGCAGTCGCCAACGGCGTGCAGGTAGCCCACCTCGCCGTCGGGCACGACCTCGGGCAGGCCGCCCACTCGCGACGCGACCACGGGCACGCCGCAGGAGAGGGCCTCGAGCGCGGCGAGGCCGAAGCTCTCGGTCTCGCTCGGCAGGAGGAAGACTGCGGCGTCCGTGAGCATCGCGGGCAGGTCGACGCGTTCGCCCACGAGCTCGACGTCGCCTGCGACGCCGAGCGTGCGGGCGAGCGCCTCGGCGGCCGCGCGGTCGGGGCCGTCGCCGACGAGGCGCAGACGCGCGAGACGGCTGGCACGCACGATCGCGAACACGCGCACGACGTCGCTGACGCGCTTGAGCGCGCGGAAGTTCGAGACGTGGACGATCACGGGCGGCGCCGCGGGCGGGCCGCCTATGGGCGCGAAGCGGTCGGTGTCGACGAAGTTCGGGACGACGTCGATCGGGAGGGCGGGCGGCAGGTCGAGATTGCGGCGCGTGACCTCGGCGAGCCAGAGCGAGGGCACCGTCACGGCGTCGCTCCCGAGCACCGAGAAGCGCGTGAGCGGCAGGAACGTCGGGTCGATGCCGACGAGCGTCGTGTCGGTCCCGTGCAAGGTCGTCACGACGCGCGGGGCGAACGCCGGGCGCTCGGCGTCCAGCACCTGGCGAGCCAGCTCCGCGCTCACGGCGTGGGGGAGCGCGTAGTGTGCGTGGACGACGTCGAGACCCTCGCGGCGCGCGACGTCGATGATCTTGGAGGCGAGCGCCAGCGTGTAGAGATCGTGGCCGAGCTGCGGGTAGGCGGGCGCCTCGACGCGGTGGAAGGTGACGCCCTGGTGGCTGCGGTCGAGACGGCCCGGCGGCGCGTCGCTGAAGACGTGCAGGCGGTGACCGCGGCGCGCGAGCGACGTCGCGACCTCTGCGGCGACGACGCCGCTGCCCCCGAACGTCGAGAAGCACGCGACGCCGACCGAGAGCCGCGGCGTCACGCGCGCAGCTCCTGGAGCGTCGTCGAGAACGGGTCGGCGGCGAGGCGCTCGAGGACGAGGCGCTTGAGCGTCGCCGGGCCGACGCGAGCCGCGAGCGACGGCCATCCGTAGTAGCGCTCCTGGGGGACGCCCGCGGGGACGAGCGCGCGCTGGAGCTTGTCGATGCGGGTCGTCACGACCTCGTCGCGCTCTTGTCGCGCGTGCGCGTAGCGCCCGATGAAGCGTTCGAGCGCCCGCTCGACGCTGGCGCGCGTGCGCGCCGCCGGGCGGTCGAGTCGCGCGTCCGCGGCCAGCGCGGCCCGCGTGAGGTCGGCGACGGCGGGCGTGATGCGCTCGGAGACCAGGCGCCGGAGCGCGTCCGGGTCAGGTCCCGCGACGGCCGCTCCGGCGCCCAGGCGCGCGAGGAGCTCGGCGCGCGGACGGGCGGCGTCGTCGGACGAGAGCCCGAGCTGCTCGAGACGCCGCCGCGTCGGCGCGTCGAGGACGCGAAAGCGCGCGCGCGGAACCACGAGCGGCGGCGGCAAGCCGAAGACTTCGTAGACCGGCTCGAGCTGCGCGAAGTAGCTGACTTCGGCGGGGCCGCCCACGTAGGCGGCGGTCGGCAACAGCGCGTCCTGCACGATGGGCCGCATGAGCGCCGACGTCGAGAGCCGCAAGGGATCGTGGTCGAGGAAGCCGCGCAGCTCGGCGTCCTCCACGGACTCGCCGGCGCCCGTGAGAGTCCAGCTCGCGTCCTCGCGCTGCAGCCGGAAGCGCGGGCCCTTGGCCTCGCGCCGGTGAAAGAACAGCAGCGAGCAGCCCGCGCGGATCGGGATCTGCTCGTAGAGCCCGGCCGCGGCGAGCGCGGCCCCGCGCGCGCGCAGGCTGGCCTCGATCGCGGCGGCGTCGTCGAGGGCGCGCCGGTAGAGCGGGGCGGCCAGCGCGGCCACGGGCGCGACGCGCGGGTCGAGGATCAGCAGCCCCTCGTCGGCGAAGATCGTCGCGAGGACGCCCGCGAAGGCCGCGGCCGGCGACTGGCCCGGCGCGTAGTGGGCCCCAAGGAGCGCGACGACCTCCGCGGGCGCCTCCCCGGGGCCGAGCGCCGCCGCGAGCGTCTCGACGAGCGCCGTGATCTCGGGGCCGAGGCGGCGGTGGGCGAGCGACACCCGCTCCATCGCTGCATCCTCTGGCGCGAGCGCCAGCGCCAGAGGCGCGCCGTCGTCTAGGGTCGCGACCCGGCAGGCGGCAATCTCCGCGAAGTCGTGATCCTCCGTCTGCAGCCAGAAGAGCGGCACCGTGCGCACACCCGTCTCGGCCTCGAGCGCGCGCGCCGTGGCGACGGCGGAGGCGGCCTTGTAGAAGGAGTAGAGCGGGCCCAGGAAGAGCCCGACCTGTTGGCCCGTCGCGACGACGGCCGTCTGGCCGCCCTCGAGCGCCCCCAGGTTGGCGTCGCGCGCGGCGCTCGGCGGCAGGGCGGCCTGCTGGGCCGCGAGGACCCCGAGCAGCGCCGGGCTGGTGCGGCGCGAGGCGGCCGCGCGCGTGGCCTCGCGGCGCGCGGCGGGCTCGCGGAAGTCGCGCGTGAGGAACGCGCGCGCGGCGGGCTCGCCCGCCAGATAGGAGCTTGAGAACGTTCGACCCACCGGACCTCTCAACTATACTGCGGCAGCGTCGGTTCCATTCCCATGCGCACATTCACCCTGTCGTCGCTCCTGGTTGCCCTCTGCATGACCCTGCCCGCCCACGCCGCTGCCGCCTCCGGCCCGCCCCCCGAGCCTGACGCCGGGCGCGTGCAGCTCGCCTTGCGACGCCTCGGCGTCGTGGGCCGCGTGCTCTACGTCGCCGCGCACCCCGACGACGAGAACACGAACCTCCTCGCGTACCTCGAGAACGTCGCCCTCGTGCGCACGGCCTATCTCTCGATGACCCGCGGGGACGGCGGACAGAACCTCGTGGGCGCCGAGCAGGGCCCGGAGCTCGGGCTCATCCGCACGCAGGAGCTGCTCGCCGCGCGGCGCATCGACGGCGCCGAACAGTTCTTCACGCGCGCGCGGGACTTCGGGTTCTCGAAGAGCCCGGACGAGACGTTGCGCATCTGGGGCCGCGAGGCGGTGCTCTCCGACGTCGTGGCCGTCATCCGGCGCTTTCGCCCCGACGTCATCATCACGCGCTTCCCGCCCGAGCGCGGCGACACGCACGGCCACCACACGGCCTCGGCCATGCTCGCCGTCGAGGCCTTTCGCGCGGCGGCCGATCCCAAGTTCCATCCCGAACAGCTCGAGGGCGGCACGGAGCCGTGGCAGGCGCGTCGCCTGCTTTGGAACAAGTCGTCCTGGAACCTCAAGCCGGGCGAGGATCTCTCGGGCTTCATCAAGCTCGACGTCGGCGCCTTCAGCCCGCTGATCGGGGTCTCGATGGGCGAGCTCGCGGCCGACAGCCGCAGCATGCACAAGAGCCAGGGCTTCGGCGTCGCGCGCGCGCGCGGTCCCATCGTCGAGTATTTCAAAGTCCTCGACGAGGCGGCGGCAACGGCCGGGAAGAAGAACAAGCCCGGCCCGGCTACGCTGTTCGCGGGCCTCGCGCTCACGTGGGATCGCTTTCCCTCGAAGGCGGCCGGGATCCTGCGCGGCCTCACGGACAAGGCCGCCCGCGCCTTCGACGCCACCAAGCCCTACGCGTCTATCCCCGCGTTGCTCGCGCTCGATCGGGCGCTCGACGCCGCGCCCGACACGTCGACCCGCGCGCAGAAGAAGCGGGAGGTCGCCGACCTCGTCCTCGCGTGCGCGGGTCTATTCGTCGAGGCGACGGCCGCGGCCCCGGAGGTCGCGCCCGGCCACGAGCTCGAGGTCACGGCGAGCGTCATCGATCGCGCGCCCGTCAAGGCCACGCTCGACGACCTGCGCTTTCCCTTCGAGTCCGCCGCCGTCCCGGTCGGCAAGCTCGTCGCGGCGCCCACCGCCGACGCCGCCGGCGCGGCGCTCGAGGTCAAGCGCACGATCCGCGTGCCTGTCACGGAGCCCGCGACGACGCCGTACTGGCTCGAGGCGCCGCCCGAGGCTGGGCTCTATCGCGTCGCCGACGCCAGGCTCGTCGGCGCGCCCGAGAACGAGCCCGCGCTGCGCGTGGCCTTCGGGCTCACGATCGCGGGCCGGACCTTCACGGTCGTGCGCGCCGTGCACTACAAGTGGACCGACCCCGTCATGGGTGAGCGCCATCGTCCCGTGACGGTCACGCCGCTCGTGTCGGTACGCCCCGACGCGAGCGTCCTCATGTTCCCCGACGCGGGGTCGCGCGCGCTCATCGTCCGCCTGGTGGGCGGCGCGCCCGGCGTCGCCGGCGTCGTGCGGCCGGCGCCGCCCGCGGGCTGGATCGTCGAGCCGCCCACCGCCTCGTTCTCGCTGCCGCGCCAGGGCGCCGAGGTCACGCTGACGTTCCGCGTGCGCGCGGCCACGAAGAGCGCGGCCACGAAGGGCGCTGCCGCGCCCGGCGTGCTCCGCGTCGTCGCCGAGGTGGGCGGCACGTTTTACGGGCGCGGCGTCGTCACGATCGACCACGCTCACATCCCGATCCAGACCTGGCTCGCCGACGCCGACGTGCGCCTCGTGCCCGTTCAGCTCGCGAAGGGCGGCGCGCGCATCGGCTACGTCCCCGGGCCGGGCGACGAGGTGCCCGCCAGCCTCCGGCGCGTCGGGTACGAGGTCACGCTCCTCGACGACAGCGCGCTCGGGGCGGCCTCGCTCGCGCGCTTCGACGCCGTCGTCACGGGCGTGCGCGCCTTCAACACGAGCGAGCGGCTGCGCGCCGCTCACGCCGCGCTCATGGCCTACGTCGAGGGCGGCGGGACGCTCGTCGTCCAGTACAACACCAACAACCGCCTCGCGCCGCTCACCGAGCCACTCGGCCCATGGCCGTTCGCGATCGGTCACGACCGCGTCACCGACGAGACGGCCGCCGTGACCTTCGAGAGCGTGACCCACCCCGCGCTCACGACGCCAAACGCGCTCACGGCGCGCGACTTCGAGGGCTGGATCCAGGAACGCGGGCTCTACTTCGCCGAGACCTGGGACGCGCGCTACCAGACGGTGCTCTCGATGCACGACCCCGACGAGCACGCGCTCGCGGGCGGGCTGCTCTGGGCGCGCCACGGCAAGGGGACCTTCATCTACACCGGCCTGGCGTTCTTCCGGCAGCTCCCCGCGGGCGTGCCGGGCGCCTACCGCCTGTTCGCGAACCTCCTCGCGGGAGGCGCGTCCCACCATGGCCCCTGACGTGGCTGCCGGACCGGAGGCCGACCAGGCCGCGCGGCCCGAGTTGGGCGACGCGCCGCCGTTCGCGACCTGGCCCCGCATTTATCTCATCGTCCTCGGCGCGCTCGCGGTCCAGATGATCCTCTACGCGGCGCTCACGGCGGCCTATCGGTGACATGAGCGCCCTCGACTGGGCCGTCCTCTTCGGCACGCTGGGGGTCATCGTCGGCTATGGCCTGTGGAAGACGCGGGCGCGCGTCGACATGGCGGGCTACCTGCACGGCGGCTACCGCGACGACTGGCGGACCATCGGCCTGTCGGTCATGGCGACGCAGGCGAGCGCCATCACATTCCTGTCGACGCCCGGTCAGGCCTACGAGGACGGCATGCGCTTCGTCCAGTTCTACTTCGGCCTGCCGCTCGCGATGATCGTGCTCTCGGTGGCCTTCGTGCCGCGCTTCTACCGCCTGCGCGTCTACACGGCCTACGAGTACCTCGAGGGCCGCTTCGATCTGAAGACGCGCCAGCTGGCGGCGGTGCTCTTTCTCCTGCAGCGCGGGCTCTCGGCGGGCATCACGATCTACGCGCCCGCGATCATCCTCTCGAAGGTGCTGGGCTGGTCGCTGAACGGCACCTGCCTCTCGATCGGCGCGCTCGTCGTGCTCTACACGGTCGCGGGCGGCACGCGGGCCGTGAGCCAGACGCAGAAGCATCAGATGGTTGTCATGCTCGGTGGCATGGCCGTCGCGGCGGTCGTCATCGTGCTGCGCCTGCCGCCGGGCGTCACCTTCGGGCGAGCCGCTCGCATCGCGGGCGTCTTCGGCAAGATGAACGTCATCGACTTCTCGTTCGCGCCCGGCAACCGCTACACCTTCTGGTCGGGGCTCACGGGCGGCTTCTTCCTCGCGATGGCCTACTTCGGCACGGACCAGTCGCAGGTGCAGCGTTACCTGTCTGGTCGCTCGATCACGGAGAGCCGGCTGGGCTTGCTGTTCAACGGGCTCTTCAAGGTCCCCATGCAGGCGCTCATCCTGTTCGTGGGCGTGCTCGTGTTCGTCTTCTATCAATTCCACGCGGCGCCGCTGTTCTTCAACGAGTCCGAGCTCGCGCGCGTCTACGCGACGCCGCGGGCCGCCGAGATGGGCGTCCTCGAGTCCGAGCACCAGCGCAGCGTCGAGCGCAAGCAGACGGCCGTCTCGCGCCTCGAGGCGGCGCTCGACGGCGGCGACCCGGCGGCGATCACCGCGGCCGAGACGAGCGTGCGGGCGGCCGCCGCCGAGTCGGCCGACGTGCGCGCGCGCGCCAAACGCCTGCTCGCCGAGGCCGTGCCGCGGGCCGAGACGAACGACGCCGACTACGTCTTCATCACGTTCGTCATGAACAACCTGCCGCGCGGCCTCATCGGCCTGCTGCTCGCCGTGATCCTCTGCGCCGCCATGTCGTCGACCGCCAGCGAGCTTTCGGCGCTGGGGCAATGCACGCTCGTGGACTTCTACAAGCGCGGCTGGCGGCCTGGGCAAACCGATCGGCATTACCTGCGGGCGGCGATGCTGTTCACGGCGGGGTGGGGCGTGCTCGCCGTCGTCTTCGCCGTGGGGGCGTCGATGCTCGACAACCTCATCCAGGCCGTCAACATCCTCGGCTCGCTCTTCTACGGCACGATCCTCGGCATCTTCCTCGTGGCCTTCTTCGTGCGCCGCGTGCGCGCCACGCCCGTTTTCGTCGCCGCGTTCGTCTCCGAGGCGGTCGTCCTGGCCGTGTGGCTCGGCACGAGGCTCGGCTTCCTGTGGTTCAACGTCATCGGCTGCGCGGCCGTCGTCGGTCTCGCCCTCGCGCTCGAGGCCGTCCTGTCGAGGTTCCGGCCGAGGCCGACCTGACGAGGGCCGTGTGCCCGGGCCCACGTGCCTGCGGGCCCGTATTGATCATGGTCCGACGGTATCGGCGCGCGTCACCTATACTGCCGCGTTCATGTCGCTCACGCCTGACTCGGACTCCGGACCCCTGCGAGCGGTGTTGTTGGCCGTCCATCTCCACGACGTCGACGACGCCGCGTTCGCATCGTCGGTCGCGGAGTTGCACCGCTTGGCGCGCACGCTGGGCCTCACCGTCGCGGCCACCATCACGCAGCGGCGGCGCGCCTTCCACGCCGGCACGGTCGTGGGCAGTGGTAAGCTGAAGGAGCTGCGGGCGCTGACCGGCGCCTCGGAGCCCGCCGAGGGCGGCGCCGAGGCGGACGACGAGGCCGACGCGACCGCCGAGGCAGCGGCCGACGGCGCGCTCGACGCCGACGAGACCGACGGGCCGGACGAGACCGAGGCCGTCGCGGGCGCGCCGAGGGACCCCATCAAAATCGTCCTCGTCGATCACGACATCACGCCCTCGCAGGCGCGCAACCTCGAGAAGGCCACGGGCGCCGAGGTGATGGATCGGACGGCGGTCATCCTGGAGATCTTCCGCCGGCACGCGCGCTCGCGCGTCGCCAAGGCGCAGGTGGAGATCGTGCGGCTGCAGTACCTCGCGCCGCGGCTGCGCGAGTCGGGCGCCGGCCGCGACCGGCAGCGCGGCGGCATCGGCGGCAAGGGCGCCGGCGAATCCAACCTCGAGCTCGACCGGCGCAAGATTCGCGATCGCATCGCCGAGCTCGCGCGCGAGCTCGAGGCGCTGGCCGCCGAGGCGGACACGCAACGCGCGCGGCGGCGGGACATGAACCGGGTCGCGCTCGTCGGCTACACGAACGCCGGCAAGTCCACGCTCATGCGCGCGCTCACCGGCAGCGAGGTCTACGTGGCCGACAAGCTCTTCGCGACGCTCGACACGACGGTGCGCGCGCTCACGCCCGAGGCGCGCCCGCGCATCCTCGTCTCGGACACCGTCGGCTTCATCGACAAGCTGCCGCACGGGCTCGTGGCGTCGTTCAAGAGCACGCTCGACGAGGCGCTCGAGGCGGGCCTGCTCGCCCACGTCGTCGACGCCTCCGACCCCGGCTTCGAGCGCCAGCTCGAGGTCACGACCGAGGTGCTCGCCGAGATCGGCGCGGGCGAGCTGCCCCGGCTCGTGATCTTCAACAAGATCGACCGCGTGGGCGACGAGGAGGCGCAGGCCGCCGCGGCGCGCGCGCTCGCGGCGCGCTGGCCCGACGCCGTCGTCATGTCGGCGCGGCGGCCGCAAGACGTGGCGGCCCTGCGCGCGCGGCTCATCGGGTTCTTCGCGCGCGGCCTCGTGAGCGGCGAGGTGCGCATCCCGTACGATCGGCAGAACCTGCGCGGTGAGATCTTCGCGTCGTGCGAGGTGCTGGGCGAGCGTTACGAGGACGACGCCGTCATCTTCGACGTGCGGGCGCACCCGGCCGTGCTCGAGCGCCTGCGCGCCGCCTGACGTCCGCGCGCCCGTTGCGCAATTTTGCCGGCGGGCGTAGTCTGGTCTTCCCGTGTCGAAGCTCGTTCACCGTACGTACCCCATGTGGTCGGCCGTCCGTAAGGACAGCCGGGCCTGGGTCACGCGCGTCTGAACGAACGACGACGAGACGACCCCGGCTGAAGGCCGCGGGTCGCTCAGGGTGGCTCTCGGTCTTCGGTCTTCCCTCCGGAGACGACGATGAGCCAGAGCAACCTCCCCAATGGCAATGGAACGACCGGCGCGACGCCGACGCGGCTCGAGCTCGGTCCCGACGTCGCGCCCGCGAACGACACCGGGCGCCGCCCCCGCGTCGATCGGATCGGCGCGCTCGGCTTGTCGCGCACGTATTGGATGTTGTGGAGCGGGATGCTGCTCAACCGGCTGGGCGGCACGATCTTCTTCCTGCTCGGCATCTACCTCACGCGCGAGCGCGGGCTCTCGGCCGCGGTCGCGGGGCTCGTCATCAGCCTCTACGCGGCGGGTGGCCTGTTCGCGGGGCCCATCGCCGGCGCGCTCGCCGATCGCGTGGGTCGCCGCGCGACGTTGCTCGCGGGCACGGCGGGCGCGGGCGCGCTCATGCTCGCGCTCGGCTTCGCGCGCTCGACGACCGCCATCGTCGCGCTCGCGCCCTGCCTCGGGCTCTTCACCGACGCCTGCCGCCCGCCGCTGCAGGCCGCCGTGGCCGACGTCGTGCCGCCCGAGGACCGGGCGCGCGCCTACGGCCTGCTGTACTGGGCCATCAACCTCGGCTTCGCGGGCGCGTCGGTGTTCGGCGGCGCGCTCGCGGAGCGTCACTTCTCGCTCTTGTTCGTCATCGACGCGCTCACGACGTTCGCCTACGGCGCCATCGTCTTCGTGGGCGTGCCCGAGACGAGACCTGTGGCGGCCGCGGGCATGACGGCGGGGCGGGGTGACGGCAGCCCGCTCTCGCCGCTGCGCGACGCGCCGTTCGTGAGGTTCGTCGCGATCCAGGTGCTGCTCCTCGTGGCGTTCGCGCAGGTCGTCGTGGCGTTGCCGCTCGACATGCGCGCGCACGGGCTCGGTCTGGTGCAGATCGGCTGGCTGCTGGGCCTCAACGGTCTTTACATCGTGATCGCGCAGCCGTTCGCGCTCCGCTACGTGCGCGGGCTCGGCCACGTCCAGTGGCTCGCGGCCGGCTGCGTGCTCACCGGATTGGGCCTCGGCGCCACGGCGTTCGCGGGCGGCGCGCTCGTCTACGTTCTGTCAGGCGTGCTGTGGACGCTCGGCGAGGTCGGCTTCTCGACGGCCACGCCGGCGCTCGTCGCCGACTTCGCGCCCGCCTCGAGGCGCGGCGCGTACCAGGGCACCTACCAGCTGGCCTGGGGCTCGGCCAGTATGATCGCGCCCACGCTCGGCACGTTCGTGCTCGCGCGCTGGGGCGCGCACACCCTCTGGAGCGGCTGCTTCGCGGCGTGCCTCGTCGCCGCGGCGTTGCACCTGCGCTTCACGGGCCGCTGGTCATCGGGCGGGCTCGCCCGCTCGGGGCCTACGCCTTCATGATACGGTTCGCGTCATGGCGACGAACACGAAGCGCAAGGCCGAGCGCTCGTCGCCTGCGCGCTCGCTGCCGCTGCCGCCGGGCGACGAGCTCGGCGCCGTCGAGGTGGCGCGGCGCGTGGGTGACAACCTGCGGCGGCGGCGCAAGGCGCGGAACCTGTCGCTCGACGAGCTGGCGGTCGCGTCGGGCGTGAGCCGCGCGGCGCTGTCGCAGATCGAGACCTCGAAGGGCAACCCCACCGTGGGCGTGCTGTGGAAGATCGCCGTCGGCCTCGGCATCCCCTTCGCGGAGCTCATCGGCGAGACGCGCGGGGCCGTGGGCGTGCTCCGGCGCGTCGAGACGCAGGTGCTGCGGTCGGCCGACGGGAAGATGGAGAGCCGTCCGCTCACGCCCGCGGGCGCCGCCCCGTGGGCCGAGGTCTACGAGCTGCGGCTCGCCGCGCACGCGACGCACGCGTCGGAAGCGCACGCGCCCGGGACGCGCGAGCTCGTCATCGTGCTCGCGGGGCAGCTCAAGCTGCGCGTCGACGGCGAGGTCTACGACCTCGGGCCAGGCGACTCGGTGTCGTTCTCGGCCGACAAGGCTCACCTCTACGACAACCCCGGCGCCGTCGAGGCCCGGTACCACGACATCATTCTGTACGACCGCTAGCTGTACGACCGCTAGCTGTACGACCGCTAGGTTTGAGACCGCGAGCCTGGCTTTGCGCGGGCCAGGTCCTCGAGGAGGCGGATCACGAGCGCGGTCCAGCCGGTCTGGTGGGTCGCGCCGACGCCGCGGCCCGTGTCGGCGTGGAAGTATTCGTGGAAGAGCACGAGGTCGCGCCAGTGCGGGTCGGTGGCGTAACGCGCGTCGCCTCCGTGGCACGGGCGCGCGCCGTTGGCGTCGGGCTGAAAGAGGCTGGCGAGCCGGCGCGACAGCTCGCGCGCGACCTCGTCGAGGTTCATCCACGTGCCCGAGCCGGTCGGGCACTCGACGCGCAGCTCGTCGCCGTAGAAGTGGTGGTAGCGCTGGAGCGCCTCGACGAATAGGTAGTTCACGGGCATCCAGACGGGACCGCGCCAGTTCGAGTTACCGCCGAAGAGCCACGTGTGCGACTCGCCCGGCTCGTAGTCGATGCTGAACTCTTGGCCGCCCAGCGACAGCGTGTAGGGCGTTGCGTGCGCCTTCGAGAGCGAGCGGATGCCGAAGGGCGAGAGGAGCTCGTTCTCGTCGAGCATGTATTTGAGCACGCGCACGAGCCGCTCGCGTGACGGCAGCGCCAGCAGCACGTGCCCGTGTTGCTCCGTCCCGAACGAGACGCCGCCCATGAGGTCGCGCCGGTTCTCGAGGAACCAGCCCATGCGCTTCTTGAACGCCGGCAGGCGGTCGATGGTCGCCTGCTCGAGCACCTCGACGGCGATGAGGGGCAAAAGGCCCACGATCGACCGAACGCGCAGCGGGATCTCGCGCTTGACGCCGTCGTCCGCCAGGTGGATCTCGTCGTAGTAGAAGCCGTCCTGCTCGTCCCAGAGGCCCGCCTCGCCGAGCGCGTTCATGGCGTCGGCGATATGGATGAAGTGCTCGAAGAACTTCGACGCCATGTCTTCGTAGGCGGCGTCGGTGCGCGCGAGCTCGAGCGCCATCGACAGCATCGTCGCGCAGTAGAACGCCATCCAAGCCGTGCCGTCGGCTTGCTCGAGGTGCCCCCCCGTGGGCAGCGGCTTCGAGCGATCGAAGAGCCCGATGTTGTCGAGGCCCAGGAACCCGCCCGAGAATAGGTTCTTGCCGTCGGCGTCCTTCCGGTTGACCCACCACGTGAAGTTCAGCAGCAGCTTCTGGAACGTGCGCGCCAGGAACGTCCGGTCGCGGTGCCCGTGCTCGTCGACGGCGATCTTGTAGACGCGCCAAGCGGCCCAGGCGTGGACGGGCGGGTTGACGTCACCGAAGGCCCACTCGTACGCGGGAAGCTGGCCGTTCGGGTGCATGTACCACTCACGCGTCAGCAGCACGAGTTGCTCCTTCGCGAAGCTCGGATCGATCCGCGCGAACGGCAGCATGTGGAACGCCAGGTCCCAGGCCGCGAACCACGGGTACTCCCACTTGTCCGGCATCGAGAGGACGTCGCGGTTGTAAAGGTGCACCCAGTCGCTGTTGCGGCCCGTCTTGCGCCCGGGCGGCGGCGGCGGGCACGAGGGATCGCCCTCGAGCCAGGTCTGCACGTCGTAGTGATAGAACTGCTTCGTCCACAGCAGACCCGCATAGGCCTGCCGGACGATGGCCTGTTCGGGCGCCGGGAGCGCGGGCGCGCGCGCCGCGTAGAAGGCGTCGGCCTCCGCGCGGCGGAGCGCCAGCGTGGCGTCGAAGTCGGCGAAGGGCTCGGCGCGGACCTCCCCCGTGGCCGTGAGCCGCAGCCGGAGGCGCGCCTCGGCGCCCGGGGCGAGCGTGAGGCGATGGGCGGCCGCCGCCTTCGTGCCCCGGCGCGCCGGGTTCACGGCGTCGGCCCGGCCCTCGACGATGGCGGCGTGGAAAGCGTCCTTGACGAAGGGTGTGGCGTTCGGCGTGCCGAAGAGGCGCGCGGCGTTGGTCTCGTTCTCCGTGAAGAGCAGCTCGGGCGCCGCGCCGCCGGGCCCGGCCTCGACGGCGAGCCGGTAGGGGCCCAGCGTCGGGTGGCGCGCCACGACGGCGGACGCGCCGTCGGCCTCGAGCGCGGCGCCCTTCCAGTACCCCTCGCCGACGCGGCCCCACGACCAGGTGTTGCGGAACCACAGCGTCGGCAGCACGACGAGCGGCGCGGCCAGCGGCCCCCGGTTGGCGACCGTGATCGCGACGAGGATGTCGTCGGGCGAGGCCTTGGCGTGCTCGACCGTGACGTCGAAGTAGCGGTCGTCGTCGAAGGCGCCCGTGTCGACGAGCTCGTACTCACGATCGAGGCGGCCGCGCCGCGCGTTCTCCTTGACGAGCGCGTCGTAGGGGAAGGCGCGCTGCGGGTACTTGTAGAGCCCCTTGCCGTAAGAGTGGGTCGGCGTCGCGTCCAGGTAGAAGTACTCCTCCTTGACGTCCTCGGCGTGGTTGCCCTCGAGCCCGTTCAGGCCGAAGAGGCGCTCCTTGAGGATGGGATCGGCGCCGTTCCACAGCGCGAGGGCGAAGCAGAGGCGCCCCTCGCGGTCGCAGAAGCCGAAGAGGCCGTCCTCGCCCCAGCGGTAGGCGCGGCTGCGCGCGTGGTCGTGCGGGAAATAGTCCCAGCTCGTGCCGTTCTCCGAGTAGTCCTCGCGCACCGTGCCCCATTGCCGCTCGGCCAGGTACGGGCCGAAGCGCTTCCAGTTGCGCTCGCGGCTCGCGTCGGCGCGGAGCCGCCGTTGCTCTGCCGTCTCGAGATCGTCGCCGTCGCCCTTCGTGCCTTCGCTCGCCCGTTTCAAGGTGTCGGATTGTACGCCGCGTCGCGCGCCGACGTTCGAGGTAGGTGTCTGTGGGCCGCGCCGGACCTTTCGCGTCAAGATTCCGGCGCGGTCTGCCGAGGAGGAGAGCCGTGGACGCGCTCGCGCTCTCCGACGTCGAAAAGATTCACCGAAGGACCAGCCACCGGCGCTGCGCCCGCTGCGCCAAGGTCGTCTCGCGGCGCGCTTTCGTCTGCCGGCGCTGCGGCAAGAAGCAGCGCTTGGACCCGCGCGGGGTGATGCTGGCGCTCTCGGGGCTGTTTCTCCTCGGGCTCTTCGCCGTCGCGACCGTGAACCAGCGCTTGCCGTTCGGCCTCGGGCGCTCGCACGTCGCCGTCGCCGCGGCCGAGAGCTGGTCGCCGTTCGTCGTCGCGGGCCGCGACCCCACCCACACGACGCTCACCGCCTCCGAGCTCTGGGCCCTCTACAACGTCGACGACGTCAAGGCCGACGCCCGCTTCAAGAACAAGAACGTCGCCGTCACGGGAACCGTCGCTGACGTGCGCCGCACTTATGACGGGGACGTCATGCTGCGCCTCGCGACGGGCGATGCCCTCGAGACGGTGCGCGCGACGATCGTGAGCCACGACGACAGCGGGCGCTCGATCCCCGTCCGCGGCCAGGTCGTGTCCCTGCGCTGCACGGGCCGCGGCAAGCTCATCGGCTCGCCCGTCCTCGACGCCTGCCGGCCGATTTAGTCGCCCCTAGTTCGACCGCTCGGCGGTCTTCTGGGCGAGCTGCTTGGGGGGGACGTCGAGCTTGAAGCCGTCGGAGAAGGTCACCGTGAGCGGGGCGAGCGTGGGGTTGTAGGCGACGTAGCTGCGCGCGCCCTTCTTATGAAACACGGCGGTGGTCGGCGCGTCGGCCGTGACCGTCGCCTCGACGCGCCCGAGCTCGGCGAGCGCGCGCACCCAGGCGTACGTGAGCGCGCGCGAGTCGCCGAACTCCGGCTCGAGGTAGGTGTCGGCGTCGAGCTCGGCCGCCGCCTTCTTCCCGTCGGCGAGCGCCTCGTACATGAGCATGTAGTCGCGCCACGTGAAGACCTTGCCGCGCGCGCGCTCCATGATGGCGTCGTACTCGCGCTTGACGAGCGCGGGCCGGCGCCCGAGGTAGAGCGACCCGCCCTGGAACGGCAGGTAGTTGATGCCGTGGATCATGATGGGGTTCGAGTCCCACCAGGTGTCGTACTTGCCGCCCGCGCCCCACAGGATTCCCAGGCACGGCTCGTCGAACCCCTTGGGGAAGACGGCGCGGTCGGCGTCGAACCAGTATTGCTCGATGGCCTCGAGCGTGTTCGCGTAGAGGAAGATGCCCTCGTCGCGCAGCTCCTGGTTGCCCGTGGCGGCGCCCCACAGGATGAGCCCCGTCGAGAAGTTCATGTCCTCGGATGAGGACTCCTCGTTGTTGCCGTCATGGTATTGCGCGGGCCCGTTCGCCCACCCGTGGCCCGCGTAGGGGTCCATGTAGCGCAGGAACGGGAGCTGTCCGTCGTCGCGGCGCGGGTTGGCGGCGTCGCGCGCGATGAGCTCGACGAACGGCGCCCAGCGCTTGGCCCAGGCCACGTCGTAGCGGGCGATGGCGGCCGCCGCCTGCAGGAAATAGCCGTAGTGAAAGTGATGGTCGTTGAGCGCGGAGTCCGAGTCGTAGCTCGTGGGGACGCCGATGACGGTGGCCCAGGTCTTGTCATAGTAGAAGAGCTTGGGCGCCTGCCCGTCGAACCAGTCCTGCAGCTCGTTCTCGAGTGCGCGCAGCATGAGGGCGTGGTCGTCCTTGTCGCCGATGGCGTCGGCCAGCTGCATCACCGTCGCGACGCGCCCGAGCGACTTGCCGATCCAATAAGTGTCGCGCTCGGGCTTGGGCGACAGGCCCGGCGGGAACAGGTCGGGCGCCCACGCCACCTGGCGCACGTACGTCTCGAGCCGCGCGCGGTCGGCGCTCTCGACGACGGGCACGACGGGCAGCACGCCGCCGAAGGACAGCTTCGTCTCGAAGGCCGCGCCCGCGAGGACCTTCATGGCGCCGCGCGGGCTCGCGTACTCGTACGGCAGGAGCTTGTCCGCGGTGTGCAACCACTGATGGCGGTAGAGCGCGAGCAGCGGCGCCGCCGACAGGCCCTTGGCGCCGTCCTTGAGCGTCGTCTGGACGGCGAAGCGCGTCGTGAGCTCGGCCTTCTTCTCGTCGTACGACCACGAGACGCGCGTGTCGGTGACGAAGGCGTAGGCGTGCTCGCGGAAGAGCTTGAGCGTCTCGGGCTTGCGGTCGGGCAGCACGGCCACCGAGAAGTAGTCCTTGCCGTCGAGCGACGACGTCCAGGTGTCGCCCTTGCGCGTCCACGTCGCGCTCGTCGGCGCGAAGAAGGCGTAGTGGTGACCGCCGACGGTCACGCCCACGGCGCCGCCGGCCTCCGACCAAGGCTCGGCGCCGTCGCTCGTCGTGATCGTCACGGGCGCCGTACCCTTGCGCTCGAAATAGATGAAGGGCATGCCATGACCGAAGGTCGCGCGCAGCCTCTGCCCGTCGCCGCGCCAGTCGGCCGTCACGGCCCAGTCAGAATAGCTCGCGACGCGCGTGTCGGGGGAGGCGAGGCCGCGCAGGCCCACGACGAGGTCGCGCTCATAGGGGAACATGTACTGCCGCCCCTTGATGACGGCCTTGTCCGAGTAGCCGACGGCCAGTCCGTCGCCGCGCGCCCGCAGCGTGAACGGGTGCGGGAACATCTCGTACGAGTGGGGTTCCTGCGGGTCGAACTGCCAGATGAGGGAGGACCACCAGTCGTTCGACGTGGGCAGGCCCTTGAAGTCCTGCGTGACCTTGGGCTTGACTGGCTCGCGTTTGTCGTTGGCGCCCACGATGATGCCTGCGGGCCGCTCCGTCACGACGAAGCCCTTGCCGACCTTGCGGGAAGGAGCTGCGGGGGCAGGGGGAATGGGCCGCGGCGCGAGGCGCGCCGGCCCACAGGCAAAAAAACAAACTCCGAGGAGGATGACGGCGGGAAGCGTCATCGGGCGAAGTCGCGAGGACATCATTGGTGCGGAGAATGCGGGAAGCGGCTCAACGGACCATTGCATGACGGCTAGCGCCGATGCAACGTCAGCCGGTATCCTTATCGTATCCTCCGCGCGAAACCGACCCCGACGCGGAGTCGAAGATCACGCGAAGAAAGGGCACCACGAACGATGAGACTAAGCACGCACGTGGCAATGATGGGTCTCGCGACGGCGATGGTCGCGATGGTCTCGGGTTGTTCGACCCCGCCGACTGACCCGGGCACGCCGGGCAGCGCAGGAAGCGCCCCGGGCGCGGCCGGCAGCACCTCGGGGACGGCGGGCGCGACCGCCGGGACCGCCGGCGCGACGGGCGCCGCGGGTGCGACGGGTGCGGCCGGCGCCACCGGCGCGGCGGGCGCCGCCGGTGCGGCCGGCGCCACCGGCGCGGCAGGCGCCACGGGCGCGGCAGGCGTGACGGGCACAGCGGGCGCCACGGGAATGGCGGGCGCCACGGGCACCGCCGGCGCCGGGGGCTGCCCGACGGGCGTCAACGGTCACTGCAACGCCGACACGGGCGCGGTCGACAAGTACCCCGGTTTTCACCTCGCGCTCGCCGAGGAGTTCGACCAGCCCATCGATCTCGACAAGGATCCGATCTGGACCTGGTCGGACGGCGGCCCGCCCGAGGGCCAGGCGCGCTTCAACAAGAGTCAAATTACCTTCGCGAATGGCCAGATGATCATCACCGCGGTCAAACAATCCGTTCCGCCGAGCGTTTCCTACGCCGAGCCCGATCAGAACAAAACGACAGGCACGGCCTCTGCGCGCTCCGTGCTGAGCGGCGAGTTCCGAACCAAGTACAACAATTATCGCTACGGTCGCTACGAGGTGAAGTTCCAGGCGCCCGTCGAGAACGGCGGAACGGGAGCCGACGGTAACTTCCTCTCGACCATGTTCACCTTCCGCACGCCCAAGTGGAAGCAGTGGCGCGAGCTCGACAACGAGCTCGAGGCGAGCATCAAGAACAAGGTCGCCTACAACGTCGTCAACGCCGACAACGCCTTGGGTTACCCAGGCGGTGACTCGGGCAACCTGGCCCCTCCGGGGGTAGCTAGCTTCTCGATCCAGGCCATGCACACGTACATCATCGAGTGGTTGCCAACGAAGGTGACGTGGTACGTAGACGGCCAAATGCTGCGCGCGAACACCAACATGCCCCCGGGAGTCCCGACGATCTCGGCGAAGATCATGATGAACCTGTGGGTCTTCGCCGGCGACGGTCCCGTCACCTTCGGCGACACCTCGAAGAACGTCTACCCGTTCCACTCGACCTACGAGTACGTGCGTTTCTACAAGTGGGACCAGGAGACGATGTATCCGGTCGCCGACCCGAAGACCCTCCCGGCGGCCGACACCGCCTTTTCGCAGAACAACGCGAACGAGACGACGTACCCGTAGGCGGATGGGCGGACGGTGGCGGCGGCCGCGCCACCCGCGTCCTTCTTCTCTTCGACGATTGCGTTTGGACCTTCGAAGCATGCGATACGCACTCTGCCGCGCATGGCCCCTGCGAATGGCCGCGGCGGCGCTCCTGGCGGCGGGCTGTCTTCCGTCGATCGCCGACCTCCCTTCCGGGCCTTTGAATTCGACCTTCGCCGTGAGCGACTTTTTCGCGCCGAGCGGCTACATGGGCGATGGCGAGTACTTCGGGAAGCTCGTCGGCGCGGCCAACGAAGGCTGTAGACCCCGCGTCGGTCTCAAACGCGGCAACTGCTACGCGTTCACCTACTGGCCCAACGACGTCGACACCGATCCCTGGGCTGGGGTCTTCTGGGTTTTCCCCGCCAACTCGTGGGGGAGCACGCGGGGGCGCGCCATCGACATCTCGAAATTCAAACAGATCAGCTTCTGGGCGGCCGTCGACGGGCCTTCGCCTTACACCGTCGGGCAGAACAGTGTGCCGTTCGTGGGACAAGCGGGCGGCATCGATCCCAAGGGCCGTTACGTCAGCGAGGGCGAGAAGGATTACGTCGACGGCGTCATCACGAGCACCGGCTGGAACGTCGGCGATCCCAAGGGCATCACGGGCGAGATGCGACAGTTCCACATCCCCCTGTCGGACTTCCAGAAGGGCGCCGGATGCCAGGACCCGAACGACCCCAACAAAGGGCGCAACTGCACGGGCGATGAAACTAATTTCATGACCGGCACGGCCCAGGCCTCCTTCCTCATCGGGGCCTTCGCCTGGGCGATGCACTATCCCACCGACGTCGTCAAATGCGCGGATCCCAACGTCGACTGTCACGTCGACCAGCACTCGTCGATGTTCGTCGACCCGCCGCCCGTCCACATCTATCTCGACGACATCGTCTGGGACACCGAAGAAGCGCCGGCGCCGTGAAGACGACCCGATTGTCCCGGGCGGCAGCGACCTCGATCGCGGCGGTGCTGGTCCTCGCCGCTCCGCCGCTCGCGTCCGTCGCGCGGGCCGCGGCCGACGACGTCGCGCCCGCGCCGCCGAGCCCGGGCCCCGAGCTGAACCCCTTCGAGTGCTACGGGCGCTACCAGTACGCCACGGAGAACCGCACGATCGCGGAGATGCGGCACGAGCTCGCGCAGCGCCTCGACTGGCTCGACGAGGCGGGCCAGCCCGGCACGGTCCTCGCCATCAAGCTGTGCGTCATCGCGAAGCTCAAGGCGCGAGTGGGCGACGCCGACGCCTGGGACTATTACGCGCGGTCCCTCGAGGCCGATCCCGTCGAGCCGGGCCTCGAGCTGTGGGCGGCGCAGTACTGGACGGGCCACCGCGGCGTGCGGCGCCCCGTCGCCGAGCCGGCCGAGGTGCACTACTACGCCGCGCTCCGAAAGCTCGAGGCCATCAAGGAGGCCGGCCGCTGGAAGGAGTACCACGCGATCGTCGAGGACTGGGTCCGCCATGACCTCACGGTCCTCTACCAGATGGACGGCTTTCCGCTCCTGCCGTTCAAGGCCTATCCGCAGCGCTCGCGAGGCTTGTGGGCGCCGGGCGTGTCGGTCGGCTCGCAGCTTCGCGTCGCGAAGGACTCGCGCGACTTCTTCTTCAACAACGAATACCGCCAGTTCACGGGCGAGATGCAGTTCGCCAACAGCGACATTCGCCAGGGCGGCACTCAATTCGGGCAGCTCGGGGCGCGGCAGAAGTGGGATCTCGCGCGCGCGCCGCTGCGGCTCCAGGTCGAGAACAAGCTGCGCATCCGCCAAAACCCGCTCGGCACCTTCGACGTCCTGCACACGTACCTGCACCAATGGGACAGCCAGATCTACAACTTCTACAACCCGACGAACGCGTGCCGCATCGTCCAAACGCAGAAGGAGCCGTGCTCCCCCGGTCAGCCGGCCTTCTCCGACATCCAGGTCCAGCAGATCGGCCTCGGCTACGAGCGCGTGTTCCCGCTCTATCCGCTCTTCGATCTTCGCCTCGCCGGGACGGTTCAGCGCGTCTGGCGCGACGGAATCGTCGAGTTCCACCCTTACAATATCCGCATCGCGAACCCCGACGGCACCTTCTTCGTCCCGAACCGGCGTGAGACGCTGAACCTGTACGAATTCAAGCCGAGCCTCTCTCGCTTCCTCGGCGCCGACAAGCTGGTCGTCAACGGCGTGTGGGCCATGCTCGACAACCCCGTCGGTACGCCGGACGCGCCGCCGCTCGAGCAGCTCCGGCGCAAGGTCATCCGCGCCGCGAGCTTCGAGTACGGGATCTACCAGCCGCTCGTGCTGCCGACGTTCGAGTACGGGCGCCTCTCGACCTACCGCACGCCCACGCGCGGCCTCTACGTCTTCGGCGGCGTCATGGAGGATGGCGAGCTGTGGGGCACGCACGAGGTGCTCGCGCGCGACTTCTACGGCGGCCTGCGCTTCGAGGGCCCACACTGGATCGACTGGACGCTCCAGGAGACGTACGAGACCACCAACACGACCTACGGCGAGTCGGACGGCTTCGGCGGCAACGTCTACTCGTCGCCGGGGCAGGCCTTCTCGAGCGTGCGCACGACGTTCATCTTCCAGTACCGCGTGCGCAGCTTCGACACGTTCCCCGGCATGCCGCCGTCCCACGGCGGTTTCGGCTCGGACATGCTGAACCTCGTGTTTCCGGTGGCCTGGGACAAGGGCGTCTCGGGGCCGAACGACTTCGAGAACGTGCGCGCGGGCGGCCAGGTCTGGACCAAGCTCATCGGCGAGGGCATCGGCGGGACGACCTTCCTCCTCACGGCCGGCGTCGATTACCAGTACTTCTATCGGCTGCAGAAGGGCCTCGTCATGGGCCAGCTCGCCATCCGCATGGGCTGGGGCGATCTCTAGTACCTGGCCACAGTGAATTCGATCTGTTGAACCTGAGGTAGGTCGACGGTGGGGACCATCAGCTTGAACTGGGCCGGGCCTACCCGCACCCGAACTCCACCGCCGCGGTACGGCCCGCCGCGTGAACCGGTCGATATCACTGTGACCAGGTACTAGCCGTTCTGAGTCGACGTTCGACGCCGTTTCACATCGGGTTGCTGGCGTCAGCCCGCGCCATGGTATAGAGGCCGAAAAGATTGTCGGCTCATGGTTCCCAAGGTTCGCAGACTGTTCTTTGCGGTCGTCGTCTTTGCGACGTCGCCGCGCGCCAACGGGTGGGCGGCTGAGCAGGAAGACTTCGATGCGCTCATCCACCACGGCGTCCAGCTGCGCCGGAAGGGCGACGACGAGGGCGCCGAGAAAGACCTGCGGCGCGCCTACGAGCTCGCTCCCACGCCACGTGTCGCCGCCCAGCTGGGACTCGTCGAGCTGGCTTTGGGAAACTCGCTGCAGGCCGAGCGACACCTGTCCGAAGCCTTGAGCGCGCACGAGCCGTGGATCGAAGCGCATCGCAAGGTTCTGGAAGAGACGCGCGTCGGCATCCGGAGCCACCTGGCTTCGGTCGAGATTAGCGGGGCGTCGGCCGGAACGACCGTCACGGTGGGAAGTGGCTCGTCGCAGACGTTGCCGGTCGACGGAACGGTCTGGTTGGCGCCGGGATCGAGTTCGTTGCGAATCGAGGCACCGGGGCGCAACTCGGTCACGCGCGTCGTCGATACCAAGGCGGGAGACCGCATGACGATTGATCTTGCCGCTGCGGCCGCAATACCCCCCGCGGCGCCCGCGACGGGCACTGCTTGGCGGGAGCCGAACAAGACGGCGCCCGTTGCCGCCGAGCGCCCGACGCCCGAACCCTCGACCTCAACGGACGATGGCCATAGCTTGCGCGTGGCGGGCATCACGACGGCTGCGGTGGGCATCGGCATCGCCGTCACAGGCGTGATCCTCTATCAAATCGCCGGCGCAAAAGTCGATCGCATCAACGGCGGCAAGGGTAGCCCGAGCGACCTCGACTATCGAACCTACGACCATGCAGGGATCGGTCTTATGATCGGAGGCGGCGTCGCGGTCGCCGCGGGCGCAACGATGTATCTCCTCGGGCGACCCGACGCTGGAACGTCAGTTGTGGGTTTGTCTTTCGGTCCGGCACCCGGTGGCGGAGTGGCTCTCATGGGAGGAACGTTCTGATGAAGTCTAACTGTGGTTTCGGTGCCGCGTTCGGTTCGACGTTTTTGGCGGCCGTCGCCGTGCTGGGCGCGTGTCACTCCGTCGACATCAAGGAAGGGCTTCCCTGTTCCCCAACCGACCACTGCCCCACGGGCTATGCGTGTGTCAGCAACCATTGCACGAGCGTGGGAGGAGACGGAACGGCCGGCACGGGCGGTCACGGAGCGGCTGGCACCCCGGGGATCGCGGGCACATCAGGATCGAACGGGAGCGGTGGATCGAGACCCCTCAACGGCGGCGCGGGAGCTGGAAGCTCGACGGCTGGGAGCGCCGGCTCGGACGCCGGCGCGGGTACGGGCGCCGCGGGATCGTCGGGCGCCGGAGGCCAAGGCACAGGCGGCGCGCCGGGCACCGGAGGTGCGTCGGGCACCGGGGGCGCGCCGCCTCCCCCGAAGGTCACCGTCACGCTTCAGAGGACAGGACAGGGCACCATCACGGGTTCCGGGGTCAACTGTGTCGACGCCTCGTGCACGACGCCACTCGACGTCGGCGCGACTCTGATCCTCCAAGCAAACGCGAGCTCAGGCTGGCATCTGATGCAGTGGTCGGGTTGTTCGACCGTGAACGCTACGATGTGCACGGTTGCGAACGTGAGCAGCGCGACCCAGGTGACCGCGACGTTTGTGCAAGACGACGCGTCGTTCGTCATCGCCAAGGCAGGCAACGGTACAGGCACCGTCACTGCGACCTGGGCCGGGGGCGGCTCTCTGAACTGCGGCACGGCGTGCTCCGCATCGGTGGCCCCTGGAACGACCATCATGTTGACTGCCATGCCCGCGACCAGCACGACCGTCACCTGGGGCGCGCCATGCAGCGGCAGCAGCTCATGCTTGGTCACAGTGGCCGCCGGCGGTTCGATGGTCCAGGCGACCTTCACGCTACAGCGCTTCCTACTGACGGCCGGCATCTCCGGACCGTCTGGAACCGGCAGCGTCATCTCAACTACCGCCGGCATCGACATCACCTGCGGGTCGGCGTGCTCTGCGCTGGTCAACTACGGTATGACCGTCCAACTCACCGCGTCCCCTTCGGCGACCGGCGTCTTCGCTTCCTGGACGGGCTGCACGACGACGGCAGGCGCAAGTTGCTCCGTCAATGTGACCGCCGCAGCCAGCGTGACCGCTGCCTTCAAGGTCAAGACCGGCTCGACCTGCTCAAGTCCTTCCGATTGTACGCTCGGCTTCTGCGTGAACGGCGTCTGCTGCTCTACGGCGTGCAATGGCGACTGCAATCAGTCGTGCACCACCGGGACGGGCGCTTGCACACCAAAGCCAGCGCGATCGGCATGCGGTGCCGCGTTCCAGGGTCCACACAATGTAGCAGCAAGTGCGATACCCGACAGAGACGTGTTTCCCGTTTGTGATGGCCAAGGGAATTGCACGGGACCAAAGGTCAGGTGCGGGCCATCCCATGGCGTTTGCACAGCCTCAAGCACCACCGCCTGCTGCGACACTCAGACAACTCCTGGATCTACAGCTTGTCGCTCGGCTTCGACGTGCTACGGCGTCATCCTCAATTGCATTTCTGCATCCGACTGTCCAGTTAGCCAGCTCTGTTGTGTTCGCACGGCCCTTGGTGGTGAGGCGACGGGATACTGTGCAGCTTCGTGCCAGAACGATTTCGAAGCTTGCGATCCGTCCGCGCCTACGTGCAGCTCGGGCGGCACGTGTACCAACTTCCAGGATACCGGTGTCGGTTTCTGCTCGTGAATTTGGAGTCTCGGACCGGCGCGCGGAGAGCGCGGTCGCGTGTGGAGCAGTCGCTATCACGCCCGCGCCCTCCGCACGCCCACCGAGACGCGACGCGGCCTGGTCTACGTCCTGCTGAACTTCAGGAAACACCTCCGGCGTCGCTGGGCGTCGATCCGCGCAGCACGGGTCCTTGGTTCGGCGGTTGGCGTACGCCCGTGCCGGCGCCGCATGACGGAGCGTCCGTCGCGTAGCCGAGAATCTGGCTGGCGACGGTCGGCTGGCGTCGGGCCGGTGGCGCCATCGCGCTCGACGAACGCCCCACGCCTGCGCGCGCCTTACCGAGACGACATGCCCGCCGATAGCACCGCCCCCGCCCCTCCCTCTGGCCAACTTGAAAAGGGCCTAGCGTCCGGCGAGCGTCCAGCCAGGACCACTCACCGCCCGGCGCGCCGCGCGGCGTAGGCGGGCACGGCGGCGCGTAGGCGCGCGTGCATGTCGACGGCCGAGGCCTGTCCCGGCGCCGTGGCCGTGTCGAGGTAGCCGTAGGCGAGCCGCGACCCACGCGCGGGGAGCAGGGTGCGCAGGTCGCTGCCGGACGCGCCCATGCCGATGACGCACGCGCGGCCCGCGTGCGCGGTCGCGAGCGCGAGGAGCGCGTCGCGATCGGCCTCGCCGTTCACTTGCGTCGCGAGCTTCGGCAGATCGCCGCCCGCGGCGCGGCAAGCCGCGACGCGGCGCTCGAGCTCGCCGAGGGGCGGCGTGCCCTGGAAGTCGTGGTGCGAGACGATGCTCGTCGCGCCGCGCGCGCGCGCGAGCGCCGTCACGTCGCGCGCGATGGGGCTCGCCGCTTCGACGTCGACCCAGGACGCGAAGGTCAGGGCCTCGCGGTAGAGCGCGAGGCGCTCGCCGTCGGGACGCGCCCAGCGGCCGCCCTCGGCGGCGAGTCGGACCGTCACGAGCACGGGCGTGCCCGTCGCCTCGACGCGCGCGCCGGCCGCGGCCCACGACGCGACCTCGGGCGCGTCGAAGAGATCGACGCGCACCTCCAGCAGATCGATGAGGCGCGTGCCCGGGGCGGTGCTCGCGAAGGCCTCGACGGAGGCCGGCCGGCTCACGACGCCCACGAGCCAGGGCGCGCTCGTCGCCGCCGGAGCTTGCGAGGCCATGGGCGGCACTCTACCAGGCGTAGGCTTCGGGCGCGGGCTTGCCGGGGCCGGGAAAGATCGCGTCGAGCTTGGCGAGCACGGCGGCGTCGAGCCGGAGCTCGAGCGCGCGCAGCGCGCCGTCGAGCTGCGCGCGCGTGCGCGGGCCGATGATGGGCGCCGTCACGACGGGGTTGCCCAGCAGCCAGGCCAGCGCGACGTCGGCGGGCTCTTCGCCGAGCTCGGCGCAGAGCTTGCCGAACGTCTCGAGCTGGGCGCCGTGGCGCGCCTCGGCGTCCTGGGCCCACTTTCCCGCGCGGCGACCGCCGCTCGCGTCCTTGCGGCCGGCGCGGGCCAGCGCGCCGCCGGCGAGCGGGCTCCAAGGGATGAGGCCGAGGCCGTAGGCCTGGCAGGCCGGGATCACCTCGAGCTCGACGGTGCGCTCGACCAAGCTGTACTTGCTCTGCTCGGAGACGAGGCCGAGGAAGTGGCGGCGCGTCGCGAGCTCGCAGGCGCGCGCGAGGTGCCAGGCGGCGAAGTTCGACGAGCCCACGTAGAGGATCTTGCCCTCTGCGACGAGGATCTCCATGGCCTGCCAGATCTCGTCGAAAGGCGTGTCGCGATCGACGTGGTGCATCTGGTAGAGGTCGATGTGGTCGGTCTGAAGGCGGCGCAGGCTCTCGTCGCAGGCGCGGCGAATGTGCAGCGCCGAGAGGCGGCCCTCGTTGGGCCACTTGCCCATCTCGCCGTAGACCTTCGTCGCGAGCACGATCTTGTCGCGCCGCCCGCCCCCCTGGGCCAGCCACCGTCCGATGATCTTCTCGGTGACGCCTTCGCCGAGCTTCCAGCCATAGACGTTGGCCGTGTCGAAGAAGTTGAGCCCGAGCTCGAGCGCGTGGTCCATGATGGCGTGCGACTCCGCCTCGCCCGTCTCGGGGCCGAAGTTCATCGTCCCGAGACAGAGACGGCTGACCTTGACTCCGGTGCGTCCGAGCTGCG
Organism: Polyangia bacterium; assembly: GCA_036494575.1. Classification (GTDB taxonomy): domain Bacteria; phylum Myxococcota_A; class Polyangia; order Fen-1088; family Fen-1088; genus DASZFV01. The sequence goes on along the minus strand of DASXOE010000172.1, from coordinate 12,842 downwards.
TGTAGTTCATGCCGCCAGCCTAGCAGCAGCGCCCGACGCGCGTCTTCAAGAAGCGCGCGTCAGTACCAATCGAATCCGACGAGGAACGCCAGCGTGCCGTGATCCTTGGCGACGCTGTAGAACGACTCGCCGAGGTGCAGCTGCAGATCGATCGCGAAGGGGCCGGTCTGATACACCTCGTAGCCCGCGGCGACCATGATGGCCTTGCCCGTGTCGTCGCCCTGATCGCCCGTGAAGACGTCGGTCTCCGTGTAGTGCGCGAGGCCGATGCCGCCTTTGAGCCACAGCGCGTTCGTGGGGAAGAACTGCACGGCCGCCAGGTACATCGTGTTGTAGGTGTCGATGCTGCTGTTGGGGATCGAGTGCATGACGCCCGAGATCTGGAAGAGCAGCGCCAGCTGCGGGTTCAGCATCCCGCCGATGTGAAGCTCGTACGCCAGGCCCGCGCCGCACGAGTCGCCGCAGTTGTTGGCGGACGTGCCGCCGAAGCCGAGGCCCACGCCGACCGTGAGGCCGGAGCGGTAGGCGCGCGGCGGCGGCGGCGGGGGAGGGGGCGGGTAGCCGTAACCAGGTGGAGGCGCGTAGTAGCCCGGCGGGGGCGACTGGTATTGCGCGTGAGCGACCGACGCCGATCCGAGGACGAGCAGCGTCGCGATGCCGACGCCGAGAGTGAGTCGCGAGTCGCGGATCATGAGGTCTCCTTGTTTGCCGACAGGGCAATGTGCCTTCGACGCACCGACAGCGAGTGCCATTTAAGAGCCCGGGGGAAAAATCGCAACTTCAAAGGGTGGGTTCGTGAGGTCCGTCACGTCGAACGCGTGCTAAACAGATAGACACGAGATGCCCTGGCACCAAGTCGAAATTCGACTGAAGCCGCGGGCGCGCGGCTTCCACCTCGTCACCGGGGAGATCGTCGCGGCGCTGCCGGAGCTCGCGCGCTTCCGTGTCGGCGTGGCTCACATCTACGTGAGGCACACCTCGGCCTCTCTCACGATCAACGAGAACGCCGACCCTGACGTGCGCGCCGACATGGCGCGCTGGTTCGACCGCGCCGTCCCCGAGGACGCGCCGTACTTCGTCCACACGGCAGAGGGCTCGGACGACATGCCCGCTCACCTCAAGGCGTCCTTGCTGGGCGCGTCGGTGAGCGTCCCCATCCGCGACGGCCGGCTCGCCCTCGGGACCTGGCAGGGCGTTTACCTCGGCGAGCACCGCGATCACGGCGTCGGCCGCACGGTGGTCGTCACGCTGTTTGGTGAGTGAGCCGCGCCCTCACGAGACCCTCTGACGTTTCAGTCTCGGAACGCGCTCGAAGTCTCCGTCGGAGAACACCAACGTCGCCGACAGGTGGAGGGCGGTCGCTGCGATCCAGTTGTCGCTCTCACCGAGTCGCTTCCCGAGACGCGACATTTCCCGATCGAGCACGCCGGCCCTGTGAGCGATTGCCTCGGTGAGGGGGATCTTGCGCAGGCGCCGAAGAAGGAACCGGGTGGAATGCTCGTTGGCGCCGCTCGCGAGCTCGCAAACGGTGACCGTCGCGCAGGCCAAATCTTCTCCGCGGCGTCGACCGAGGAGGGCCCTGATGCGGCCGACGCGTTGCTCGAAGAGCTCGTGCTCGAGGTCGATGAGGACGCTCGTATCAAGGAGCAGCACGGCGCTTTCGAGGTGAGCGGCGGGGGTTCTGCTGGTCGTGCTTGAGCCTTCGCCGTTCTTCGGCGGAAAACACACCGCGGCCTTCGAGCGGCTCCAGCGACCCGAGCCATTCCCCGACGGTCTCCGCGGGCTGGTTGTCTAGGAGGCGTTCGAGCATGTCGCTGTAGCTCTCGCCGGTGGTTTTTGCTTCCTTGAGTCTGCGCGCGACGTCGTCTCGGACGCTGATCGTCGTGAATGCCATACATTAAAAATGCATTACGTTCTTGTCGCGCGCAAGCCGTCGACGACGCTCGGGTCGAGCCCTCAGTCGACGCGGTTGAGGCGCTCGCCGCCGATGAAGGCCTGGAGATTGCGCGTCACGGCTTGCTCGAGGCGTCGGCGGGCCTCGATGGTTCCCCAGCCGATGTGCGGGGTCACGACGAGGCGCGCGGCCCACGGCGCGCGCGGGTCGAGCAGAGGGTGATCGGCGGGCGGCGGCTCGCTGCCGAGGACGTCGAGGCCGACGCCGCCCAGTCGGCCGGCCACGAGCGCGGCGCGCAGGTCGCCTTCGTTGATGAGCGGACCGCGCCCGGTGTTGATGAGGATGGCCTTGGGCTTCATGGCGCGCAGAAAGGTCGCGTCGACCATTCCGCGCGTGAGCGGCGTGAGCGGGCAGTGGAGCGAGACGACGTCGGCCTCGGCGAGGGCGTCGGGCAGGCGCACGCGCTCGACGCCGGGGCGCGGGGGCGCGCCGGGCACGGCGGCGCGCAGGACGTGCATGCCGAAGGCCTCGGCGATGCGCGCCACCGCGCCGCCGATGCTGCCCGTGCCCACGACCGCCATGGTCTTGCCCGCGAGCTCGATGAGGGGCTGCAAAAACAGGCTGAAATCCGGCGAGGCTGCCCAGCGTCCGTCCTTCACGGCGCGGTCGTGTGCGCTGACGTCGTGGGTCAATCGGAGGAGGAGCGCGAAGACGAGCTGCGCGACGGCGTCAGTCGCGTAGCCGGGCACGTTCGTGACGGCGACGCCGTGCGCGCGCGCGCCCTCGACGTCGACGATGTTGGTCCCGGTCGCGAGGACGCCCACGTAGCGGATCTCGGGCAGCATCTCGAAGAGCTCGCCGCGCAGCTCGACCTTGTTCGTGAGGAGCGCCGTGGCGCCGCGCGCCCGCTCGATGAGCTGGTCTTCGTCGGTCCTCGGGTGCACGGAGAGCTCGCCGAGCGCGCGCAGGCCCTCCCACGTGTACGTCGGGTCGCCCTGGTCCGCCGCGAAGCTGTCGAGGATGACGATGCGCACGGCGGTCACGCCCTGGGGGCGTCGTCGGGTTGCGCGCTGTTCTTGAGCGCCTCGGCCTGGAAGTGGGCGCGCAGGCTGCTGATGATGTCCTCGATGTCGCCGTCCATGATGCCGGGCAGGTTGTGCTTCGTGAGCCCGATGCGGTGGTCAGTGACGCGGTCCTGCGGGAAGTTGTAGGTGCGGATCTTCTCGGAGCGGTCGCCCGAGCCGACCTGGCTGCGTCGCGCGTCGCGCTCGGCCGTCTGGCGCTTCTCCTCCTCGATGTCGAAGAGCCGCGCGCGCAGGAGCTTCATGGCCGTCGCGCGGTTCTTGTGCTGCGACTTCTCCTGCTGGCAATGGACGATGAGGCCCGACGGGATGTGGTGGATGCGCACGGCCGAGTCCGTCGTGTTCACCGACTGGCCGCCGGGGCCGCCCGAGCGCATGACGTCGATCTTGAGATCCTTGGGGTCGATGTGGATCTCGACGTCCTCGACCTCGGGCATGACGGCCACCGTGGCCGTCGAGGTGTGGATGCGGCCCTGCGCCTCGGTGGCGGGCACGCGCTGCACGCGGTGCACGCCCGACTCGTACTTGAGGAACGAGTAGGCGTCCTTGCCGTTGACGCCCAGGATGACCTCGCGCAGGCCGCCCGCAGACGCGCTCGAGCTCGACAGCATCTCGACCTGCCAGCGGCGGCGCTCGGCGAAGCGCGTGTACATGCGGAAGAGATCGGCGGCGAACAGCGCCGCCTCCTCGCCGCCCGTGCCGGCGCGGATCTCGAGGAGGATGTTTTTCTCGTCGTTGGGATCCTTGGGCATGAGGAGCAGCTTCATCTGCTGCTCGAGCTTCTCCTGCTCGGAGGAGAGCTCGCTCTCTTCCTGGTGCGCCATCTCGCGCAGCTCCGGATCCTTCTGCAGCTCGCGCGCCTCGTCGGCGCGGCGCACGATCTCGCGGTGCTCGCGCAGCTTTTCGATGAGCTCGCGCAGGTCGGCGTGCTCCTTCGACAGCTTCTGCATCTGCTGCCGGTTCGCGAGCACCGTCGCGTCGCCCAGCATGGCGGACAGCTCGTCGTAGCGCGCCTCGACGGCGGCGAGCTTCCGGAGGAGAAGTTCGTCAAGCACGGCGGCGGCGACCTGGCCGGAGGGCCCGCGGCCCGGGGTCTATTCGCCCGCGGGCGCGGCTTTGGGGGCCTTGGCGCCCTGGCCCGCGGCGTACTTCTTGTTGAAGCGCTCGATGCGACCCGCGGCGTCGACGAACTTCTGCTTGCCCGTGTAGAACGGGTGGCAGGCGGAGCAAATTTCAACGCTGAACGACGGCCTCGTCGAGTAGGTCTCCACCTTGTTCCCGCACGCGCAGGAGATGGTGACCGCCTTGTAGACCGGGTGAATTCCCTTTTTGGACATGTGCTTGACCCTCGGAAGCCGCTCTTTATAGGGGACGAAGCCTCCGGGCGCAAGCCCTCGGGGCCCGCGGGGGCGCCTAGGCGGACATTGAGTCGAGGAATTCCTGGTTGTTCGCGGTCTTACCGAGGCGCTCGCGGAGCAGCTCCATGGCGTCGAGCGGCGTCAGGGGGTGCAGGAGCTGGCGCAGCACCCACACCCGGCCGAGCGTGGCCTCCGGCAGCAGCAGCTCCTCCTTGCGCGTGCCCGAGCGGTTGACGTCGAGGCAGGGGAAGACGCGCTTCTCCATGAGCTTGCGGTCGAGGTGGATCTCGGCGTTCCCCGTGCCCTTGAACTCCTCGAAGATGACGTCGTCCATGCGCGAGCCCGTGTCGACGAGCGCCGTCGCGATGATCGTGAGCGAGCCGCCCTCCTCGATGTTGCGGGCGGCGCCGAAGAAGCGCTTCGGCTTGTGCAGCGCGTTCGCGTCGAGGCCGCCCGAGAGGACGCGCCCCGAGGCGGGCGCGACGGCGTTGTAGGCGCGCGCGAGGCGCGTGATCGAGTCGAGCAGGATGACGACGTCACGCCTTTGCTCGACGAGCCGCCTGGCTTTGTCGAGCACCATCTCGGCCACCTGGACGTGGCGCGGCGCCGGCTCGTCGAAGGTCGAGCTCACGACCTCGCCCTTGACCGAGCGGATCATGTCCGTCACCTCCTCGGGGCGCTCGTCGATGAGGAGGACCTGCAGCGCGACGTCGGGGTGGTTGGCGGCGATGGCGTGCGCCATGTCCTGCAGCAGCACCGTCTTGCCGGCGCGGGGCGGCGAGACGATGAGGCAACGCTGGCCGCGGCCGATGGGGCACAGGAGATCGACGATGCGGGTCGACAGGTTCCGCGGGTCGTGCTCGAGCAAGAGGCGCTGGTTCGGGAAGAGCGGCGTCAGGTCGTCGAACGTCGCGCGTCCCGCCGGCGCGTCGGGGGGCTCGAAGTTGACGGCGTCGACTTTGAGCAGCGCGAAGTAACGCTCGGACTCCTTGGGCGCGCGGATGGGCCCCGTGACGGTGTCGCCCGTGCGCAGGTCGAAGCGCCGAATCTGCGACGGAGAGACGTAGATGTCGTCGGGGCCCGGCAGGAAGTTCGAGTCCGGCGAGCGAAGGAAGCCGAACCCGTCGGGGAGCGTCTCGAGCACGCCCTCGCCGATCACCTCGCCACGCCCGCCGTTCATGTGCGCGTTGACGAGGGCGAGGACGAGGTCGTGCCGCCGCAGGCCGGCGCCGCCGTCGAGACGCAGCTCCGCGGCGAGCTCGAGGAGCTCCTCGTTCGACTTTCGTTTGAGCTCGGCGAAGTGCATGGAAGGGGTGGCGCGCCGCGGCGAGGGCCGACGCGACGCGACGTCGAGGGGGGCGGGATGCGGAGTGGGAGTGGACGACCTGCTCGGAGGGACAAGGCGTCGGGAAGACGCGCGGGTGGGACGATCAACGTATCGGCCGGTCGCGGGAAGAGTCAAGACGCCGGCCGTTGCCGGCGGGCATCTGGGGTATAGTCCCCGCGAAAACATGACGGAAATTGGCGCTCAGGAAGTCTTCAGTCGGCGGCTGCCCGTGTACTCCTACCTCGAGCCGTTGCTCGTCGGACGTCGCGTCCTCGAGCTCGGGACGGGCGCGGGCGCGGGCGCCGCGCAGCTCCGGGCGCTTGGCGCGGCCGAGGTGGTCGGCGTGGACACCGACGCGGGCTTCGTGGAGCAGGCACGGGCGCGCCACGGCGCCGCCCATCTGGCCTTTCACGCGGCGTCGAGCCTGCTCGACGTCGTCGCGGGCGCGCCCTTCGACGTCGTCGTCGTGCCGGAGTCCGAGGCCGTGCTGCGGCGACCGGAGGCGATTCCCGCGCTGGCCCGCCTGCTGACCCCGGGGGGGCGCCTCGTGCTCGTCGCGTCGAGCGCTGATCGCGGGGTCGGTTCTGCGGGCGGCGGCGTCGGCTATTACGAGCTTTCGGACGCGCTCTTGCCGCACTTCCCGGCCCTGCAGATGTTCGGCGTCACGCCGTTCGCGGCCTTCGGCGTCGTCGAGTTCGAGGCGAACGGCGAGGGGTTGCGCGTCGATTCACGCCTCGTCGAGGGCGGCGTCGAGCCTCCCGGCGCCTACGTCGCCGTCGCCGGGAGCGAGCGCGTCGGGGATCTCGGCTATGCGCTCGTCCAGGTTCCGTTCGCGCCCATCGAGGCGAAGCTGGCGGCTGTCGCCGAGGGCGACGAGCGCGGCGGCTCGGCGCGCCTGGCCGCCGCCGAGCGGCGGCTCGACGAGACCGAGCGGCGGGGACGCGCGCGCGTCGACGAAGCGGAGTCGCGCGCCGTCGAGCTGCGCCGCAAGCTCGAGGACGTGACCGTGAAGGCCGACTCGGCGACGCGCATCGCGCGCGCCCAGGGCGAGGAGATGGAGGAGCTCCGCGGACGCCTGCGTCGCGCCGCCGAGGATCGCGCCGCGCTCGACACCGAGCTCGCCAAGCTGCGCCGCGCGCTGGCCGACGCCGACGAATCGGTGATGAGCCTCACGCGGCGCACGGCCGAGGAGATGTCGGCGGTCGCGGCGCGCCTCGCGGCGGGCCTGCACGCGCCCGCGCCGGCGGCCGCCGCGGAGCGCGTCGACGCGCAGCGGGCGCGCGTCGAGGTCACGGAGGCGGAGGCGCGCGCGAGCGCCGCCGAGCAACGGCTCGAGGAGGTTGCGGCCGTCGGGCGCGAGCGCCAGGCCGCGCTCGACGACGTGCTCGAGCGCCTGCGGCAGGCGGAGGAGGCCACGGCGCGCGAGCGCCGCGAGGTCGAACGCTTGCGCGCGCAGGTGCAGGAGGCGGGCGGTCAGGCCCGAACGCTCGACGAACGCGAGTCGACCCTCGTGCGGCGCGACGAGCGCATCGCGAAGCTCGAGGGAGAGAAGCAGGAGCTGGTCTGGCGGCTGTCGGAGCTCGAGGAGAAGCTCCGGCAGACCATCGGGCGCGCCGTGATCTCGGACAATACGGGCCGTTCGCAGGCCGACGAGCTCGACGCCGCCCGCAGGGCGCGCGCGCGGGCCGTCGAGCAGTTCCACAAGGCGGCCGGCGCGCACGTCGACGAGGCGACGGAGCTGCGCGCGTCGGTGGCCGAGCAGGCCGCCCTCGTCGCCGAGCTCGAGGACGCGGTCCGAGTGGCCGAGGCCGCGGCGAGCGCCGCGACGGCCGAGGCGGCGACGCTGCGCAAGAGCGCCAAGGGCCTCGAGGAGGCCGACCGGACGCGGCGCACGCGCCTCGCCGAGCTCGAGGGCAAGCTGTTGCGGCTCGAGCACGAAAAGAAGCAGGCGGCCGCGACAACCCCGAGCCCGGCCGGCGCGAGCGTCCAGGTCGACGTCGCTGCGCTGGACCGGCGCGTCGCCGATTTGGCGCGCGAGCGCGATCAGGTAGCGGGCGAGCGCGACCAGGCAGCGCGCGAGCGCGACGAAATCCGGCGCGATCTGGCGCGACTCAGTGGCGCCGCCGCGCAGAGCACGGACGCCCTCGCCAAGGCCACCGACGAGCTCGGGGCGAGCCGCGCGCGCGCCGCCACGCTCGAGGCCGAGGTCGCTCGCCTGCGCGCCGCGGGCTCGTACAAGCCCTCGGGCGGCAACGGCCACGACGCCGCGGCCGTGGCGACGTCGCGCGAGCTCGCGGCGGTCGAGGCGGGGCTGCGCGACGAGCTCGCATCTCTCGCGCGCATCGAGCGGGCCCTCGCCGAGGAGATCGCGAGCGGCGCGCCCGCCACGGGACAACCATCGCTCGATCACGAGAGCAGCGCGGACGCAATCCTCCTCCACACGACGCTCGCGAATTACCGGCGTCACGCCGCGCGCCTGCGCGACGAGCTCGAGGGCGTGCGGCGCCGCCTCGACGCGCTCTCCCCGTCGGAGATCTCGGGTTACCTCGAGGAGCTCGGCGAGGATCTGGCGGAGATGGAGGAGTGAGCCACCCGCCTTCGACGTCGGGCGGCCCTCTCGTGCGCGTCGCGATCGTCGGCCTCGGCGCCATCGGGCGCGAGGTGCTCAAGGCCGTGCAGGCGCGTCCGGGCCTCTCACTCGTCGCGGTCGCCGACCCGGCGGCCGACCTCGTGGGCCGGGACGCGGGCGAGGTCGCGGGCGTCGGCCCCTGCGGCGTCGCGATCGTCGCGAGCGCCGAGGAGGCCTTTGCGGGCGACGTCGACGTCGCGCTCGTGCTCACGGGCTCGGGCGTGGCCGACATCATGCCGATCGTCGAGGCGGCCTCGCTGCGCGGCGTGGACATCGTGTCGACGTGCGAGGATCTGTCGTACGCCGATCTCGCGACGCCCGAGCTCGCGCGCAAGCTCGACGCGCGGGCGCGCGCGGGCGGCATCACGGTGCTGGGCACGGGCATCAATCCCGGGTTCGTCATGGATCGCTTGCCTCTCACGCTGGCGGCGGCCTGCGTCCGCGTCGACGCCGTGCGGGTCGAGCGCGTCGTGGACGCCGCGAAGCGGCGCGGGCCCTTGCGCGCGAAGGTCGGCGCGGACCTGACGGTCGCGGAGTTCGAGGCGGGCGTCGCCGCGCGACGGCTCGGCCACCGCGGGCTGCCCGAGTCGTGCGCCCTCGTGGGCCTCGGTCTCGGCCTCTCGTTCGACGAGCTCAAGAACACGATCGAGCCCGTCGTCACGAGCGCGACGAGCCCGCGCGCCGGGATCGCGACCGGTCGCGTGGCGGGCCTGCGCCAATCGGCCGTCGGCCTGCGCGGGGGCCGCGAGGTCGTGCGCCTCGATCTCGAGATGTCGGTGGCCGCGCCCGACCCGCACGACCGCGTCGTCATCGAGGGCGATCCGCCGCTCGACGTCTTCGTGCGCGGCGGCACACACGGGGATCGTGGCACGGTCGGCACGACGATTTCCGCCATTCCGGCGGTTGTCGTGGCGTCACCCGGACTTAAAACGATCCTCGACCTGCCCCTCGTCGGCTGACCCTGTCGTCGACTGTCTGTCGGCTGACTGAATAGAGGGCCCTCCGAGACGTCGGTTGTCGGGCGCGCTTGCGGGCCGAGGCCGCATCGTGTTCGGGGGAGGCGCCACCAGCACGACGCGGCGGCGTCTGACTAAGCGCAGATCTTCCCGAGGACGCGCGGCCCGGCGGCGCCAGTGACCGACGGCACGTTGCCCGGGTGTCCAAACACCGTCTCGTTGGCGAGCACGGCGAAGGCGATGGCCTCCTTGGCCTCTGGATCGACGCCCAAGGAGGCGCTCGTCGCGACGGGCACGGGCGCGAGCAGCCCGGCGAGGTGGCCCATGAGCACGGGGTTGAGCGCGCCGCCGCCCGAGACGTAGACCTCGTCGGGGGGCGCGGGCAGCGACTCGCGGTAGCTGCGCGCGATGGCCTCGGCCACGAAGCGCGTCAGCGTCGCCATCAGGTCGTCGAGGCGCGGGCCGAAGCGCGCGAGGAGCGGGTAGATGAAGTCCTTCCCGAAGGTCTCGCGCCCCGTCGACTTGGGGAGCGGCAGCGTGAGGTAGGGATGGGCGTGCAGCTCGGCGAGGAGGGCGGCGTCGACCCGGCCGCGCGCCGCGCGCTGCCCGCCCGCGTCGAAGGCCTCGCCGCCGTTCGAGGCGGCGCGCGCCACGGCGTCGAGCGGCATGTTGCCGGGGGCGTTGTCGAAAGCGACGAGGTCGGCGAGGCGCTCGCCCACGAGCGTGACGTTGGCGATGCCGCCGATGTTCTGGAGCGCGCGCCGCACGCCCGCCTTGCGGAAGAGCAGGTGGTCGACGAGCGGCACGAGGGGCGCGCCTTCGCCGCCCGCCGCGACGTCGCGCACGCGGAAGTCGCTCACGACGGGGCAGCTCGTGCGCTCGGCGATGATGGCCGCCTCGCCGATCTGCAGCGTCGCGCCGAGCCGGCCCGCCGAGCGCGGGTGATGGACGGCGGTCTGGCCGTGCGAGCCGATGAGATCGACGTCCTCGATGCGCAGGCCCGCCACGCCGCAGACCTCGAGCGCCGCCTCGGCGAAGGCCTCTCCGAGGAGGACGTCGAGGTCGCACAGCTCGCTCGCGTCCGCCTGCGCGAGGCGGAAGATGCGCTCGCGCAGCGAACGTCCGAACGGGATCGTCACGAAGGTGCTCGAGACGAGGCGCGTGGCCTCGCCGGAGCCCTCGATCTCGCACAGAGCGGCGTCGGTGCCGTCGGCGCTCGTGCCTGACAGGAGGCCGATGACGCGCCTTCGGGGCCGCCCGCGCAGATCGTAGAGCCGCTGGAGGGGATCGACGGGCGCGGCCACGGCTACGCGACCTCGTCGTCGTCGTCGACGGGGCAGACCGGCACGTCGCCGATGATGGCGCGCAGAGACCCCTTGTGCGCGACCAGCAGCTCGCGCGCGCGCGCCGCCGTGACGTGCGCGTGGTGCATGACGAGCGCGACCTTGGCGCGCCCGCCCGCCTTCTCGATGAGCTTGCGCGCCGCAGGCTCGGGCAACGCCGTGAGGGCGCGCACGATGCGCACGGCGCGCGCCCAGAGCTTGGCGTTCGTGGGCCGCACGTCCACCATGAGCCCCGCGTAGGTCTTGCCGAGCCGCACGAACGCCGTCGTCGAGATGGCGTTCAGCACCATCTTCGTCGCCGTGCCGGCCTTGAGACGCGTCGAGCCCGCGATGACCTCGGGCCCCGTGTCGAGCGCGATGACCACATCGGCGAGCGCGTCGTCGCCGGGCTCGCGCTCGGGGACGCGGCCGCAGGTCACGAAGATCGTCGCCGCGCGGCGGAAGCGGGCGTACTCGAGCGCCGCCAGCACGAACGGCGTCACGCCCGACGCGGCGATGCAGCAAACGGCGTCCGTGGGTCCCACGGCCACGCGGCGCAGGCGCTGGTCGGCGTCGCGCGCGCTGTCCTCGGCGCCCTCGACGGAGCGCGTGAGCGCCGACGGCCCGCCCGCGATGATGGGCACGACGCGCGAGGGCGGGATGCCAAAGGTGGGCACGCACTCGACGGCGTCGAGCGTGCCGAGCCGCCCCGACGTGCCCGCGCCGACGTACACGAGCCGCCCGCCCGCCGCGAGCTTGCTCGCGACGAGCTCGGCGGCGCGCCCGATGAGCGCGGTGCGCGCGGCTGCCGCGCGCGCGGCCCGCGCCTCCTCGCCCAGCAGGAGCGCGACGACCTTCTCGGCGGGCATCTCGTCGAGGTGCGCCGCCTCGGGATGGACGGCCTCCGTCGGCAGCGCCCCGAAATGCGCCCCGGGTTCCGGCTTGAGGCTGCTCGTGCGCGCGCGGGCCATGGCCGCCCATATTAGGGGCACGACGCGTCCGTCGACAAATCTGGTCCGGGAACTATAGTCCCGCCCATGTCGATGTCGATGCCGCCGCCCACGCCTCCCTCGCTCGGAATTCTCTCGCTGGCGCTCGCTTTCGCGGCCATGGCCGGCTCGTGCGCCCAGCTCGGCCTGCCGCCCCTCGCCGGGGCCGTTCCCGTGACGCCGCCGTCGGTGACCTTCGCGGGCGCGACGCTCGTGCGCGCGCCCGCGACGCGCGATTTGGCGGCCCACTACTGTCCCGAGCTCGTTTCGGCGCCGCTCGGCGCAGCGGCCTTCCTGTGCCGCCAGGCTTTCGGCCCGCCGCCGCCGCCCGAGGCCATGATGGTCTCGTTCGACCTGCGCTTTCACGTCTCGAACCCGAATCAGGTCCCGCTGCCGCTCGCGAGCGCGCTCGTCGCGACGACGCTCTTTCCCGCGACGTCCGGCGAGAAGCTCGGCGCCGTCTGCGTCGCGCTCTGTGCCGACGGCGCCGCGGGTTGCACGGGCGCGCCCCCGCCAGGCGCGTGCGAGGCGTCCTCGCGCGACGTCCGCTCGCTGGGCGACTTCGTCGACAAGTCGTTGCCGCAGCTCCTCGTCGCGAACGGCATCGCCCTCGCGGGCGGCGCGCCGCTTTCGTTCGCGCTGCCGCCCATCACCGCCTCGAGCCAGGCCGACGTCACCGTCCGCTACTCCTTCGGCCCCGAGCGCCTGCTCGCCGTCATGCGCGATCTCGCGGCGCAATCGGTCGGCGAGCTCAAGTCCGGTCGCGCGCCGACCTTCACGATCCCCTACCGCGTCGAGGGCACCGTCTGGTTCGACGCCGGCTCGATCGGCCGCATCGCCGTCGGCTGGGGCCCCGCCGAGGGCACCTGGACGCTGCCCACGCAGGGTCTCACGGGCCTCGTGACCGCGCCCGCGATGGGCGCGCCCCCGGCGTCTCTCGGCGCGCCGCCGCCGGGCGGTGCGCCCCCGCCGCCGAGCGGCGCTGCCCCGCCGCCGAGCGGCGCTCCCCCGGCCGTGCGGTAGTCCTGGGCTTCTCCTAACCCGAGATCGCCGACGACCCTCGGCTCGCGTGGGCCTTGATCGGGTCTCTTGATTGGGCACTGACGACCTTCTCGAACGCAGAATCGCGCTCAGTGCCCAATCGATTGCGCCAGGCGAAGCCTGGGTGAGGAGGACGTGATGTAGAGAAGCAGAAACCTCACTACGGACCCTGCGGGTTGAAGTCCCGCCCAGCAAAGAAGGCCATCAGCTGGAAGCGAGTCTTGCGTGGTGACCCGGTGACGGG
>DASXOE010000171.1:0-51671 GCA_036494575.1 Polyangia bacterium | reverse complement strand
ACGCAGCCGCCGGCGCGCTTCTGCGGCTCGCCCGACGCGGGTGCGCCGTCATGCCTCCCTGGTGAGGCGTGCACGAACGGCGAGTGCACGGGCGGAGCCTGCACGGGCACCGATTCGTGCGGCGCGTGCCAGCCGTGCGGTGCGTCGACCTGCGGCGCCGCGCCGGCGCCCGTGCCCGACGGCGGCGCGGCCTGCGTCGCGACCGGCATCTGAGCCGCGGTGCTCACCGGCCTCACGCGACCCTCTCCCGCGCTCCGCGGGAGAGGGTGGATGAGGGGAGCTGAACGACCTCCAGGTCTCAGCTGCCGCCGAGATGCGCGCTGATGAATTGGAGCGCCGCCGCCCGCAGGCACTCGAGCTGCGCAACCTCGTCTTTCCCAGGCGCGAGGTCCAGCGCCTCGCCGATCCAGATCTCGACGCGCCCGGGCCGCGGAAACGGCGCGTGCTGCGACCAGAGTCGGGCGACGCCATCCATGGCCACGGGCATGATGGGCACGCCCGCCGCGAGGGCGCTCTTGAAGGCTCCGAGCTGGAACGGCCGCAAGCCGCCGTCGTCCGAGAAGGTTCCCTCCGGGAAGATCAGCACGCTTCGACCCGCGCGCAGGGTTTTGACGATGCGGGCGACCGCGGCGCCGCGTGATTCGACGCTGTCACGGTCGACGGGGATGTGCCCGCCCCCGCGCGTGATCCGGGAGACGAACGGCCAGTCGAGGAGCTCGCGCTTCGTGACGAAGACGAAGTCGCGCTTCAGAGCCGCGAGCAGGAGTGGGATGTCGAGATAGGACGTGTGGTTGGCCACAAACACGCACGCGGCGGCGCCGGCCGGGGGCTGGGCACGGTGTACGGCGAACCGGCAGCCCAGACAGCCGAGCAGGCACCGAGCGGCCGCGCGCTGGAGAGTGAGCGCGCGTCGCGGACTCCGCGCGAGGACCGTCGCCAGCCAAAGCACGATCAAAACGACCGCGCTGACGGAGGCGCCGCACGCCACGTAAGCGGCCCGGCCGAGCCGTCGAAAGGTAGGCTGGCTCATCAACCCGGTCGATGGTACGGGCTTTCAGCGTCGGCTACGACGGCGTCGAGCCGCCAGCCACAAAGTGCCGACGGCGAACAGTCCGGCAGTGCGGCGCGCCAGCGGAGCTGGCTGATCGGCAGCGACGGTGCATCCGCTGCTGCTGCGTCCCGGGGACGCATTGCCGCCGCTGCCGGTGGCGCCGGCCGAGCCCGTGCCCGTGGCTCCACCCGATCCGGTGCCGCCGGTCCCGCTTTTCATCGGCGCGCCGCCCGAGCCGCTTCCGCTCGCGCCGCCGCCGCCAGACACGCCACCCGTGCCGCCGATGGCGCCGCCGCCGCCAGACACGCCGCCCGTGCCGGCGCTGGCGTCGCCACCGGCGGTGCCGGCATCCGTGCCGCCGCCGGCGTCGGTGGTGCCGCCGTCGCCGAGCGGCGGTGCGCCAAGGTCGATGTCTGCCAGGCTGTCGGCCTCGATGAAGTCGTCCATGTACAGTGTTTCGACAAACGGTTGCGGCATCACCCTGTGCAATCCGGTCTCGAAGAAGAGGCTGTTGGTGTCGAACCGCGTGTTGTGCTTGTACCCGGTGACGACCTGCTTGCCGTCGATCCAGAAGTCGACGATCCCCTTCTGCGCGTCGTTGGACCAGTGGACGTGCAGCGCCAGTTGATGCCACTGCGCCGGCGTGATCTCGCCGGTCCACACCAGCACCGATCCGAGGATCGCACCGTTCGATTCGATGCCCAGCTTGATGGTCGTGCCGCCGCCGGTCTTGGGTTCTACCCAGATGTCCATCCAGTTGCGATAGCTGACGTTGGTTTCATAGAAGGCGATCTCGTCGCGCGTCTTGGCGTCCTCGGCGAGGTAGTAGTAGCCCGCGAGGTACGAGTCCTTGCCCTCGCCCGTCAGCGTGGTGTTGTGGCCAACGTCGACGCGGTCCTGCACGTATTGGCCGAAGGTGTCGTCAGGATGCAGGGTGATTTTTACGGCCTTGGCGCCGCTGTGTACCTTCTCGCCCAGCACTTCGATGTTTTGGCGAGTGGTGCCGTCGGCTAGTTTCTTGGTCGGGTTGTTCTGCCCATTCCATTCGGACAGGTCGCCTTTTTCCATCGTCGCCGTCCACACCACCGTGGCACGCGCACCCCGTGGGACGACTGCAATGGCAAGAAACGCGAGACCGAACGACGAGAGACGGGCCACAGCGAGGTTCTTCATGACGTCGATCCATTCTAATGGAATCGGAGCCTGATCCCACCGCTGCCAGGTCGGGAGCACCACGCCTGACGCGCGGTGCATCAAGAAAGAACCTGGCGTTTCACCGACGCGACGAGCGCCGACCGCGTGGCGTGCGAGCGAGAGGTTTAAGAGGGAAACGGTCTAGCCGGTCTTGGCCGCGTCCGCCTTGATGTCGGCGAGGCGCTCGAGCTCGGCGATGAGCTGGGCGCCGAAGAGCAGGATCAACGCGCCCACCTCGAGCGTGAGGAGCACGATGACGGTCGTCGCGAGCGAGCCGTACACGACACCCACGAGGGACAGCTTCTCGAAGTACCAGACGAGGATGTAGCGCACGATCTCCCACAGGCCCGTCGCCGCCACGGCCGCGAGCGCCGCGCGCCAAAAGGTCACGCGTTGGACGGGCAACACCATGTAGAGCGCCGTGAGCATGAGCGCGGACCCCGTCATCCCGAGGACGTGCAGCAGCGTTCGGGACAGGCCGGCCAGCGACCAGGCGTGACCCAGCACGCGGACGGAGCCGCGTCCCACGGCCTCGAGCCCCCCCGTGATGAAGGTGACCAGCAGGAGGCCCGCGCCGAGCGCCATGACGAACAGATACGGGATGATGGCCGAGACGGCGGCGTGCCGGCGCTTCACGGGGACGCGGTGGTGGAAGATCATGGCCATCGCGTTCTCGAGGATCGAGAAGGCCATGGCGCTGAAGAAGAGCAGCGCCCCGATGCCGATGCCGCCGACGACGTTTCGGTGCTCGAGAAAGGCCGAGACCTGCGCGGTGATGGCTGGCGCCTCGCCCGGGACGAGGAACTCGAGGTTGAGGGCGATCGTGTGAATCAACCGGCTCTGGTCGACGAGGTGCGACAGCACGACGAGCAGCAGCGCGAACAGCGGAATCAAAGAGAGCAGCGTGTTGTAGGCGACCGCGCCCGCGAGGAGCAGGCCCTGATTCCGCCGAAAGTCGTGGAAGAGTCGACGGATGAAGGCGTAGACGAGGCGACCTCCCGACGGTGCGAGAGCGGCGTCGGGTGCGGCGGGCGCCGACGCGCTCATGAATACGCCACGAACCCCGGCCGCTCCATGGCGACGAACTCGCGCACCGCTTCCCGCTGCCACTCCGCCTCGGCGAACGCACGCAGCGTCTCGGGCAGCGCGTACCCGGTCTTCGACAGCCGCCACAGCATCATCGCGAGGTCCGTGTCGGCGACGCACCACGACCCGAACAGCGGACCGCCGCCCTCGGGCACGAGCGCGCTCGCGACGCGAACGACCTTGGCGGCGGCCCGCTGGCCCGCCGCGGACAAGGGGGCGAGGGGCGGCGCGGCGCTCGGTGGGAAGAAGACGTGCTCGGACGAGCGCTCGTCGCGCAGCGCGCCCACGTCGCTGCGCACCCACGCCATCACCTGGCGCGCGCGCGCGCGCTGGGCCAGGTCGGCCGGCAGCGCGAGCGGGTGCTCGGGCGCGGGGAACCGGTCGTCGAGATACTCGACGATGGCGCTCGATTCGGAGAGCGACAGCGCGCCGTCGACGAGAGCAGGCACGCGCGAGGTCAGCGACGTGCCGACGTAGGCCGGCTCGTGCTGCGCGCCGCGATGGAGGGCGATGATGCGCATCTGGAACGGCAGCCGCTTCTCGCGCAGCGCCACGAAGCACGACAGCACGTACGGGCTGTTCCACATCTCGCTTCCATAGAGGACGAGGCTCATGCGCGCATCATAACCTCGACCGCTCGTCGTTCTCCGGCGCGGGCCGCGCGGAATGGCCTTCGTCACGTCTTCCGCTCAGCGGGAGAGGCCTCCTGGCGCTGGTCGTCGAGCTTCGAGCGTGGGTCGCGCGGCGGCGCTCCACAATCGGGTGCAGCCCCTGCATGACAAACGCTCACCGGCGCGGGCGACGTGAAAAAGGCGGCGCCCGCCTATCGTCGCTCCTCGGCGTTCTTAAGCTAAAGAGGCGAGGCAGGTGCATGTCACGGATCGAGGACGCGCTGTTTGCGACGGTGGTCGCGAGGGGTGAGAAGGTCGGCGTCGTCGACGGGGATCGAACGCTGACCTTCGCCGAGCTGCGTCGCGCCGCGGTCGGTCTCGCCGCCGAGCTCTCGCGCCGCGGCGCGCGGCCCGGGGATCGCGTTGCGATGTTCCTCGACAAGACGCTCGAGGCCGTCGTGGCGCTCTACGGCGTGTGGATGGCCGGGGCGATCGCCGTCCCAATCAACGAGGGCCTGCACGGCAGACAGATCCGTCACATTCTCGACGACAGCGGCAGCCGACTGCTTTTCTCGACGCCCCGCAAGCTCGCCGGCCTCGAGCGGGCCGCTGTCGGGGATGTCGAGCGACTGGCCGTGGACCTGTGCGCCTGCGCCGCGAAGGGCGCGCCCCGCCTGACCGAACATGCCGGCGGCGACACGCCAGCCATAATCCTCTATACCTCGGGCTCGACGGGACGACCGAAGGGCATTGTCGTCTCGCACGCGAACCTCCTGGCGGGCGCCCGTATCGTCGCGCGGTACATCGAGCTCCGCGAAGATGACCGCATCCTCAGCGTGCTGCCCTTCAGCTTCGACTACGGGCTCAACCAGCTGCTGACCGTCGTGGCGGAGGGCGCGACGCTCTTCCTGCTGCGCTCGCACCTGCCAGCCGACATTTGCCGGGCCCTCAGTCGCTGCGAGATCACGGGGCTCGCGGGCGTGCCCACGCTGTGGATCCAGCTCATGCAGCGGCAGTCGCCGTTGCCGGGGCAGCCCCTCCCTTGCTTGCGGTACATCACCAACTCGGGAGGGGTATTCCCGGTCGAGCTGGTCAAGCGCTACCGGAACGTCCTGCCGGCGACGCGTATCTATCTCATGTATGGCCTGTCGGAGGCGTTCCGCTCGACGTACCTGCCGCCCGAGGAGCTCGACCGCCGCCCGCACTCGATGGGCCGCGCGATCCCCGAGACGGAGATCCTCGTCGTCGACGACGAGGGCAGGGAATGCGGCGTCGAGTCCGTCGGCGAGCTGGTGCACGCGGGCCCGACGGTGGCGCTCGGCTACTGGAAGCAGCCCGAGGCCACGGCGGCGGTGTTCCGAGACGATCCGCGCGGGTGCGGCGGGCGGGTGGTCTACTCCGGCGATCTCGTTCGGCGCGACGCCGACGGCTTCCTGACGTTCGTCGGGCGTCGCGATCAGCAGATCAAGAGCTACGGCTTCCGCGTGAGCCCAGAGGAGGTCGAGGAGGCAATTCACGGCTCGAACCTCGTCGCCGAGGTGGTCGCGCTCGGCGTTCCCGACGGCGTGGCCGGGATGATCGTCGTGGCCCACATCGTGCCGCGCGACCTCGAACGGTTCGCCGCCGCGGATCTCATCGCCTACTGCGAGGCGGAGCTGCCCCGCTACATGGTCCCGAGGCAGGTCCACGTCCACGCGACTCTGCCCCGCACATCGTCGGGCAAGGTCGACCGAGCGAGCATCGGTGCATGAGCGAGCTGTCACCCGTTCTCACCCGATTGCTGGCGGCGCAGGAGCGCGTCGACGAGCTTCGCGCCGCGGCGCTGCGGCACGGCGGGCGGCACTTCGCCGACCTGGCGTACGCCAACAGCTACGACGGGCCGGCGCCCGAGACGCTCGCCGCCTTACGGCGTGCCGTCGACGCCGTCGAGGGCCTCGCGCTCCAGTACACGCCTTACGGCGGCACGACGGTCGCGCGGCGGCTCGCCGCCGAGGGCCTGCGCGAGAGTCACGGCGCGCCGTTCGACCTCAAGGACGTGATCCTCACCCCGGGAGCGATGGCGGCCCTCAACGTCGTGTTCCGCTCGGTGCGCCGAGACGACGAGGCGTCGGAGGTGGTCGTCATCACGCCTTGCTGGCTCGACTATCCGCTCTACCTCGAGAACCTCGGACTCCGGCCCCGGCTCGTTCCGCTCGACTGGCGCACGCTGCGGCTCGATCTCGCCGCAATCGAGGCCGCGCTGTCGCCGCGCACGCGGGCCCTCGTGCTGTCGCAGCCGGCGAACCCGACCGGGCTCATCTACGGCGAGGACGAGCTCCGTCAGCTCGGAGAGCTGCTCGCGCGGTCACCGTCGCGCCCGCTGCTCGTCTCGGACGAGTGCCACCGCGACCTCGTGTTCGCGCCCCACGTCTTCGCGTCGCCGGGGGCGCACTATGACGCCACCTGCGTCGTCTATTCGTTCGGCAAGCGCCTCTTCCTGCAGGGGCAGCGGCTCGGCTACGCCGCGGTGTCGCCGCGGCACCCGGCGCGACGCGCCTACGCGCGCACGCTCGAGCAACTCACGCGCGTCATGGGCTTCTGCACGCCGACGGCTCTCATGCAGCTCGCCGTCGGCGAGCTCTTGCGCGTGCCGACCGAGCTCGCGGGGATCGAGCGCCGGCGCGCGCGGACACTCGCGGGGCTCGTCGACGCGGGCTACGACGTGGTCCCGACGCAGGCGACCTTCTTCGTCTACCCCCGCGCGCCCGGCGGCGACGGCTTCGCGTTCGCCGCGCGGCTCGCCGAGGAGGGCGTCTTCGTGCTGCCCTCGACGGTCTTCCACGGTGACGGCCACTTTCGCCTCTCGCTCACGGCCAGCGACGAGATGCTCGACCGCGGGCTCGACGTGCTGCGCGTCGCGAAGGCAGCGTCATGAGCCGGACCACGTTGGGCAGCGTGTCCGACCTCGTGCTGCGCGCGGACGCCGTCCTCGCGGCCGAGCGGCTCGCGCCCGACGAGCCGGCCGAGGACTTCGGACGCCTGCGGGGCCACTTCGCGCTGCACCTGCGCGGGGACGACGTCCACCTCCTCGTGCGCGACCCCCTCGGCGTCAACAAGCTCTTCTTCGCGCTCGGCCCCGACGGCGAGATCGACAGCTCGAACCATCTCGTCGACCTCGTGCGCGCGGGACATCGGCCCGCGCGGATCTGGTCCGTGCCGTCGGGCCACCTCGTGCGGATCTGGCCGCGCGCGCGGCGACTCGTGCTCGAGAAGCACTCGGCGCTCGCCTTCGCCGATGACGCGCCCGCCGACGCCGCCGCGCTGCCGTCGCACGCGGCCCGCATTCGCGCGCGGCTCGACGCGACCTTCCGCGCGCTGCAGCCCCTGCTGGCCGGCCGTCCTGTGTACGTCACGCTGTCGGGCGGCCTCGACAGTACAGCGGTGGCCGCGCTCGCGAAGCTTCACCTCGAGCGCTTCGTCGATCGGTTCGTTGGCATCACCTTCTCGGTTCGGGACGAATCCTCCGAGCCGGAGGCGGAGCCGGGGACGGACGGGTACTACGCTCGCCGCGTGGCCGAGGGGCTCGGGATCCCGCTCGAGCTCGTCGAGCTTTCGGCCGACGCGCTGCCGGACCTCGTCGACGAGGTGCTGCTCGCCGGCCAGGACTTTCGCGACTTCAACGTGCACTGTGGCCTCGTGAACGCTGCGCTGGCCCGGGCCATCGCGGCGCGCACGCCGCCCGGGAGCGCCCGGCCCGTCGTGCTCACCGGCGACACCATGAACGAGCTCATGGCCGACTACACGCCCGTCTCGTACGGGACGTCGCAGTATTACGCGCTGCCGCGCCTCGGCCCCGGCCGCCTGCGGCGCTTCCTCGTGAGCGGCCTCGACACGGGCGATCGCGAGGTGGGCGTGTTCGCGCGCCACGGCGTCGACACCATCCAGCCGTACGCCCTTCATCCGGAGGTCTACACGGCGCTCCCCGGGGCGTTCCTCGAGCTCGAGGGCTCCAAACAACGGCTCGGACGCCTCGTGATGGGCGACCTCGTCCCTTCGTTCATCTACGAGCGGCCCAAGGTGCGCGCGCAGGTCGGCGGCTCGAACAAGGTGGGCGGTACGCTCGCCGCACTCGTCGACCGGGGCATCGATGCCGTCGCGCTCGAGCGCCGCTTCTGCCAGCTCACGGGCTTCGCGCCCGACGAGCTCAAGCGCTGGATCCGCGCCGGCTTCTACCGCTTCACGGCCACTTACCCGGAGGAGCAGCGATTCCAATGAGCGAAGACATCGAGAGAGCGGTCGAGGAGTTCCTGCGCGCCCGCTTCCGCGTGCGGCCGGACGACGCGGAGTTCAACCGCGATGTCAACCTGTGGGAGGCCGGCTACGTCGACTCCGTGGGCGTCATCGAGCTCATCGCCTTCCTCGAGCGGACGTTCGCCATCGCGCTGCCCGAGGAGATCCTCTTCGATCCCGACTTCACGCACATCCGCGGCATCGCGCGGCTCGTCGCCCGGTTCGCGGTCGACGCCGCCTAAAGAAGGCGGCATTCGACACATTAGAAGGACTGACGGAGGACGCAGAATGGAGAGCGCATGACTGTTGATGCTTCAAGAGAGGGCGGCGAGGGCGCCTTCGTGTCCCCGGCCTCTTCGTCGCAGCAGCGCCTCTGGTTCCTCGACCAGCTCCGGCCCCGCAGCGCCGCTTATAACCTGCCGCTGGCCTCGCGCCTCCAGGGGCCGCTCGACGTGGGCGTGCTCTCCCGCGCCCTAGAAGAGATCGTCGCGCGGCACGAGTCGCTGCGGACGACCTTCTCGTCGCGGGAGGGCGTCCCGGTCCAGGTGATCGCGAGCTCCGGCGGACCGCCGCTGGCCGTCGACGACCTGTCGGCCTTGCGGCCGGCCGAGCGCGACGCGGCGCTCTCGCGCGCGCTCACCGAGAGCGCGGCGCGGCCGTTCGACCTCCAGGAGGGGCCGCTCTTCCGCGCAAAGCTCGTCCGTCTCGCGCCGGACGACCATGTCTTGCTCGTCAACGCGAGCCACATCATCGCGGACGGCAGCTCGCTCGCGATTCTGTTCAGGGAGCTGTCGTCGCTGTACGCGGCCTTCGTCGCGGGCCGGCCCTCGCCCCTATCGCCCGTGTCGTTTCAGTTCGCCGAGTACGCGCGCTGGCAGAGGGAGCTGCCCGCGCTAGAGCGGCTGCTCGGGTACTGGCGCGAGCGGCTCTCGGGCGAGGCGCCGTCGCTCGAGCTGCCGTCCGATCGTCGGCGGCCGGAGGCGTCGAGCGGGCGGGGACGCCGGCTGCGCGCGCGCCTCGCGACGCCCGAGGCAGAGGCGGCGCTGGCGGCGCTTTGCCGCGAGGAGCGGACGTCTGCGTTCTCAGCCCTGCTCGCGGCGTTCGCGCTCGTGCTCCAGCGCTACACGGCGCACGAGGACGTCGTCGTCGGCTCGCCCTTCGGCAACCGCAGCCGCGCGGGCATCGAAGGCGAGGCGGGCTTCAGCAAATGGTCGCTGTCCATCGGCTTTTACGCCGCGACGTTGGTGCTGCGCGTGAGCGTCGCGGGCGATCCCACGTTCCGTGAGCTCGTGCGCCGCGCGCGCGCGGTCGTCGAGGGTGCCGCGGCGCACGTCGACGTGCCCTTCGAGAAGATCGTCGAGGCGCTGCGGCCGACCCGCGACGCCGGGACGAACCCCTTCTTTCAGATCATGATCGGCTACATGGCGGCGCCGGACAAGGCGCTCGCGCTGCCCGGCGTGACGGTCACCCCCGTCGAGGCGCCGCACGACGGCTCGATGTTCGACCTCTTCGTACAGCTCGAGGACGCGCGCGACGGGCTCACGGGCGCGTTCACCTACAGCACGGACTTGTACGACGAACAAACGATCGAACGGCTCGTCGCGAACTACGCGTACGTGATCGCGGCGGCCGTGGCCGCGCCCGACGCGCCCGTCTCGCGGCTGGCGACGCCCGCCCCGCCGGAGCGCCGCCGCGTCCTCGCGGAGTGGAACGAGACTTCCGTCGACATGACGCCAAGGTGCATTCACGAGGAGATCCAGCGTCAGGTCGGGCGCACGCCAGGGCGCGTGGCGGTGCGGACCGGGGACCGCGCGCTCACGTACGAGCAGCTCGACGAGCGCGCCAACCATCTCGCGCGGCGGCTCGAAGCGCTCGGCGTGAGGCCAGAAGGGCTCGTCGGCCTTTGCTTGCCGCGCGGCCCCGACCTCGTCGTGGCCGTGCTCGCGACGCTGAAGGCGGGCGGCGCGTACCTGCCGCTCGATCCCACCTACCCCGCGACCCGGCTCGCCCAGATGATCGAGGATTCGCGCGTGGCCGTCATCGTGACCGTCTCGTCGAAGCGCGACGGCCTCCCGCTCGGCGCGGCGCGCGCGCTCTGCCTCGACGCAGCGGCGGACGCGGGCGACGTGGCGGGCGGCGTCGCCCGCGGCGCGGGCGTGCGACCGGAGAACCTCGCCTACGTCATCTACACGTCGGGCTCGACCGGCACGCCCAAGGGCGTCATGGTCGAGCACCGGCAGGTCTCGAGCTTCTTCGTGGGCATGGATCGCGTGCTCGGCGCCGCCGAGAAGCCGGGCGTCTGGCTCGCGGCGACGAGCCTGTCGTTCGACATCTCGGTGCTCGAGCTCCTCTGGACGCTCGCGCGCGGCTTTACGGTCATCGTCCAGCCCGACGAGGATAAGGTCGGGGCCTTCGCCGCCGCGGTGACCGAGCACGCCGTGACGCACTTCCAATGCACGCCCTCGATGGCGGGCCTGCTTCTGGCCGACGAAGCGGACCGCGCGGCTCTCGGCGCGCTGGAGGTCATGCTCGTCGGCGGCGAGGCGCTCTCACCCGCGCTCGCGCGCGAGCTCACGGCCGCGCTGCGCGGCGAGCTCATCAACATGTACGGCCCGACGGAGACAACCATCTGGTCCAGCAGCTGGCGTGTCGATCGGCAGGCCCTCGCCGCGGCCGCCACGCCGCCGATCTCGATCGGCCGCCCCATCGCGAACACCATGCTCTACGTCCTGGACGCGCACCGCGAGCCGGTGCCGATCGGCGCCCCCGGCGAGCTCTACATCGGCGGCGCGGGCGTGTCGCGCGGCTACCTCGGGCGCCCCGATCTCACCAACGAGCGGTTCATCCCGAATCCCTTCGGCGCGGGCCGCCTCTACCGCACCGGTGATCTCTGCCGGTACCGTGGCCACGGCGCGCTCGAGGGCAATCTCGAGTTCTTGGGTCGGGTCGACCACCAGGTCAAGATCCGCGGGCATCGCGTCGAGCTAGCCGAGATCGAGCTCGTGCTTCGGGACGTGGCGGGCGTGCGCGACGTCGTCGTCGCGGCAGCGGAGGACCCCGCGGGGCGAGCGGGCGATCAGCGGCTCGTGGCGTACCTCGCGGGCCCCGCGCCGCCCGCCGCCGACCTGCGCCGCCTGCTGCGTGAACGGCTGCCCGAGGCGATGGTGCCGAGCGCGTTCGTCGTCCTCGAGAAGCTGCCGTTCACGCCGAACGGGAAGGTCGATCGCGCGGCGCTCCCCGCGGCCGCCGCGGGCGCGGCGCCGTCCGAGGCGCGCGACGGCGACGGCTTCGTCGCGCCGCGCACGCCGACCGAGCGGGTCGTCTCCGAAATATGGTGCACGGTGCTCGGCGTGCCGCGCGTCTCGATCTACGACAACTTCTTCGACTTGGGCGGCCACTCGCTGCTGTCGCCGCAGGTCATGCACCAGATCGAGACGCGCCTGCGGAAGCGCCTCAACGTGTCGGAGCTCATCCTCCAGAACCTCGCGCAGGTCTCGACGAAGTGCGACCAAGCGCCCGCGGTCGACCCCGCGGCGCGCGGCGTGCTCCGCGCACTCCGCCGCATCATCGCGAGCGATTAGCGGCGTCGGCGAACGCGACTCTGCGGACTGACTGCGGGCGATGGGATACAAAGACGAGAGTCTCGGAGGCGGGCCCGATCGGGGCGTCGACATCTTTGCTTCCCGGACGGCCTCGGGCTCCAGGAGCCGAGGATTTTCGTGGAGGTGAAGCATCGCCGCGGAGCTATGGTGGGCGAATCGGATCTGCCGTGAGGCCAAGGTGCCTCAGGTCACCGCGCACGGGATGAGGGGACGGCACTCGACCCTCGCTCTGGAGCACGGCGCTTCCGCCCACGTCGTCGCCTCGCCTCTCGGTCACGAGGCGTTCTCGACCACGGTCGAGAGCTACGCGAAGCCCGAAGCGACCGCCGTGGCGCGCCAGCTGCGGGTACTGACCGCGCTCGGGGCCGGGGCATTGCGCCTCGTGAATCGTGAACCGCAATCGAGCGGCTGGCGATGACTTCATCGGCCTGAAGCGGGCGGCCCACCAGCGAAGAGCTGCAGTCCTGGACTCCAGGCTACCCGGCGCGGCAAGCTCCGGCTCCGACGAGCGATCGCGGACCCGTTCGAGCAGCCCTCTCGAGCGGAACCTGGACGCATGACCATCCGATCCGCTTCGACGAGGCGACGCGACTTGGTCTCAAGGTCTCGTCCGAGATGCCGCACGAGGTGATGCAGCTGATGAGCCTCTTCGCGCAGCCCATGAGACATCAGCCTTCGGTTCAATACGTTCCCGTTGACCGCCCGCCCCCCCGTCCTTCGAGCGGCGGTCAACCGGGGGCCTTTAGCGTGACTGCGAAGGCCGGAGCGCGGTGGCGACGGCCTCTGTGTATACGATCTGAATGACGTCCCCGGGCTTGAGGCCCTGCATGTTCTTCTGCACGGCCGAGTCCTGGGGCGCGACGGTCTGGACCTTCCCATTTTGCCCCTTGATCTCCACCGCGCCGTTCGGCTTGCTCGTCGACGTGACCGTTGCCGACGTCGTGACCGGACGCCCGCCCGCGTGGCCCGCCGATGCGCGCTGCAGATCGCTCTTCTGCTGCGCGGCGGCCGCCGCGCTCGAGCCTCCGGGGATGACCGAGACCGCGACGGCTCGATAGTAGCTGAGGTCGATTTTGTCGCCCTTCTTGAGGCGGTCGAATCCCTGGACGTCCTCCGGAATCTTCACGGTCGAGCGGGTCCCGTCAGGGACGCGGGCGACGATCGTACGCGCCTTCTTGTCGATGTCTTCCACCGTCACGGGCACGGTGACCACCTCCTCATCGAAGGCGATGGGTTGGGGCATCGTGGCCTCTTGGGCCGGCGCTCCCCTGCTTTCGAGCGGCGTGGCCGCCGCGAGGGCGGCGCCCGTTAGAATCAAGGTCCAGCACGGCTTGGTCATGTGTTGTTTGGTCATTTGGTAGCTCCTTCCGGGTTCTTGGTCAGTAGTAAGAGACGACGATCTGGTTATCGACGGAGGTGACGCCCGGCGCAGACCAGGCGGCGGTCGCGGCTTCGTTCTTCTCGGCGGCCGAGCGCACCGTGCCCTTGAGGATCACCTTGCTCCCCTGCACGTCGACCTGGATCCTCTCAGCGTCGGTCTTCACGCTACGCAGGAGCGCCTCTTCGATCTTCTTCTCGAGGGCGCTCGGCTTCACGCGAGGCGCGACCGTGATGAGGTTGCTCACGCCCCTGGTGCCCGTGAGATTGCGGACGGCGCGCTCGGCGGCCGTCTTCTGGAACTGCCACTCGACCTCGCCATTGAGCGTGATCCAGCCCTTGGCGACGGTGACCTGGATCTTGTCGACCGGCACGATGACGTCCCACTTGAGCGCGTTGACCGCCGCCGCCGCGATGTCGGCGTCCGTCCGTTCATCGAAGCCCGGGAGCTTGACCTCGATGTCGTTCGCGACGCCCCTGACGCCGCGAACGCGCAAGGCGGCCTCCTCGGCAGCCCACCTCTTCACGTACGAATCGACGCTGCCCATCAACGTGACGATGCCTTTTTTGACGGTGACGCCGATCTCGTTGGGGGCGACGCGGGCGTCCCATTTCAGCTCTGCCAGAACGTCAGATTGGATGTGCCCGTCGATGTCGGTGGTGGTTGATGTTGCAGTCATGAAGATCTCCTCACGTTCGTGGTGTGATGGTGCGATCAGTCCTTCCAGCAACTGACAGGCCACGTCGCGACCCGAGGCGCTTCGGGCGATGACGGTGGGCGACCTGATCGCGCGTCCGAAACGACGAGCCCGATTGTCGGTCGCTTCGGACGAGGTCGGCGCTCTAGCGGCGGGCGTGGTCATGGGCACGCATGGTCGACCGGTTGGCGCCGAGCAATCCTGGGAAGCGTGGCGGAAGGGCTACTGCGCAATGAGCCTGTCCGGTGCTCGTGGTGCCGATCCGAGAAGCGTGAGTGCAGGCGCCGTCCAGCACGACCGACAATCGGGCTCCTCGCTTCGGACGTTCGGTCGACCTTGGCGGAGACGACGTCGCGTCGGCGCAGCGCCGGTGCTGGCCCGCACCTTGCTCGATCAGGGCTCGGAGGGACGACAATGGAAAAAGAAAGAGCGAAGGAGACGCAGCAGTCCGAGCAAGGAATGGGCCCGTCGCGGAGCTTGATGCGGTCCGGGGGGACGATCGCGCCCACGTTGTTGCCGTTCGCCAGCCCATTATCGTTCATGCGCCGCCTGATCGAGGATCTCGACGACCTGATCGTGGACGGCCGCCGCGCGGGCGAAGACCGTCGCCTCGACATGCGCGGGACATGGGTGCCGCCGCTGGAGATCGCCGAGCGAGAGGGACAGCTCGTCATTCGCGCCGAGGTGCCGGGCATCACCAAGGACCAGCTGCGCGTCGACGTCGAGGACGGACAGCTCGTCATCTCCGGCGAGCGCAAGCAGGACTTCGAGGAGAAGCGCGGCGGCGTGTACCGCAGCGAGCGCAGCTATGGCCACTTCACGCGCGTCATAGGGCTGCCGGAGGGCACGGCCGTCGATCAGGCGAAGGCGACCTTCGCGAACGGCGTCCTTGAGGTCACCGTCCCGGCGCCGCCGCGCGGCCGTGGGACATCGATCGAGATCTCCGGGGCTCCGGAACCCAAGCCGACGCACTAGCCCGACAACTCCCAAGACACGAAAGGAACAAGACCATGAACAACGATCAGCAGATTCAGAGTGACGTCCTCGCCGAGCTCGGCTGGGACGCTCGTGTGGCTCCAAACGAGGTTGGCGTATCAGTCAAGAATGGCGCCGTCACCCTCAGCGGTCAGGTCGAGTCCTACACGAAGAAATGGGCCGCCGAGGACGCCGCGCTCCGCGTACGCGGGGTCAGGGCCGTGGCCAACGACATCGAGGTCAAGCTTCCCTTCGATGACCAGCGCACCGACGCCGACATCGCCGGGGCGGCGGTCAACGCCCTCAAGTGGGACGTATTCATCCCGAGCGACAAGGTCCAGGCCACCATCTCGAAGGGTTGGGTGACGCTCAAAGGTGATGTCGACTGGCAGTTCCAGAAGGAGGCGGCCGAACGCGAGGTGCGCAACCTCAAGGGGGTCCTCGGGGTGACCAACCTCATCACGGTCGCGCCTCGCGTGAAGCCAAGCGACCTCAAGAAGAAGATCGAGGAAGCGCTCATCCGAAGCGTGAAGACCGACGCCAAGAACATCGACGTCGACGTCCAAGGGAGCAAGGTCGTCCTGAAAGGCACCGTGCACTCCTACGCTGAGAAGAAGGAGGCCGAGCACGCAGCCTGGCAGGCTCCCGGGATCACGACGGTCGAGGACCAGATCTCCGTCGCCTACTCCTGAGGGTCAGCCATGGAGCCGTCGACGATACAGGCGAATCCCCTGGTCCGGAACTGGTGGCTCGTGCTCCTTCGGGGGATCGTGGGCCTCATCTTCGGCATCGTGACCATCGTCGCGCCCGGCATTGCGCTCGCGACGATGGTCCTCGTGCTCGGGGCCTACGCCTTCGCCGACGGCGTTCTTGCGATTGTGAGCATTCTCTTGCGTCGCCGGTCCGGCCCACCCTGGCCCGCGTTACTCCTCGAGGGCCTGATGGGCATCGTCGTCGGCCTGATTGCGGTCTTCCGGCCCTCGATCACGGCGTTTGGCCTCCTCGTGCTCATCTCGGCGTGGGCCCTGGTCACCGGCGCCTTGGAGATCGTGGCGGCCGTTCGATGGCGGAAGCTCATCGCGGGCGCATGGCTGCTTGGATTCGGCGGATTCGCCTCCGTAGCGCTCGGCGTCCTCCTCGTCCTCTTTCCGGCGGCGGGGATGTTGACGATCATTTGGTGGACGGGCGGTTACGCGATTCTTTTCGGCGTCGTGATGATCGCACTCGGCCTGAGGCTCCACTCCTGGAGCCGCACCGGCGGCAGGCGATCGGTCGGCGGGGTGGGTGTCCCGCCGAGCGCGGTTCACAGCGTTGGGGGTTGACCACAGAGCACTACATGAGCACGTTCCCGCAACGCAGGGCAGGGTGATCATCGCGGATGACCTGAAGGCTCGGGCGAGCGGGAGGGTTGCCGTGGTCGAGGTCGAGGAGCGAAATGGATTTTCCGGGTTGGTGGGGCGTTGCCCGCGTTTTGACGAGACGATACAGAGAGCGCGCGTTCTCACGCGGGTCGATTCGCCGGTCTTGCTCCAGGGTGAGACCGGCGTCGGCAAGGAGCTCTTCGCCCGCGCGATCCACGAGAGCGGTCGCAGTCGCGAGGGGCCCTTCATCGCGCTCAACTGTGGTGGGTTGCCGCGGGAGCTCCTGGCGAGCGAGCTGTTCGGCTACGCCGACGGTGCATTCACGGGGGCACGCCGCTCCGGCTGCGTCGGAAAGATCGAGGCGGCCCAGGGCGGAACGCTCTTTCTCGACGAGGTCTCGGAGCTGCCGCTCGACCTCCAACCGTATCTCTTGCGCGTACTCGAGGGCGGCGAGATCTACCCGCTGGGGAGCACCAAGCCGCGCGTCGTGCAATTTCGCCTGGTCGCGGCCTGCAATCGCGACGTTCGCGCCGAGGTCCGCGCAGGGCGGTTCCGCGCGGATCTCTTCTATCGAATCTCCGTCACTTCGCTGCACGTTCCGGCGTTGCGCGAACGTTGTGGTGATCTCCCTTTGCTCGTTGACCACTTCGCGCGGCGGGTGGCCGAGCGCCACGGCGCCCGGGCCAAGACGTTTGCGCCCGACGTCTTGCTCGTCTTTGCCCGATACGCGTGGCCCGGGAACCTACGTGAGCTGCGCAATGTGGTCGAGGCGATGGTCTTTGCCGCCGAGGGAGACGTCATCGACCGAGGCGCCCTCCCGTCCGATTTCCCTCCGTCCGTCTGTGATGCACCGCAACCCGAAGGAGCCACTGTACGCGCGCTGGGAGATCTCGAACGGGAGGTCATCGGCTCCACGCTTGAGCTCCGCAAGGGGAACCTCACCCGCGCCGCGAAGGACCTGGGCATCTCGCGCAGCACGCTCTATCTCAAGGTCAAGCGGTACGGCCTACACGTTGTGCTCGCTCAGATTCGCGTCGGCGCACGGCCGACGTAGCGCGCTTGATCGCTCGCGTGCAGAGAAGAGAAGGTTGGCGAGAGGAGAGAACCATGAAAGTTGCGGAGCTCATGATGCGGACCGTCTACACTTGCAAACCCGACGACAGTCTCGCCGCGGCAGCGGCCCTGATGTGGGACCACGACGTCGGCTGCACGCCCGTCGTCGACGCCGATAGGCATGTCGTGGGGCTGATCACGGATCGGGACATTTGCATGGCGACGTACACGCGGAACGCGGCGCCAGCGAAGATCGAGGTCGCGACGGTCATGTCCCGCTACGTCTTTTCCTGCTCTCCTAACGAAGCGTTGATCGACGCTGAAGAGGTCATGCGCGAGCATCGCGTGCGTCGTGTCCCGGTGGTCGACGATCGCGGGACGCTCGTGGGCATCGTGTCCCTGAACGATCTCGCCCAGGAAGCGATGCGGGAGCAGGCCAGGCGGGGCCGCGCCGTGCGGGCCGAGGAGGTGACGACGACCTTGGCCGCCGTCGGCGAGCCACGCCAGCCAAGGGAGCTCGTCCCGGCGGCGTGAATGGATAGACCGGCAAGGAGGAAGCAGCAGTCCAGTCAGTCTCGTCACATCGTCGACCTCGCGATCCCAGCGGCAGCTCGAGGTCTACTGTGCCGCGCGGCGCGCGACCGAGACCTCCGTCTTCTCCCGGACCTGTTCCATCTCCAGCGATCTCATGACGATGGTCGGCTGCCTCACGAGCTGTTGTTCGGTGCCACTGGAGGGACTGGCCGCGGCAATGGGTACAGCGGATCTGTCGGGAGGCGGGCGTTCCGGAGATCACCGCGCACGGGATGAGGGGGCTGCATTCGACCCTCGCCGTGGACAGCGGAATCACCGGTCACGCGGTGGCGGCGGCGGTGGGTCACGAGTCGTTCGAGAAGACGACGGCTGAGGGCTACGTTCAGCCGGGCGCCATCGCGAACGCGCAGCAGCGGCAGGTCCTCAAGGTGCTCGCCGGGGGGCGAAATTGAACGCCTCAGTTACCGGAAACCGGGGTTCAATGGTTTCCCAACCGTTTCCCAATCCGTGCAAAAGCGAACCAGCAGTCTGAAAAACCGAAAGAAATTCGTGGAGCTGAACGGGATCGAACCGTCGGCCTCCTCAATGCCATTTCGGTCAGAGCTTAAGAGCGACGGGTAGTTACGAGAGAAAACTGTTTCAAGGGTGGGCGAAACGTCAGCGGTTTCCAGCGGTTCACCTTGAAACGACGGCGAACTTGGCGGCTCAGCTCGCGCGGCGGCTCGCAGAAGACGATCGAGATCCGCGCGCTGCACGCGGTGCCTTCCGCGGCGTCGGCGCGATCCTGAGGGCCTTGAGCACAGCTACTGGATCGCGATCGATCACGGTGAGGAGCGCGCGGGCGGGGCCGTCCGGACGATTCCGTCCCTGTTCCCAGTTCCGCAGCGTGCCGACGCTGACGCCGAACGCGCTCGCGAAGTCGTCCTGGGAAAGGCCGACCTTGTTCCGGATGACGCCCACATCGAGCTCCGCCACGTCGATCACGGTGGCGCGTCCCCGCGACTTATCGCCGTTCAGGTAGGCCACGGCGTCCTGCAGGCTCGCCTTGAGGGCCGCGAAGTCCTTCTTGTTCATGTGTGCTCCTTCTTCGCCTTCTTGATGCCGCTCGCGATGGCGGCAAGCTCTTTTTCCTGAGCCTTCGTGAGCTGCGCTGTTCGATTCTTCGCGTAGACCATCAGCGCGACGACCGGTGTGCCTTCGTTCAAGAAGAAGTAGATCATGCGGGCGCCGCCACTCTTCCCACGTCCGGCAAGCCGTATGCGGACCTTGCGGAGGCCTCCCGTCCCTGGAATGACGTCCCCGCACTCCGGATCGCGAGCGAGCATTTCGATGACAGCAGCACGTTCTTCCTCGGACAGTAGACCCGCTGCCGACGCGATGAATCCGGCCGTCTCGACCACCGTCACCAGCGCCCGGGTCACGAGCAAAGCCTACGCGTATCGCGTAGTAGGTGTCAAGTGCGCGCGGCGGAGATTCGACGGGGCGCAGGCCTTGTCCATGGCGTCGGAAGGGTAGCCCATGCGCTCGGCGGGTCCGGTGGGATACGCTTTGACGTTGTGAGGCTCGGCCGCTCGGTGGTGACGGCGCAGGCGATGCGGGGCCTGCACTCCACGCTCGCTCTCGAGCATGGGGCCTCCGCGCATGTCGTGGCGTCGTCGCTCGGGCACGAGTCGATCTCGACGACGCTGCAGAGCTACGCGAAGCCGGAAGCGGTGGAGGGGGCGAAGCAGCGTCGCGTTCTCACCGTGCTGAACGGCGGGGAGTTGGCCTCCTCAACCGCCTCCTAACTTGAAACGGATCACTGCGGATCCGTTTCAAACGCACCTTCAAGAAAATAAAGTCTAAAAAAATTCGTGGAGCTGAACGGGATCGAACCGTCGGCCTCCTCAATGCCATTGAGGCGCTCTCCCAGCTGAGCTACAGCCCCGACACCGACTTGCGCCGGCACGGCCTTAACTAGCAGCCTCGGCGGCGGAGGTCAATCACGGGGGTGGGCCGGACAAGACGGGTCCGAAGAGGGTCTCGAAGCGGGGCTGGCCGCGCAGGTGGTCCCAGTCGTTCGCGAGGTAGAGGTCGCGCAGCGTGTACGGATCCAGGGGGTGGGGCGCTGGGCGGAGGACGTACATTTCGAGGCGGGCGAGGGCCTCGTCGTCCTCGCCGAGGGCGGCGGCGCAGATCGCGAGGGCGAGCGCGTTGTCGAGGTCGTGGCGCTCGGCCGTCGTGACGTGGGCGCGCTCGAGGCGCGCGCCGGCGCGGTCGCCCGCCGCGGCGCGCGTCGCGCAGAGCTGCAGGCGAATCTCGGCGTCGGCGCCGGGGCGCGGCGCGCCGGCCCCGGGCAGCGCTTCGTCGAACGCGGCGCGCGCGCGCGCCACCAGATCGGGCGGCGCCAGGCCATGCGCGGCGCGCACGAGCATGACCTTCGCGCGCAGCAGGCGGCCCTCCTCGAGGGGGTTGATCGACGTTCGCTGCGACTCGAAGCGACCGGGCGCGCCGCGCGTGCTCGCGAGCAGCGTCGACCGCTGTCGCTCGCGCTCCGCCTTGTCGATGGCGCGCTCGAGGGCGCGCGACGGACGCAAGCGCAGCGCCTCCGTCCACTCGGCGACGGCCTGCAGGTAGAGCGCCGCGGCCTCGGACCAACGTTGCGCGGCGTCCATGTCCACGGCAAGCGTGAAGGCGCGACTCGGCACGGCGCGCTCGAGCGGCACGCCGTGGTCGGGCTGGAGCCGCACGACGTTGGTGCGGCCCGCCGCGATGGGGATCGCTGGGTCTGCCGCGAGCAGGATGCCCGCGGACAGCAGCAGGGCGAGCGACGGCGGCGCGAGCACGCCCGCCACTGTAGCTTGAAGCGCCGCGAACCGGCATAGTAGCGCCACGATGCCGACGTCCCGCCGCTCCTCGCGGACCTTCGCCCGCATCGCTCCGCTCGCGCTGCCGCTCGCCGCCCTCGCGTGCGCGGCCGGGCCGCGCGGCGCGGCGGGCGGGTCCGCGGCCGCCGCCTCGTCGCCCTCGACCGGCTTCACGGTCGTCGAGCGCGCCGAGAGCGGGCCCATCACCGCCATCGCCGCGCGCGGGTCCGCGCTCTACGCCGGCACGCCGCGCGCGTTGCGCCGCTGGGACGTCACGACCGACGAGTACGAGGTGCTCGGTGCCGCGGCGGGCTTGCCCGACCAAGGCGTCACGGCGCTCGGCGTCGACGGCGACGGCCAGCTGTGGGTCGCGACCGAGGCCGGCGTGGGTCGCCTCGTGCGCGAGCATTATCAGTCGATGGGCGGGCTCGCCGGCATCACGGCGCTCGCGCCCAGCGCCGACGGTCAGGGCGCGTGGGCCGGCGGGGCCGACGGGCTGTTCCACTCCGACGGAAAGAGCTGGACGCCCATCGCGGGCCTTCAGGGCGTCGTCGTGACGTCGCTCGAGCTCGATCGCGACGGCCGCGCCGCGTGGGCCGGCACGCGCGCGCTCGGGCTCTTCCACGCCGACGGAGATCACGCGCGCCCCGTGCCGCTCGGCGACGATCCGGCGGGCCTCGAGATCGTGGGCACGGCCGTCACGGCCGCCGGAACGCGCGTCGTGGGGGCGCGCGCGCTCGCGAATGATGCCGCTCACCTGGTCTTCCTCGAGGAGGGCGAGCCACAGGCGTTCCGCGCGCAGCCCGAGGTTCGCCTCGTGCGCGTCGTCGACACGGGCAAGGACGCCGTGGTCGTCGCGGGCGCCGCGGGCGCCGAGCGCGCCTACGCGCTGCAGCTCTTGCGCGCCGGTGAGCCACCGCCCGCGGGAGGCCTGCGCTTCGTCTCGGTCAAGAGAGGCACGCCGGGCGGGCGCGCGCACGACCGCTGGGCCGCCGTGCCGCTCGACGACGTGCCGCCGCCGGGCGTGACCGTCGCGGCTGGCAGCAACGGCGTCGTGTACTACGGGACCGAGCACCGGGGCGTCGCGCGCGGCGCCAAGCGGCGGCCGGACTATCTCTCGGGTGCCGAGCTCGTCGGTGACGCCGAGCGCCTGTCGGTGGCGTGCGCCTCGCGCGCGCGCTGCTTCGTCGTCACCGAAGGCCCGCGCGCCTGGGTCACGGACGGCAAGGTCTACCGCGCGACGCGCGTGGGAGAGGCGGACGACGGCGTCGCCCTAGCCGTGGCCACCGACGGCGCGGGAACGATCTACGCGCTGTCGGCGGAGCCGCGCTACACGGGGCTCGTCATCACGCGCCTGGCCGAGCCCGTGATCGCGGGCGCGGAGCAGGCGGCGGTCGGCGACGTCTGGAAGACGTTCGCGCGCGTGCCGCTCAAGATGCCCGCCGCTGGCCCGCCCGGCGTTTCGTTCGCCGCCGTCTCGCCCAAGGGCGCGCTGTGGGTCGCGCTGCGCGCTCACGGCGCTGACGGCGAAGACGTCAGCGCGGGCGCCGTCGAGATCGACCTCGCCTCCCGGCACGCCGTCCAGCACCGCGCGCTCAAGGAGGGTGAGAAGGCCACGCCCGAGATGCTGCCGTTGCCCGCCGCGCTCACGGGCGTGTTCTTCGACGACACCGCCACCTGGTTCTCGTCGCTGTCGGGCGTGAGCCGCTGGCAGCAGGGCGAGCTGCGCACCTGGGGTGAGAACGCGGGCCTCGGCAGCGAGCTCGTCCACGCGGTCGCCAAGGCGCCCAGCGGCGAGATCTGGGCGGCGACGTCCGAAGGCGTCGCGCGGCTCGATGACAAGGTCGTCTGGCGCCCCTTCGGTGGCGGCGAGGAGGCCCGCGTCGCCTGTCGGGGCCTCGCGCGCGACGCGGCCGACGGCATGTGGGTCGCGACCGGCAAGGGCTTGCGGCGGCTCACGGCGGCGGACGTCAAGGCCGAGCGCTTGGGCGACGTCGTCGTCGACGGTGACCTGCGGGACGTGCGACTCGATCGTTACGGTCGCGTTTGGGCGCTGACGTCATCCTCGATTGCCCTGATCAATCACTAGCGTCAATCACGTGTGGATCCGATAGGCCGGGCCGCGGCAATCGGGTGAAGGTCGCGGTCGCACATGGTGCGACAATTCAATTCACGTTGGCGCCGCGTGCAATCATGCTACGCGCGCACGCGTGCGCCTTCTGATACTGTCTCCGCGTGCCCGCGAATAACGAAGGTCGCACGGCGGAACCCGAGATCCCCGACGTCCTGCCGTTGCTCCCCATCCGCGACCTCGTCGTCTTCCCGTACATGATCGTTCCGCTGCGCGTGACGCGGCCCGTGTCGATGGAGGCGGTGACGAAGGCGCTCGAGGCCGACGAGCGGCTCTGCTTCCTCGTCGCGCAAAAGAATCCGGGCGAGGACGATCCCGGACCGACCGGCTTTTACCGCACGGGAACCATCGGGATGATCATGCGCATGCGCAAGCTCTCGGAGGGCGGGCTCAAGGTGCTCGTCCAGGGACTGTGCCGCGCGCGCATCCAGAAGTTCGTCTCGGACAGCCCTTGCTACCGCGTGCGCATCGACCGCACCGACGACAAGGCGCTCGTGCGCTCCGTGGGCCTCGAGGCCCTGCTGCGCTCGGTGCGCCAGAACATCGACAAGCTCTCGGGCCTCGGCAAGACCATCCAGCCCGAGCTGTCGATGGTCGTGCAGAGCGTCGACGATCCCGGCCGCATGGCCGACCTCGTCTCGTCGAACCTGACGCTCAAGGTGACCGAGGCGCAGGAGCTGCTCGAGCTCGACGAGCCCGTGCAGCGCCTCACGCGCGTCAACCAGACGCTCGAGAAGGAGATCGGCATCCTCGAGGTGCAGTCGCAGATCCAGAACAAGGCGCGCGAGGAGATGTCGAAGACCCAGCGCGACTATTATCTGCGCGAGCAGCTCCGGCAGATCAAGAGCGAGCTCGGCGACGGCGACGTCCACGGCGAGGAGATGGAGGAGCTGCGCGTCAAGGTCGCGAAGGCCGGCTTGCCCGACGAGGCGCGCGTCGAGGCCGAGAAGCAGGTGCGACGGCTCGACCAGATGCACGCCGAGAGCGCCGAGGCGGCCGTGCTGCGGACGTACATCGATTGGCTCGTCGAGCTGCCCTGGAACGTCGCGAGCGAGGACACGCTCGACATCGAGACGGCGCGCAAGATCCTCGACGAGGATCACTACGATCTCGAGCACATCAAGGATCGCATCCTCGACTACCTCGCCGTGCGCAAGCTGCGCGCCGGCGCGCACGGGCCCATCCTGTGTTTCCTCGGGCCACCCGGCGTGGGCAAGACCTCCCTCGGGCGCTCGATCGCGCGCGCCCTCGGCCGCAAGTTCGCGCGCATCTCGCTCGGCGGCGTGCGCGACGAGGCCGAGATCCGCGGCCACCGGCGCACCTACGTGGGCGCCATGCCGGGCCGCCTCATTCAGGCGCTCAAGCAGGCGGGCACGAACAACCCCGTCGTGCTGCTCGACGAGGTCGACAAGCTCGGCTCGGACCTGCGCGGCGATCCCTCGGCGGCGCTCCTCGAGGTCCTCGACCCCGAGCAGAACCACACCTTCCGCGACCACTACCTCGGCGTGAGCTTCGACCTGTCGAAGGTGATGTTCATCGCGACGGCCAACTTGCCCGAGACGATCCCGCCTCCTTTGCGCGACCGCATGGAGACGCTCCGCTTGTCCGGCTACAGCGAGGAAGAGAAGCTCGTCATCGCCGAGCGCTACCTCGTGCCCAAACAGATCACCGAGGCGGGCCTCACGATCAACGAGATCGTCATCGGCCGCGAGGTCATCCGGCGCATCGTGGGCGAGTACACGCGCGAGGCGGGCCTGCGCGAGCTCGAGCGCCTCGTCGCCCAGCTCGCGCGCAAGATCGCCCGGCGCGTCGTCGAGCAGCGCGAACGCGCGCGCGATGCGCTGCCCGCGGGCAAGTCGGGCCCCGTGGCCAGCGTCGCAACGAAGAAGGCGGGCGGCCCCATCATCGACGCAGAGGAGCTGCCGACGTATCTCGGCCCGCCGCGCTACCTGCCGGAGGAGCGGCGTGGCACCGACGAGATCGGTACGGTCAACGGCCTGGCCTGGACCCCGTACGGCGGCGAGGTGCTGCACATCGAGGCGCAGACGATGGCAGGCAAGGGCACGCTCATCCTCACGGGCCAGCTCGGCGACGTCATGAAGGAGTCGGCGCAGGCGGCGCTGTCGTTCGCGCGCGCGTTCGCGCTCACGCTCGGGCTCGGCACGGAGTTCTACGCGGGCCGCGAGATCCACATCCACGTGCCGGCGGGCGCCGTGCCCAAGGACGGGCCGTCGGCGGGCGTCGCGATGGCGTGCTCGCTCGTCTCGCTCATCTCCGGGGTCCCCTTGCGTCACGACGTCGCGATGACGGGCGAGCTCACCTTGCGCGGCAAGGTGCTCCCCATCGGTGGCCTCAAGGAGAAGCTGCTCGCGGCCGCGCGCATGGGCATCACGACCTGCATCATCCCCGCGGGCAACGCGCCCGAGCTCTCGGAAATGCCGCCGCACGTGATGAACAAGCTCACCGTCAAGCCCGTCCGCACGGTCGACGAGGCACTCGAGATCGCGCTCACGCGGCGCCTCGACAAGAAAGATGCCGACGAGACCTCGGACGTCGGCGCCTCGAAGTCCGGGCCGACCAAGGTCGGCGGCCGCACCCGCAAGACGACGCGCTCCGGAATCGCCTAGGGTCGCGGCCAAAGGTCGCGAGGCGGAGGGGAAGGGCGTGGAGGCCCCGACGTGAGCCCGTTGCGTCTGCGCAGACAGGCTCCTAGCGGGTCGCGCGCAGCAGCGCCGCCGGAGCGATGACGCCGGTCGCGTCGCTCTCGCGCGGCAGGTCGTGGGCGGGGAAGAGCTTCTTGTCGAACAGGTGCGACGGGTTCACGTTGCCCATCGCCGCGAGCATCGTCTGGCGCAGCGTCGGATGCTTCACCTCGAGCTCGGCGAGCATCGCCTTCATGTGCTTGCGCTGCGCCTCGCTCTGCGAGCCGCACAGGTTGCAGGGCAGGATCGGGAACCTGCGCAGCGCCGCCATCTCGGCGAGCTGGGCCTCGGCGCAATAAATGAGCGGTCGGATCACGACGTGTCGCCCGTCGTCGCTCACGAGACGCGGCGGCATCGTCGCGAGCTTGCCGCCAAAGAACAGGTTGAGCAGCAGCGTCTCGAGCGCGTCGTCACGGTGATGCCCGAGCGCGATCTTGTTGCACCCGAGGTCGGTCGCCGCCTGGTACAGGATCCCCCGGCGCAGGCGCGAGCACAGCGAGCAGTACGTCTTGCCCTCGGGGATCTTGTCGGTGACGATGCTGTAGGTATCCTCGTGTATGACGCGGTAGGGAACTCCCTCGTCGCGAAGCCAGCCCTCGAGCGGCGCGCCATCGTACCCGGGATGGCCCTGATCGACGTGGACGGCCGTGATCTCGAAGCGGATCGGCGCGCGCTTCTGCAGGTCGCGCAGCAGCACGCACATCGCGTAACTGTCCTTGCCTCCAGACATGGCGACGAGGAGCCGATCACCATCTTGTAGGAGATGGAAATCATTGAGGGCTCTTCCCATGTCGCGCGTGAGGCGGCGCTCGAGGTGAACCGGGAGGCTTGGCGTGACGGGCAAGGGCGCCATGCTACCCTCAAAGGAGCTCGCGGACCACGGATGTCGAGGCGGAACAGCAAGCGCGCGCGGAGCAGTGGTTGGACCGGCTGGACGTGGGCCGTGGCGGGCTCGTCCCTCGTGCACGTCGTCGTGCTGGCGGGTCTGTGGCGCGGTGGCGCGCGGCAGCCCGCGGCCGTCGAGCCGGAGGCTGTGGCCATCGAGCTCAAGACCGGCGAAGCCGTCTGGGACAAGATCGCGCCCGGCGCCGAGGCGCTCCCGGATCCGCCGTTGCCGACGGTCGACGAGGCGCTCGTGGCGCGTCCCCTCGACGCCCCCGAAGGCGAGCGCGACAACGCCGTCGCCAAGACGGTCGGGCCGCGCGACGGCGACAGCCGCGAGCGCGCGGCGCCCGCCGCCGACCAGGGCGAGGCGGGCGGTCGCTTGCCGGGGCTCGCGACGCGGCGCGATCGCTCGACGTTGCAGTCGCGCGTCGCCGACGCCGAGACGGACGCGCAATCGCAGCGCCTGCGCACCTCGCGGCGCTCGTCCTCGCCCCAGGCCATGCGGCGCGAGGCCCGCACGGGCGTGGGTGACTCCGTCCGCACGAGCGAGGCCACGCGCGCGCCGAGCGCCGCCGCGCCCGAGCCCCCGCCGTCCCCCGCGCCGCCCGACGTCGCGGGCCCGGCCGCGGGCGCAAAGATCGCGGCGCGCACCGTCCCGCTCGATCTCGCGATGGTGAGCCCCCTCCCGACGCCCGAGCGCGGTGCCGGTCCGCTCGACGTCGAGCCGGGCGCGCGCATGTTCGACGTCGAGGCGCGCGGCCGCCTCGCCGACGACCAGACGCGGCGCGCGGTCTCGAACGAGGCGCACCCCGGCATCACCGACTTTTCTCACGCGGGTGTCGTCGCGGCCGTCGACACGCGGCAGGGCCGTGGGCCCGGCCAGGGTCCAGGCGCCGTGGCGCGCGCGAGCAACGGCACGGCGCCGGCCGTTTACGGCGCGCGCAGTCCGCAGGAGCTCGCGGCCGATGCGGTCGAGCGAACGCGTGAGCGTCTTTACGATCGCTACCGGCAGGAGATCCAGCGGCGCGTTCAGAACGTGCTGGTTTTTCCCAAGATCCTCGCCCTGCGCCTCGAACAGGGTGAGGCGGTCGTCACCTTCGTCGTGCGGCCCGATGGGGCGCTTGGCGATGGGCCGCGCATCGTCAAGTCTTCGGGATTCGCGGAGTTCGACGCGGAGGCCGTGAAAGCCGTGCTGCGCGCCGCGCCATTCCCACGCCGCACCGAGACGGCCGGTATCTCATTGTCGATGCCCGTGACCTTCGAGAATCCGCTCGTCCGGTAGTCACCGCGGCCAAATGAGGCTTACACTAACGGGAAGGTAGGTCGCAGGTGAGTCCCTCCCGCCAACCTCCCCAAGACCGTCAGTCCGTGGCCGAGAGCGCTCGACGCTCCCGATCGGGGCCTCCGCCTGCCCGAAAACGGTCGGTGGCGTTCTGGGCGGCCATCGCCGTCCTCGTGCACGCGGAGCTCGGGCTCGTGCTCGGCGTGGGCTTCTATGTCTTGGCGCCGCGCGACGCGGACCTGCAGCGCGAGCTGGCCGCGCGCGGCCCGGGCGAATCGATCGACGTCGGCATGGTCGACGAGGACGCCGCCCGCCAGATTCTCGCCGACATGGAGCGCGAAGAGGAGAAGCGCAAGGCCGAGGAGACCGAGAAGGAGATCGAGTCCGTCAAGGCCCCGGGGCAAGTCATCGACCTGCCGGCGCCGCGCGAGGAGCGGCGGCCCGACGAGGCGCGCTTCGCGGGCGAGCACGACAGCACCGTCGAGCATGAGACGCGCAAGCTCGGGAAGTTCGAGGAGAAGGCGCGGCAGGGCGCGCGCGACGTCGCGACCGAGGCCGATCGGCCCACGCCCGCGGCGCGACCCGACGGCCGCCTCGCCATGCGCGAGCCCGATCTCGGCCGCGCCCTCAAGCTCAATGGTCCGGTCGGGCCGCTCGCGAAGGCGCGCCCGGCGGGCTCGAGCTACGGCGTCAGCGAACCGGGCGAGATGCAACCCGACGGCTCGCTCGCCCAGCTCGGCGCCAACGCGCCGCCACAGGCAAACGGCGGCGGTCTTCCCGCGGGCGGCTCGCCGGCGCTCATCCCGACCTCGGAGCAGCTCGCCCACGTCATCGGGGGCGGCACGCAGGACGCGCTGCAGGACATCGACGATGGCGATGAGACGGCGCTCAACTCGAAGAAGTGGCGCTTCGCGACCTTCTTCAACCGGGTCAAGAAGCAGGTCTCGGAGCACTGGCACCCCGAGGAGGCTTACCGCCGGCGCGATCCGACGGGCGTCATCTACGGGCACCAGAACCGCTACACCGAGTTGCGCATCCAGCTCAAGGCCGACGGCCACCTCGCGAACGTCGGCGTCGGGCTGCCCTCCGGCCTCGAGTTCCTCGACGACGAGGCCATCACGGCCTTCAAGGAGGCGCAGCCTTTCCCGAACCCGCCGCACCAGCTGCTCGAGCGCAACGGCCTCATCACGTTCCACTTCGGCTTTCTTTACGACCTGAACGGCCCGGCGCAGATGCGGTGGTTCAAGTACAACGACTGAGGTCGGCACTTACTTCATGGGCGGGGGGCGGTGACGAAGAAGCTATTCGCGTTGTATGTAGCGCTAGCGGGCTGCAGCTCTGGCACGTCGGTAAACCCTGTGTGTTCCTCGGCGAGGTGCGATTCAGGCTCGCCGTGAGCTGCACGGTTTTCATTTGAACTGTCTAGCATCGCGGTGGGCCACCGCGTCATGCTACCCTTCTGGTCCTCATGGGCGGCTCCGCCAAACGCCCCGCGTCGTACGAAGATGTCCTTCGCGCGCCTCCCCACATGGTCGCCGAGGTTGTCGACGGTGAGCTGCGTCTCAGCCCCCGCCCCGCGAAACCGCACGCCGCGGCCGCGAGTGCTCTCAGCGAGGAGCTCGGCCCTCCCTTCAAGCGCGGGCGTGGCGGGCCGGGTGGGTGGCTCATTCTCTTTGAGCCCGAGCTGCACGTCGGACCTGACATCCTGGTCCCCAATCTGGCGGGGTGGCGGCGCGAACGGATGAGCGCGCTCGTCGCCGACGAACCGTTCTTCTCAATGGCGCCGGATTGGGTTGCCGAGGTCGTGAGCCCAAGGAGCGGGAAGTACGACCGAAGCGACAAGCTCCGTATCTACGCACGCGAGCGTGTCTCGCGGGCGTGGATCGTCGACCCTCTCGCGCGGACTCTCGAAACGCTGGCGCTCGGCGCCGATGGGCATTGGATCCTGCGCGGCGCTTTTCGAGATGAAGCTCGCGTGCGTGCCGAGCCGTTCGATGCCATCGAGCTGGACCTTTCGATCTTGTGGGCCGACGTCGTCTTTCCCGACGCGCCGTAGCTGTTACCGCGCCCAGACCTCCGCCAGATCAATCTCGACCGCCTCGAAGGGCTCCGCCCGCACCTTGACGTCGCCGGCAACCGACAACGTCAGGCGCCAGTTGTCGCCGTCCAGCCGGTAGACCTCGAGCGTGGCGGGGCCCGGGTCGAGGATCCAGACATGGCCGACGCCGGCCCGGCCGTAATGGTGCCGTTTCCGCGTCCGATCCATCGCTGCCGTCGCCGGTGAGGAGATCTCGCAGACCCAGTCAGGGGCGATGTCGAAGAAGGCAACGTCCGGGATCTCGGGCATCCGCTCACGTCGCCAGCCCGCGATGTCCGGTACCAGCACCTGCCCCACGACGTGCACTTCCGGCTCGATGAGAATCACCCAGCCGCCGGGCCCACCACCGCTCTTGCGGCCGAACGCGGTATGGATGTCGGCGCCCAGCGATGACGCCGCCGCCGCGTGTCGAGCCGCCGGGCGCGGACTGGTCACGAGCTCACCGTCGATGATCTCGCCGACCAGGTTCTCCGGGACCTTCACTAGGTCCTCGTAGGTGGCGGTGCGTTTCGCGGGTAATCCCGACATCGCGATCAAGAGTATCGCACAGGACCGAAGAAGCCTTGTCCCCGGTTGGCAACGGCCAGCCGTAGCCTGGACGTCGCGCCCCAATAGCGTCGAGGTCCCCATGCCCGAAGGCCAGCAACCGCCGACTCCCGACGTCCCTGATCTCGTCCCCGCGAGGATGCTGAACGAGTTCGCCTACTGCCCACGCCTCGCCTATCTCGAGTGGGTCCAGGGCGACTTCGCCGACAGCGCCGACACGGTCGAGGGGCGGTTTCATCACCGGAAGGTCGACAAGGAGACAGGCGCCCTTCCGACAGCCGAACGCCTGGCCGACGCGGAGGAGACCGAAAGGCTCCACGCGCGGTCGATCTATCTTTCGGGGCCGACCGTCGGGTTGGTGGCCAGAATCGACCTCGTGGAGGCCACGGGAACCGTGGTCACGCCCGTGGACTACAAGCGCGGCAAGGCGCCCGACATGGCCGAGGGCGCATGGGAACCAGAGCGCGTGCAGGTCTGCGCGCAGGGCCTCGTGCTCGAAGAGAAGGGGTACACGTGCCATGAGGGAGTCCTCTATTTCGCGGGCTCGCGTCAACGAGTGGCGGTTCGCTTCACGCCCGAGCTGCGCGCACGCACGCTCGACTTGCTGAGCAGGATGCGCGAGGCGATGGCGGCTCCGAGGATGCCGCCCCCTCTGCAGGACAGTCCCAAGTGTCCGCGCTGTTCGTTGGTTGGCATCTGCCTTCCTGACGAGATCAACCTCCTCAGGCTGGGGCGCGACGGGGAGGCGATGTCGCACGCTGGCGAGGACGATGACGCCGCCGAGGTCAGCGTGGATTTCCGTCGCCATCAGACGACGGCCCCATTGAAGCCCGCTGCACAAGATCAAGGGGACGTTCAAGCAGTACATTTCCGTCGCCATCAGACGACGGTCCCATTGAAGCGTCACCGCGGGCGTCTCGACGGCGGCGCCGGCGTTCACATTTCTGTCGCCATCAGGACGACGGCCCCATTGAAGCGCCGTTCGCGACGAGACGCTGAAAAGCCGAGGAGCGAAAGTTCCGTCGCCGTCAGGCGGCGGCTCCATTGAAGCCAATGGTCACGATCCGGTGTGCCGTCGGGCCAATGAAGTTCCACCGCGATTTGGATATTTCCGTCGCCCTGAGACGACGACGCCATTGAAGAGCATGAAGCGTTGCCGCCCGCCCGCGTGCCCCGTGCTATTTCCGTCGTTACCCAAGGACGCCCAGCGCAACTTCACGTTCGTGCAGGTCTATGAGGCGGCTCAGGCGTATTCCGACACAGGCGGGCAGGTGCAGAAGAGCTTGCGGTCGCCGAGCACGTTGTTGAGCCGACCCACGGGTGGCCAGAACTTGCTCGCGCGGACGTAGGGCAGGGGGAAGGCGGCCTTCTCGCGCGCGTAAGGGTGCGGCCACTCCGCGGCCAGGAGCGCGGCCGCCGTATGGGGCGCGTTCTTGAGCACGTTGCCCTCGCGGGGCGCGGCGCCCCGCTCGATGTCGGCGATCTCGGCCCGGATCGCGATCATGGCCTCGCAGAACCTGTCGAGCTCGGCCTTGGGCTCGCTCTCGGTGGGCTCGATCATGAGCGTGCCGGGGATGGGGAACGACATCGTGGGCGCGTGGAACCCGTAGTCCATGAGGCGTTTCGCGATGTCGTCGACCTCGACGCCCGCGAGCTTCTTGAGGTGGCGGGTGTCGACGATGCACTCGTGCGCGACCCGGCCGCCCGCGCCTCGGTAGACGACCGGGTAGT
Organism: Polyangia bacterium; assembly: GCA_036494575.1. Lineage (GTDB taxonomy): Bacteria > Myxococcota_A > Polyangia > Fen-1088 > Fen-1088 > DASZFV01. The sequence goes on along the minus strand of DASXOE010000171.1, from coordinate 19,639 downwards.
GCTCTTTCAAACGGGAGGCGATGTAGTTCGCCGACAGGATCGCCACCTCGGTCGCCCGCTTCAACCCCGCGGCGCCCATCATGCGGATGTACGTCCACGAGATGAGGAGGATGCTCGCGCTGCCCCAGGGCGCCGCCGACACGGCGCCGATGCCCGTTGGGCCGCCCCCCGTCGGCACGAGCGGATGAGATGGAAGGAACGGCGCCAAGTGCTTGGCGACGCTGATGGGGCCCATGCCGGGGCCGCCGCCGCCGTGGGGAATGCAGAACGTCTTGTGCAGGTTGATGTGGCAGACGTCGGCGCCGATGTCCGCCGGGCGCGTGAGGCCGACCTGCGCGTTCATGTTGGCGCCGTCCATGTAGACCTGGCCGCCGTGCTCGTGGACGATCGAGGTGACGCGCTTGATGGCGGGCTCGAACACGCCGTGCGTCGACGGATACGTGACCATGAGCGCCGCGAGCCGGTCGTGGTGCTCGCGAGCCTTGGCCTCGAGGTCGGCGAGATCGACGTTGCCGCCGTCGTCGCAGGCGACGACGACGACGCGGTACCCCGCCATGACGGCCGAGGCCGGGTTCGTGCCGTGCGCCGACGACGGGATGAGGCAGACGTCGCGGTGCCCTTGCCCGCGGCTCTCCTGGAACGCCCGGATGACGAGCAACCCGGCGTACTCGCCCTGCGAGCCGGCGTTGGGCTGCAGCGACGTCGCCGCGAACCCCGTGATCTCCGAAAGCATCGCCTCGAGCTGCTTGAACAGCGCCTGGTAGCCCGCGGTCTGAGACGTGGGCGCGAACGGGTGCAGGCGGTTCCACTCGGGCCACGTGATGGGGAGCATCTCGGCCGTCGCGTTGAGCTTCATCGTGCACGAGCCGAGCGGGATCATGGCGTGCGTGAGCGAGAGATCGCGCGCCTCGAGGCGGCGCATGTACCGCAGCATCTCGGTCTCGGAGTGGTGGCTGTTGAACACGGGGTGCTCGAGGTACGGGCTTCCGCGCAGGAGGTCCGCCGACCAGGGCAGGCGCGCCTCGGCGGCAAGCTCGCTCGTCGAGAACTGGATGGTCTTGCCGCCCGAGAAGACCTCCCAGAGAGCGCGCACGTCCTCGGCCGTGGTGGCCTCGTCGAGCGCGATCGTGAGCGACTGCGCGTCGAGGCGGCGCAGGTTGATGCGGCGCTCCTGCGCGGCGGCGAGCCAGGCCTCGACGTCGGAGGCGCTGCCTTCGACGCGGAGCGTGTCGAAGAACTGACCGTGCCGGAGCTTGACGCCGAGGCGCTCGAGACCGCGCGCGAGCACGGCCCCGAGGCCGCCCACGCGCTCGGCGATGGCGCGCAGGCCGCGCGGACCGTGCCACACGGCGTACATGCTGGCGACGACGGCGAGCAGGACCTGGGCCGTGCAGATGTTGCTCGTGGCCTTCTCGCGGCGGATGTGCTGCTCGCGCGTCTGCAGGGCCATGCGCAGCGCCATCTGCCCGTGCGCGTCCTGCGACACGCCGATGAGGCGCCCGGGCAGCTTGCGCACCCATTCTTCCTTCGTGGCGAAGAACGCCGCGTGCGGACCGCCATAGCCGAGCGGGACGCCGAAGCGCTGCGCGCTGCCGACGGCGACGTCGGCGCCGAGCTCGCCCGGTGGCGTCAGAACGGTGAGCGCCAGCAGGTCCGTCGCCATGACGACGAGCGCCCCCGCCGCGTGGGCCTTGTCGCAGAGCGCGCGCCAGCCCGCCGCCGTGCCGAGCGCGCCGTCGGTCGCGGGATACTGCGCGAGGACACCCAAAATCGGCTTGTCGGGCCGGCTCGCGAAGTCAAAGGCTCCCACGTCGGCGACGACCGAGACCTCGATGCCGAGGGGCTTGGCGCGCGTGCGCACGACCTCGATCGTCTGCGGGTGGCAGCCGGCAGACACGACGAAGACCGCGTCCCGCGTCTCGGCGTCGCCCTGCCGTTGCGCGGCCGGCGCGACGCCCGCGAGCATGTGCATGGCCTCGGCGGCCGCCGTGCCCTCGTCGAGCAGCGAGGCGTTCGCGACCGGCAGGCCCGCCAGCTCGGTGACCATCGTCTGATAGTTCAGCAGCGCCTCGAGGCGCCCTTGCGAGATCTCGGCCTGGTAGGGCGTGTACTGCGTGTACCAGCCGGGGTTCTCGAGGATGTTCCGCAGGATCACGGGAGGCGTGACGCAATCCGAGTATCCGAGGCCGAGGTACGACTTCCAGATTTGGTTCTTCTGCGCGAGGGCGCGCAGCTCGGCCAGCACCTCGGCCTCCGTGACGGCCGCGGGCAGCGCGAGCGCGCCGCGGAGACGGATGTCGGCGGGCACCGTCTCGGCGACGAGCGCCTCGAGCGACGGCAGCCCCAGCGCCGCGAGCATCTCGGCGACGTCCGCCTCGTCTGGGCCGATGTGGCGGGCGGCGAACCTGTCTTTGGACTCGAGATCGACGGCCATCGAGCGCGTCTACTCGGCTTGCTCGCGCAAGAAGGCCTGGTAGGCCTCGGCGTCCATCAGTTGCTTGAGCTCGTCGGGGTTCGCGAGCGCGATCTGGATCATCCAGCCCTCGTCGTAGGGATCCTCGTTGACGTACTCCGGCGAGTCGGCGAGCGGCGAGTTCACCTTGACGATTTTGCCGGACAGCGGCGCGAAGAGATCGGACACGGCCTTGACGGACTCGACCGAGCCGAAGACCTCGGCCTGCTTGAGCGACTCGCCTTCCTTGGGCAGCTCGACCTGCGTGACGTCGCCGAGCTGGTCGACGGCGAAGCGCGAGATGCCGATCGTCGCCAGCTTCTGCTCACCCTTGCTCTCGAGGCGGGCCCACTCGTGGTCCTTCGTGTAGAGCAGGTCATCGGGATACGTCGCGCTCATCTCATTTTCCTCGTTTATAAAAAGGACCCTTAACGATCTGGGCGGCCACCATTTTCCCGCGGCAGTCTATCCGCAATCGGGTGCCCGGCTCGGTCATTCCGGAGGGCACGTAGCCCATGCCGATGTTCTTCTCGAGCGTGGGGGCGGGGCCGCCCGAGGTGACCGCCCCGACGCGCTCGCCCGCCCCGTCGTGGATGGCGTAGCCGTGGCGGGCGATCCCGCGCTCGGTCATCTCGAAGCCGATGAGGCGGCGCTTCACTCCCTCGGCGCGCTGCTTGAGGAGCGCTTCCCTGCCGATGAAGTCGGCGCCGTCGAGCTTGACGACCCAGGCGAGGTCGGCCTCGAGCGGCGTTGTCTCGTCGTCGAGGTCGTTGCCATAGAGCGAGAGCTTGCCCTCGAGCCGAAGCGTGTCGCGGGCGCCGAGGCCGATGGGCTTGCCGCCGATTCCGGCGGCGGCCTCGAGCAGCCGGTCCCAGAGCGCCGGTGCCTCGCTGGCGCGACAGAAGACCTCGAAGCCGTCCTCGGCCGTGTACCCGGTGCGCGCGATCCAGGCCGGGATGGCAGCGACGTCGCGCTCGGCGACGAACTTCATGCGCGGCAGGTCGCCGAGCGGCACCTTCGTGAGCGGCTGCAGCGCGTGCTTGGCGCCCGGTCCCTGGAAGGCGATGAGGCCCGTGTCGACCGACGCGTCGACGACGTCGCACCAGCTCCCGACGTTGTCTTTGAACCAGCGAAAGTCCTTCTCCACGTTCGACGCGTTGACCACCAGCAGAAAGTGATCGCCGGCGACCCTGTAAACGATCAGGTCGTCGACGATGCCGCCCGTGGGCCAGCACGCCACCGTGTAGAGCGCGGCGCCGTCGACGAGCCTGCCGACGTCGTTGCTGACGAGGCGCTGCACGGCCTCGCCCGCGCGCGCGCCGCGAAAGTGGATCTCGCCCATGTGGCAGACGTCGAAGACGCCCACGGCCGCGCGCGTCGTGCGGTGCTCGTCGATGATGCCCGTGGCGTAGCTCACGGGCATCCACCAGCCGCCGAAGTCGATGAGCTTGGCGCCGAGGCGACGGTGCGCGTCGTAGAGCGGCGTGCGTCTTGCGGGCGCGGCTTCGCCCGATGCGGTCGTCGTCATGCGGGCGTCATCCTGCGAGAAACGCCCCCCGAATTCAAGGTGGCCCGAAGAGGTCCACGCTCCGGTCAAGACGCCGCGCGTGGGCGGCGTCGGGTGGTCTGCGGCGGCGGCGCGAAATCTTCGAGCGCCGTCTCGAGGGCGCCGAGGCGCGCCAGGGCGCGCGCCGAGAGGCCGAGCGGACGCTCGCGGTCCTCGCGCGTCGCGAGGAGATGCGCGGCGGCAGCGGAGCGGTCCTGCCGCGCGAGCGCGACCTGGCCGAGCAGCGCCCGCGCGACGGCGAGCTCGGACCGCCTGTCCACGAGCGCGGCCGCCGTGAGCGCCTCTCCCGCGCAGCGCTCAGCGCCTTCGAGGGCGCCCGCTGCAAAGGCGTGGTCGGCGAGGCCGCACAGCGCGTAGGCCAGCATTGCCTTGGCGTCGAGGTCGCGCAGGGCTTGGACGGCGTCCTCGCAGGCTCGCTCTGCGCCCGCCTCGCCGAGCGCGAGCCGCGCCAACGCCTCGAGCGCCGCGGCTTGCACGAGCTCGCTGCCCTCGGCCATCTTCCCGGCCACCTCGCGCAACGCCGCGCAGCGATCGAGCGCCGCCGCGGCGTCGCCGCCGTCGAGGTGACAGATCACGGTCATCGACATCACCTGGAACGTCTCCCAGGGCGATTGCTCGCGCTTGTAGCCTTCGAGGGCCTCGTCGAGCGCGGCGAGCGCGGGGACGGCGTCGCCGCAGTACCGCCGGAGCAGGCCGCGGGCCCAAGCCATGCAGGCGAGGTGATCGCCCGAGGGCCCGAGCGCGGCGCGGGCCTCGGCGATCATGGCCTGCGCCTGCGGCACGTCGCGCTCGATCATGAGCAGGCAGCGCGCCGAGTAGGCGAGCTGGCGAGCCTGCGTGATGGGGTCGGCGCCGCGGGCCGCGTCGACGGCGCGCAGCAGGTAGTTCTGCGCGCCATCCGAGTTATCGCCCACGTAACTGATCATCGACAAGTAGAAGAAGCCGTCCGCCGCGACCGCGGGCAGGCCGGCGTCTTGCGCCTCCAGAACGAGGCGCGTCACGTCGTTGCCGAGACTCGGCAGCGTGCGCGGCGAGCGCCCCGAGTTGATGAAGATCCCGAGCAGGGCGATGTGGTGCTGGATGCGCGACTTGCGCTCGAGGCGGCCGACGTGTTGCAGACCGCGCTTGGCGAGGAGGGCGGCCTCGCCGAAGGCATAGAGGCGCAACGAGCGCTCGCCGGCGGCGACATAGGCCGCCGTGGCGAGCTCGGCGTCGCCGCCCAGCGCCGCGTGGTGCGCGATCTCGCCTGAGATAGTCACGTCGGTCTCGTCCCCGGCGCGCGTGCGCTGCAGGACGCGCGCGATCTGCAGGTGCACGAGCCGGCGCCGCGGCTCGGAGAGGCGCCGGTAGGCGGCTTGGCGCAGCAGATCGTGCGAAAAGTCGTAGGTGCTGCCCGTGGGCCGCACGATGCCGTGGCGCTCGAGGCTGTCGAGGGCGCCGAGGAGCGCGGCCGTGTCCGTCGAGGTCACGTCGGCGAGCACGTCGGGCGCGAAGGTGCGCCCGAGCGCCGCGGCCCACGGCAAGAGGTCGCGCGCGCCCTCGTCGAGGCGCGCGAGCCGCTCGTCGAGAAGGGCGTCGAGCGTGCCCGGCACGGCGCCGCCGCCCGCGGCGCGCGCGCGCGCGATCTCGAGGGCATAGAGCGGGTGGCCGTCGCTCGCCGCGAAGATCGGCGCGCCATCGACCGACGGATAGACCGCCCGCAGGAGCGTCGCGATGTCGGCGTCGGCGAGGGGGCCGAGCGGCTGCTGCTCGAGCCGGCGATCGCGCTCGAGCGCGCGCACGACGCGCAGCACGGCGGCGTTGTCGCCCAGCTCTCCAGCGCGCGCCGCGCACGCGAGCACGACGTGCCGCACGCCCTCGGCGCGCGCGACGTAGTGCAGGAGGCCTGCCGACGCCTCGTCGAGCCACTGCACGTCGTCGAGCATGACGACGAGCGGGCTTCCAGGCTGCGCGAGCGTCGCGAGCAGCCGCGCCACGGCATCGTAGAGGCGCGTGCGATCGCCTGCGTCGCCGGTCGTCGCGCCGTCCTTCGGCGCGCTCGAACGCACCGTCATCTCGGGCAAGAGCAGCGCGAGCTCGGCTGCCAGGGCCGGTGGCAATGGCCCGAGCGCCACGGAGCGAAGCGCGTCGATCCACGCGCCGTACGGCCGCACCATCTCGGCCTCGAAGCTCCGCCCGCGCAGCACGCGTCCGCCCGTCGCCTGCGTGTGCTCGACGAGCTCGTCGAGGACGCGCGTCTTTCCGATGCCGGGATCTCCGACGAAGAACAGCACGCGCTCGGCGCGCCCTGTGCGCGCGGCGTCGAGGCTCGCCTGGATGGCGCGGCGGGCCTCGGCGCGTCCGACGAACGGGAAGGCGCGCGCGCCCGGTGTTCGCGCCGCGGGCGCGAGCGCGGTCTCGGCGCGCGGCGGCTCCACGGCGGCGGGCTGCGCGCCGTTCGCGGCCACGGCCAGGGCCGGGCGCGCGAGCGCCATTCGCGCTTCCTCGAGTGCCTGCGACGTGCGCGCGCCGAGCTCGCTCTCGAGGATGCGCCGGCACGTCTCGTATTGGGCCTGCGCCTCGCGAACGCGGCCGAGCCGCCCGAGCAGCCGCACGACGTCGACGTGGGCCGCCTCGGTGAGCGGGTCGACGAGCACGCGCGCCCGCGCGTAGCCGAGCGCCTCCTCGGGCGCGTCCGCGAGGCGCGCGCACAGCTGCGCGAGGACGCGTACGCGCAGGGCGCGCAGCGCCTCGCGCTCGCCCACGCACCACTCGTGGAAGCGATAGCAGGAGGGCAGGTCGAGGCCCTCGAGAAACTCGCCGCGAAACCGGGCGGCCGCCGCCCGCAGCACGTCGGTCGCCACCCCTTCGACGCCGGCGGCGAGCGCGTGCGCGAGCCAGGCCGTGTCGATCGTCGCCTCACCCGGCTCGAAGACGACGCGCTCGCGATCCGCTTCGAGCCGCGTCGTGCCCGCGTCGACGAGCGGCCGAATCTTCGTGAGGCTCCAGCGCAGCGCCGCGCGCGGGTCGTCGGGTCCGTCCCACAGCAGGGCGCAAAGGCGCTCGCGCAGGTGCGGCTTGGCGGTCGCCACGAGGTAGGCCAGGAGCGCGCGCGTCTTCTTCGAGGCGGGCAGCGCCTGCACGCGCCCGCCCAGCGAGAGCTCGAGCTCCCCCAGCAACCTGATCTCCACGGCGCGCGCGCTCACGTTTTCCTCGAAGGCAATATCCCACGTTTCGAAGGGCGGTTTCGCGCCTCCGCGCCGCCTGCGTGAATTCCAACGCTCGCGCCAACGGACCCTCCAACGGGCGGCCGGCAGTGTCATTCGTGCAAGCCGGGCCGTGCCGGACCGGCAAAGGAACGACCTGAAAGGAGAAACGCCATGACGACCACGGCGATCGACGAGAAGAAGCTCAACGAGTTCATGGGGCGCGCCGTCGGCGACATCGGCGCGGGCATCAGCGCCGCGCTGGTGGTGATCGGCGACAAGCTCGGGCTCTACAAGGCCATGGCGTCGGGGGGACCCGTCACGTCCACCGAGCTGGCGGCGCGCACCGAGACCACCGAGCGCTACGTGCGCGAGTGGCTCAACAATCAAGCGGCGGGCGGCTACGTCGCTTATGATGCCGAGACCCGCCGCTACACGCTGCCCCCCGAGCAGGCCATGGCCCTGGCCGACGAGACGAGCCCGGCCTTTCTCCCGGGCGCTTTCCAGATCGTAGCGGCGGCCATGCGGGCCGAGCCGCGCATCGCGAACGCCTTCCGCACGGGGGCGGGCCTCGACTGGACGGAGCAGGACCCCATCCTGTTCGAGGGCACAGAGCGGTTCTTCCGCCCGGGCTACATCGGCAACCTCACGGCGGCGTGGCTCCCCGCGCTCGACGGCGTTCAGGCCAAGCTCGAGCGCGGCGCGAGCGTCGCGGACGTGGGCTGCGGGCACGGCGCGTCGACGATTCTGATGGCGCGCACCTATCCGCGCTCCCACTTCGTGGGCTTCGACTATCACGCAGCGTCGATCGAGACGGCGCGCCGCCGCGCGCGCGAGGCTGGCGTGAGCGATCGCGTGCGCTTCGAGGTCGCGAGCGCGCAGGACTTCGCGGGGACGGACTTCGACCTCGTGGCCTGCTTCGACTGCCTGCACGACATGTCCGACCCGGCCGGCGCCGCGCGACACATCCGGGGCGCGCTCGCCGAAGACGGCACCTGGCTCCTCGTGGAGCCCTTCGCGAGCGATCGCATCGAGGAAAATTTGAATCCCGTCGGACGGGTTTTTTACGGTGCGTCGACGGTCTTCTGCGTGCCGTGCTCGCTCGCTGGCCACGGGCCGGCGCTGGGCGCGCAGGCGGGCGAGGCGCGCCTGCGGTCGATCGTGGTGGAACAGGGCGGTTTTTCACGCTTCCGTCGCGCGACGGAGACGCCTTTCAACCTCGTGCTCGAGGCGCGGCCCTAGGCTCCCGACCAAAGCGGTCGTTACCGGTAGTCCCCAGTCGCACATTGGCCCTGGATTTTTCGCCCTGCGTAACCAAAGAAACGTTCACCCGAAAGGATCCAGAAACAACGGCCGACCTATCCTCCTCGCACGTGATCAAAAGGAGGCCGAACCAGATTTCGGTGGTCGATTTTCGGGAAATGTTTTTGGTACAATCGTTGTTGCTGTAAGGGGCACGAAAAAGGGGAGGGTTCGATGCAACTGCGTCACATCAGTCCGCGATCGATTGATTGGGTAGATGCGATGGAGGGGGGAGGAGGCCGAGGTTGGGACAAGCTGGCTCCTGAGGAGCGCACCAAGCTTCGTATGAGCCAGGTTCCGACGGTGCGGGAGCACGCCGGCGCGGAGAAGAACGAGGACGACAAGGGCGAGGACGACTACGGCTGGGGGGCCGCGCCGGCCTCGAGATAGGCGACCAGCAGCTCCGCGACGCGGTCTTGGGCACGCCGGGCTTCGGCCGCGCTCGCGATGTCGTTCATGAGGATCGAGAAAATCAGGGGCACGTGGCCGGGTGAGCCGGCGAAGCCCGAGAGGCAGCTCACGTTGGCCAGCGTGCCCGTCTTCGCGCGTACGTAACGCTCGGCGAGCGTCGCCGCCATGCGGTGCGCGATCGTGCCGTCTGTGCCGGCGACTGCCAGCGAAGCGAGGAACTCGGCCGAGATGCGAAAGTCCCGCGAGGCTGCGCGCAGCACCCTGGTGATCTGCTCGGGCGAGAAATGGTTCGAGTCGTAGAGGCCGGAGCCATTCGTCATTTGATAGCTGCCGCGCGGCAGCCCGACGCCGGCCAGATAGCGCGCGACGGCCTCGATGCCCTTCTCCCACGTGCCGGGACGTCCCACGATCTCCGCGCCGAGCGTGCGCACGACCTGCTCGGCCATGAAGTTGTTCGAGCGCTTGTTGAGATCCTGGACGACGACGGCGAGCGGCGCCGACTCGTGCGTCGACAGGACGCGCAGGCCCTGCGCGGGCGCGGCGCCGACGCGCGTGGGCTTCTCGACGATGATCCCACGCCGCTCGAGCTGCTGGCGCAGCGATTGGCCCGCGAAAAGCGCCGGGTGTACGACGCGACGATAGAACGTTCGCGGCTCGCTGCCGAGGCGAACGCGGCCCGCGACGACGATGCGCGTCCGCGTGCCGCCCTCGTCGCGCGTCTCGACGCCGGGCGCCGCGGGACCGTCGGTCGCCGTCACGACGCCGCCCGAGAGCACGAAATACGGAGAGGCCGGCTCGACGGTGACGCGGGCCGGAGCGCCCGCGACGGGGCCCGGGATGATCGTGACGGCGACGACGTTGAAGTCGAGCGAGGCGGCCGACGAGGGGGCGCGCGACGCCGTCGAATCCGTCTTCTGGTCGTAGGCGGGGCCCACCGTGGCGCCGTCGAAGAAGCGGTCGTCGACGACGAGCCCGCCGTGCACCTTGCGCAGGCCGAGCGCCGCCAGGTCGGACACCATGGCCGCGAGATCCTCGACGCCCAGCGTGGGATCCCCTCCGCCGCGCAGCACGAGATCTCCCGCGACCTCGCCGCCCGGCGCGAGCGCGGGGCCCGAGGGAGCGGCCACGACCGACAACGTCGTGCGCCAGCGGTACTCCGGGCCGAGCAGGGACAGCGCGGCGGCGGACGTGACGATCTTGACGTTCGAAGCGGCGTTGAGCGGCGTCTTCTCGCCGCGCGCGTAGACGGGCTTGCCGCTGTCCGACTCGACCACGAGCACTCCGATCTTGGCCTTGGCGAACGCGGGCGCCCCGAGCGCGGCGTCGAGCTCGCCCTTGAGCCAGGCGCGCCGCGCCGCCGGATCCGCGGGCGCCTTGGGCTGATCGGGCGACAGGACGCTGGGTGGCGCGAGGCCAGGGAGAGGGCGGGGCGTTGCCCCGGGGGCGGTCTCCGTCTCGGCGGACGGGTTGGCCGGCGTGGGCGGCGTCGCCACGGGCGCGGCGAGCGCCAGCGCGGGCAGCAGGGCCAAGGAACGCAGTCGGTCGCGCAACGCGCGCCCACGGTAACACCCGCCCCCCGCGGGTTCTAGTTTCGGGCGCCGCGGCGCGCGTCGTCCCACCGCCGCGCGCCGCCTGGTAGATTTCGCCAATGGACCTCTTCGCGCGCGACGCCGTCCGCGATCGCCGCGGCCAGCCGCTCGCCGAGCGCATGCGCCCGCGCACGCTCGCGGAGTTCATCGGACAGCAGCACATCCTCGGCCCGGGCAAGCTCCTGCGCCGCGCGCTCGAGGCCAAGGAGCTGCCGTCGCTCATCCTCTGGGGCCCGCCGGGCACGGGGAAGACGACGCTCGCCCGGCTGCTCGCCGGTGAGGCGGGCGCGCGCTTCGTCGCCGTGTCGGCCGTCATGGCGGGCGTCAAGGAGCTGCGCGAGGCCATCGCCGAGTCGGCGGTGGAGCGCGACCAGCACGGCGCCCGCACTGTGCTCTTCGTCGACGAGATTCACCGCTTCAACAAGGCCCAGCAGGACGCGCTCCTGCCGCACGTCGAGGCGGGCACGGTCGTGCTCGTGGGCGCGACGACCGAGAACCCGTCGTTCGAGGTCAACGCCGCTCTCCTCTCGCGTGCCAAGGTCGTCGTGCTCAAGGCGCTCACGCCCGCCGACCTGCGGCTCGTCGTCGATCGCGCGCTCGCAGACGCGGAGCGCGGCCTCGGCGGCCGGTCGCTCGACGTGCCCGACGATGTCCGTGAGCTCATCGCGCGCGAGGCGCGGGGCGACGCGCGGCGCGCGCTCGCGACGCTCGAGGCGGCCGCCGCGATCGCCGCGCCCGACGCGGGCGGGCGCGCGCTCCTCACGACGGCCGTCGTCGAGGAGGCCCTGCAGAGGCGCACGATCCTCTACGACAAGGCCGGAGACGAGCACTACGGCGTCGTTTCGGCCTTCATCAAGAGCCTGCGCGGCACCGACCCGGACGCCGCTTTGTACTGGATGGCGCGCATGCTCGAGGCGGGCGAGGACCCGCTCTTCGTCTTGCGGCGCATGGTGATCTTCGCGGCAGAGGATGTCGGCGTGGCGGACGCGCAGGCGCTGCAAGTGGCGGTCGCGGCGCTCGAGGCGTTCCGCTTCGTGGGCCTGCCCGAGGGCCTGCTGCCCATGACCCAGGCGGTGCTCTACCTCGCGACGGCGCCCAAGAGCAACACGGCCGTCACGGCTTACGCCGCCGCGAAGGCCGACGTCGACGCCCACGGCGCGCTGCCCGTCCCCGCGCACCTGCGCAACGCCGCCACGAAGCTCGGAAAGGATCTCGGCTGGGGCGCCGAGTACCGCTACCCCCACGACTTCACCAATGACGTCGTGGGCCACTACGTGCGCGAGGAGTACCTCCCGGAGGCGCTGCGCGGCCGTCGCTACTACGCCCCCACCGACTCGGGCCGCGAGCGCGCCATCAAAGAGCGCCTCGACAAGCTCCGCTCGTCGCAGAAGAGCGACGAGTGAGTCGCCGTCAGCCGTCAGCTCACTTGGGCCAGAGGGCCTTGAGGGCGGCCAAATCCATGTGGGACGCCCAGCCCTTCGCGGCGCGCGCCATGATGACGGCCTTGTCGCGGCGGCGGATCTGCGGGCGTTGCGTGAAGACGTCGTAGTCGGCGTCCTCGATCTTGTCGAGGATCGTCGTGCCCACGAGCCAGATCAGCGTGAGCTCCATGCGCAGGTCGCTCCCGAGCAGGCCGAGCAGCGGGCGGCCCCGCTCGTAGAGCGCGCGCGTGCGCGCCACCTGATAGCGCAGGAGATCGCGCAGGCCGCGCGTGGGCTTGAGCGCCTTGATCTCGGCCTCGCTCACGCCGAAGAAGTGCAGGTCCTCGGAGGGCACGTAGATGTGGTCGCGCGCGGCGTCGGCGGCGACGTCCTGCCAGAAGTTCGTGAGCTGGAGCGCCGTCGAGATCTCGTCGGCGTAGCGTACGAGCTCGGGCTGCCGGTAGCCGAAGAGCGGCAGCAAGAGCCGCCCCACGGGATCCGCCGAGCGCGACGTGTACGCGCGTAACGACGAGAACGTCGCGTAGCGCCGCACCTCGATGTCGGCGCGGAAGGCGGAGAGCATGTCCTCGAGCGGCGGGATCGGCAGGTCGCGCTGCTCGATCGTGTCGGCGAGCGCTATGAACACCGGGTGTGTGGCCTCGCCGTAGCAGGCGCGCCCGAGCTCGTCCTCCCAGCGGTCGAGCGCCTCGATGCGTCGGCCCTCGTATTGCGGCTCGTCGGCGAAGTCGTCGGCGCTGCGCGCGAACGCGTAGAGCGCGACGAGGTGCGGGCGGATCTCGGCGGGCACGAAGCGCGAAGCCACCGGGAAGCTCTCGGTGTGCGCGCGCGCGAACTCCTCGCAGTACTGGTGGGCGCGCTGGACGGTCCACGGTCCGGCGGGCGGGTCGAGCCACGGCACGGGCGGGTGGGCGACCGACATGATGGGCTTGCCGGGTTTTCGCGAGCCGTCTCCCAAGCCCGCGTCTCGACCGTCGCGCAGCACTTGACGAATCATGGCGCGGTCCCTTTTAGCACGCCGGGTCGGTTCGGCTTGGGACGCGTGGCGCGCTTCGCCGCGGCGCGTTCGGCCACGGCGCGCGCGGCGGCGGCCCGCTCCGCCGCCGCGACGGAGCGCTTGTGCAGCGCCATGTGTCCGCGCTGGATGCCCTCGGTCGCGAGCGCGCGCAGCGCCGCCAGGTTCGAAGCGAGCCCGGCCGCGCCGATGACCATGCCCAGCGTCGTGGCCGAGGTCACGCCGAGCAGGCGCTGGGCGAGCCGCGCACCGGCGTGCGCCAGCAACGTGCCACCCACGGTACCCACGGCCATGGGCATCTCGAGCGTGCCCACGAGATCGCCGGCCGCGCCACTGTCTTGGCGCCAGGTCGCGAGCGGACGGTAGCGTCCGCTGGTGGCCGCGAAGGCGTGCGCGCCCGCCTCGACGCCGCGCCAGTCGTTGCCCGTCGCGATGACGACCGCGTCGACGCCGTTCATGATGCCCTTGTTGTGGGTGGCGGCGCGGTAGGGATCATCCTCGGCGAAGCTAGAGGCGGCGACGATCCCGTCGCGTACGGCCTCGCCGTCCATTTGCGCCGTCGCGAGGACCGCCGCGGGCACGCGCGCGCGAACCCGCACGCAGCGACGGTCGCACAGGTTCGTGAGGATGCGGAGGCCGCCGCGCCCGCGCGCCAGCCCCGCGACGCGCTCGGCGAGGGCCTCGGCGACCGTGTTCACCATGTTCGCCCCCATGGCGTCTCGGCAGTCGATGTGGACGTGAACGATGACGCGGCCGGGGAGGGCCCGCACCTCGAGCGCGCGGGCGCCGCCGCCGCGCGCCGCGAGGCGGGGCAGCGCCGCGTGCGCGAGCCCCAGCAGCTCCTCGGCGGCGGCCTCGACGCGGGCGCGCGCGGCGTTGGGGTCGCCCACGCCCACGATCTCGATCTGCGCCGTCATGACGGGCGGGTCTGCGTCGGCAGAGAAGCCGCCGCCCGCGCGCACCATCTTGGCGGCGTTCGACGCCGCGGCGATCACCGACGGCTCCTCGACCGCCATGGGCACGAGGAAATCCTGGCCGTTGACGCGGAAGTTGAGCGCGACGCCGAGCGGCAGCGCGTACACGCCCACGACGTTCTCGACGACCTCGTTGGCCGTCGAGGTGTCGAGGCCGCCGCCCTCCCACGTCGCGAGGTCTTCCTCGGAGACATCCGTCCGCAGGCACAGGACCTGGCGCCGCTCGGCGACGCTCAGGCGATAGAAGCCCGGGATGCGCGAGCCGTTGGCGAGGGTTTCTTCCTTCGACGTTGGTGACATGCGACGGCCTCTTTCGACGAGCGTGATTAGGTGCGTGAGATGCCCGTGGGGTCCAGGAATAGGTCCAGTATGCCAAGCCCCACGTCGCGTGCACGCGCGCGGAACTCGTCGGCCGCCTCGGGGTCGGGCAGGAAGGCGACGCCCACGTCGCCGCCGCCCGCGCCGGACGGCTTGGCCGCCCCGCCCACCTCGGCGGCGAGCAGCGCGGCGTGCGCGAGGAGCGGTGTCACGATCGGGACGCCGGCGGCCTGCCCGAGCCGGTCCATGCCGAGGTGCGCCGCGCCGATCGCCGCGACTATCTCGGCGGCGTCGCGCGCGAACAGGCCGGCCTCGAAGAGCATCACGGCCTCGGCGAGCGGGGGAAGCAGCTCGCGGTGCGCCTCCGGGCTGGCTTGCGCGAAGGCGGCCACCGCCTTCAGGCAGTCCACGGTCGAGCTGGGCGTGCCGGTCGCGAAGACGACCAGCTCCACGCCCGCGAGCGGCGGCAAGCGCCGCACCCCCGCGGCGCCGCTGGCGGGGCGCGTGTAGTGCAGGAGGCCGCCATAGACCGCCGCGGCGACGTCGGCGCCCGAGCCGAGGCCGCCTTGCGCCTCACGGTGCGCGGCGAGCGCGACGCCAAAGATGAGATCGGTGCTCGTCCTCACCGAGAGGCCGGCCATCTCGAGGACGGCGCCCACGGTGACGGCCGCCGTCGCCGCGGACGACCCGATGCCCATCTTCGTGCCATTCAGCGAGAACGCCGCCGTGTCGACGAGCACGGAGCCGCGCGGCAGCGCCGAACGATTGGGACCGAGGGCCTCCCCGGCGTGGCGCACGGCAATGTCGACGAGCGCCGACTCGGGCGAGCGGCCCGGCACGAACTGCCCGGACGCGCGCCGGTTCACGGCCGCGACGATCGCCGGGAAGCCGTCGAGCACGGCGTACTCCCCGAGCAAGACCAGCTTGCCCGGCGCCGTCACCATCGGTTCCCCCTGCAACGTTTTCAACCCGCCTCCACGATGTGCGCGCCTCTCCCGGGCGCGGCGACCACTGTACGTAAAACACCTTGGGTCCGTAAGAGGGCCTGGGCGACGCCCGGCGCGTCGGGGGCGGCGCAGAGCACCTTGACGTGCGGACCGGCATCGATCGTGAAGAAGGCGGCGACGCCCTCCGCGCGGAGCCCGCTCACCGTCGCGAGCGCCGCCAGCGTCGCGGGCGTCCAGTAGAGGATGCCGGGCTCCGCGGCGAGGGCGCAGGCGTGCATGCGCAGCGCGCTGCGCTCCGCGACGGCGCCCAGCCGCGGCAGATCCCGGGCCGCGACGGCGGCGCGCGCTTCGGCGAGGTCGGCCGTCACGCTCGCGATCCACTCCCGGTAGTACGGCGACGTGCGCGCCGTGCGCTCCATGGCCTCGGTCGAGCCGATCGCCTTGGCGGCCTCGCTCGTGACGGCGACGACGAGCCGCAGGTCGTGCCAGGTGTCGCCGCCGGCGACGGGCGCCGCGATCGCATCTCGCCCGTCGGCCCGCTCGCCGCGCGCCATCTCGACGAAGCCGCCGTAGATCGAGCGCGCCGCCGAGCCCGAGCCGAGCCGCGCCAGCTCCGACAGCTCGGCGGGTGAGGCGGCGAGTCCCGCGGCGCGGGTCGCGGCGACGGCCAGCGCCGCGAAGCCCGACGCCGACGACGCGAGCCCGGACGCCGTCGGCATGTCGTTTTCGCTCGTGACGTCGGCGCGCGCGCGCAGCCCGGCGCGCGCGCGGACGCGATCGAGGAACGCGGCGGCGCGCACCGTCGCGCGCGGGTCGGCTGGGACGCCGTCGAGCGTGAATCGGTCGGCGGCGAGCGCGTCGGAGAAGCTCACCGTCGTGCGCGTGCCGAGGCCTTCGAGCGTGAGCGAGAGGCTGCCGGCGGCCGGCAAGTTGAGGGCGGCGTCGCGCTTGCCCCAGTACTTCACGAGCGCGATGTTCGTGCCGGCGACCGCCGTCGCGGCGCGCGCGTCGCTCATCGCCGCTCCCCGCGCGCCGGCTGCATCGACGGTTGCGTCGACGGCGTCGTCGATGGCTTCGTAGACGGCTGCGTGGCCGCTATCTCCGCGAGGAAGGCCTCGAAGCCGGCGGCGCGCCAGCGCGCGAGCACGTCCCGCTCGTGGCCCGGCGCGAGCGCGATCACGGCGCCGCCGCCGCCCGCGCCCGTGAGCTTGGCGCCGATGGCGCCCGCGGCGCGCGCGTCGTGCACGAGCGCGTCGAGCTCGGGTGAGGACAGGCGCAGCGCCGCCAGCAAGCCGTGCGCGGCGTCGAGGATGCGCCCCAGGCCGTCGATGTCGCCGCACGCGAGCGCCGCCTGAGCGTCCTCGGCCAGCCGACCCATGAGCGCGAGCACGCCGTCGGCGGCCGGCAGGCGATCGCGCAGCCGTCCGACGGCGGCGATCTGCGCCGCCGTGTCGCGCGGTCGTCCCGAGAGGCCCACGCAGATCGTCATCGTCTGCAGCACGGGAATGGGCCGCCAGCCGTCGGCGCGCGAAAACCGCCCCGCGGCGCCGCTCGTCGCCGCCGCCGCGTCGATGCCGGACGGCGTGCCGTGAAAGACCACCTCGGCGTCGGACACGGCGGCGGCGACGAGCGCGCCGTCATCGTCTCGTCGGCCCGTAGCGGCGGCGGCCGCGCGCGCGAGCGCCACAGCGAGTGCGGCCGAGCTGCCGACGCCCGCCCGCGACGGGATGTGGGCGTCGGCCGCGAAGTCGAAGTCACGCGCGCCCAGACGGTCGAGAACGGCGGCGAGCGCACGGCCCACGGCGCTGCCGTCGCCCACGGCGGCCTCGAGCGTCCACGCCGGGACGCGCAGTCGGCCCACGCCCGGCGTCGCTTCGACCGAGATGCCGGCCGAGATGCCGGCCGCGATGGCGGCGTGGCCGTGCACGACGGCGTGCTCGCCGACGAGGATGATCTTGCCGTGGCCGAACCCGCGTGCGTGCGCCGTCATTTCGGCCTCTGCGAGAGCCACTGCGCGAGCTCACCCGTGATCACGCGCGGCGCCGCCGGCAACTCCCGCGCCCGCCGCACGCCGGCCAGCAGCGCGACCGCGCGGATGCCGTCGATGACGTGCGCGAGGAACGCGCTCCCCGCCTCGCGTCCGCCCGCGCGCACGGCGCGCAGCGCGGGCGCCGCGACGCCGGCGACGCGCGCACCGAGCGCGAGCGCGCGCGCCGCGTCGAGGCCGTCCCGAATGCCGCCCGACGCGACGAGCTCGACACCCGCCGCCGGGAGCCCCGCCGCCGCGAGCCACCCCACCGCGGCCGCCGTTGGGAGACCCCAATCCCACAGCTCCCGCCCGAGCGCTCCCGCGTCGCCCGGGGCGCGCCGCGCCTCGACGGCCGTCCACGACGTCCCGCCCGCGCCCGACACGTCGATGGCGCGTACGCCCGCCGCCCGGAGGCGGTGCGCGACGGCCGGCGAGATCCCGCAGCCGGTCTCCTTCACCATGACCGGCACGCCCACGCCCTCGACTGCGCGCGCGATCGCGTCGACGACGCCCCGGAAGTCGCGATCGCCACCAGGTTGCGCCAGCTCCTGAGCCGGGTTGAGGTGGACGCAGAGCGCGTTCGCCTCGACGGCGCGCACGACCTCCTTGACGGCGTCGACCGGCATCTGCGCGAGCTGAACGCCGCCGAGGTTCGCGAACAGGTAGACGTCGGGCGCCACGGCCCGCACCTGATACGTCCCCGCGGTCTCGGGCCTCACGAGCATGGCGCGCTGGCTGCCGAGCCCGAAAGGGATGCCGGCGTCCGCGGCAGCGGCCGCGAGCGCGCGGTTGATCTCGGCGGCGGCCGGCGTACCCCCCGTCATGCCCGTCACCATGAGCGGCGCGCGAATGGCGCGTCCCAAGAGCTCGGTCTCGAGGTCGATCTCGTCGGCCGCGAGCTCGGGCAGCGACGTGTGGACGAGGTGGACATCGTCGAGCAGGGTCGGGCGGCGGAAGTCCGCCTCGCCCGAGGCCGCGATCGCGATGTGGTCCGCCTTGCGCTGACTGATGTCGCCCTCTGCCACCGATGATCCCTTTGGCGTCACAGTGTCCGCAGGCAAGGCCTCGGAGTCCATAACGACTTGAAAAAGTTCGGGTCGCGGGAGAGTCGCGGCAAGGCCGAGGTGATTTTCTTGCGGGGACCTGAACAGGTGGATAGTATGGCGGCTCATGGAGCTGTCGCTCTTCGCGGTCGGCGTGGTCGCGCTGGGAATTGGCGGGCTGGCGAGCATGCTGGGTTGGGTGGCGGGCGCCGGGCGGGCTCGTGCCAGCGCCGAGCTCGCGCTGCGCGACGCCGAGAAGCGCGCGAGCGCGGCGGGCGCGCGCGCCGAGACGCTCGCCGACCAGGCGCGCGAGTCCGAGGCGCGCGCCAACGGCCTCGAGGCGGCGCGGCGCATCGCCGACAGCGAGAAGTCCGCGGCCAACGCGCGCGCGTCGGAGCTGGCGCGCAGCCTCGTCGAACAGCGAACGTTGCTCGATGACGCCAAGACGCAGCTCTCCGACACGTTCCAGGCGCTGGCCGCCGAGGCACTGCACAGCAGCCACGAGGGCTTCCTCGCGCTCGCGACCGAGCGGCTCGGCGCCGTGCGCCGCGAAGGCGCGACCGACCTCGAGGCGCGGCAGAAGGCCATCGAGGCCGTCGTCGGACCCGTGCGCGAGTCGCTCGCGAAGGTCGACCAGCAGATCCGCTCGCTCGAGAGCGCGCGCGGCCAGGCCTACGGCGAGCTCACGACGCAGGTGAAGATGATGTCGGCGACGCAGGAGAAGCTGCGCGCCGAGACCGGCAACCTCGTGAACGCGCTGCGCGCGCCGGCCGTGCGCGGGCGCTGGGGCGAGCTGCAGCTCCGGCGCGTCGTCGAGATGGCCGGGATGCTCGAGAACTGCGACTTCCACGAGCAGGCGAGCGTCACGACGGAGGATGGGCGGCTCCGGCCCGACATGGTCGTGCGCCTGCCGAGCGGCCGCAACATCGTCATCGACGCCAAGGCGCCGCTCGGCGCGTACCTCGAGGCGCAGGAGGCGACGACGGAAGAGGAGCGCGGCGCGAAGCTGCGCCACCACGCGCAGCAGGTGCGCGCCCACGTGCTCAAGCTCTCGGCGAAGAACTACTGGGAGCAATTCGACGTCGCGCCCGAGATCGTCGTCATGTTCCTGCCGGGCGAGACGTTCTACAGCGTCGCCCTCGAGCAGATGCCCGGGCTCATCGAGGAGGGCTTCGCCCAGAACGTCCTCATCGCGACGCCGACGACGCTGCTCGGCTTGCTGCGCGCCGTGAGCGCCGGGTGGCGCGAGGAGCGCATGGCCGAGAACGCCCAGCGTATCAGCGAGGAGGGGCGACGCTTGCACGAGCGCGTCGCGACGCTCGCCGAGAAGCTGGCCGATCTGGGCCGTTCGCTGGGCCAGGCCGTGGG
>DASXOE010000170.1:0-9533 GCA_036494575.1 Polyangia bacterium | reverse complement strand
CCTCGAGGATGTTCGCGCGCGTCTCGCGCTCGTGCAGGTGCTTCTTGTACGGCTTCGTGAACCCGAGGGCCGCGAGCGTGCCCTTCGGATAGACCTCGAGCAGCGTCTCGTTCAGCGTGAAACGATCCGCGAGGGCGCGCGCCAGGTGCGCGGCGCGCGCCGCGAGGGGACCCGTGCCCTGGCCCATGGCCTCGCGCGGCACGATGCCGACACGGTGCGCGAGGTGGAGCTCGGTCGCGCGCTGCGTGTATGGCGTCACCGACGGCTTGCCGCGCCGGGCGTTGCGGCCGCCCACGAGCTCCGGATCGGCCACACCGGCCTCGGCGACGATCGCGCGCATGGCGACGACGGCCGGATCGACGCACGCCTCCTGGCCGGGACACACGGCCACGGTGCAGCGCAGGCACGGCGGCAGCGTCAGGGGCGCGTCGAGGCACAGCAGCGTCCCGTCGCCGAATTGGCGGATCGTCTCGACGAGCGTCGTGTCGTAGAACGGCCGCTCGCCTTCGCGCGGCGCGATCTCGACGACGGTCGCGCCGGCGGCGTCGACGCGCAGCGTGGCGAGGGCCGTCTTCTTGCCCTTGCCTCCGCCCAGGTCCACGCCGACGACGTGGTTGAAATGTCGCGGTTTCACGCTGTTTCTCAGCGTGCGGGATTCGAGGGGAGGCGTCAACCTCCGTCGACGCCGACGTGGCGATGTTGGCGCGATCGTTTGACTTGGCCGGCGCAGGTTCGTATTCTTCTCGATGCAACTGCCTGGACCGAAGATCTCGGCCGGGACGGAGGCCCAAATGCGTCGGACCCTTTTCCGCTCGAAGATCCACCGCGCGACCGTGACGCAGGCGGATCTGGACTACGAAGGTTCGGTCACCATCGACGCGACGCTGATGCGCGCCGCGGACATCGTGCCCTACGAGAAGGTCCACATCTGGAACCGGACCAACGGCAGCCGCCTCGAGACGTACGCGCTCGAAGGCGTGGCTGACTCGGGGGTCATCTGCGTGAACGGCGCTGCGGCTCATCACGCAAGGCCGGGGGACATCGTCATCATCGCGACGTTCGCCGAGGCGGCCGACGAGACCGAGGCGCGCGCCTGGCGCCCGATCGTCGTCCACGTCGATGCGGCCAACCGCGTCGTGGCCGGTATCGACGACGAAGTGCCCGGTCCGCAACGCCGCCTGCACACGGTCTGACGACTTCGTGCCGCCGTCGCGCATCGAGCTTCTGAGGGCGTTCATCGCGCAGCGCCCGAGCGATCCGTTCCCGCAGTATGGGCTGGCCCTCGAGCACAAGAACGCGGGACAGCTCGCGGAGGCGTGGGCCGTGTTCGAGGCGCTCATGGAGAAGCACCCGACCTACACGGCGGCGTATCTCCACGCCGGCAATACGGCGCTCGCTCTCGGGCGGACGGAGGAGGCGCGAGCGGTGTACGCGCGCGGCCTCGACGCGTGCGCGAAGGCGGGCGACGCCCACGCGCGCGGCGAGCTCGAGGGCGCGCTGTCCGCGCTGCCGGCGGAGCCCTCTCAGCGCTTGTAGAGCTCGGCGCTCCAGACGGATTGAAACGGCACGCCCGCGCTGCGGTAGGACTCTCGCACCGACTGGGCGTCCGGCGCCTCGAACTCACAGAACATGCGCCGGCGATCGGCCGATAGGTAGCTGCGCATCCAAGTCGCGTTGCGCATCCCGGCGCAGCGGTCTATGAGCTTGCCGATGCGGCTGTGCTCCTCGTCGGTCAGGGGCGGATCGAGGATCTGTTCGACGACGACGACTTCGGCCACGCGAATGCCTCCCGGGCTGATTTACCACGCTCGCTCAAACGCTCGATTCAACGGGCGGCGCTCATCTTCTTCCCGTAAGGCGCGAACGACAACCCCAAGGGAAGGAAAATCACCATGAACACCAAGAACAAGCTCCTCAATGCCGCTGTTGCTCTGCTGCTGCTGGGCGTCTCGGCGAGCGCCAGGGCCGAGGGCGCCAAGGCCGGCGGCGCCGCGGCCGCCGCCGCGCGCGCCGACATCGCGAAGACGCTGGGCTTCGTGCCGCAGTTCTTCCTGAAATTTCCCGAGGAGGCGCTGCCGGGCGCCTGGGACGAGATGAAGTCGCTGCAGCTCAACCCGGGCACGGCGTTGCCGGGTCGCGCCAAGGAGCTCACGGGCCTGGCCGTCGCGGCGCAGGTCCCCTGCCGCTACTGCATCTACGCGCACACTGAGTTCGCCAAGCTCAACGGGGCCAGCGAGACGGAGATCGGCGAAGCGGTCGCCATGGCGGCGATGACCCGTCACTGGAGCACGTTCCTGAACGGAATCCAGACCGACGAGACGAAGTTCCGCGGCGAGATCGCAAAGATCGTCGCGAACGTCAAGCAGGCCGCCGCCAACAAGACGCCGGCGGGCAAGCCCATCAACGTCGTCGACGGTCAGTCGGCGCTCGCCGAGGCCACGCAGATGCTGGGCTACGCGCCCGAGTTCCTGAGGCGTTTTCCCGACGTGGCCCGCGCCGGCGCGTGGCGCCAGATGCGCGACGTCCAGCTCAGCCCCGCGACGGCGGTCTCGGGCAAGGTCAAGGAGCTCATGGGCCTGGCCGTCGCGTCGCAGGTGCCGTGCCGCTTCTGCATCATCGCGCACACCGAGTTCGCCAAGCTCAACGGGGCGACCGACGCCGAGATCACCGAGGCCATCGCGATGGCCTCGCTGACGCGCGACCTCAGCACGCTGCTAAATGGGATGCAGGTCGACGAGACGCAATTCCACAAGGACATCGACCGCCTCGTCAGGGGCGCCGCCGCGGCCGCCAAGAGGGAGCACAGCGCCTCGCGCTAGCGATCTTGGAGCGATGACGTCGGGCCGGGGCGGAGTAGGCCGCCTCGGCCCAATCTCGTCCTACTGCCGCACTTCGTTTGCTTCCATGACGCGCAGGACGTTCTCGCCCAGGATCTTCTCGACGTCGCTCGCCGAGAACCCGCGCGCCAGCAGCGCCGCCGTGATGGCCGGCAGCTTGCTCGCGTCCTCCATGCCGACGGGCGTCGAGGGCATGCCGTCGAAGTCGCTGCCGAGGCACGTGTGGTCGACGCCCGCGACCTTGGCCACGTGCTCGATGTGATCGATGAGGCGCGCGAGCGGCACGGGCGGGGAGATCTGGGCGGCGTCGGCCCGGATCTGTCGCCAGATGTCCATCTGGGCGCCGGTGCGCTTCTTCTTCCAGATGCCCGCCTCCCTTTCGCCGTAGGCGGCGTCGAGGAAGGCCGAACCGAAGTTCACGCACACGGCGCCTCCGTTCTTGGCCACGGCCTTCAACATGGCGTCCGTCATGTTGCGCGGCACGTTGGCGAGCGCGCGCGACGAGGAGTGTGAGGCCAGCACCGGCTTGTCGCTGAGCCGAACGGCGTCCCAGAAGGTCGCGTCCGAGACGTGCGAGACGTCGACGATGACGCCGAGGCGGTTCATCTCCGCGATCACCTGCCGCCCGAACGGGGTCAGGCCACGGATCTCGCCGTCGTCGCCTGACGAGCCGCCGATGTCGTTGCTGTTGGACCAGGTCAGCGTCATGTACCGCACCCCGCGCGAGGCGAGCTCGCGCAGGTGGCCGAGCTGGGCCTTCTCGTCGCCCGGCCAAAGCGCGTGGCCGCCCTCGACGCCCCACAACATGCTCATGACGCCGGCCTTGGCGTTGGCGCGCACGTCGGCGGCGGTGCGCGCGAGCCGCAGGCGCCCCGGGTTCGCCTGCGCGAGGCGCGCGAGACCGTCGAGCTGGCGCATGGCCTCGGCGTAGAAGTCGTTGCGCTGGAACTTCATGGGCAGCACGAAGATCGAGAAGAACTGCGCGTCGAGCCCTCCGGCCGCCGCCTTGACCAGATCGACCTGGAGGTCCGGCTGCGCGCGCGTGATGTCGACGCCGCCGTAGACGATCGCCTGCGTCGTGTCGGCGTGCGTGTCGACGACGATGGCGCGCTGGTGTAGCGGCGTGTCGTTCGCCGCCGGCTGCACGGGCACGGTCAAGAGGACCAGACTCAAGGCCAGCGCCGCCGGAGGATTCATGGCGCGACCATACTGTGCCCGCGCGTTTGTACGAAAGCCCCGACCGTGTAAAAAGGCGTTCATGACGATGCAGCGCCGCGATTTCCTGGTGGGAGCAAGCGCCGCGTTCGGGGCGGCGACCTCGGCGCGGACGGCCGCGGCGAGCCCGCCGGCGTCCGCCAAGCCGGGCGTCGCGGAGCCCGACGTCTCTCTGTCGACCTGGGCGGCCGTGCGCGATCAGTTCTCGCTGTCCCGCGACCACATCCACATGGCGATGTTGCTCTTCGCCTCGCATCCGAAGCCCGTGCGCGACGCCATCGAGCAGCACCGCCGCGGTTTCGACGCGAACCCCGTGCTTTACCTCCACGAGAACATGGAGCGTTGCGAGCGCGAGGCGCGCGCCGCGGCGGCCGCCTACGTGGGCGGCGCTCCCGACGAGATCGCGCTCACCGGCAACACGACGACGGGCCTGGCCCTGCTCTACGGCGGCCTGCCGCTGCGCAAGGACCAGGAGATCCTGACGACGACCCACGATCACTACGTGACGCACGAATCGCTGCGCCTGCGCGCGCTGCACACGGGCGCCGCCGTTCGCAAGATCCCGCTCTACGCCGTGCCGGAGAAGGCCTCCGAGGACGAGATCGTCGGCAACCTCGTCAAGGCGGTTCGCCCTCACACGCGCGCCGTCGCCGTCACCTGGGTCCACTCGTCGACGGGCGTGAAGCTGCCCATCCGGAAGATGAGCGACGCGCTCGGCGACCTCAATCGACGCCGCGACGCGGACGATCGCGTCCTGCTGTGCGTGGACGGCG
This sequence comes from Polyangia bacterium, assembly GCA_036494575.1. Lineage (GTDB taxonomy): Bacteria > Myxococcota_A > Polyangia > Fen-1088 > Fen-1088 > DASZFV01. Next base: position 4,708 of record DASXOE010000170.1, on the reverse strand, counting down.
TGCACGCATTCGGCGTCGAAAGAGAGACCGTCGGCGACCTCGGGTGCGACTTCCTCGTCGCCGGCTGCCACAAGTGGATCTTCGGGCCGCGCGGCACGGGCGTCGTGTGGGGCCGCGCGGAAGCCTGGAAGGGCAACGCCGGCATCATCCCGTGCTTCGACTGGGGCGCCCTCAAGGCCTGGATGCGCGGCGAGCCGCCCGATGCGGTTCCCGCGGGCCCGCGCACGTCGCCCGGCGGCTTCCAGTCATTCGATCACCGCTGGGCCTTGCCCGAGGCGTTCCGCTTTCACGAGCGCATCGGCCGGGCGCGCGTCACCGCCCGCATCCACGAGCTGGCCGAGCGCTGCAAGGACGGCCTGGCGAAGCTGCCCAAGGTCAAGCTGCGGACGCCGCGCGCGCAGGCCCTCTCGGCCGGCCTCGTCTGCTTCGAGATCGCGGGCCTGGCCCCCGAAGAGGTGGTCAAGCGTCTGCTGGCGCGCAAGATCGTGGCGAGCGACACGCCCTACGCGCCGTCGTACGCGCGCTTGACGCCGAGCCTGCTCAACACGCCTGAGGAGGTCGAGCGCACCGTCGCCGAGGTCGCGGCGCTCGCGGCCTGAATGGGCGGGTCGCCGGGCCGGGGCGAAGCGCCGCCTCAGCGTTTGATCCACATCTCCAGCTGATCGTTGCCCGCCGGCTCGGCGCCCATGCGCTCGAACTCCGGCGGCATCTCTCCGCCGAAGCCGTGATAGGCCGCGACCAGGAGGGGGGGCGCGGCGGCGAGCAGCTTCTCGATCGTGGTGCGCACGAAATATCTGTGCGCGGCGACCGACCGTCCGATCTCGCGATCGATGAGCGGGAGGAACTTGCTGATCTGTTCGTAGAACGGGTTGTAGAGGTAAACGCCTTCGAAACCGTCGAAGGAGAAGGTGTCGATGTTCGCGTGGACGAAGGTCGCGCGCGTCGAGCCCAAGCGCGCCGCCGCCCGGCGCGCCACCTTCACCAGCCCCTCGCGCCGCTCGACGCCCACGAACTCAGCCGCCGTGGAGAGCGCGCCGACGATGCAGAACTTGCCGACGCCGGCGCCGACATCGAGGATTCTCGTGGCGCCCGCCCTCGTCAGGAGGTCCGCGGCTCGGGCCGCCACGGCCACGGGCGTCCAGTGCTGCCCCGAGAGCGCGCGAATCTTCCGGTCGTAGACGCGATCGAACGCCGCGTCCGACGAGAGACGCTCGGCGAGAGCATCTCCCGGCTCCATGCGCATAGGTCTAGCAGGACCTGGCCGTCTGCGGCGCGCGAGCTCTGCGGAAGGTCCAGCCAGGGCGCGCGTCAGCGTCAGCGCGCGCGCGCGTGCCGCCTGCGCCGTCTCGACGACAACGCCAGCGCGCAGGCCACGAGGAACGACGGAGCCACGCGCGTGCCGTTGGCGCCGCCCACGCTGCATCCGCCCAATCCGGTTGCGCCGTGACCAGCATGACCGGCGCTGCCCGTGCCGGCCTGGCCGGCGCCTGAAGAGGTGCCTCCGGTGCCCGCGGGCGTACTGCCCGTGCCCGAGGACCCTCCGCGTCCGGCCGCTCCCGTCGTCGAACCGCCAGCCCCGACCGCGCCCGCGGCGCCCGTCGAGCCGCCGGTCCCAGTCTTGGAGCCGCCCGCGCCGGCCGCGCCGGAGCCCGCCGCGCCCGACGAGCCGCTCGCGCCGCCGGCGCCCGCGTGCACGGGAACCGTGCAGCCGAGGATGCCGCACGCCGTGGCGACGTCTAGGTTTGCCAGCGCCGCGGAAGCCTGATCGAGCTGGGCTTGCTTCGACGCGCCGAACTGCTTGCGCTGGTCGTAGAGCATCTTCACGATCTTGAGCTCCGCGTCCGTGTAGACCGCGCCGAGGCTCTGTTGCAGCGTCATGAGGAAGCGGTACTGGAACTGATTGGTCGGCTCGATCATCGTCCCTTCGCCGTAATCATTCCAGGTGGCGATCTGCAACGGATCGCCCGCGTATTTGCCGAGCTCGAAGGTTGACCCGAACGTATCCCCGCCTTCCGTGTTGTCCTGCTTGAGGGTGTACGAAATCTTCCAGGTGGGGCCCGGCCAACCGCCGGCCGCGTAGTACGGATTGAACCCGGGATAAAGGATGGGAATCATGAGCCCGTGGTTGCCGCCGTCGAGCCCGTTGTCGAAATCGGAGACACCCTTGAGCCCGTTCTGGGCAATCCAGGCAAACTGGCCGTCGGCGCTGGCCCCCGCAGAGTTGTTGTACCAGAGGGTGAAGAAGGCGGGCTTGCTCGGGAAGACCGACAGAATGTTGGTCCAGTCACCCGCGTTGGTGAACTTCTGCGGACCGAAGACCAGCACCGCCGGCCGGCCGTTGACCTTTATCTGATTGGCCTTCGAGAAGAAGGTGTCGCGGACGTAGGACATGTCGTTCTTCGCGGCGTCGACCGAGGCCGCGTTCTGGTCCTCATAGACGACGCCAAACTCGAGGCCGAAGGCCGCCGTGCGATTGATGATCGCGTCGGAGGCGGCCTTGTTCATTGGCAGGTCGAACGCGCCGCTCAGGCCCGGCCAGTCCACGAGCACGCCGTCGATGCCCGCGTACTTCATCGTCAACAGTTGGTACTCGATGACGTTGGCGTCGCTGGAGCTGTACTCGCCGATCATGGGCGCGTACCACGACGCGACGCCGGTCGCGCTGTTGCGGGAGTTCATCGACCAGTGCTGTCCGCCCACCTGGAACCACGGCATCATGTGGACGTAGACCTTGCGGGGGTACGCCTTCTTGATCGAAAGCGGACGCGCGACCACCTCGAGCTCGGGGGCCGTGTCCACTTCGCAGGCGGCGGCCACGAAGACGAGGAAGAGCGCGGAAAGAAGTCGACGGGATCTCACGATGGGCTTCCCTCCGCGCGTCCGAACAACGAACGCGTCAAGTGAGGTTGACTGCCCGACGATCTTCCCTCATCGGCGACGGCGTTACAGTATCGAATGATTCTTTACCGTGAGGTTGTCGTCCCCAGGTGGGTGCAGGTGGGTGAACCTCAGTCGCCAGGTCTTCAGCGCGGCTTGGCGTCGCTGATGGGCGTTTTCGCGACGTCGGCGGGGAGCCAGGTCGAGGTCGGAAGGAGGTTGACCAGGCCTTTGGCGAACGTGTTCGAGATCGTGAGCGGACCGTTCGTGCTTTGCTGATCGAGGTCGAACGCGCTGCCCATGAAGCTCGAGTTGCTGATGACGTTCGGCCCCGCGCCCGAGCCGTAGAGCATCGCGCCGTAAACGACCCCGGCGCCCGGATCGGTGGGCGACGACGCACCAGCCGTGACGTGATCGATCTCGAAGCGCGCGACGTCGTTGAAGTGGAAGGCGCAGTGCGCGTCAGTGATCGTCGAGTAAGCGACGTGAACGAGGCTCGACGCGTAAGAGATGATGTAGTCGTTCCCCGCGCTGGCCGTACCGTGAAAAGTCGAGTCGGTGGCGTCGAAGATGGCCTCCGGGTCGGTCGTGATGAGGCCGCCCACGACGTCGACCGAGGTGTCGTAGTCGAGGTAGGAGGCGTGGAGCTCGCCGGCGATGCCGCTCGCGGCGCCCGCGTTCACGACGGCGGCGTGCTTCGTATCGAGGCGCGCACCGGCCGCGATCTGGAATGGCACGTTCGCGTCCGTGATCGTGCCCTCATCATAGCGCGCGCCAAGGCTTCCCGCGTTGACGGCCAGCGCCGTCGTGGCACCGGCGAGGTCCAGACCGTCGGCGTCGAGGCGGCCCCCGCTCTCGACGACGATGCCGCCCCAGGCGTGAGCCTGGTCGGGGTGCGCCGCCGTGGTCGCGATGCGCGCGTGGGCTGCTGCGCTGGCGATCGACAGGACGCCGCGCACCGTGATGACGACGCTTGGCCCCGCGACGATCTTGGCGCCCGCCGGAATCGTGATCGTCGACCCGGCGGGGATCTCCAGTGACGTCATCACCTCCGCCCCGTCGGCGAGCGCGCCCGGATTTCCCACCGGCGCCATGGCGCTTCCAGAGCATCCGGCAACGAGCAAAATCACCATTGCGCGCCTGCTGCGGTGCATGGGCGCAGGTTACCTCATCCCGGAGCGCGCGGCCTTTCTGGCGGCGCGCCCAATGGCGAGCGTCCGCGGATCGTTCGACTTCGGTTGGGCCCGCTGACCGGAGTGGGTCGCGAAAGTATTGACGCGACAAGACAGAGAGCCTGGACTCACTGCGCCGAAGAGTATGCGCCGCTGAAACTACGGGCCTCGTTAGAGCCGTGGATCAGAGTAAGGTGGACGACTCCCTACGGTGTTTCTTCCCGGGATGAGCCGTTTTCCTGAGTGGCGTGCTCTAACGATCTAAGCGCTAAGCGATTCCTGTGGGCGGCGGCGAGCCCGAGCGTGGCGTTCGAGGCATCAGTGACAATCGGAGGTGAGCGTTGACGAGGATCTCCACGAAGGTTGCCTGGGTAAGCGTCGCCGTCTCGTCGCCCCTGGCCGCGGCGCTCATGGCCGCGGCGCTGGTGGGCGCGGGTTGCGTGGGAGCGGTGAGCGCGCCGGGCGCGTCGCCGGGCGGGCCCGGGAGCGGCGCCGCGGGGACGGGCGGGCCGGCGACCGGCTCGGCGGGGACGGGGACGGTGACGGTTGGGCCGTTGACGCAGCCGGTGCCGGCGTTGCGCAAGCTGACGATCGCGGAGTTCACGAACAGCATTCGCGATCTGCTGGGGAGCAACGCTCCTGTTCCGCCGCAGCTCGAG
>DASXOE010000169.1:0-5377 GCA_036494575.1 Polyangia bacterium | reverse complement strand
CCCGCGACCTTGGCGGACTGGAAGATCGTCATGGCCGCCGACTCGAGGCCGCCTGCGCCCGCGGGCGACGTGGCCTGCGGCTCGGCGCGCGGCGGGCGGTTGAGCGGACGGATGGTTCCGGACACGTCGGCGCGGCGCGCGGGTGGCCCGATGGTCGTCTCCGCGGCGGAGGGGGCGGGCGGCGGGGCCGGGACGTCTATCTTCTTGCCGCAGGAACCGCAGAACCGCGCGCCGTCCTCGAGCTCGGTCGCGCAGTGTGGACACGGTGACATGGGCCGCCCACCCTCAGGGAGCCGAGGCCGGAGCGTCGGCCCGCGCCGCCTGGTCGCGCTCGCACTTCATGACGAAGATCCCGCCGGCCGCGGCGGCGACGAGGGCGATGAAGAAGAAGGCCAGGAGCGAGCGCGCGCCGCGCACGGGCCGCGACGAGGAACGGCCCGAGACCGGCTGGCCCGGGTCGGCCTTCGTGACGACCTCCTCGCTGTTGAGGAGCTCCCTGGGGAGGCCCGCCGGCATGTCCATCGTGGTCGCGCCGCTTTCCGGCAGCGGGTCGACCACGGGATCACTGCCCGGGTCGTAGGCGACGAAGCCCACGACGTCCTCGGGCGCCGGCGCCTTGAGGCCTTCGCCCTCGAATCGGGCGAGCACGACCGTGATGTTGTCGGGACCGTCGCGGTCGAGGGCCTTCTGGATGAGCGTGTCAGCCGCCTTTTGGAGGTCCGGCTCCATGACGAGCACCGACAGGAGCTCGTCGTCGCCCACGGGACCGTGCAGGCCGTCCGAGCAGAGCAGGGCGACGTCGCCGCTGCGCAGGTCGACCTGTGACAGCACGACCTCGACGCGCTCCTGAACGCCCAGCGCCTGCAGGATGATGTTTGCGTGCTCGAAGGCCTTCGCCTCTTCGGGCGTCATCGCGCCCGCCTCGATGAGCTGCCAGGCGAGCGACTGGTCCTTCGTGACCTGGGCGAGCTTGCCGTCGCGCAGGATGTAGCAGCGCGAATCGCCGATCTGTCCCACGACGAGCGTCGAGTCGACGAGGGCCGCCACGGTGCACGTCGTACCCATGCCGCGCTCGCTCTGATTGTCCCGGGACTGGATGAAGATGCGCTCGTTCGCGAGCTCGACCGAGCGCCGCACGAGGCGCGCGAAGGCGTCGCGCGGCGACGCTTCGGCCGCGGCGAGCGCCTCGAAGATCGAATCGACGGCCATCTGCGAGGCCACCTCGCCCGCCGCCGCGCCGCCCATGCCATCGCAAACCAGCAGGAGGGCGCCCTTGTCGCCGAGCTTGAGCTTGAGCGGTTCTTTGCCGTCGTTTGTGCGCACGCCGGCCGTGACGTCCGCCACGAGGAAGTTGTCCTCGTTGTGCTCGCGGATGAGACCGACGTCGGTCTTTCCGTAGATCTCGATGTCGATGGGGGGCGCGCCGTCTGACATCACGTCATCCTGCCGAGGTCCTACTTTCGCATTTTTTGGGCCCGGGCGTCATCCCACTCTTGCCGCACTCATCCGCACGCTTGCGGCTAGCCAATCTCGAAGCGCAAGAGCTCGTCGCCGAGCCGGATCAGGTCGCCCGGCATGAGGCCGTGGGGCCCGCGCAGGCGCAAGAAGGTTCCGTTCGAGCTGCCGAGGTCCTCGAGGCGTCCGCGCCCGTTGCGGTACGAGAGCTGCGCGTGACGCCTCGACATGAACTCGTCGTCGGAAAAGACGATGTCGCCGCTCTCGCGCCCCAGGATCTGGTCGGGGCGGGTCAGGTGGAACACGTCGCGCGTGAGCCCCGCGGGCGTGAGCTGGCGCAGGCGGCCCCAGGGCGGTCGCACCGGGGTGCCGAAGACCACCATGCCGTGCTCGAGGGCGGGGCGCAGCACGCGCTCGGCGTCGGGGATGAGCTCGAGGCGGAGCACTTGCTTGCCGACGAGCAGGTGGTCTCCGTCCTGGAGGTCCACGGCGCCGCGCAGGCGCACGTAGATGCCGTTGCGCGATTCGAGCGGCGTCAGCACGCGGCCCGAGAGGCTGGCCGAGATCCGCGCGTGTCGGTTCGCGAGGTGGGGGTCGTCGAAGAGCAGATCGCCCTCGGTGCGGCCCACGTCGATCTGGTCGCCGAGGAGGTTGTAGGTGATGCCGTCGGAGCCGTCGCGATGGACGACGATCAGCCGGAAGCCCGGCTCATGGCCGGGCCGAACGGCGGCCGGCATCCCGCCCGCCGCGGCCGGCGCCATCATGGCGCCTTCGGGCTGCCGCGCGGGCAACGCCTCGCCGGCCAGACGAGTCCCACAATACTGGCAAAAGAGGACGTCGTCCCCGTTCGAGTTTCCGCACCGCCCGCACTTGGTCATGTCGAAGGGGTTTGCAAGCGGCGGAATCCTTTGGTAACAGGCGGGCGCCAGATCATCGTGCGGTCACAGCGGTCATCTCACGATCATCTTAGCTGCATCTTACCTGTGCCATCGTGAGCGTCGAGCCCGGCATCCCTCTCGTGGGTCAATCAATAACAATTTCCGACGGAACGGTCAATCAATCGGGAGGGCGCGTGCCCATGAGTGTGATGGACCGCTTCGCTGCGCTCGTGGCCGGCTTCGCTGCGCTCGCAGCCGGCTTCGGGGCCTTGGCGGGGTGCGGACCGATGGTCGAGCGGGCGCAGTTTCCCGTGCGGCCGGATTCCGTCCGTCCGGCTGATCTGCTCGGCCCTTACGACGGCATCGTGCTCGACGCCGACACCGATCGGCCCGTGGCCGGCGCCGTGGTCGCCGCTTCCTGGGCGTTCGAGCACGGCATCGGGCTGCAGGCACCGGTGGCAGCGCGCGAGGTCGTCGTCGAGTCGGGCGTCGATGGCCGTTACGCGATCCCGCGCCTGACCGACCTGCCGGACGCGAACCTGCCGGGCGGGGCCTCGACCCGGCTGCGGCGGTTCACGCTCGTCGTCTACCGGCGGGGCCACGTCGCCTGGCGCAGCGACCGGCGCTTCGGGCAGGCGGGCGTGGCGCGGCGGCGCGACTTCTCCCAGCGCGGCAACCGGGTTCGCCTCGAGAAGTGGCAACCAGGGTTCCGGCACGCCGACCACCTCGTCTTCCTTGGTGGGGGCGCGAAGGTGCGCGCCGCGGCGGCCTGGGAGCTTCAGCCGGCGGCTATGGAGCTCGAGGGCGAGACCGGTGAGAGGACGGAGAAGGGGGCGGGCGGAGAGGGCGAGGCTGCGGCGAGCTCGCGGCGCGCGCCCATGCTCGACATCGAGCACCTGCTCTCCGACGACGAGATTCGCGGCGTCACGGGTTACGTCGGCAAGTTCGAGGACGGCAAGCTGACCGATCTCCCCACGACCGAGTTCTACGACAGCCGGCACTTCAAGGCGGTCGGGAAGCCGGAGGGGTACGACGTCGGGTTGCGCGTGTGGCGCCTCGGGCCCGCGGCGGCCGACGCGCAGTACCGCAAGCTGCTCGAGGAGCTGCCGGGCGCGCGCGCCACCGACGAGATCGGCGACGCCTCGCTGCGCGCGCGCTCGGGCGAGATCAACGGCCTCGCCTTCCTCGTGCGCGAGCGCGGCGTCGTCGCATCCCTCACCTGCGGCGCCTCTCAGTGTCCCGAGGCGGCGCAGCTCGCGAAGCTGGCGAAGCTCGTCGAGTCGAGGCTGCCCGAGCTGCCGCCCGAGCCCGTGCCCGCCGCGCCCGAGGGGACGAAACCATGAGCCGCGACACGCCGACGGTCGGCCGCACGGTCTTGGCCCTGGTCGTCCTCGCGCTGGGGCTCTCGGCGACGTCTGGCCCGGCGCGCGCCTACGATCCGGGCACGACGCACGCCGGGCTCACCGAACGCGCCGTTCTCGCGTCGGGCTTGCACAAGGCGCTCTCGCGCCGGCTGGCCCGTCCGCTCGGCTTGTTCGAGCCGTTGCGCCTGCGCGACGCGGACCTGCCCGCCGCCGAGGCGCGCTCGCTGCGCGCGCGCCTCGGCACGCTCGATCCCGCGGGCGGCTACCGCCCGGACGAGGACGGCGTGGCCTCGGCGCTGGCCTGGGTCGTCGCCGGCTCGGTCATCGCCCAGACGCCCGCAGAGCGCGGGAAGAATCTGTTCTACGATCCGGCGCGCGGCGCGGGGCTGGGCGGCGCGGGCGACGCCGCCGCGTTCGCGCACGCCGTCAAGTCGCTGCTCGACGACGGCACCTTTCGCTCGCTCGCGACGGGGACGGATTTCAACCTCACGGGCTTGCCCGCGACCGAGTGGCTCGTCTCGGCGGACAACGACGTGGGCCTCGTGGCGTTCACGCGCGAGCTCGAGGCCGCCGTGTCCGCGCCCGAGCGGGCGGCGCGCAACACGGCGCTCGCGCGCGCCTTGCTGGCCCTCGGCGGCACGCTCGCCGTGCTCCAGGACGCGGGCGAGCCCGCGCACGTGCGCAACGACTTCGTGGGCGCGTACCTCGCGAGCGGCACGGGCGACAACCCCTTCGACAGAGCGTCCGCCTTCGAGCGCTTCGTGGCCGAGCGCTACGGGCGCGTCGGGCTGCCCCCGGCGGCGCCCGTCGTCGCGCGTCCCACGGTCATGGCCTACATCACGGCCGCCGACGGCCAGGGCCTGGCCGACCGCACGCAGCGGCGCTTCTTCTCGCCGGGCACGCTGCCCGAGGACGCCGTCGTCGATCGCGACACGACGTCCGCCGAGGTCATGCGCGACGCGCGCGGCTCGCTCGCCTACGGATTGCCGCGGCTCCCGCGCCTCGAGCTCGCGTCGTTCGGGCAGCGCCGCTACGCCTTCGCCGGTCCGCGCCGGTTGCTCGCGTACGAGCGTGTGCCGGGACGCGTGCGCTTCTTCCTCGACGACGCCGTCTACGCCGACACGGCGCGCGTCCTCTTGCCCGAGATCGCCGCCTACGGCGCCGGGCTCGTCGACCACCTGTTCCGCGCCGAGCTCGAGCTGTCGGTGAGCGGCGGCGTCGTCTCCGTGGACGTGCGCGGCGCGCGCGGCGCCATCGACGGCCGCGTGCGCGTCTTCGCCGAGGACGCCCGCGGGACCCGCCGCGAGCTCGGCGGCGCCTCTATCGACCCGTCGTCCACGGGGACCGACGGCGCCGCGCGCGTCAGCGTCGCCGCGACCCTGCCTTCGGGGACGCGCCGCCTCGCGGCCGTGCTGCGGGGACGGGACGCGGCGGGCGAGCTCGTGGCGGTCGTGGAGACCCTTCTGCCTTAGCGATCGGCAGGAAGCGGCGCGGGGCGGACGCGGGGGCCAGGGCGAGGCGCAGGGACTCGTTCTCGGCGCGCGCCTCCTCGTCGCCCTCGAGGGTCGCCTGCGCCTCGGCGCGCGCCAGCGCGTCGAGGAGCGCAGGATCGCGCGCGAGAGCGGCGCCGCGGGACCGGGCCGCGTCGGCCTCGTCGCCCGCGAGGGTCGCGGCGCGCGC
>DASXOE010000168.1:0-13064 GCA_036494575.1 Polyangia bacterium | reverse complement strand
CGTTCTTCGCGGCGTGCGCGGCCAAGATCGCGAACGGCGGCTGGTTCCCGCTGCTCGTAGCGACGAGCGTGTTCGTCGTCATGACGACCTGGAAGACGGGCCGGGCCCGCCTCGGCGCGCGCCTCGACGCCGACTCGCTTCCGCTCGAGGCCTTCCTCGACGATCTCGCGGTCTACAACCCCTACCGCGTCTCGGGGACGGCCGTGTTCCTCACCTCGGTGCGGCGCGGGACGCCCAGCGTTCTGCTGCGCCACTTCAAGCACAATAAGTCGATCCACGAACAAGTCGTGCTGCTGTCGATCGTCACCGACGCCGTGCCCGAGGTCGCGCCCGCGGAGATCATCCACCTCAAGGACTTCGGGCGCGGGTTCTGGGCGGTCACGGCGCACTACGGATTCATGCAGAGCCCCGACGCGCGCGAAATCCTACGCCGCTGCGCCGAGCGCGGGCTCGTGCTCGAGCTCGCGAGCACGAGCTTCTACGTGGGCCGCGAGACGCTCATTGCGACGCCGACGTCGGGCAAGGGCTTCGCGCGCTGGCGCCGAGCGCTCTTCCGATTCCTGTCGCGCAACGCCCGCTCAGCCACCGAGTTCTTCGCGATCCCGCCCAACCGCGTCGTCGAGATCGGCGCCCAAATCGAATTCTAGGGGTTCAGGGCCCCGTGACCCGGTACGGGCCCGTGCCGCGCGCGCGCGCGGGCAGCTTGCCGAGCGCCTCGAAGCGCCCGAAGAATTCGCGCAGCTTCTCTTTTCGCGCGTCGTCGATGTAGTCGAAGTTCGTGCCGCGGTCGACGACCTCCCAGAAGTGCTTCGAGGTCACGGCCAGCATCTCGTCGCGGATCGAGCGGAGCCGCTCGGGAGATTCCTGCGCCATGTCCTCGTAGATCGCCTGCGCATACGCCGCCTGTCCGCGCAGGAGATAAAAGGTCGCGAGCTTCGCCTGCGATTTCCGCACGCCGCGCAGCGCCTTCTCCTCGGCCGTCGTCTCGGCCTCCTTGTCGATCTCGAGGAAGATCGCGAGCAGCCGGTCGTGCGACGGCGCCACCAGGTCGTTCGCGAGCTCGCACAGCGAGCACAGATCGTAGGCGGCCGTCTCGGTGACGAACCCGAGGCCCATCCCATGCGCGAGCTGGGCGTAGTACTTGAAGTGGACGGCCACCTCCTCGAGCATCGTCGTGAGCCACGGGACGGCCGCGCCGGGCACGCGCAGCATGGCCTCGGCGAGCTGGCGGTACTGGTGCAAGACGTTGTACGAGGTGCGCACGTCGCGCGCGTTCAGGGCCGCGCGCAGGTACGTGTTCATGAACTTGATCGTGAGGGCGAGGACCTCGCGGTCCCGGCTGTCGATGGCCGCCTCGCCGACGTAGCGCGTGTCGATGGCGACGACGTGGGTCATCTCGGGCAGCGTCTTGAGCGCCTCGCCGAACACCTCGCGGATCTGGCGCAGGCCGATCCACTCGAGCCACGTCCGGTCGCGCGCCAGGTCCTCGAGCGACTCGGGCGTCATGGCGACGAAGTCGGGGTGCGCGCGCAGCACGCGCCCAAGTCCGAACCAGGCCGGGCGCAGCCCCTGCTTCTCGGGCAGATAGTCGACGAGGACGGTGCGGAGCGCGACGGTCGCGTCGGTGGCGATCGTCTTCTCCTTCTGCGCGAGCGCGTTCATGGCGATCCCGGCGAGCTGTTCGAGGCCGCTCACGGCCAGCATCTGGCGCGCCTCGAGGGCCGCGCCGTCGGCCGCCGACGCGGCGGGCCGTTTGTGCGGCGCCGCGCTCTCGAGGGTCTGCGCGCCGAGGCGCGCGATGACCTTCTGCGGATCGAGGAAGTCGAACACGTAGGCGAAGTAGGGGACGAGGAGCAGCAGGCTCGCCGTCGCCATGAGCAGCGCCGCCGTGATCGTCCCCTGCGGCACGTAGTCCTTGCCGACGCCGAAGCTCACCCACAGCGCCTCGATGCAGGCGATCACGAAGAAGCCCATGACGGCGAGGTTCGTGCGGTCGTGGAAGAACATGTCCGTCACGCGCGACGTGTAACGATTGGCGGCGAGCTGCACGACGATCGAGACGACCGTGATGGCGATCCCGAGCACGGCCGCGATGACCTGCGCGAGGCTGCCGAGGGCGTTCTGCATCGTCTCGGCGTCGTAGTCGAACAGCAGCGCGACGGGACCCTTGGCGCCGCGGTGCGCGGCATCGAAGACGAAGTAGTCGAGCAGCCAGAACGCCGCGAAGATGCAGAACGCAAAGGCCGCGAGCAGCCCCAGCGTGAGCGCGGGCCCGTTCTTGCGCGTCGTGGGACCGGCAGCCATCCGCGCCCATGTTAGCCTAGGAGGCCCGTCATGCTGCTGGCCATCGACATCGGCAACACCAACATCGCCATAGGTTTATTTGCGCTCGACGCAGCCGACCCGAGCGAGGACCGGCTTCGCCGGGCCGAGCGAGCGCCCGGGGGCGCGGGACCCTCTCAGGGTCCCGAAGTAGACACCGACCGGCTTCGCCGGGCCGAGCGAACGCCCGGGGGCGCGGGACCCTCTCAGGGTCCCGAACTGAAATTCGACTGGCGGCTCGAGACGCGGGCGACGCGCACGGGGGACGAGTACGCGGCGCTGCTCTCGGAGCTCTTCCGCCTCGCCGGCGTCGAGATGCGCGCCGTGAGCGCTGTCGTGGTGTCTTCGGTGGTGCCGCCCGTGCTGTTTCCCATCGAGCAGCTCTGCCGCCGCCACTTCAAGGTCGAGCCGCTCGTCGTCGGACCCGGCACGAAGACAGGCATGCCGATCCTCTACGAGAACCCGCGGGAGGTCGGCGCCGACCGCATCGTCAACGCCGTCGCGGCGTACAAGCGCTGGCCGGGAGGCGCGATCGTGGTCGACTTCGGCACGGCGACGACGTTCGACGTCGTCACTTCGCGCGGCGAGTATGCGGGCGGGGTCATCGCGCCCGGCCTCACGGTCTCGGCCGACGCGCTCTTCTCGGCGACGGCGAAGCTGCCGCGCGTCGAGATCGTGCGCCCGCGCGTCGCCGTCGGCCGCAACACGGTCGCGAGCATCCAGGCGGGCCTCGTCTTCGGGTACGCCGGCCTCGTCGACGCCATCGTCGACCGCATCAAGGCCGAGGTGGACTTCGTGCCGCGCGTCGTCGGCACGGGCGGGCTCGCGGCGCTCATCGCCGCCGAGACCCGCACGATCGACGAGTGCGACGACATGCTGACGCTCCAGGGGCTCGCGCTCGTCTACGAGCGCAACCGGTAGGATGATCGTGGCCGCGCCTTTGCTCTCGAGATCGTTTCGCGGCTTGCCCGGCCGCATCGGCCAGCTCCTCCTCGCGCCGCGCGCGGCCCTCGAGCGCGTCGATCGCGAGGGCGGCGGCTTCAACGACGCGCTCTGGCTGGTCGCGCTCGCGGCCGTGACCTTTCGCTTCCCCCAGCTCTTCGAGGCACTGCTGGGCCTGTCGGAGCCGACGTCGGACGCGCTCCTGCGCGTCGTCTCGGTCCTCGCGAATGAGATCGTGACGGCGGCGTGGGTCGTGCTACCGGCGGCAGTCGCCATCACGGTGCTCGCGGGCGCGCGCCGCGATTCGTCGCGGGATCTCGAGCTCGGCGCCGCCTGCTACGCGCCGTACTTCGCCACGAGCGCCGCCTTCCGCGTCGTCGACGCCGTCGCCGGTCGGCCCGCGCTGCCGCGCCTCGTCGCGGAGCTCGTCGCCGGCGCGGCCACTCTGCCGGCGTTCGTGCAGGCCGTGCTCGTCGCGCGGCGGCGCACGGGCGCGTTCCCCGCGCCCGGCCTCGAGCAGCCGCGGCGGCCCGCCGTCGTCGCCGGCCTCGTCGTGGCCGCCCTCGCGTCGCTCGGCCTCGCGGGCAACGCCTTCTGGTCGGCGCGCCACGTGCGCGACCTGCTGCCCGTGCGCAGTGGTCAGCCCGCGCCCACGTTCACGCTTCCTCGCGTCGACGGGCAACCGGGCTCGGTCGCGCTCGCCTCCCTGCGCGGCCAGGTCGTCGTGCTGGACTTCTGGGCGACCTACTGCCCGCCGTGCCGCCTCATGATGCCGATCCTCGACGATCTCCACGGGCAATGGAGCGGCAAAGGCGTCTCCTTCGTGGGCGTCGACTCCGACGGCGACTTGTCCCCCGAGGCGCTGCAAGAGTTCCTCGCGCAGCACCCCATGCCGTACCCGAACGTCTCCGACGACGGCGCGCTCGGCTCTCGCTACAAGGTGCGGGCGCTCCCCACGCTGTTCGTCGTCGGCAAGGACGGCGCGATCCGCGAGACCTTCGTGGGCTTCACCTCGAAGGGCACGCTCACACGCGCGCTCGAGCGGGCCGTTTCCGCGCGCTGAGCGCCCGCGCTCACTCGCGGCGCGCGATCTCCTCGACGAAGTAGGCGCTGCGGTGGCGCGCGTTGGGCAAGTGGCTGTCCCAGCACGGGGCCGAGCAGAACACGAGCCTCACGCGGCCCGTGTTGCAGGTGCTCACCGAGCACTTGATGACCTTGGCCCCGACGGCGATGGGCTTGCGACACATGGAGCAAACGTACGCGGGAGACGACGGCATGGCGGTGAAACTAACGTATCGCTTTCGGGCGCGATGTCGAGTGGCCCGCCCGCGCCGCTCGCGCGCCGACTCGACCGCCCCGCTCCGAGGCCGGGCCGCCGTTTAGGGCCGCCTGGCCCCGAAAGGGGATTTGCGCCTTTTCCTGCGGTAAAATCCGAGAACGTGCGCCTACCAGGGCTCATCTTTGCCGAGCTGACGATCGCGGCGACGCTGTGCGCCGGCGGGGGCTATGGCGCCGTGCGCGTCGAGCGCGAGGCGCGCGACGTCCTGGCGGCGCGGGCGCGCGAGGGCCAGGCCGCCCCTGTGGCGCTCGCGGCGCGCCGGGACCTCTCGGCGCTCCCCGACTTGCGGATCGCGCTCGAGGCCTCGGGGACGTTCATGGGCATGTCCGACGAGCTGCTGCTCGAACGCGTGCGAACGCAGCCCATCGTGCGCTTCAAGGTGAACCACGGCGGTTCGTCGCTGTCGTTCCGCATCGAGTTCGCCGACGGCTCCCGGGCCGCGTGGAAGCCCACGCAAACCAACACCCAGACGATCCCGCGCAAGGAGGTGGCGGCCTATCGGCTCAACCGCCTCCTCGGCCTCAACGCCGTCCCGCCCGCGGCGCCGCGCGCCGTCTCGCGCGAGGATCTGCTGTCGCACCTGCACCCGGAGAGCCTCCCGCTCCTGCCCCGCATCCAGGCCGAGACGATCTTCGGACCGGGCGGCAAAGCGGTCGGCACGGCGTCGTACTGGATCCCGATCATCAAGGACTCGGGCTTCGACACACCCGAGGGCCAGCGCCTCGCGCAGACCTGGCTCTCGCAAGGCCAGCACATCCCGCGCGCCCAGCGCGACATGGCCGCCCAGCTGTCGGATCTCGTCGTGTTCGACTTCCTCACGGCGAACCCGGATCGGCTCTCGGGCGGCAACATGAAGATGTCGCCCGACGGGCGCCAGCTTTACTACATGGACAACACGATGTCTTTCTTCGTGGAGCCGCTCGGCAAGCAGAAGACACGCGACGCGCTCATGAAGACCCAGCGCTTCTCGCGCGCGACCTACGCGGCGCTCGACCGCATCAGCGTGCCCACACTCGAGCACGTGCTCGCCGAGGAGACCGGCACGCCTTACGAGATCCTCACGCCCGCCGAGATCCGCGCCGTCGTCGCGCGTCGCGACGTCGTCCGCCAGTACGTCACCGTCCTCGTCTCCGAGTTCGGCTCGACCGATGTGTTCGCGTTTCCGTGAGCCGCGCCCGTCGCCTAAGGCGCCTGCGCGCAGCCGAGGACGGTCAGCTCGTGGATCGACCACCAATTGGTGGGCTTCACGCCGGTCTGCGTGATGCGCAGCGCGAGCATGCGCGTCGCGGGGAACGTCACGGTGAGGTTGTCCGAGCCGACGCCCGCGGCACCGGAGCTGAAATACAAGAAGTTCGCGCCGTCGAGCGAGTGTTCGACGACGTACCCGACGGGGCCGTCGCCGTTCTTCGAGAGCAGGTTGATTCCCGTCAGCGTCACGGGCTTCGGGAAGTTCAGGATGACGACCTCGGGCCCCTTGCTGCCCTGTCCGATGCCCGTGGTGTAGCGCGTCGCGGCGTCGCCGTCGATGGCGTTGGCGGGTAGCTTCAGCGAGTCGGCGAGACTGGCGCAGGCCGTCGTGCATACGACGCTCGCGACGAAGGTCCAGGTCGCCCGGTCGCAGGGATTCGTGCTCACGGGAACCACTTCGGGGGCGCCCGCGTCGGTGGCGGCGGCGCCCGCCACGCCCGTCTGGCCCGTCGCACCGGCGGCGCCGGCGCTCCCGCCCGTCCCGGCGGCGCCCGTCCCGGCGGCGCCCGTCGCTCCGGCGCTGGCGTCTGTCGGATCCGGTTTCGAGCCGCCGGCACCCGTCGTATCGCCCCGCGCACCGGCCGCGCCCGGTTGCCGCCTCGGCAGCGTTCCCTCGTTCCCCGCATCCCCTTCATTCGCGGGCTTGCCAGCCGTCCCAGTCGTCATGACGTCGATCGGGCCGGGTTTGCCCGTCATCGTGGGATCTGCCACGCAGGCTGCGGCGCCGATCAACGAATAAATCAAGGCGAGATAAGCTCTGTTCACAGTTGCCACGATGGCTTTACCCGCGTTTCCGGCGTCTTTCAATACGGCAAACGCTCGTCCAGGCACATTGTTCCCGCGTCCGAGCACCGGGCGCATCCCGAGACCCGAGCGAGGCCGGCTTGGGCGGCCCCGACCGAGGCCGGCTCTGCCGGCCGGAGCGAGGCCGGCTCCGCCGACCGGAGCGAGCGCCCGGGGGGCTGGGACCCTCTCAGGGTCCCAGATTGAATCAGTGCTAAGCTCCCGCCCTTTCTCGCCATGAACGTCCATTTCGTCTCACTTGGGTGCCCGAAAAACCGCGTCGACACCGAGGTCATGCTCGGTCACGCGACGGGCGCGGGCCACGCGATCGTCGCCGCGCCCGAGGACGCCGAGGTCATCGTCGTCAACACGTGCGGCTTCATCGGCGAGGCCAAGCAGGAGTCGATCGACGCCATCCTCGAGATGGCGCGCCACAAGGAGGCCGGCACGTGCCGCCGCCTCGTCGTGACCGGGTGCCTCTCGCAGCGCTACCCCACCGAGCTCGCGGGCGAGATGCCCGAGGTCGACCACTTCCTCGGCACCGACGAGGTGGGCGCCATCAACGAGGCCATCGGCGGCGCGGGCCGCCGCGTGCGCGTCGCCGAAACGCCGCGCTTCCTCTACGACGACATCGCGCCGCGCCTGCCCTCGATGGCGACGCACACCGCCTACGTCAAGATCGCCGAGGGCTGCGATCGCCCGTGCGCGTTCTGCATCATCCCGAAGCTCCGCGGACCACAGCGCAGCCGCGATCCCGAGTCCGTCGTGCGCGAGGCGCGCGCGCTCGCGGCGGCCGGCGCAAAGGAGATCTGCCTCGTCGCCCAGGACCTCACGACCTACGGCACCGATCTGCCGGACGCGAAGGCGCTCGGGACGACCGGCAGCCCGGCTCGGTTGCCGAACCTGGCCTCGCTCCTGCGCGCGCTCGGCGGCGTCGAGGGCCTGCGCTGGATCCGTCTGCACTACGCCTATCCGACGGCCTGCACGAACGAGCTGCTCGACGTCATGGCGGGCGAGGCGCGCGTCGCGAAGTACCTGGACGTGCCCATCCAGCACGTCGACAGCGGCGTGCTCAAGGCCATGAGGCGCGGGTACGGCGAGAAGCAGGTGCGCGATCTCTGCGAGCGCGTGCGCGCGCGCGTGCCGGGCGTGACGCTGCGGACGACGTTCATCGTCGGCCACCCCGGCGAGACCGAAGAATCGTTCCAGCGCCTCTGCGACTTCGTGCGCGAGGCCGAGCTCGATCGCGTCGGTGTCTTCAATTTCTCGCGCGAGGAGGGCACCATGGCCGCGCTCCTGCCCAAGCGCGTGCCGCCCAAAGAGGTGGACGCGCGCCGCCGCGAGCTGCTCCGCATCCAGCGCGACATCTCGAAGAAGAAGCTGCGCGCGCTGCGCGGCAGTCTGCTCGAGGTGCTCGTCGAGGGACCATCTGACGAATCGGAGTACCTGCTCATGGGCCGCCACGAGGGCCAGGCGCCCGAGATCGACGGCCAGGTTTACCTGTCATTCGCGGAGGACGGGGGCGAGCGCGCGGCGCCTCCCGCGGGGACGCTCTTGCGCGCGCGCGTGACCCACTCGGCGGAGTACGACCTCGCCGCCGAGATCGCCGCCTAAAAAATCCCGAGCGGCGCCGATGTGTGTGTGCCGCCTTCACCGGCCCCGACGTCGGTCTCCCAGAAGGTCGTGATTCCCTCATTTTTCTGAGGCGCCGCGCGCGCCGCACCTTCCGTTTCCGCGATTCGGCTGCGTGAATCCCGGGCGGGCGAGCCGGCGGTTTCTTGATCGCCCGCGGCACGTTGGATGCAAAATGGTGAGGCTCTCTTCCGACCTTCGCCCCAAGGAGCACCCATGATGCCGCGTCGCCTGTTGCCCTCCCTGACCTTCGCTCTGCTGGTGGCCGTCGCAGGGTGCGGCTCCATCAGCCTCGACCCGGACGGCGGGGGCGGCGGCGGCTCCGCGGGCACGGGCTCGGGCTCGGCGGGAGCGGCCGGGCACTCGAGCGCTGGCAGCGGCGGCGCCGGTGGTGCGGGTGGCGCGACGGGCGAGGGTGGCGCGTCGGGCGCGGCGGGGGATTCGGGCATGGCAGGCGCCACGGGGAGCGCGGGCGTCACCGGAGCTGCCGGCGTCGGAAGCGGGGGCAGCTCTGGCTACGCGGGAGCCACGGGGACCGGCGGGGGCGGCACCGGTGCAGCGGGCGCGGGCGGCATGGGCGGCACAGGTGTCGGCGGCAGCGGCGGCCACGGTGGCGTGGGTGGCGCGGGCGGCGGCGGTGGCGCCGGGACTGGCGGAGCGGGCGGCTGCGGCGGCGCCACCTGCAACCTCGCCTGCAAGTACGGCTTCATGACCGATCCGGCGACCGGCTGTCCGGAGTGCGCGTGCAATCCTCCGCCGGCCTGCACGGCGACCGAGTGCGGGCCCGCGCCGCCCTATGCCTACCCGTCTTGTCAAAGCGGCCAGGTCAATCCCGCGGCGTGCACGCGGGACACGAGCGGCACGTGCGCGTGGCACGCTCCCACCTGCGTCCCGTGTCCGGTCTACGTCTGCCCGGCCATCGCGTGTCCGGTGAGTGCGAGCGCCCAGCCCCAAATCGCGGTGCCGCCCAGCGGTTGTCCGACGTGTACATGCACGCCGGTGTCTACGCAATGAGGGCGCGGCCCTGGCGCGCTCGCTCGCTCTCGACGCTGGGTCTCGTGGCTCTCGCCGTGGGCTGCGGCTCGATCACGTTGATGCCTGACGGCGGGGGCACCGGCAGCGGCGGCTCGACCGGCGCGGCGGGTCACCAGAGCGGCGGCGCCGGCGCGACGGGCAGCGCGGGAACCACGGGCGCGGCCGGCGCGGCAGGCTTGTCGGGCAGCGCCGGAATGACGGGTGTCGCGGGCATGACGGGCATCGCGGGCGCGACGGGCACCGCCGGTACGACGGGCGCCGCTGGTACCCGGGGCACCGGCGGAAGCGGCGGCACGATGGGCGGCGCCGGGACCGGCGCTGCTGGCGTGGGCGGTCACGGCGGCGCCGGAGGTATGGGCGTCACGTGCGGCCCCGTCTGCGCCATCTTCTGTCAGTACGGCAACGTCGTCGACGCCAACGGGTGCCCGACGTGTCAGTGCAATCCGCCGCCGGCGTGCACGCCGACCGAGTGCGGCGGGCCGCCCCCGTACGCGCAGCCGTACTGCCCGACAGGGATGATCATCCCCGCGGCTTGCACGCGAGGCACCGATGGCAAGTGCGCGTGGCACGGGCCCTCGTGCAGCACGAAATGTCCGGCGCTGACCTGCGCCGCCTCTGCATGTCCGAACGGCAGCGTTCCGGACCCGGACGGCTGCCCCACGTGCACATGCAAACCGCCCGCGAGCTGCCCCACGGGGACGACGGGCGTGAGCTGCCCGGCCGTCACCTGCGGCGTCTGCAGCGACGGGTACGAGCTCGACGCCAAGGGCTGTCAGACGTGCACCTGCCGCGCGGCGGCGACGTGCGCGCCGCCCAACGTCTTTTGCAAGAGCTGCCCTTTCGGCTCGCGCACGGGGCCGGGCGGCTGTCGGAGCTGCGACTGCGACGCCCCACCCGCGGGCTGCGCGCCGACTTCGACGACCTGACGTCGCGCGCGCCTGCGCGTCAGGCGCCGAGCTCGATCATGCGCAACATGGCGCGCGCCGCGCCGACCCGCACGTTCTCTGGAACCGTGATGCGCTGGTCGGGCGGCTCGTCGCGCAACGTCGTGTAGACGTTCTCGAGATCGATCGCCTTCATGTAATGGCAAAGGCGGCACGGTTTGTAGAACTGCTTGTCGGGGTGGTCGAGCTCGAGTCGCACGACGAGGCCGCACTCGGTGAGGATCGCGTAGCGGCTCTTGTCGGGATGGGCGTCGACGTACTTCGCCATCTGCGACGTCGAGAGGACCTCGTCGGCTTGGCGCTGCAGCTCGGGCCGGACCTCGCCGTGCACGATGACGACCGCGCCCGGATCGTCGCGCCGGATCTTCGCGACGTCCTCGGCCGTCATCTGGTGGTGGACGTGGCACGCGCCTTCCCACGCGAAGACATTGCCGCGCAGGCCCTGGCGCTCCCCCTGTCGGATGTACGGCTCGATCATCTCGGCGTACTCCTTCGGGTGGAACTTGTTCGGCTCGGGCGGCGGCAGGTACATGCGGCGCGTCTTGAGCGCGACCTGGTACGCGAGGTTCTGGTCGGGCACGAAGAGGATGTCGGGCAGCCCCAGCTTGTCGGCGATGCGCGCGGCGTTCGAGCTCGTGCAGCAGCTGTCCGAGAGCGCTTTGACGTCGGCGTAGGTGTTGACGTACGTCATGGTCGCGAATCGGCGGCCGGCGGCGCGCAGGAACTCCTGGCGCTCGGCGACGTCGTCGGCCTCGACCTCGGCGAGCGAGCACAGCGCGCGCAAGCTCGGCAGGTAGACCGGCCGCTCGGGCGCGAGGGTGTAACAACCCTCCGCCATGAAGCGCACGCCGCAGAACACGACGAGGCGCGCGTCGAGATCGCGGGCGCGCACGGCGAGCTCGAAGCTGTCGCCCACGGTGTCGGCGATGGCCTGCACCTCGGGCACCTGATAGTTGTGCGCGGGAACGAAGGCGTTCTTGTCGCGCTTGAGGCGGCGAATCTCGTCCCACAGATGCTGGGTGCGCGCGGCGTCGGCCGCCGCGACGTGGCCGCCGCGTACGAGGCGGTCCAGGTTCGCGACCGGCACGAGGGACATGCCGATCGTTTACCGCGCCGAGGGCCGAACGTCGATGTGCTCAGTGGACGCGCGCCGTGCCATGGTACGTTCGCCGGCGCATGGAGCGGGCATTCGATCCGGACATCTGGCGCGAGGTGACGGGCGGCGCGGTCGCCGAGCGCGTCCGCCGCCTCACGCGCGTCACGCCCCTCGTGCCCGCGCCCGCGCTGGGCCGTCGCACGGGCGCCGATGTCTGGCTCAAGCTCGAGAACCTGCAGCGCACCGGCTCGTTCAAGCTGCGCGGCGCGGCGGCGCGGCTCGCGGCCCTCGCCATCGAGGCGGGCGGCAATCCGCCCAAGCGCGTCGTGGCCGCGTCGGCCGGCAATCACGGCCTCGGCATCGCGCTCGCCGCGCAGGCGTTCGGCATCGACGCGACCGTGCTCGTCTCGGCTCAGACGCCCGAGGTCAAACGCACCGGCATCGCGGCGCTGGGCGCCAAGGTCGAGGTCGTGGGCGCGACGTACGACGAGGCCGAGGCCGCCGCGCGCCGTCGGGCCGCCGAGGACGAAGACGTCGTCTTCGTGTCGGCCTTCGATGACGACCACGTCATCGCGGGCAACGGCGGCGTGCTCGCGCGCGAAATCCTCGCGCAGCTGCCCGACGTGCAGGCCATCGTCGTCCCCGTGGGCGGCGGTGGGCTCGCGGGCGGCATCGGCGTCGAGGTCGTCCCGCGCGGCATCAAGCTGCTCGGCGCCTCGCCCGAGGTGAACTGCGCGATGCGCCTCTCGCTCGACGAGGGCAGGGCGTACACGACCTACGCGGGCGGTCCCACGCTCGCCGAGGGCCTCGAGGGCGCCGTCTCGGAGCGGACCTTTCGCATGGCGCGCGACTACTTCCCCGAGATCGCGCTGTGTAGCGAGCTCGCGATCCGGCACGCGATCGTCTACGCCTACCGCACGCTCGGCGTCGTGTGCGAGGCCTCGGCCGCGCCCGCGCTGGCCGCGTTGCTCGACGACGCCTCGGCCATCCGGGGCCGCCGCACAGTGGTGGTCGTGAGCGGCGGGAACATCGAGCCCGCGCTGCTCGACACGCTCCTCACGGGCGCCGCGCCCGTCGGCGTCTGACGCGCGCGCATCTGAGGCGGCTACAGCTTTTCGAGCGTTTGCGCGCCCGCGGTCTTGGCCTTGGCGAGGGCCGCGCCGCGCAGGGCGTGGCCCGTCGGGCCGTCGCCGAGCCGGGCGCGCGCCGAGGCGGCGTGGCCCGGGCCGAGGACGTCGCGCAGGTAGGCCGCGTACTGGAACGTGTCGGAGTGGTGCTCGTTGTGGCAGCCCGTGCAGACGGAGGCGGGCGTGTCGCGGCGGATCGCGGGCGGCTCCTCGAGGCCCTTGCCGGCGACGTGCGCGGAGCCCGGGCCGTGGCAGGTCTCGCACTGGACGTTCTCGAGCCGGCGCGTGTAACCCAGGCTCGAGCCGCCGATCTCGCCGTAGCCGGTGACGTGGCAGCCGACGCACTTGTAGTCGGCCTGCTTGCCGCCGTCGACGAGCGTCTTCCAGGCGTGGGCGTGGACGGTCGTGCGCCACAGCGCCACCGCCTGCTTGTGGCAGGAGGCGCACTTGTCCATGCCGACGTAGTACGGCCGCCCCGGCTCGGCAGGCGGGGGCGGCGCGGCGTTGGCGACGTTCACCTTGGCGATTTTGGCATCAAGAGCGCGCATGGCGGCGGCGATGGCCGGATCGCGCGGCAAGCTGCGACTGAGGGGGAT
>DASXOE010000167.1:0-19125 GCA_036494575.1 Polyangia bacterium | reverse complement strand
CGCGCGCGCGCGCGGCGCCACGATTCACGGCTTGCAGCTCTGGGTGGGGTTGCCGCGCGCGCACGAAGAGACGGCGGCCGCGTTCCACCATCACGCGGGAGAGACCCTTCCCGTCGTGCGCGAACGTGGCGTCGCGATTCGCGTGCTGGTCGGAGAGGCCTTCGGAGCGCGCTCGCCCGTGGAGACGCTTTCGCGCGTCGTGTACCTCGACGTGAAGCTCGAGGCCGGCGCGTCCCTCGAGCTGCCGCCCGCGCTCGGCGATCGCGGCGTCTACGTCGTCGACGGCGAAGTGTCGTGCGCGGGCCGCGTCTTTTCGGCGGCGCGGATGCTCGTGCTCGTGGCCGACGTGCCCGTTCGGCTCGCCGCGGCGCGCGGCGCGCGTTTCGTCGTCGTGGGCGGCGAGCCTTTCCCGGAGCCGCGCCATCTGTGGTGGAACTTCGCCTCGAGCTCGGAGGCGCGCCTCGAGCAGGCCAAGCGTGACTGGCTCCTGCGGCGCGGGCAGCCCGACGGTCCGTTCCCGCTCGTGCCCGGGGATGAATCGGACTTCATCCCATTGCCGTTGCCCGAGCCGGGCTGACACCGCTCCGCTCAGCGCTTGGGTTTGGAGCGAGCGGCGCGGGCCTCGGGCGACCTCGCCTTGTCGATGGCCCTGATGTGAAGCCCGCTGTCGGGCTTGAGGTGCGTCGCGCTCTTCCGCGTGGATCGTCGGGGCGGCCTCTCCGCGCCGCCCGCCTCGAGCTCGTACGCGCTTCGCTTCGAGACCCGCGCAGCGGCGTTGTGCGGAATGCGCGAGACGGCCCCGTTGTGTCGCGCGACGAGCGCGGCCCGCGCCGCCTCGCCAGCGGCCCGGGCCGGCTCTGGACGCTTCTTTTCGCGGTGCCCGTCCTGCGCGAGTCGTTGCGCCTCCGTCTTGAACCGCTCGGCTTTGGTGGCCACGGCGTCAGTCCTTTCGGTTCCGGCGCTCGACCCCCAGCGTCCACGCGGGCGGATCGCTCGCGGGAAACGACTCCCTGCCGACCTCATCGATCTCGTCGTCGGGCGCGAGCTTGTCCCGGCGGCCCCACCTGCGCCGGTCCATGACCAGGTCTCGGAGGCGAGAGGTCACGCGTCGCACCCAGAGCGGAGCCCGTCGCTGCGTCGATTCCACATGTTCCGTCATGATCGTGAGCCTCCCACGAGCAATGGTGCATCCGCGATGCCGGGGTCGAAAGGCCTCGATTGCGCACGGCGGCGTTACTGAGCCGCAACCACGATTCTCTTGGTTACCGGCACGCGCCTCGGTCGCTCCTTCCGTCCTCCTCGCGCCTGGGGTGCGCGGACCGTCGTCCTGGCACGCGCGTTGAATCTTCGAGGGTACAAGGTCGGGACATCGCCGCTGATTTCGGGGCCGGGGTCCAGGGGAGGGGGTGGCGGTGTCCCGTCTGTATAGAAGGGGGCTCATCATGGCCAGCACGCATCATCAGCAAGAACGGAAGGGTCGAACGCGATCTGACCGCAAGAATCCCGACGAAAATAGGAACCGACAGACGCCAAGCCAGCGCCACCAGAGCGGTCGAGACGGCGAAGAGGGCGAACCGCGCCACAGCCAGGCTCATCGTGAAGAGGAGATGCCCGCGCCACGCGAACAAGCCGAGCCCGGCTATGAGCGTTCTCCGTCCGAAGAGCTGTAGCGGGAATCTTGACTGGACGTGGCGTAGGTGTGGCGGCGCCTTCCGGCGGGGCGTAAGTTCGCGACGTGAATAGACCACTTGCGCTCTTCCTCATGCTCCTGGCCGCTGCGGCGGCTTGCGCCCGGCCCAAGCCGGACCCCGCGGCGCCGCCGCGGATCAAGGATTCGGTGCCCGAGCGCGCGGCGGCGCTGCGTGGCGCCGACGGGAGGTTGAAGCTCGACGTCGAGGAGGAACGCTGGGGGGTCGAGTCGGACAAGGA
The DNA here is from genome assembly GCA_036494575.1 of Polyangia bacterium. Classification (GTDB taxonomy): domain Bacteria; phylum Myxococcota_A; class Polyangia; order Fen-1088; family Fen-1088; genus DASZFV01. The sequence goes on along the minus strand of DASXOE010000167.1, from coordinate 17,196 downwards.
GCGACGGCGAAAGGCCGCGGAGGAGGCCCAGGGGTCGGGCAGGACTGTGGGGATACCGATGCCCCCGCCAAACGACTCGGGAGCCTTCGCGAGCGACGGTGGCATGGGTGGTTACAGATAATGTCTAAGTAAACCGATAAGTTATCGGCTCATTGCATTCATTCGTATGAATGCATATATTGGTGGCGTGCAGGTCGTCGAACCTTCAGCGAGAGCCGAGCTGTTCAGGCTCCTGGGCGATGACGACAGGTTGCGCCTGCTGGCGCTCTGCGCGGCCGAGGAGCTGACGGTTGGGGAGCTCGCGACGCTCCTTGGCGAGAGCCAGCCGCAGGTGACGCGGAAGAGCCAACCGCTCCGTGAAGCGGGCCTCCTGGCCGCGCGGAAGGACGGAACGCGCACGTTGTTGCGCACGGAGCCCGTCGTCGAGTCGGATCCCGTCGTCCTCGCGGCGCTCGAGGCTGGCCGCGCGCTCTGCGCGAGCGACGGTAGCCTCGCGGAGGTGCCGGCGCTCGTCGCCCAGCGCGAGGAGACGTCGCGCCGCCTGTTCGCGCGCGTCGAGGGCGCCGCGCCAATCGTCGTGGACGGCGCGCAGCTCTTGCCCTTGCTGCCGATGCTGGCGCCTCTGTTGCCGGGCCGCGCGCTGGCCGTCGACGTCGGGGCGGGCGAGGGCGCGCTCCTGCCGTTGCTGTCGCCGCTCTACGAGCGCGTCGTCGCCGTCGATCGCAGCCCCGCGCGCCTCGCGCGCTGCGCCGAGCGCGTCAGCACGCTCGGTCTGCCCAACGTCCGCCTGCGCGAGGGCGCCGTCGAGGACGCGGGCATCGTCGAGGAGATCGCGCACCTGTCGAAGGCCGGCGCCGATCTCGTCGTGGTGTCGCGCGTGCTCCATCACGTCGCGCGTCCGCAGGACCTGCTCATGGCGGCGGCGCGCCTCGCGCGGCCGGGAGGACACGTCGTCGTCGTCGACCACGCCCCGCACGAGGACGAAAGCCTGCGCGAGCGCGGACACGTCTGGCTCGGGTTCGAGCCGGCGAAGCTGCGCGCCTGGCTCGAGGCCGCGGGCCTCGAGGTCGTGCACGTCGGGCCGCTTCGCGCGGACGAGACGCCGCCCCTCCAGCTCGCCGTCGGACGCGCGCCCGGCCGAAGCTTGAACTGACTGACCAAGTGGAAGAGAAAACGGACAAGGAGACCGACATGGAAAGCCGCACTGAGTTCCCCGCATTCAAGGTGAAGGACCTCTCGCTCGCCGAGCTGGGCCGCAAGAAGATCCGCATGGCCGAGAAAGAGATGCCCGGCCTCATGGCGCTGCGCGAGGAGTTCGGCGCGAAGCAGCCGCTCAAAGGCGCCCGCATCGCGGGCTGTCTGCACATGACGATCGAGACGGCCGTGCTCATCGAGACCCTCGTGGCGCTCGGCGCCGAGGTGACGTGGACGTCGTGCAACATCTATTCGACGCAGGACGAGGCGGCCGCCGCCATCGCGAAGACCGGCGTGCCCGTCTTCGCCTGGAAGGGCGAGACGCTGCCCGAGTATTGGGCCAACATCGAGGAGCAGCTGGTCGCGTTCAAGGGCGGCAAGGGCCCGAACCTCATCCTCGACGACGGCGGCGACCTCACGTTGCTCGTCCACAAGGGCGTCGAGTTCGAGAAGGCCGGGAAGGTCCCCGATCCGTCGTCGACGACGGTCGACGAGATGAAGGTGATCCTGACGTTGCTGGGGAAGAGCCTCAAGGCGAACGGCAAGCGCTTCACGACGCTCGCCACGGACATCAAGGGCGTCTCCGAGGAGACGACGACGGGCGTGCACCGCCTTTACGAGATGGCGCGCAACAACCAGCTCCTCATCCCGGCCATCAACGTGAACGACTCGGTGACGAAGTCGAAGTTCGACAACCTCTACGGCTGCCGCGAGTCGCTCTTCGATGGCATCAAGCGCGCGACCGACGTCATGGTGGCGGGCAAGATCGTCGTCGTCGCGGGCTACGGCGACGTCGGCAAGGGTTGTTCGCACGCGGCGCGCGGGCTCGGCGCGCGCGTGCTCATCACGGAGATCGATCCCATCTGCGCGCTCCAGGCCGCCATGGAGGGCTACGAGGTCGTCACGATGGAGGAGGCCGCGCCGCAAGGAGACATCTTCGTGACCGCCACGGGCTGCGTCGACGTCATCAAGGGCGAGCACATGCGCGTCATGAAGGACGAGGCGATCCTCTGCAACATCGGCCACTTCGACAGCGAGATCCAGGTCGCGTGGCTGGAGACGAACCCCGAGGTGCGCGAGGAGAACATCAAGCCGCAGGTGGACCAGTTCATCCTCGCGGGCGGCAAGCGCCTCACGCTGCTGGCGCGCGGGCGGCTCGTGAACCTCGGCTGCGCCACCGGGCACCCGAGCTTCGTCATGTCGAACTCGTTCACGAACCAGGTCATCGCGCAGATGGCGCTGTGGGAGAACGCCACGCAGGGCAAGGACGAGACGACGGGCATGTCGTTCGCGTCGGGCCAGGTCTACGTGCTGCCCAAGAAGCTGGACGAGAAGGTCGCGCGGCTCCACCTCAAGAAGGTGGGCGTCAAGCTCACGACCCTCACGAAGGCGCAAGCCGATTACCTGGGCATCCCCGTCGACGGGCCGTTCAAGCCCGACCACTACCGATACTGAGGCGACACCGTTTCGAGCCGGCCGGGCGCGCTCACCGCGAGGGGAGCGCGTCCCTTCGTTTATTGAGCGGGACGCCTTGGCGAGGCGCTGCGCGATGAATAGCTTGCGGGCGTTGGTGAAAATTCCAAACGGCGCGAACGCGAGGAGGCTCACATGACAATCAACGATCTCCGCAGTCTCGACCGAGACGACGTCCTGGGGTGGCTGGGGCTTCAAGCGCGGCCGTCCCCGGGGTCGTGGATCCTGAGCGGCCTCGGGTTCCTGGGCGCGGGCTTGCTCGTGGGCGCGGCGGTGGCGCTCTGCGTGGCGCCCAAGCCGGGCCGTGAGCTCCGGGAAGACCTCAAGGATCGTCTGCGGCGCGCGCGCACCAAGGCGGAGGAGGTCGCGCCGGCCCTCAGGCGCGACGAGAGTCGTTCGCCAGTGGGAAGCTCGACTTACTGAGCCGAGGCCGGAAGCTGCTGCCCGGCCTCCGGCCTTCTGGCTATTGGGGCCGCGGCAGCTCCGGAACGGGCGTCTTGCCCGAGGTCCCCGAGGTCTTGGCCGGCGTGGCGCCCTCGGGGGGTGGCGGCGGGACCGACCTGCCTCCGCCGGTCGCGAGCGCCGCGGTCTTTTCGGCGTGCTGGAGCCGGTCCTTGACCGTCGTCGTCTCCTTCAGCTCGGCCTCGAGCGCCGCCACCTCGCGCCGGTGGGCCTCGAGCTGGCGCTCGAGGTCGGCCATCTGCGCGTGCACGGCCGCGATGCGCTCGTGGGTGCTCTTTTGCCGCTTCGTCGCGTCGTCGATGATGTCGCGCAGGTGGACATCGACGGAGGCCAACGTCGCGCTCATGACACGAATCACGAGATCTCCGTTTTGGTCGGTCGGCAACGCGCGCAGGAGATTGATGGCGTCGGTGATCCCATAGCCGCTCCCCTTTGCGAGGGCGGTGGGTCCGCGGGGCGGATCAGCCAGTCCCGGCTGTCCGGGCGGGCCCGGCTGTCCCCAGTCAGGTTTCTTGGCAAAGATGGACATGGAAGGTCTCCTTCGGCCGGAGCGGTTGGGGAACGAATACTAGTTCCCGGCCGCGCCGGCGCCAGGGGCAACCCGTCAGGGGCGGGCGACGTCGGCCTTGGCGCGCAGGGCGCGAATCTCCTTGAGCGCCTGACGGCCCATCTCCTTGAGGGTCTGCAGCCACATCGTCCGATAGGGCCGCAGCTCGAGCACGAGGCGCTGGAGGACCGCGAGGTTGCGGAACCACTTCTTGTCGGCGGGCACGAGGTACCACGGCGCCTCGGGCGTCGCGCACTTGTTGATGGCGTCCTCGTACGCGGCCGTGACCTCGTCCCAAAGCGGGAGCTCGCGCCAGTCGTTGGGGTTGAGCTTCCAGGCGGTGCGCGGATCCTTCTCGCGCGCGTAGAGGCGCTCGACCTCCTCGTCGCGGCTCACGTGCAGGTAGAACTTCACGAGGATGACGTCGCTGTCGACGAGCAGGCCCTCGAACGCGTTGATGTGGGCGTAGCGGCCCTTCCAGACCGGCTCGGGTACGAGCTTGTGTACGCGGGCCGCGATGACGTCCTCGTAGTGTGAACGGTTGAAGAGCGCGATGTGACCGCGCGCCGGCACCGTGCGGTGCACGCGCCACAGGAAGTCGTGCGCGCGCTCCTCCTCGGAGGGCACCTTGAAGGGCGCGACCGCGGCGTTCTGGATGTTCGAAAACTCGAGGATCTTGCGAATGGCGCCGTCCTTGCCGCTCGCGTCGCGGCCCTGGAACACGACGAGCAGCGCGTGTTGGCCCGCGTATGTCAGGAGGTTGCCGAGCTCGGCGAACTCCGTGCCCCAGGTCTCGAGCTCCTCGAGGCCCGCCTCCTTGCGCAGGTGGACGGAGGCGTCGCTGTCGAGCTTGGCGAGGCTCACCTTGCGGGAGCCGTCCGTGGACGGCGCGTAGGGTCGTCGAGCCATGCGGCAGTTTTACACCCGCGGCGCGAGCGCGCCGCTCAGAACTGCAGGCCGACGACGAGGCGCCCGTACCACGTCTCGGAGGAGCTCGTGAGTCCGCGGCCCGCGCCCACCGTCGCCCAGATACCGTGCATGGCGGCGTCGAAGCGCGTCGCCCACGAGAGGGCGGGGCCCGTCCAGGCGAAGAACTGAACGTCCTGCCGCGGAGGCTTCTCCGCCTTCCCGAAGATCTCGAGGCCGAGCTTCACGGCGGGGCCCGCCAGCTCGCGGCTCACGCCGAGCGCGTACTCCGTCTCGGGGATCCAGTCGCTCGTCACGAGGTGCTCGGCCTCGGCTGCCAGGTTGAAAGCCACGTTCCATGGTCCTTGGTCGCGCGCGAGGATGAGCTTGGACTCGAGCTTCTCGCGCGCGTCGCCGTGGCGCAGGAGCTGAAACTCGAAGTAGATGATGGGGTCGAGGAGCCAGCTCCCCGCGGGCAGCAACCGGTAGCGCGTCTCGAGCTTGGCGCCCGCGTACCCCGTGTCCTCGGAGGCGCTCGTCGTGTCGAGCAGGTTGTAGAGCGCCATGTCCCAGCGGTCAGTGAGGCCGTACTCGAGCTCTAGCATGTTGCGAAAGCCCTTCGAGGGCGGGCCGTCGAGCACCTCGCCGTCGCGGGCGTACGTGCTCCACATCTCGACGTCGAGCTCGCCCTTGGGCGCCGTCACGGCCTCGTAGGTCGTCGCGTAGGCGCGCCTGTCGGCGCGCGCGGGCGCCGCGGCCAGCGTGGCGGCGAACGCCGCCGCGACGCTGACGAGGGGCAGAGCGCGGCGGCTCCCGGTCGGGCCGTCATTTTTAAAATTGAAAGTGATTCTCATAATCAGACTCATAGCGGAGAAGGTACGGCGCTGTCAAGAACCCACGCGCAACGGCGGCCTCAGGCGTCGAGCAGGGCTTCGACGCGCAGGATCTTGTGCAGCGACGCAGCCGCCTGGGCGTGGTCCATGGCGGCGAACAGGTGCGACTGCTCGAGGGCAAAGCGGCTCGGGCGCCGCTCGAGCAGCGCGACGTAGTGGGCAAAGAATCTGTCGAGCGGCACGCGGCCCTTGTCGCCGAGCGCGTGGCGGACGACGGCGTGGAGGGCGAAGCGCCCGGGCGCCGGCTCCTGGACGAGGCGCCAGCGCCGCACCGGCTCCAAGGCCCCACGCGGCGCGCGCGCGAGCGTCGCGATCGAGCGCGCGTCCATGTCATCGCCTGGACAGGAGGCGAGCACGACGAGCGTGCGGCGCGCGGCGGGCGGGAGGCGCGCCCACGCCCACTCGACGAGGAGGCGCACCTCGATGACGTCGTCCTCGTGCGCCATGACGCGGACCCGCTCGACGCCCTGGGCGACCAGCCACGCGCGCAGCCCTTCGGGCGTCGCGGCGCGCGTCGTGACGAGGGCGTCGGCGACGTCGAGCGCGAGCGGATTCCAGCGCAGCAGTCCCGTGAGCGCGCGCACCGACGGGAAGGCGTCGCGACGAGCCTGCATGAGCGGCGCGACGACCGGGAAGATCGCCATGCCCGACAACAGACAACGGCGCGCCGTGAGCAGCCAGGTCACGGGGGTGCCGTCGAGCGTGTCGAGGAAACGCGCCATGGCGCGGTCGTTCTCGTGGTTGTCGAGGACGAGCAGCATCGCCCCGCGCGCGAAGAGCGCCCGCCTGACGCTCTCGACGAGGGGCTCACGCGGCGCCTCGAGTCGCAGCGCCACCATCTGGAGGAGCGTCCGGTGGTCCCAGTTGCCCACGCGGAACCAAGCGACGCCGCCGGCGAAGCGATTCCGGAGGCGGTGGGCCAGGGCGGCCGCGAGGACGGACTTGCCGCTGCCCCCGCCGCCCACGAGGGCGAGCCGTGCGAGCCGGCCCTTCGTGAGGGCCGTCTCGAGCGTCCCGAGCTCGGCGCGCCGCCCACGCAGGCGCGGCGCCGGGGGAAGGTCGAAGCGGGCGCGCGGCATCGGCGCCAACTCTACCGCGAGCGGACGCGCTCCGGTCCGCGGTCTACCTGCGGCGGCGCGCGACGAGGAGCCCGAGGAGCGCGAGCGCCGACAAGGGCAGCGGCGAGCGGCGCGCGCCGCCGCCGAGCTCGCATCCAGAGCTGGGCGCGCCCGCCGCGCTTCCACCGGGCGCCAGCGCCGGCATGCCGCCGCGCCCGCCGGTGCCCGCGTTGCTGCCGCCGTCGGCGCTCTCGGGCGTCTTGGCGCTGGAAGTGCCGTCCGTGGCGATGCCGCCCAGAGTCCCGAAGGGAAGCGTGCAGACCTTGGTGGTGGGGGCGGGCGCCGGCGGCGTGGCGCCGCCTGAGCTCGGGACGACGGCCGCTCCGCCGTCAATGGGCGCGCCGCCCGCCGGGGCCACGGACGTCATGCCCGCCGTCGCGTTCGGGACGTCGAGGCAGGTCCATGCCGTGGGGCAGTCGGTGGTCGTGTTGCAGCTCGTGATCTTGGGTGTGCAGGACCCGGGGAAGGACATCGTCGTCGTGCACATGCCGCCGGGCGGCACGGGCGCCGTCGGATCCGGGGCGGCCGGGGCCGCGCCGCTGGCGTTCGACCCGCCGCCCGACGAGCCCGAGGAATTCACGCCGGTCGTCGTGCCACTGCCGCTGCCGCCGCTCGCGCAGCCGGAGACGTTCGGCGCGCACGTGAACCCGTCGCCGCAGTCGGCGTCGGCCTTGCACGGGAGCTCCCATTTGTAGGCGCAGGTCGAGGTGGTCTTGGTCGTGCAGGGCGTCGGCACGGGCGCGCCGGCGTCGCACTTGGTATTGGGCGCGCAGGCGGGGGTCGCGCCGCCCGTGCACAGCTCCTGCGTCTGGGTGCGGCAGATCATCGTCGCGCCGCAGTCGGCCGCCGTCGTGCAAGTCGCCGCGATGCAGATTCCGGTGATCGCCGCGCCCGCGTCCACGGGCGCCGGGTCGACGATCGGACAGGGCGTCGTTCCCGCGCACGCCGAGCTCGACCGGCCCGGCGCTCCGAGCGACAGCTGCTCGCAGAAGAAGCCCTTCCCGCAGTCCGCCGTCGTCTTGCACGTCTTCTGCGCGCGCGCCGCGGGCGCCGCGAGGAGCACGGCCGCCAAGCAACCAACCGGCAAGAGGATCTTCGTGAGCGACATGGACTCTCCGTTCGCAGGGAAGGCAAGGCGGCCAACCGGGCAAACGCACCGGCCACTCTCGGTTGTGCCAGCGACGTGCCAACGCCGAAACCGCGCGATCTCGCGGGTGCGCGCCACCCTGGAATCAGTTTCCTGATGTCCGCCGGGCAGCGAAATCGCCTTCCTGACGAGCCGGAGAGCGACAGCTTCGGTCAGTTATTTCTTCTTCGGCGTCGGCACCGGCAACAGCAACGGAACGCCGTTCTTCTCCTGCACGAACATCCGCGCGCCGTCCTTGCACGACCCGCTGATGGTGCGCCCCTCGGGGCTCTTGCCGGAGATCTTGCCCGCTTCGATGGTCGTCGTCGCGTGCGCGGCCACCTTCTGGTTGGGCGAGTTTCCCGACGCGACGATGAATTCGTACTCGGTCTCGTTGGTGACGACGCAGCTCGCGCGCGCACCCGCGCTCGCCAGCGACATGCCCGCCACGAAGACCAACACCATTCCCATTCGAGGCATGAAGACCTCCTCTAACTGATTAGTCGAATCGCGCTCAAGTATGTTCCCCTTTTTGGCGCGCGTGTGACGAGCTGCGCCAACGCGGGCCCGAACGAGGCACGCCCGAAGCGGTGCGCCAGGGACGAAAAGGAGAGGGCGGGCGCCCCCTCAGAGGCTCTTGGCGACCTCGACGACGTGCTCGGCGGTGATGCCGAGCTCCTTCATGACGGCGGCCCCCGGCGCCGACAGCCCGAAGCGGTCGATGCCGATGGCGGCGCCGTCGAGGCCGACGTAACGCGCCCACGTCGACGGCACGGTGGCCTCGATGGCGACGCGTTTGCGGCACGCGCGCGGTAGAACCTCTTCGCGGTAGCCGGCCGGCTGGCGATCGAAGCGGGTGAAACAGGGCATGCTGACGACGCGCGTGCCGGGCCCGAGCGTCTTCGCGGCGGCGAGCGCGTGCTGGAGCTCGCTGCCGGCGCCGAGCAGGATCAGGTCGAGCGGCGCGGTCTCCCTCTTCGCGACGTAGCCGCCCTTGAGCGCGCCCTCGCGCCGCGCCGAAACCGGGATCTCCGCGAGCAGCGGCACGTTCTGCCGCGTGAGCGCGAGGAGCGTGGGTCCATCGGTGCGATCGAGAGCCGCGACGAACGCTCCCGCCGTCTCCTCGGGATCGGCGGGGCGAATGACGTCGAGGTTCGGGATGACACGGAGCCCGGGGATGGTCTCGACGGGCTCGTGCGTGGGCCCGTCCTCGCCGACGCCGACGCTGTCGTGCGTGAAGACGTAGATGACGGGGAGATGGCTCAAGGCCGCGAGGCGGATGGCGGCGCGGCAGTAGTCGGCGAAGACGAGGAAGGTCGCGCCGCTCGCTCGGAAGATGCCGTGCGCGGCGATGCCGTTCAGGATCGAGCACATGCCGTGCTCGCGGATGCCGAAGCGGATGTTGCGCCCGCCGCGGCGGTTGGGCTTGAAGTCGTCGTCGCCCGCCTTGAGATCGCCGATGTAGTTCAGCGTCGAGCCGTAGAGATCGGCGCTGCCGCCCATGAGCAGCGGCACCTTCGCCGCGAGCGGCTGCAGCACGTCCTGCCCAGCCTTGCGCGTCGCGATCTTCGTGTCGGCGGGAAACTCGGGGATGGCGGCCAGGAGCGTGGCGGCGTCGGGCGTGCGCAGCTTCGTGTCGCGCGGCACGGTATGAGCGTAGGCGCTCGAGATCGCGAGCTGCTCGGCGAGCTTCGGGTTGGCGGCCTTCCACGCCTCGAAGGTCGCGTTCCAAGCCGCGTAGCCGGCGTCCAGCTCCTTGCGCCGCTCGCCGAAGAACGCACTCACCTCCGGCGCGACGTAGTAAGGCTCGGGCGGCAGGCCGAGGCCCTTGCGCGCGCTCTCGGCGAACTTCGCGCCGCTCTCACCGTGAGCCTTCTGCGTGCCCTCGACCTCGGGGATGCCCTTGCCGATGAGCGTCTTGGCGATGATGAGCTGCGGCTTCCCGCTGCCGGCGTGCTTTGCGCGCTCGAAGGCCGCGTAGAACGAGTCCATCTCGTGGCCCGCCACCGTCTGCACGTCGAAGCCGATGGCCTCGAAGCGCTTGGCGGCGTCGAGGCTCTGGGTCTCGGCGGCCATGGCGTCGAGCGTGACGGCGTTCGAGTCGTAGATGACGATGAGGTTGTCGAGCTTCTGGTGCCCGGCGAGCTCGACGGCCTCGAGCGCGACGCCCTCCTGCATGCACCCGTCGCCCGCGATGCACACGATGTGATGGTCGAAGATCGTGTGCTCCTTCGTGTTGAAGCGCGCCTCGGCCATCTTGGCGGCGATCGCCATGCCGACGGAGTTCGCGAGGCCCTGGCCGAGCGGCCCCGTCGTCGTCTCGATGCCCGAGGGCGCGTGGGTCAGCTCGGGGTGCCCCGGCGTCTTCGAGTGGAGCTGCCGGAAGCGCTTGATCTCGTCGAGCGTGATCTCGGCATAGCCCGAGAGGTGAAGCCACGCGTAGAGGAACATCGACCCGTGGCCCGCCGACAGCACGAAGCGATCGCGGTTGAGCCACTCGGGGTGCGAGGGGCAGTGGACGAGCGCGTGCCCGTAGAGGACGGCCCCGATCTCGGCGCACCCGAGGGGCAAGCCCAGGTGGCCGCTCTGGCTCGCGTGCACGGCGTCGATGGCGAGGCCGCGCGCCATCGTGGCGGCCTTCGAGAGGATTTCTTGAGGCAGCGTCTTCGAGGCCGTCGTCGGGTTCATGGCGGGGAACTTATCAGGCGCCTCGGTGCGGGACTACTCTCGACGCCTAGCGATTGACGCTGCTCATGTCGGCGTAACGCGCGCCGGAGGCGGCGCCCTTGGGCACGGCGGCCCCGATGGTCTGCAGCTCGGCGGCGGAGAGGGTGATCGCCGACGCGGCGACGTTCTCCTCGAGGTACTTGCGGCGCTTCGTGCCGGGGATGGGGACGACGTCGTCGCCCTGCGCGAGGACCCAGGCGAGGGCGAGCTGAGCGGGCGTCACCTTGCGCGCCGTGGCGAGCTCGCGCAAACGCGCGACGATCTCGAGGTTCCGCTCGAAGTTCTCGCCTTGAAAGCGCGGCATGAGGGCGCGGCGATCGGCCTCGCCGAGCTGATCCGCCGACGTGAACGCGCCCGTGAGGAAGCCGCGACCGAGGGGGCTGTAGGCGACGAAGCCGATGCCGAGCTCGCGCACGATCGGCAGGATCTCGTCCTCGGGGTCGCGCGTCCAGAGCGAATACTCGGTCTGAACGGCGCTGATGGGGTGCACGGCGTGGGCGCGCCGGATCGTGGCAGCGGCGGCCTCGGAGAGGCCGAGGAAACGGACCTTGCCCGCCTTCACGAGCTCGGCCATCGCGCCCACCGTCTCCTCGATGGGCACCTTGGGATCGACGCGGTGCTGGTAATAGAGGTCGATGACCTCGACGCCCAAGCGCTTGAGCGAGGCCTCGGCCGCGGCGCGCACGTACTCGGGGCGGCCGTCGATGCCCACGAACTTGCCGTCGGGCGTGCGCACGTTGCCGAACTTCGTGGCGAGCACCACGCGCTCGCGCCGGCCTTGCAGCGCGCGGCCGACGAGCTCTTCGTTGGCGAAGGGTCCGTAGACGTCCGCCGTGTCGAGGAAGGTGACGCCGAGCTCGAGCGCGCGATCGATCGTCTTCCGCGACTCGGCGTCGTCGCGCGCGCCGTAAAACTCCGACATGCCCATGCAGCCGAGCCCCTGTTCGGACACGACGAGACCTTGCGATCCGAGATTCCGCGTCTTCATGCGCGGTGTTTACCATGGGGCCCGCGCGGGCGCATGACGGGAGCTCACCCGACGCATGCGGCCAGGGACGCGTTCAAGCGGGCGGGACGATTAGCCGTGGGGATTTCCTGAGTGGATCCAAACGGGCTCTGCGCGGCGGATGGCGTCGAGGGCCGGGATGGAGGGGCTCACGTTGGGCGACAAGGCTCGAATTGGCGCGCGGTCGATTCCCCGTACCCGATGGTCCGGGCGAGCCCGACCGTCCGATCGTCGTCGTCGACGAGCCACAAGGCTGCGGTGGACGCCTCGGCGCTCTCGGCGGCGCCACAAATATTTTTCTAAGCCGCGTAAAGAGGCTCGGGCGGGTCCGGAGTCTCGCTCAGCGGGTGCGGCGCGATGACTTGCCGCGACCGGCGCCCGGCCGGATCCGCGTGGGATCGCGCGGCGGCTTGGCGCTGCCCGCCAAGGCGTCGCGCACGCGGTGGCCGAGCACGGGGCTATGGGCCTGGACGCGGATGACGGCCTCGGACAGCGCGCCGCGAAGGTCGGGCTGTCGGGCGGCAGCGCACTCCGATTCGAGCCACGCGACGCCTTCCTCGGCGCCCACGGCCACGGCGGTCGCGAGCGCGCGCGGCAGGGCGGCGAGCGCCCGGCGGCGCCCGTCCGAACGTTCGGCGGAGCGGGGGGCGTCCGCGACGTCGGCGATGACGCGGCCGACATAGGCGAGCACGTCCGAGAGCACGGGCGCTCCCGCGAGCGCCTGGTGCTCTCCGAGCACCTCGACGACGACGGCCGCGGCCCCGAAGCGGACCTCGCGATCCTCGGCGGCGAGCCAGTCGGACGCGCGCGCGACGAGCTCGCCCGCCCGTCCGGCGACGAGCGCGAAGGCGCGCAGGGCCGCATGCGTCGCCGCGCGCACGGGTGCGCGCTCGTCGCCGGCCAGGTCGAGCAAGGCCGGCCAGGCGGCCTCGATCTCTTGCCGCGCGCGCAGGCGGCCCACCCAGCCGAAGGCCGCCGCCATGGGCAGGAAGACCTCTCGCGCGTCGGGGGCGGAGTCGTCCGCGGCGAGCCGCCCGAGCAGCCGCGCCGCCTGACCGTCGAAGGCGGCCATCTCGTCGCCGAATGCCGCTGCGAGCTTCAAGTTCGGGCGCGGATCCGGCCCGCCGCCGTGGCGCACGAGCAGCTGCTCGAGCGCGGCTGGACGCCCCGCGAGCGCCTCGCGCAGGGCCGCGCGCAGCGGCTCGCTCCTCAGACCTTCGGCGGCGGCCATGCGCCTACGAGGGCACCGCGGACATTGGGAGCCTGGCCGCCGCGAGCGGCAGCTCGACCTCGATCGTCGTCCCGGCGCCGAGCCGCGAACGGAGCCGAAAGTCGCCGCCGTGAGCGCGCACGCGCTCTCGCATGCCGACGACGCCTAGATGCCCATCGGCCGCCGCGCCCTCGAGGCGCACGCCGACGTCGAAGCCCCGCCCGTCGTCGCTGACCCGCAGCGCGACCCGATCGTCTCCCCGATCGATGCGCACGCGCAGATCGCGCGCCCCGGCGTGCCTCATGGCGTTCGTCACGGCTTCCTGGACGATGCGAAAACAGGTGATCTCGACGTCGCCGTCGAGCCGAGCCACGGGCTCGGGCGGCTGCGTCGTCTCTAGCGTCATGTTGACGCCCGAGATCGCGGTCTGCGTGTCGAGGAAGGCGCGCAGCGCCGGCAAGAGCCCCACCTCGTCGAGCAACGCGGGCCGCAGGTCGCCCGACATGCGGCGCACGCGCGCGATGAGATCGTCGATGACGGAGAGCGTGTCGGGCTCGGCCGCGCCGGGGCCGGCGCCCTTGCCGAGTTGGATGCGCAGCTTGAGCGCCGTGAGGAGCTGTCCGAACTCGTCGTGGAGCTCGTGCGCGAGGAAGCGCCGCTCCTCTTCCTTCGCGGTCTCGAGGCGCAAGTGCAGGAGTCCCAGGCGCTCGTAGGCGACGCGCAGGTCGCGTCCCCCCGCCTCGACGCGGCCGATGACGAACATGACGCCGCTCGTGAGCAGGCTCGCCATGAGCGCGAAGACGACGCCAGAGCGGAACCAATTCCGGAAGTGATGGACGTCGAACATCTCGGGCGGGACCGTGAAGAGGCCGCGCGAGACGAACCAGCCGATGACGATGAAGGCGAGCGAGCTCAAGAGGATCGTGGCGTAGCCGGCCGCGCGGCCGAAGTAGATCGCGCCCCACAGACTGGCCAGGGAGAAGAGCAGCGAACATCCGGGCGCGAGCCCCGTTCGGGCCAGCACGAAGGAAGAGGCACCGTAAAACACGAGCATCATGATGGCCGCGCGCACGGCGACAGGCACACGCCGCAGACCGTGGAGCAGCGGCAACAAGAGGCCGGCACCCAGGATGACAGCGCTGTCGAGGAACGGGCGGGGGGCCGGCCGCGCGATGACCGCCAGCCCCGCGGTGATGGGCGTGATGATGGCGGCGACGGCGAGCATCGACCGCAGCGTCTCGTCTCGCCACGTCGGCAAGATCCTTCCTGAGAGGTTCTCTGCGTTCATGACGACTCGGCCGGGCATGCTGGTCCGAGGTCACTCTAACGCAGAACCGACGACCCGGGCGCGCGTCGAGGTATATGATTCCCTCGCAGCGATGAGAGTCTTGCTCGCGGACGATCACACTCTGGTGCGCGCCGGCATCCGCGGGCTCGTGGCCGCGATCCCGGGCGTCGAGATCGTGGCCGAGGCCGCCGACGGTCAGGAGGCGCTCAGGCTCATCCTCGAGACGAGCCCCGACGTCGCGCTCGTCGACGTGAGCATGCCCGGCCTCAACGGCCTCGACCTCGCGGCGCGCGTGGCGCGCGAGGCGCCCCGAACGCGCGTCGCGATCCTCTCGATGCACGGGACGCCTGGTCACGTCGCGCAGGCCTTGCGGGCGGGCGTCAAAGGTTACGTGCTCAAGGACGCGGCGGCCGAGGAGCTGCCCCTCTTGTTGCGGGCGGTCATGCGCGGCGAGACTTATCTGTCGCCGGCCATCTCCAAGCACGTCGTCGACGCGTACCTCCATCGGGACGGGACGGTGCGGCTGTCCCCTCCCGAACCAGCGGCCATGGACGGCCTCACGCCGCGACAGCGTGAGATTCTGCAGCTCGTCGCCGAGGGGAAATCGACCAAGGACGTCGCCAGCCTCCTGAACCTGAGCGTCAAGACCGTCGAGGCCCACCGCAGCCAGATCATGAGCCGCCTCGAGATCCATGATCTCGCGAGCCTCGTCCGCTATGCCATCCGCACGGGCCTCGTGTCCTCCGAGCGCTGACCAGCCCACCATCATCGTGGGCATGGGTGTTTCCGATCGGTAACGCGCGGCTTCGCGGCGGATGGGCGCGGCTCTAGTCGCGGGCCGAAGCCGTCGATTGAGGCGGTGATGCGCGCGCGATCGGTTCGTCGTCCGGCCACTCTCGTCCTGACTCTCGTTCTTTCGACGGTCCTCGTCTCGGCCGGCGCGCGCCCTGCGCAGGCCTCGGGGCAGAGCAATTCCGGCTCGACGTCGAGCGATTCGTCGAACTCGAAGGACTCGAACTCTTCGAATGGCTCCAACGACTCCTCGAAGTCGTCGGGTGATTCGTCGCACAACTCGCAGGGCTCCTCGAAGGACTCCAACAACTCGACGCAGAATTCGCCCAAGAGCTCGAGCGATTGGTCGACAAACAGCAGCAGCGACTGGTCGACGCACAGCCACGGCGCGCACGTTTTTTCGATCGCGCTCGTCGTCGTCGCGGTCGGCGCCACGGTCGTGGGGGTCATGGCGACGAACGCCACTCAGCGCCAACAGCGCCAGCAGGCCACGACGGCGCTCGCGGCGTTCATGCGCCGGCAGCACCCGCTCCTGACTCACGACGTCGCCATGGCCGACGGTCCCGTCCTCGCCGCCTGGGCCCACGACCTACGGCTCGCGCCCGCCGACCGCGCGCGCTTGCGGGGCGCCCTCGAGGGCTCGTCCGAGCAGGGCGTTCTGCTCGAGGCCCTGGCCGGGCCCATCGACGAGGCGGGCGCGCGACGGTTCGCGACGGCCTATCTGCGGGTCGCGGAGCGCGCGCTCGGGGCGGCACGCACGAGGGCCCTCATAGAGCGCGCGGTGCGTGCGGTCGGCCTGGGCTGACGGCAGGAAGGGCGCGGCCGTCGCAGTCGCGGTCGCTCTGGCGTGCGGGCACGCGGCGGACGCCGGGGCGGGCGCGCCGGCCGGGCCGGAGCTCGTCGGTGACTGGTCACGCGCCGAGCGCTAGGCCGTCGACGCCGTGGTCGAACGAGTGCCGCCTGCCGTGCGCGCGCGCCTCCCGCGCATCGTGGCGCGCGACGCGCGACGTTGCGGCGCGGATGGTTGGCCCGAGGACGAGCTCCTCCTCGACAGCGCGAATCACGTGCATCTTTGCCCGAGGGCGGCTGCCGCACCGGCGGCCGTCGCTCGCCAGGTCGCGGGAGCGTTGCTGTTCGGGTTCGATCGCGCCTCCGGGTGGTCGGCGGATCCGGCGTGGCGGCGCCTCAACCGCTGGGTGTCATCGATGGTCGGCGCCGCGCGCGCCGGGAACGTCGCGCCGTCCGGTTTTGCGGGAGAGCGCGGGCGCCGCTCGCCGCGCTGGGATCTGACGACGACGCTCGAGGCGACGTGGCTCGATCCCGCCGATGAATCCGGCGGGGTCTCCTGTCGGCTCATGAGCCAGGCCGCCTTCGTGCGCGCGCGGCTCGCGGCGCTCTCGGGCGCGCCCGTGCCTGCGCCGCGCTGCACGGGCTTCGAGCGCTGGGCCGACCTCGACCACCTGGCCGACGTCGAGGTCGTGCTCGCGGCGCCGTCGACGGCCATGGTGGGCTCGCTCTTCGGCCACCTGTTCCTGCGCCTCGTCTACCGAGACGAAGACGGCGCGACGCCGCCGCACCTGTCTCGCACGGTCGCGTTCCTGGCCGACAACGACGTGCCCTTCGAGGCCGATCACGGGTACGCCTGGAAGGGCATCACGGGGTTTTACACGGCATCCCTGCACGAGCGCCTCTTCCTCGACGCGTTCCGTGAATACGCCGTCACCGAGGGCCGAGATCTGCGGCGCTGGCGGGTCACGCTCACGAAGGCGGAGCGCGCGGCGCTCATGACTCGAATCTGGACCGTCACGGGGGCGGGGCAGTACGCGTACTTCTTCTTCCGCCAGAACTGCGCGACGCTCATGATGGACCTCGTCGAGGATGCGCTGCCGCTCGGGCGTGCCGTCGGCCACGCGGGCCTCGTCGCGTCGCCGCCCGCCTCGACGCTGGAGGCCTGGGCCGAAACACGCGGGCCGGACGGTCGACCGCTTCTGACGTTCGTGCCGGATCCGGTGTTGAGCTTCGATCACGAGGCCCGATTGACGTCGCGCCAACGCGCCGAGCTGGAGCCGCGGATCGTCGCCGGGTCGCCCGCGGGCGCGCGGGGCGCTCTCGCGGAGGCCTTCCGAGAGGCCCGGGCGCCGTCACCGGCGCGGCGCTCGGACGCCTATCTCCGTCTCGCGTCGATTCTCTCGCCGGCGAACGCCGGCCCTCCCGACGATGTGTACGCCTGGCTGCGCGACAGCGCCTCCGTCGAGAGCCACCTCTCGGTTCTCTCGAACCTGCAGGCCGAGGCGCGCGCCGACGCCGACCGACGGGCCCGCGTGCGGACTGCGCGCGACGAGCTCGCGCGCGAGCTACGCGCCCGGGCGGCGTCGCGCGGGGAGGCGACGCTGGGGCTGGCTGTCGGCCGCGTCGGCGACGACGATCAGGAGCGTCGCATGGAGGGCTATCGTG
>DASXOE010000166.1:0-8008 GCA_036494575.1 Polyangia bacterium | reverse complement strand
CTCCTCTTCGCGCCGCGCCGCCTCACTGGACGCGCAACCGGCGAACAGCGGCCATGGGAACGCGAGCACGGCGAGGAGAGCTGGCCGGAAGAGCACGAGCGGTCTTACCATCAAATTCAAACCAGACGACAGAGGTGCGGCGGGAGGGGCGATATCCGCCCACCTACCCAGTTGCTGGAATGGCGATAACGGCTCAAACGTCCGAAGGCCACGCCGTCACTGGAGAATTCCTCCGCGAGGCTGCGATGACCAAGACCCGGCGCCAAGACGTGCATGCTCCCGACCCGGAAGTGACGTAAGGTGCCCGCATGGCTCCCTGGCTGACCGTCGATCGCGCACCCGTCGACGACGGTGGTGAGCTGACGCTCTCGGCGCGGGGAGACGAGTACGCGATTCGCCTCGACGGCCAGGAGCTGATGAGCAGCGACAGCCACGACTCCGAGGAGAAGCTGGCCGTGCACGGCTGCGCGGGCCTGCGCGACGTCCCGGGGGCACGCGTGCTCATCGGCGGGCTCGGCATGGGTTACACGGCGCGCGCCGCGTTCGGCCAGCTGGCGGACGACGCCGAGGTCGAGGTGGTGGAGCTCATCGGAGCCGTCGTGCGCTGGAACCGCGAAGTCATCGGGCACCTCGCGGGCTCGCCCCTGCTCGATCCGCGGTTGCGCGTCATCGAGGGCGACGTCGTCGAGGTGATCGAGCGCGCGCGGAACCGCTACGACGCCATCCTCCTCGACGTCGACAACGGCCCGCAGGCGTTCACGTGGCGCGAGAACAAGCGGCTCTACACCTTGCCGGGCCTCGTCGCCGCCAAAGCGGCGCTTCGGCCGAACGGCATCTTGGCGGTGTGGTCCGCCTTCGAATCCCCGGCCTTCACGGGCCGCCTGCGCGCGGCGGGCTTCGACGTCAAGGTCGTGCGCGTGTTCGTGCCCGGATATTCGGGCGGGCGTCACGCGCTGTGGATCGCCCGCTCGCCGGTCCGTTCGGCGCGGGCGTAGCCTACCCGACGGCGTCAGGCACTCGCGTCCGCGTGTGCCTGTCACGTTAGTCATTACGGCAACGGTCCCGCCTGCTCGACGACGGTGATCCCGACGAAAAGCAGTTGGTCGCTGGTCTGATCAGAGACCTGTATCTCCAGTTTCTCCTGAGCGGTCAGCGCCGCGTTGAGCTCGTTCGAGTTGATCTCTGCGTGCCCGATCGGATCGTCGTCGACGAGGTCTTGGTCCCAGAGGTCGATCCCGATACGAACGTCCGTGTCGATCGGGATGTTCCGGTAGTGCCAGGCGCGGGGCCAGGTCGGTATGAACGTGTCGGCGATGGCACCATCTCTCGTCTCGAGGGCAACTTGCTCCATGATCATTCCGTAGACCGTGAGCTGCGCCGACCCAAACGGGTCCGGCTTGTCGACGGCTGCGAGCGCGGGATTGGCCAGCGCGGCCAGCACGTCGGCGAGCGGCGTTGGCCCTACGAGCGCTTCGGAGATTGCCTGCGCTACCGCGGGATCTACGATCCCGGAATCGTCCCAATCCGTCCCATCCTTCTTTCCTGGCGCGATAACGGCGTCAATTATTTTGACCGTCACGAGCCTGCCGCTATAGCCCGCGTCGCCACCACCAGAGCCACCGCACCCGCCGATGACTATGGCCGCGGCGCCGACACGCACACCGGGCCACACCCACCGATGCCCACGACTCACGATGCGCGGCAGTATTTCATCGCCGTCATTGTCTCGTCCATCCCATTCGCCAGCTCAAAAGCCTCAACGAGGCCGCGTTGGTCTTGCGGCCGGGCATCGGCTTTACCGTTAGGGCGTTCAGTCGCATCCTTCCTCGCCACCGTCCCGGTGAATGAAGACGAGACGTCATCCAACGGCGGGCTCGCGATCGAGCGGAGCCGCCCCGAGCCTCAAGCCCGATCCGGAAGCTCCTCCATGAAGGCGAGCTCGTCGTCGGGCTGAGGCGGGCCGTCGACCTCGGTCGCGTCCAGCGCCGCGGCGAGCGCCTCCATCTTCGAGGCAGCCGTGCGCGCGGGCGGCGGCGCCGGTGGGCGAGCCTTGGGGGCGGGAGCGGCAGCTGGCTTTGCGCTCGCGCCAATTAGGCCCCCCGCGGTGGCCGCGGCCTTGGGGCCGACCCGGTCAGCGAGCGCGGGAGCCGAGAGCCCTTGCGCGCGCTCGACCGGCGCCGAGGCGGTTGCCGGGATCCTCGTGGGTCCCGTGACCGCCTCCAGCGCGGACAGCCCCAGTATCCGGGCGACCTGGTCGACCACCACCCGGAGCGCGGGCAGCGGGACGTTCTCGACGAGCTCGTCGACGAGGTCGCGCCCGCCCTTCTCTCCCCCTGCGCCCGCGAGCAGGTCCGAGTCCGTGAACGGCTTGCCCGCGGCCGCGGCGCGGCGGGCCGCCGCGCGCAGGGCGGTCCTGACGGTCAAGGGCATGTAGCGCTCGAACGTCTCGTCGCCCAGTACGTCGAGGAGCTCCGAATCGGTGAGGATCGCGTGGCGCCGAACGCTGCGCAGCTCGATCGCCATCAGCGAGCGGGCGCCGGCCGTCGCCTCGCGGCTCCACCACGCGTCCTCGGCCTCGTACTCCCACAAGGTGCCGGCGGGTAGGTAGGTCGCGAGGTCGACCGCGGCGACGTATTGGAGGTAGAGCTCGTGGACCGAGCGCGTGCGATCGGCCTCGGCGCGGACGGAGCGCTCGGCCTCGGGCAGGTCGTCGGCCGCCAGCAGATCGATCTGGGTCGCCACCGCCTCCGCGCTCAACCTTCGCAGCAGCGCGGTCGGGCCGCCCGTCATCGCCTTGAGGGCGCGCACGCGGAGGTCGGGCCGCTCGCCGAACGCGTCCATCACCTCACGCGGCGGGAAGGCGTCGAAGAACGACGCCGGTCCCCGCAGAGGCTCGGGCGAAGCGTGCATGGCGCGCAAGGCGTCCGTCAGGAAGAGCAAGCCCGGGTGGCGCTCGACGTGCTCGCGAGCCGTCTCCTGGAGGCTGGCGTCGCTCTGCTCGCCCGTGTGCTTCAGTGTGCCCGGAATCCGCAGCGTCCGCTGATTCATGTTCCCTCCTCCTTAGGCGCTCTCGGGAAGTCGTTCGGCCTCGCCGGGGCGCTTGCCGCGCCGGAGGCGCGCGCTGGCGCTCATGTCGCCCTCGCCCATGACCTCGCCGCCGCCGGTCTCGGCCGCCCCGGGAGGAGGCGCGGCGCTCGGCTGCGCGATGGGCGCCGCAGGGGAAGCCGCAGGCTCCCGCGCGTCCTTCGCGTCCTTGTTGTCTTTTTTGTCTTGGCGGCCCGACGTCGCCTCCCGCACGGCGCGCGCCTTGTCCGGGGCTTCTCCCACGGCCAGCTCGCAGTCGCCGAACACCATCTCGATGCCGCCCTCGGGGCGCCGCAGGCTCACCTCCAGCGACTTGGCGCGGATCACCGTCTTGTCGCGAACGCGGCCGGACAGCTCGACGACCTCGGCGTCGAACTCGCCCGACAGCTCGCCGCGCGAGCGCAACTCGGTGACCTTGGCCTTGCCCGACAGCACGCCGGTCTCGGTGACCTCGACGGAGGGGCCCTTCATCTCCCCTTCGACCCGGCCCATCACGATGATCGCGCAGGTCGACGTGAGCGTTCCCTTGAACTCGGTTCCCTCTTCGATGAGCGTCTTCTTCGTTTCACCCATTTTCATCCGCCTTTCTGGGCCGAGGCTGCATTCTTGCCGGGTTCGTTCTTCGCGATCTTCACGCGCAGCCGGCTGCCGCGCTCGAACCGGAAACGCGTCAGGGCGGCGCTCTGCTGGACCGACGCGACCAGCGCGCCCTCACGGCTCACGACCAGCTCCCGCGCGCCCACGATGCCAGGGCTCTCGCGCTCGAAGAACTGTCCGTTGATCGTGATCGAGCCGCCACCCGCGATGTTGCAGTCGGCCAGGACTCCCGAGCTCCCGACGACGAGCTCCGTGCCCTCGCCCAGCTGGATCTGACAGTTCTCGAACAGGCTGTCGATCTCGATGCGCGCGCCCGGCTCGAACGTCAGCGTGGCGTTGCGTAGGACGTCGCCGTGCCCGAAGTACCTTCGCGACGCCGCCGCCACGGGAGCCACCGCGGCGAGGCCCGAGAGGCGCGACGGGATCTCGCCGTTGCTGATGCGCCCCGTGCCGTCCCCCGCGGCGCTCGTGTCGAGCCAGCCGACCGTGACGTCGGGTGTTGGCGCGCCTGTCCCCACGAGACCCGCGACCTTCGCGCCCGTGAGCGTCGCGCCCGCGAGCCGCGCGCCCGTGAGCGTCGCGCCGCGCGCGTCGACGTCGGTTAGGTCGGCCCTCTCGAGGTTCGCGAACGACAGGTCCGCCTTCTCGAGCTTGGCGCCGCCCAGCGACGCCTCCTCGAGCACCGCATGCGAGAAGATCGCGCCCCGCAGGTCCGCGCCCGTGAGGTTCGACGACCCGAGCTGCGCGTAAGGCAGCCGCGCGCCGGCCAGGTTGGCGCCCGCCAGGCTCGCGCCCTCGAGGTTCGCGCGCGAGAGGTTCGCGCCGCAGAGGTTCGCACGATCGAGCTTCGCCCCTTCGAGATCGGCGTTGTCGAGGTTCGCCTCCTGGAGGTCGGCGCCCGCCAGGTACGCCTCGCGCAGGCTGGCGTTCTTGAGGGCCGCCTTGCGCAGGTTGGCGCTCTCGAGGTTCGCGCCATCGAGATCCGCCCGCGAGAGCGCGGCGCCCGCCAGCGCGGCCTTCGACAGATCGATGCCCCGCAGGTCGGCGCGCTCGAGCCGGTCGCCCCTCTTCGCCTTCAACAGCACTTGATCTCTCGTGAGCTCGGCCATGTCGGTTTCCTCTCGGGTCAGGGCGCCGCGGGCGCGCCGAAAGCGTCGGACGTGTCTCTTTCGACCTTGGGGGCCATGCCCGCGGCCGCGGCGCCGAACAGGATCGCCGGCGGGAAGCGGCTCACGAGGCGGCCGAGCTCCTCGAGCCGCCGCGCGAACGAGAGCTTCTCCAATGCGAGCGCCAGATCGACCTCGCCGGAGCGGGCCAGCACGATCGTGATCTGAAGGAAGGAGACCTCGCGCCGCCGCCGCAGGCGCTTCTTGGCGTCGCGATCGCTCTCGGACCAGCCGCGCGCCGCGTCCTCGAAGGCGCGGTGCTCATCCGAGAGAGCCCGCACGAGCGCGACGAGCTCGCGGGCGGCCGAGGGCCGATCGGGCGTCGCGAGGAGCGCCGGCGTCTCGCGCTTCCACTCCTGCACGCGCGCCACGACCGCGGCGGCGACCTCGCCCGCGAGCCCTGCCACGGCCGCCACCTCGTCGGCGCGCGCCGTGAACAGCGGCTCGAGCCGGCCCAGCCCCGCGCCAATCATCTTTTCGATCATGAGCGGCTCGAGCCCGGGCACCTGACTCAGCAGCGCGCGCACGACCAGGGGCTCGCGGCGATCGCGCTCGCCCTGCAGTTCGAACGCGCGGGGCAAGGCCGCGGCCAGCGGCGCGTAGGCGCCGAGCAGCTTGTCGCGCATCGCGGCTCCGACGGACGGGGCCGCCCCCGGCGCCAGCGCCGCATCGACCGCCGCGCAGAACCCATCCAGCGCCGTGCAGAGCGCGGCGTGCCCGACCTGGCCGGCCATCGCGCGCAGCGACTTCAGCGCGGGGCGCGCCAGCTCGAACCAGCTCGTCTGGGCCTCGCCCCAGCGAACCTCCATCATCAAATTCCGCACGTCGGCAGCGTGACCGACCGCGAGGTCCTCGAAGGTGCCGAGCACGGCCTGGAGATCGGAGGCCGTGAGCTCGCCCGTCGGCTGAGCGGACGCGCCGGGACCGGTCGGGTTGACGAGCATCTCCAGCGCCCCGTCGAGCGACCCGGCCGGCTCGGCCTCGATCGTCACGACGGCCTCGGCGGCGGCCTGACTGGCCGGCCGGGCCTTCGATTCGGCGACGGGCCCGCCGGGGGCGCGCGCGGGGGCGGCGGGGGTGACCCGCTGAAACGGCGACACGACCGGCGCGGCAACTCCCAAAACGGTCCGTGACATAGGGAGCTTCGCGGCGGCTGCCGGGGGCGCCGGCGACGCCGGAGTTTTGACCGGTGCGCTCGCTGGACGCGCCGCATGGGCGAGCGTGGCTGCACGCGTTGGCGCCGCCTTGGGCTCGACCCCGACGGCGCGATATTTCCCGGTCCTACCGGTGCGCGCAGGCGCGGCCGGCGTCGGGGCGGGCTGGGCGCGCGCCGCGGGCGCGGGTCTGGCCTGAGTGGGCGAATCACCGCGCTCGGCAGACGGAAGCTCGCCTTCCTCTGAACCAAAATTCAAGAGCTTGGAGAAGATGCTCATCGCGCCCTCCCGGGTCGGGCGCGGCACCCGCCGCGTCGGCCCGGACGCATCCCCATCGGCCAACGAACGCGAGGACTAAACCCGCTACTTGTGGGTCGCCGTCGTCAGTTTCAGGTCTTCTCGGCCGCACCAACAATGACGCGAGGTTGCCGTTCGCACAGCGCGCTTTTCGCATCGTTGGATACCGTTTGGCCCAGCAGCGCCGACCTCACCAGCAGCGAGCGGCACGGCCGCTCACTCCTCGTCGCGCCACCCCTTCCGTCCCAGGACTCGCGCAGCTCCCCGTCGTCTCGCGTGAGCCGGGGCAGCCACGGTGCGACACGCGTCCGCTCCCACCACACGGTCGCGCCCGGCTTCGCGAGCTGATAGCGGTAAAGCTCGATGCGCACGTGCCGCGGCGGCGTGCCGGCGAACGGATCCCACGCGAACAACAGTCTCAGGATCCGAGGCGCGGCGTCCATGGCGCCGAAGAGAGACGGTAGCACCGCGCCTCAGGGCGCGCTCGGCAGCGTCGCCGTCAGGGGCAGGTCACCGCGAAGCATCCCCGTGGCGGCCCCGCCGAGGCGCAGGTAGAAGTCGCTCCGGAGCGCCTGTCCGTCGGCGTCGAGGGGCACGAGCGTCGCGCCCGCGGGCAGCATCGCCGACGACGGCGCGAGCTTGAACATGGCGGTGCCCTCGTCGACCTCGTCGAACATGGCCGTCTTCAGCATCGTCGCGCCGGCGCCGACGGCGTTCCAGACCTGGCGCCAATAGAACGCGCCCCCTCGTCGGGGAACCTGGTTGAGCGCCGCCGTCGGACCCGTGAGGTTGTGCCAAGAGAAGCCGGGGAACACGACGGGCATGTAGCGCTTGCCGGCGGCCTTCGCGGCCGCGAGGTCCGGGGCGAGCGACGTCGCGCGGTAGCTGTCGGCGGCCGCGTCGCTGCTGTACCGCCCGACGGTCCACGGCGACAGCACGTCGAACGAGCGGTAGACGGCCGACCAGGCCGGATCGGTCATCGAGTCGACCGTGAGCGTGCGCCAGTGCGTGGGGATCCCACCGACGAGCGTCGCGCGGTACTGCGGCTCGGCGCTCTTCGTGAACCAATCGATGAGCGCCTGCGCATCGGCGGGCGTCGCGGCGTTCGACGAGAAGCCAAGGCCCCAGAGATAAACGACGGGCTTGCCGCCATCCATGAGATAGCGCGGGCTCGCCGTCACCTGGAGCGTATCGACCATGTACTTCCAGTCGGCCTCGAGCTGCGCGACGAGGCGCGCCTCGGGGGTCCCCGTGATGTCGTACTCGATGGCGAACACGCGACCGTTTGCCTCGGCGCCCGCCCGCACGTTCTTGGCCACCTGATTGCGGGCGGCGAAGAGGCGTGGGTCCTGCACGTCGACGAGAAAACGCTGCAGCGCGACGCCGTCGATGCCGGTGTCCTTCATCCAGGCGAAGTGCCGCGCGACGGTCTTCGCGCCGTAAGCCGAGTAGAGGCGCGCCACGGAGCCGTCGGCGTACTTCATCTGCGTCGGGTAGAGCTCGTCGTCGCCGAGCTCGGACGTGTCGGGCCACAGATCGACGGTCAAGCTCGCGGCGGCGGGCGTCCCGTTGCGAAACCAGTGCACCCAGGTGTTGGAGGGCGCGCCGTCGCCCGGGCACAAGAACCAGCCCTGGTAACCGAACAGCATCTTGTGCTCGAGGCTCGTGGCGTCGACCACGGCCGGAGGCGTCGCATCGCCGCCATCGGAG
>DASXOE010000165.1:0-32067 GCA_036494575.1 Polyangia bacterium | reverse complement strand
TCCAGGACGGTTGCGCCGTGATGTACGTCGGCGTCGCGACGTTCAAGGGCGGCGTCGTCACCGCGACGACCGGCAACATGGCGGACTATACCAAGTGCAACAGCGACCCCGAGTACGCCAATTGGCCGAAGACGGTGAATTTCCGCCTTTGCTTCAAGTCGCCGACCTCGTACGTCAATTGCCAGAACCCTGACAACGATCCCGCGATGCCCATGACCGGCGAGGAGCACGAGCGCGGGATCGCGTTCAGCGCGACCCAATCGATCGTCGGTCAGGTGACGATCCACACGGACCACCCGTTCTGGGACAGCGTGCTGCACGATTCGCCGGCGCACTTCGACCAGTTCGCGGCGCGCGTCGTCCCGCCCGTGGCCGACGGCGGCACGTCGTCAGATGGGGCCGCGACCGACGGCGCAACGCCGCCGACGCCCACTGTGACGCTCGACATGACCATGGGAGTCGACTACCGGTCCTATACCGACTCCAACGGGAACGCGCTGAAGTGGCGCTACTGCATGGATCCGCCCACGGACGTTCACGCGCAGCTCACGGGCGCGATGGCTTTCGATCCGCAGAGCGTGCCCCACGCCATGGGGACCGATCGCACCACGGGCCTGCTCGATTACTACGACTTCACGACCTACAACCAGAGCACGCAGGGCCACCTCAACTCCGACGGCCTGTGCGCGTTGCAGCGCCACTATTACCAGATGACGTTGCCATAGAGCTGTGGCGGGCGGCGCCGGAGGAGTGGCGCGACGGAAACGACGAGGGCCCTGAAGGGACCGGCGCCGCCCGCATTGTGTTCGAGATTGAAAGCACCGGAGGAACCCACGAATGAGCACGATCGATTCAGTCAAGCATGTACTCTTGGTTTCGGGCGCCAGCTGGATCTTGTGGCTGCTCGGAGGGCTTTCAATCTCCAGCCTCGTCCTCGCGATCGAGCGCTGGCTTTACCTGCGACGACGTGGCGGCGATCTCGAGGCTCTGGCGCGCGCGCTCGACCAGCACCTCGCGAGCGGTGACTTCGAGACCGCGCGGCGCTTGCTCGAAGCGAGCCCGTCCGTCGCCGCGCGCATCGCGGACGCCGGCTTGCGCCTCGCCGAGCGCGGCACCGACGCCGCGGACAAGGCGATGCAGAGTGCCGCAGCGCTCGAACGCGGTCGCCTCGAACGCGGGCTGGCTTATCTCGCCACCGTCGGCAACAACGCACCGTTCGTCGGCCTATTCGGCACCGTCGTGGGAGTCATTCACGCTTTCGAGGAGCTCGGGCACGCCGCTCCCGGGCACGGCGCGCCGGCGGCCGCCCAAGTGGCGTCGCAGGCCGTCATGGCGAGCATCGCGGAGGCGCTGGTCGCGACGGCCGTCGGCATCCTCGTCGCGCTTCCCGCCGTGGCTACGTACAACTATCTGCAGCGGCGCGTGGCGTCGCTGCTGTCCGGCGCCGACGTCCTCACGAACCTGGTGCTCGCGTACATCGCCGACGACGCGCGCCGACCGAGCGCGCCGCCAAAGCTAAGAGAGGTCGCCCATGGCGGGGTCTAATGGTCAGCAAGCGAACGGAATCATCGCGGGCATCAACGTCACCCCGCTCGTCGACGTCATGCTCGTTCTCCTCGTGATCTTCATCGTCACCGCGAAGATCATCGTGACGCCCGCGGTCCCGCTCGATCTGCCGCACGCCACTCATGGCGATGAGGTGCAAGTGGTCTTCTCGGTGATCGTGCAGCTGCACGGCGCGGTGCTCGTCGACGGCGCCGCGCTTCCGAACGACGATGCCCTCTCGCAGAAGGCCAGCGTTGCGATTGAAGGCGACCCCGACTTGCGGGCGGTGATCCAGGCCGACGGCGACGTGCCGCATCGGCGCATCATCCACGTGCTCGATCAGCTCAAGGGCGCGGGCATCACCCGCGTTGCGTTCGGAGCCCTGCCGGTGGAGGATCATGCTCCTTGAAGGAGCCACGTTCGTGAGTGATCTGTCTGCCGAGCGTCCGGGTCACCCGTCGGCCAGCATCGTCGATCTCGTATTCGCTGGTGAGACGGGCGGCGGGGGACGCCGACTGGCGCTCGGTGCCGTGACGGTGCTCGCCTGCTACGTGGGGTTGTTCGTCGCCGTGAGCCGGCTCGGACGATCGGCGGGGCCATGGAGCGCTGAGATGGCCGCTCGCATTCACGAGGCCGTGGCCGCGGAGACGACCGTGAACGTGACGCCACCGACGCCACCGCCGCCGCCCGTCACGTCTTCAGAGCCAAAAGCCGAGAGCCCACGCCTCGCGCGCTTGGCGCGCGCTTCGCACGCGCGACCCGCCGCCCCCGCGCAGGCAGGCCAGCTCGCGGCGGCCTCACTGGAGCCGGCCGACTTCACCGGAACCGCCTTCGTCGTCGGCGTGGGGAGCTCCTATGCGGGGGGAACAACGACCAGCCACGGAACCAGCAAGACCCCGGCGCGCGGGATCGTCGCCCCCGGCGGCAGTGGAGACGGCGCGGGGACCACCCGGAGCCAAGCCCGCCCCGTCTCGCTCGACCAGGAGGCCTGGAGCTGCCCCTGGCCCGCCGACGCGGACGCCCAGCAGGTCAACGAACAAACAGTCGTTCTCCGGGCCACCGTGCGCGCCGACGGCCGCGCCGAACGCGTCGACGTGCTCGCCGATCCCGGCTACGGCTTCGGCGCCGCCGCGCGCCTCTGCGCTCTGGCGACGCGCTTCGAACCCGCGCGCGATCCCGCGGGTCAACCCGTGACCTCCCTCTCTCCACCGATCCGCGTCCACTTCTTCCGATGAAGACCGCGGCGCGCCGACGCTCGACCGCCCTTGCTCTCGCGTGCGCGCTCATTCTCGCGGGCGGGTGTCACCGGCATGCCGCCAGCCCCGACGACTGCGCAGCCGTCTTCGATCGCCTCGTCGACCTCGAGCTCACCGAGTCGGGGTACCGCGATCCTGTCCTTCGCGACCGCTGGCGCCAGAACCTCGCCCATCGCTTCGCGCCTGAATTGGCCCGCTGCCACGGCCTCAGGGTGCGAGACGATCTCGCGCCCTGCCTGGCGGCCGCGCGCACGTCCGAGAACGTCGCGCACGGCTGCCTCGAGTGAGGAGCGACCCCTAAGCCGCAGGCGGCGGAGTGGCCGAGGGCGGCGTCATGGCGGGGACCGTCATGGCGCCGAGCTTGGGCATCTCGGTGAGGACGAGCGGCAAGAGCTCGTCCATGCGCTTGACGAAGAGGATCTCGATCTCCTTCTTCGGCTGCTCGGGGATCTCGACGACGTCCTTGCGGTTGCGCTCGGGCAGGATGACGCGTTTGATGCCCGCGCGGTGCGCCGCGAGGAACTTCTCCTTGATGCCGCCCACGGGCAGCACGAGCCCGCGCAGCGTGATCTCGCCCGTCATGGCGACGTCGTTGCGAATGGGCTTGCCGGTGAGCAAAGACGCCATCGCCACGAACATCGTCACGCCCGCCGAGGGCCCGTCCTTGGGGATGGCCCCGGCGGGGATGTGGACGTGGATGTCGGTCTTCTCGAGGAAGTTCTCCTCGAGGCCGAGCCACCGCGCGCGCGCGCGGATGAACGAGAGCGCGGCCTGCGCCGACTCCTTCATGACGTCGCCGAGCTGGCCCGTGAGCACGAGGCTCCCCTTCCCGTTCATCTTCGTGGCCTCGATGAAGAGGATGTCGCCGCCCACGGGCGTCCAGGCCAGCCCCGTCGCGACGCCCGGCTCGGCCGTGCGCTCCGCGACCTCGGAGATGTGCTTGGCGGGTCCTAGAAACTCGGCGATGCGCTCGACGGTGAGCGTCTCGACGGGCGCGGCTTTGCCCTCGGCGACGAGCACGGCGATGGCGCGGATGACGTTGGCGGCCTCGCGCTCGAGGTTGCGCACGCCGGCCTCGCGCGTGTACGAGTCGATGATCTCGGCGACGGCGGCGTCCTCGAAGATCACCTTGTCGGGCGTCAGGCCGTGCTCCTCGAGCTGCTTCGGGATGAGGAACTGCTTCGAGATGTTGAGCTTCTCCTCACGCGTGTAGCCAGGTAGCTCGAGCACCTCGAGCCGGTCGCGCAGCGCGGGCGGGATCGGGTCCATGATGTTCGCCGTCGCGACGAACATGACCTTCGACAGGTCGAACGGCACCTCGAGGTAGTGGTCCGAGAAGTTGTGGTTCTGCTCGGGGTCGAGCACCTCGAGGAGCGCCGCCGCGGGGTCGCCGCGGAAGTCGTGCCCGAGCTTGTCGATCTCGTCGAGCATGAACACCGGGTTGTGCGAGCCGGCCTTCTTCATCCCCTGGATGAGCCGCCCAGGCAGCGACCCGACGTAGGTGCGGCGGTGGCCGCGGATCTCGGCCTCGTCGCGCACGCCGCCGAGCGAGATGCGGATGAACTTGCGCCCGAGCGAGCGCGCGATCGAGCGCCCGAGGGACGTCTTGCCGACGCCGGGCGGCCCCACGAGGCACAGGATGGGTCCCTTCTTGTCGCTCTTGAGCTTGCGGACGGCCAGGTACTCGAGGATGCGCTTCTTCACCTTCTCGAGGTCGTAGTGGTCCGCGTTGAGGATGTCGCGCGCCTCCTGGATGTCGAGCTTGTCCTCGGTCGACACCGACCACGGCAGCTCGACGAGCCACTCGAGGTACGTGCGCGTGACCGTGTACTCGGCCGACGAGGGCTGCATGACCTTGAGCCGCTCGAGCTGCTTCATGGCGACCTTCTCGGTCTCGGGCGGCATCTTGGCGGCCGTGACCTTCTCGCGGAAGTCGTCGAGGTCTCCGCCGCTGTCGTCGATCTCGCCGAGCTCCTCCTTGATGGCCTTGAGCTGCTGGCGCAGGACGTACTCTCTTTGGTTGCGACCCATCTCTTCTTGCACTTGGCTGTTGATCTTCTCGCGGACTTTCAGCACCTCGTGCTGGCGCGAGAGGAACTGCAGCACCTTGCGCAGGCGAGTCTTGAGGTCGAACGTCTCGAGCACGTCCTGCTTCTCGTCGACCTGCACGTCGAGGTTCGACGTGATGAGGTCAGCGAGCTGCCCCGGCTCGGTGACGCTGTCGACGAGCGCGCTCGCCTCCTTGGGCAGCTCCGGCATGAGCTTGATGACGCGCTTCGCGACGTCCTTGAGGTTCATGACGAGCGCGTCGAGCTCGACGTCCGTCACGGGCAGGTCGGGCAGCGGCTGCACCCGCGCCGTCATGAATGGGTCCTGGTTGCTGACGTCGACGAGGCGGATGCGCGAGACCCCCTGCAGGATCACCGAGAAGTTGTCCTTCGCGAGCTTGATGACCTTGAGGATTCGCGCCGCGCACCCGACCATGTAGAGGTCCGTCGGCCCGGGATCCTCCGTGCGCGCGTCGCGCTGAGTCACGATGCCGATGACCGGCCGCTCCTTCGAGATGGCCTCCTCGACGAGCTTGACCGACTTCTTCCGCCCTACATCAATAGGAATGATCGATCCCGGGAACAGGACCGAGTTCCGCAGGGGCAGGATGGAGATGGTGTCGGGTACCTCGATGGGACCTTCGGGGGCAGGCTTCTTGGAGGCCATGCCCCGATCGTATACGCGACGGTCGCACTTCGCCAGTGGGGTGTTCGCGTGTGCCCGACGGCGGGGCGGCGGTCTGGGCGCGAGGGCGCGGTCAGGAGCCGCTCGTCAGACCTGCCAGGCAACTCAGTTCGGCGCGGTCCGATGAGGTGGCGCGTTCTCGGCCGGGGAGACCTCGGCGGGACAAGCCGCCATGCCACACGAGATCGACTGGTCCGAGCAAGCAACGGCCGACATCGAGTCGGTGCCGTCCTATCGTCGCCCCAGGATTGTCGCCGCGGTGGAGCGCCTCCGTGACCAGGCGACTGTCGCGACCCGAAATCGCAGACCGCTCTCCGAACCCATCGAAGGACTCCCTACGGCCACGTGGCAAGTCCGCGTGGGCGACTACCGGGTCCTCTATTGGATCGAAGAGGAGAGGACCGTCGTCATTCTTCAGGTTATCTTCAAGGGAGACGTATAACCGCGGACGCCATCTCGCGAGGCAAGCCATGAGCAGAAAACCCCTTACCGTGACGCGAGAGCACGGTCGAGAACTGAAGCGCATCATCGAAAGCGTTTCACGGGGCCACCGGGTGCCTCACGCGCTCATACGTCAGCGGATGCTCGACGACATGGCAACCGATCTTCAAAAGGTCGCCGAGACCTACGAACGCACCGGACGCGGCGCAAAGAAGCTCCTCGACTGCCTGGTCATCGCCGAGGTCGAAGGCGTGGACCCGAAGATCCTGACCAAGATTCGCCGTCAGATCGGCCAGCGTGTCACGAAGCGACAAGCCGCGTGAGAACGCCAACGGACGCGTGCTGTTAGACGACGTCCTATGGAGCCGAGTAGACTAAGGTCCATGACCCTCAAGGCGCGCGTTCGGGCTGGTCGGCTGGTGATTGATGAGCCTACTGATCTGCCCGAAGGCACCGAGGTGGAGCTGCTTCCGCTGGACCCTGGCGACTGGCTCGACGAAACCGATCGCGCCGCCTTACATGATGCGCTTCGTCAGTCAGAGAACGATGTGGACGCTGGCCGTCTCGTCACCGCCGAGGACGTCCTGCGCGAACTTCGCTCCTCGTGAGACGCCGACAGGTTGTGTTCACAGCGACGGCGCGCCGCCACATCCTGCGGGAGCGCGACTGGTGGGTGGGCAACCGCGAACATGTCGACGCCTTCGCGTCGGACCTCGAGGAAGGCGTCTCGCTGGCCTTACGCACAATATCCTCGGCGGCATCGACATCCCGATTCCGAACTCGCCTGGCAACCCAGAAGCCGTCGAGAGCGAGCACGCTGCTCAGGATCAGAAGGGCACGGATGTGTGACCAGAGCGCGCGACGCGCTACGGCTGGCGTAATTGACTCCGCCATCACTGCGCCTCCAATTTGGCCAAACCTATTTTCCACCGCATCGGTACGAATCCGAACGCGCCTATAACGATCGTGGCGTCAACCTACGGCGCGCGCGCTGTCAGGTTCAACATCTGTTTATCCGGTATGCCCGGTCTGGATACGCCTCTTCCAGATCGTGGGCGTGCGGCTCTGGTGAAGAATCGCGACGACGATCGCGTGAGCGTCGTCGGGTAACACGAAGTAGACCGTGTACGAGAAACGATGAAGTAGAGCACGCCTGGCACCTCCTACCTCCGGGAACTGAAGCGGCATCTCGCGAACCCGGCGGAGCGTTGCTCGGAGCTCGTCGACAAACTCGTCCGCGAGAACGCCGTCCTGGCTCGAGTACCAAGTCTGGGCGTCCGCCAGATCCCCCTCGGCGGCGGGACGGACGGTCAGACGGATCATCGTCGTCGTTTTAGAAGATCAGCCTCGACGTCTTCCCAGGGGCGACCCTCACCCGGGTTGGCCTGATAGTCCGCCAGCCGCTCGGCGAGGACCTCACGGTGCCAATCAGGGACGGGGACTTGAGATTCATTCGCTGCGATCCGGTCCCACAAGGCTTGGACGTAGTCGATCTTGTCCTCGACGGACATGTCGTCGAATCCGGGAGGCGGAAGGGGTGCGGCCCGACCCATCGACCTAACCGTACCATGGCCTCTGCGCGTCATCCATCGCCGCCGCCCGGACGCCCCCGCCCTACCGCCCGCGCTTCTCCGACACGGGCTTCGGTTGCGGCGAGAACGCGTGCACCGTCGCGCCCGCGCTCGCGGCGATCGCGCCGTGGCCGCTGCCGCTGGCCGCCAAGGCGGCCTGGCCGACGTCGCGCTTGATGCCGTGGTGGGTGAGGACCTTGGCCTCGATCTTCTTGGCGACGTCGGGGTGGTCGCGGAGGAACTGCTTGGCGTTCTCGCGGCCCTGGCCGATGCGCTCGCCCTCGAAGCCGAACCAGGCGCCCGACTTCTCGACGGCGCCGCACTCGGCGCCGAGGTCGACGATGTCGCCCTCGTGGCTGATGCCCTCGCCGTACAGGATGTCGAACTCGACCTCGCGGAACGGCGGCGCCATCTTGTTCTTCACGACCTTGACGCGCGTGCGGTTGCCCACGACCTTCTCGCCGTCCTTGAGCGCGCCCACGCGGCGGATGTCGAGGCGCACCGACGCGTAGAACTTGAGCGCGTTGCCGCCTGTCGTCGTCTCGGGGTTGCCGAACATGACGCCGATCTTCATGCGGATCTGGTTGATGAAGATGACCAGCGTGTTCGACTTCGAGATCGTGCCCGTGAGCTTGCGCAGCGCCTGGCTCATGAGGCGCGCCTGCAAACCGACGTGCGAGTCGCCCATCTCGCCCTCGAGCTCGGCGCGCGGAGTGAGCGCGGCCACCGAGTCGACGACGATGACGTCGACGGCGCCCGAGCGCACGAGCATCTCGGTGATCTCGAGCGCCTGCTCGCCGCAGTCGGGCTGCGAGACGAGCAGGTCGTCGGTGCGCACGCCGAGCTTGCGCGCGTAGCCGACGTCGAGAGCGTGCTCGGCGTCGACGAACGCACAGATGCCGCCGATCTTCTGCGCCTGCGAGACCACGTGCAGCGCGAGCGTCGTCTTGCCCGAGGACTCCGGCCCATAGATCTCCATGACGCGACCCCGCGGCAGGCCGCCCACGCCGAGCGCGATGTCGAGGCCGAGCGAGCCCGTGGGGATGACCTTGACCTCGGGCGGCGCCATGTTCTCGCCGAGGCGCATGATGCTGCCCTTGCCGAACTGCTTCTCGATGGTCGAGACCGCGAGGTCGATGGCCTTGTCGCGCTTGTCGTCGCGCGGAGGCGCGGCCGCCGCGGGCGCCGCCGCCGGGACCGACGCCAGCTTGACCTCCTTCGCGTCTTTTACGTCCTTCACGTCCTTCGCCTCGGCCTTGGATTCGCTCTTGTCTGTCGCCATCGTGTTTTCTCCTTGTCGTTGTCAGTTGGCGACGCGGGCGCCCAGGGGCACCCGGTGTCGCAAGACGTAAGTCGAACCGGCATCCCCGGGCTGGCCCAGGCGGCTCTCGTAGACGTGAACCTCGGTGACCTCGACCTCGCCGAAGGCGCGCGCCGCGCCGGCGGCCAGGGCCGCGCGCGCGTCGACGCCGGCCTTGCTGCGCCCAATCGTGACGTGACCCGTGAAGCGCCGCGCCTCGCGCGGGAACCCGAAGCGCTCCGACACGGCCTCGACGACCTCGGCGACGGCGGCAAGGCCGCGCTCGTCGTCCACGCCCGCGAACAGCACCTTGGCGTCACGCTCCGAAGGAAACGCGCCCCACCCGCCTACGCCGAAGCCGAAGCGCGGCACCGCCGCGAGCGCGCCGTTCATGGCCGCGCTCAGCGCGTCGAGCCGTTCGAGGGCGACCGGTCCCAGGAATTTCATCGTGACGTGCAAGTTCTCCGGCTTCTTCGACCAATTCACGCTCTTCGACGGCAGCTCGCGCGCGAGCACGCGCGTCGCTTCCGCAATCTCCGTCTGAACGGGGCCCGGCAGCGGGACCGCCACGAAGCTCCGAATGGAGCTTTCGCCGGGACCGTGGAGGCGCGAGGGCGTGTCCGTCATCGCTTGCGGGTGTCGAAGTACCGGCGTGCCAGATCCAGGGCGTAGTAGGCCGCCGCGACGCGCACGCGCTCGCGGTTGCCCGCGAAGAGCTTGGTCGACGTGCGCGTCGTGCCGGGGCCGCACACGGCGAAGCAGACCGTGCCGACCGGCTTCTCGGGCGTGCCGCCGCCCGGTCCCGCGATGCCCGTGATGGCCACCGCGACCGACGAGGCGCACACGCGCTTGGCGCCCTCGGCCATCTCGCGCGCCGCCGGCTCGCTCACGGCGCCGAAGTCGGCGATCGTCTCGGCTTTGACGCCCAGCACGCCGGTCTTCACCTCGTCGGTGTAGGCGACGATGCTGCCGCGGAAGAAATCGGAGGCGCCCGCTTCGCTCGTCACGAGCTCGCCCGCGAGCCCGCCCGTGCACGACTCGGCGATGGCGAGCGTCGCCGGCGGATCCTGCGCGCGCAGCGCCTTGGCGACCGCCGACGGGAAGCTCTCGCCGTCGACGGCGTAGATGCCCGGGCCGATGCGCTTGCGCAGCTCGGCCTCGATGCCCTGGAGCGTCGCCTGCTCGTCCTCGACGCTCGCGCCGCGCACGACGACCTTGACGTGGTTCACGGGGTGGGACGTGCGAAAGTGCAGCGTCGCGCCCTCCACTCCGTTCAGCAAACCGGCCAGACGATGATCGATGTGCGACTCGCCCATGCCGTAGACGTGCCACGTGCGCACCGCCGCGCGCGGCACGCCGGCCTCGACCATGCGCCGCTGCAGCCGCGGCGCCACCTCGTCGAGGAACATGCGCTCCATCTCGCGCGGAACGCCTGGCAGAAAGAACGCCTCGGCGCCGCCCAGGCGCACGACGAACCCCGGCGCGATCCCGGCGCTGTTGGGCAGCGCCTTCGAGCCCACGGGGATGCGCACCTGGCGCAGGTTGTTGGGCGTCAGCTCGAAGCCGTGCGTCGAGAAGCGCTTCTTCATGGCGCCGAGCGACGGCTCGTCGGGCACGGTGCCGGTCCCGAAGAGATCGGCCACGACGTCCACCGTGCGGTCGTCCTCCGTGGGCCCGAGGCCGCCCGTGGCGACGATCACGTCGACGTGCGTGCGCAGCCGGACGAGCGCGGCGCGAATGTCGGCCGGATCGTCGGAGACCACGACCTGCTCGCACACCTCGAAGCCGGCTTCGAAGAGCCGGTCGGCGATGAACGTCCCGTTGGAATTGGCGACCTCGCCCCGTAGCACCTCGTCGCCGATGGCCACGAGCGCGGCACGCTGCGTCTTCGTCGTCGTCGTGGGACTAGACATTTGAGCAGTACCCTACCCGGGCCATTTTCGGGTGTCAACGAAACTTCCTGCGACGCCGTCCGACTTTCCAGTGCGGGGGCGGCACCGTTCCGGGAAGATCGAAACCCCGAATTGACGCCCCCCGACGCCGCCATTACCTTGGATGGTTCCTGACCATGCGCATTCGCTACGCCGCCAAGACCGACGTCGGGATGAAGCGCACTCACAACGAGGACTACTTCTCGTTGATCGAGGACGAGCAGCTCTTCCTCGTGGCCGACGGCATGGGCGGCCACGCCTCCGGCGAGGTGGCGTCGAAGATGGCCGCCGACGTCATGCAGGAGTTCTTCACGCGCAGCAAGGAGGAGGAGGCGACCTGGCCCTACAAGCTCGATCGCCACCTGTCCTACGTCGAGAACCGGCTCGTCGTCGGCATCAAGGTGGCCAACCAGCGCATCTTCCAGTCCGCCGCGCAGGACGCGAAGTACAAGGGCATGGGGACGACGATCGTGAGCGGCCAGATCGTGGGCGACAAGTTCTACATCGCGCACGTGGGCGACTCGCGCTGCTACCGCATCCGCCCCACCGGGATTCTCCAGATGACGCGCGACCACTCGCTGCTCGAGGACTACAAGGACGCCAAGCCGAACATGTCCGAGGACGAGCAGCGCAAGTTCCCGCACAAGAACGTCATCACGCGCGCGCTCGGCATGCGCGACACCGTGCAAGTGGACGTGCTCGCCCACGACATCCACGACCAGGACATCTTCATCCTCTGTTCGGACGGGCTGTCGGGGATGGTCGAGGACCCCAAATTGCTCGAGGTCGTGCGCGGCGCCGGCAACCTCGAGGCCGCCGTCTCCGGCCTCGTCGACGCCGCCAACCAAGCCGGCGGCACCGACAACATCACCGTGCTCGCGTTGCAGTGCCTGTCGAACGGCGCGTAGGTCCCGCCGACGGCCGCGACTAGCGCTTCGGGCGGCGGCCGGCTTCTTCGCCGG
Source organism: Polyangia bacterium (assembly GCA_036494575.1). Classification (GTDB taxonomy): domain Bacteria; phylum Myxococcota_A; class Polyangia; order Fen-1088; family Fen-1088; genus DASZFV01. Next base: position 20,328 of record DASXOE010000165.1, on the reverse strand, counting down.
GGCATCTTCCGTTGGCGATGCCGCGGGCCTTTTCGCATAGGCCGAACAGCTCGTGCCGGTGCCGGATGACGTTGAACCCGACCCGGCGCGCCGCCGCGTCCTGGAGGTGCTCGATCTCGTCGTTCTCGAACTCGGTGATGAACCCGCAGCTCTCGCAGATGAGGTGGTCGTGGTGCGCGCGCCCCTCCGAGACCTCGTACAGGGTCTGCCCCGGGCCGAAGTGGCGCGCAGCTGCGATGCCGGCCTCCTCGAGCAGCTTCACGGTTCGATAGACGGTCGCCAGGCCGACGCTGGGCTGCTTGCGGCGCGCGTTCGACAGGAGATCCTCGAGATTGACGTGGCCAGAGCTGCGCAGGAAGGCGTCGACGATGGCCTCGCGCTGCTGCGTCGTCTTGAGCCCCTTCTTGCGCAGGTAGTCGCGCCAGGGCGCCTTGGCGTCCTTGCCGCGACCGACCTCGTTCTTGACCGCCCGCGCGCCGGAGCTCACGCGGCCTCGCTCCGCCATTTGATCGAGCACCCCATCGAGGGCCGCTGCGCCACCGCCGGCATGCCGCCCTCGAGCAGCGCGTCCAGCGCGGCTGCGAGCTCGCGCTCGGTCACCTTGCTCTCGTCCTTCCACGAATCATCGATGCGCCCGCGATAGGCCAGACGGCGGTCGCGGTCGTATACGAAAATGTCCGGCGTGCACACGGCGCCGAACGCGCGCGCCACGGTCTGCGGCTCGTCGTGCAAGTACGGGAAGCCATAGCCGCGCTCGCGCCAGCGCGCCGCGAGCTGGTCGAAAGCGTCATCCGGGTATGTCTCGGCGTCGTTCGAGCAAATCCCCACGAGCTGCACGCCGCGCGGACCGTACTCGCGCCCGAGTCGGATGAGCCGATCCTCGACCGCCTTGACGTACGGGCAGTGATTGCAGATGAACATCACGACGAGCACGGGCGCCGAGGAGAAGTCGTCGCGCGCGTACGTGCGTCCGTCGACGGCCGGCAACCGGAAGTCGGGGCACGGCGCGCCCAGCTCGGGCGGTGGGGTCTCGATGGCCACGTTGAACACGGCATCTTAGCAGGGATACGAGATTGAAAAGGACCCCGGGGAGTCGTAGAAGGCTGGCATGGCGAGCACGCGATCCGGGACCTCGTCCGAGGCGGGCGGAGACGCACCGGCGCCCGAACGCTTCGAGGATCTGCTGGGCCGGCTGCGCGCACTCGTCGAGCGGCTCGAGGGCGGGAACCTCCCGCTGGAGGAGAGCCTCAAGGCGTTCGAAGAGGGCATGGAGCTGTGCAAGCGCGGCGCCGTCATCCTCGACGGCGCGGAGAAGAAGGTCGAGATGCTGCTGGGCGCGGGCGGCGCCGAGCCCCCGGCCACGGCCCCCTTCGAGATGCCCGAAGAGTGAGAGGTCCCGCGTCCATGTCCCCGTCGACGACGCCGTCGACGTCGACCTCCGCATCGGCGGCGACACCGGCGGCCGCGCTCGACGCCTGGGTGAGCGCGCGCCGCGAGGAGATCGAGCGCGTGCTCGACGCGCGCCTGCCCGTGCCGCCGGACGGCGATCCGGGGCGGCTCGTCGAGGCCATGCGTTACTCCTTGCTCGCGCCCGGCAAGCGCCTGCGTCCGCTGCTCGCGCTCGCGGCTGCCGAGACCCAGATGAACGGCGCGCCCGTCGATTCGAACGTCGCCGTCGCCTGCTGCGCCGTGGAGCTCGTCCACTGCTACTCGCTCATCCATGACGACCTGCCCGCCATGGACGACGACGATTTCCGTCGCGGCCGTCCCAGCAACCACAAGGCCTTCGACGAAGCCACGGCGATCCTGGCCGGCGACGCGCTGCTGACGTTGGCGTTCGAGTGGATGTCCGAGGCCGGGGCGGCCGCTGGGCGACCGGCGGCGTTCCTGGCGGCGGCGGGGGCGCTCTCACGCGGCGCCGGCGCGCGGGGCATGGTGCGGGGACAGGCCCGCGATCTGCGAGAGCCCACTCCAGCCGACCTCGCGACGCTCGAGCTGCTGCACGCCGAGAAGACCGCGGCACTCTTCCGCGCGGCCCTCGAGATCGGAGGCGCCGTCGGCGGCGCCCTGGAGACCGAGCTCGCGGCCCTCGCCGGCTTCGGGGAGCGCTTCGGCGTGGCCTTCCAGCACGCCGACGATCTGGACGACGCCGATCACCCGGCCCACGCGGAGGCCGCGCGCGCGCGTCTCGAAGCCCTCGTGGCGGAGGCAGTCAGATTTCTGGCGCCGCTTGGCGCGCGCGCCGAACGGCTGGTGGAATTCGCCCGACGGCTCCTCGAGCGCCCGAGCGCGCCAACTGCTGACGGCTGACGGCTGAAGACCACGAGAGGCGCGCGGCCACCGTAAGGCCGTGTTAACATGGTTCTTGGGATGCCTCCGGCAGACGAGAGCACAAGGATGTTCGAGGCGCCTCTGGCGCCCGAGGGTGGCAAGCGGGACCGCGCCTATCTCGTGGTCTTGGCGGGCGCGAGCGTGGGCGAGATGTATAAGATCGATGGCGAGAAGACGATCATCGGGCGCGGCCAGAAAGCGCAGATTCGCCTCCTCGACGACGGCATCTCGCGCGAGCACGCGCAGCTCGTGATCGTCAACGACCGGATCGTGCTACAGGATCTCGGCTCGACGAACGGCACGTACTGCAACGGGCTCAAGGTCGAGGCCAACAAGGAGCTCGTCGACGGCGACAAGATCCTGGTCGGGTCGACGACGATCCTGAAGTTCACGTACCACGACAACCTCGACGAGATTTTCCAGAAGCAGATGTACGAGTCCGCCTTGCGCGACGGGCTCACGAAGGCCTTCAACAAGAAGTACTTCACCGACCGCCTCGAGAGCGAGTTCACGTTCGCGATCCGGCACGTCGCGCCGCTCACGCTCGTCCTCTTCGACATCGACCACTTCAAGAAGGTCAACGACACGTACGGCCACCAGGCGGGCGACCACGTCCTCTCGGAGATCGCGGCGCTGCTCACGGGCGCGCTGCGAGCCGAGGACGTCTTCGCGCGCTACGGCGGCGAGGAGTTCGGGGTCATCTGCCGCGGCTCCGACGTCATGCAGGGGCAGATCGTCGCCGAGCGCATGCGCAAGGCGGTCGCGCAGAACAAGTTCGTCTTCGAGGGCACCCACATCCCGCTCACCATCAGCGTGGGCGTCGCGGGCCTGCCCGACCCCGCCGTCAAGGACGCCGCCGAGCTCGTCACCCTGGCCGATCAGGCCCTGTACAAGTCCAAGCACGGCGGGCGCAATCAGGTCACGGTCCACAAATCGAAGTGAGAAGGCCTCGCGAGAGGCGATTTCTTGCTTGGGTGGTGGGGCGCCGTAACCTTTGAGGGTGCGCCCCCTCGCTCGATTCGTCTTGATCGTTCCGTTGGTGCTGACCGTTGGGCACCGGGCGCTGGGCCAAGACGAGGAGGGGGAGGAGCCGATTGGGCCGCCGGCGCCGGTGGCGCGCGAGGTCGGCAAGGCGATCGCGTTCGACGAGGCGTGGCTCGAGCCGTTCTTCAAGACGGGGGCCGCCAAGCTGGGCGTCGACCGCGTGCGCGAGGAGGACTGGGCCGGCGCCGAGGCCGCGTTCGCCAAGGCGGTGGGCGCGCTCCGGAAGAAAACCCCGGAGCAGCTCGCCGCCCGCTACATGCTCGCCCTCGCGCGCGAGAATCAGTCGAAGTGGAGCGATGCCGGGACCCTCTTCGAGGAGCTCTACACGGCCTACCCCAAGCTGGCCGCCTATCACGCGTATCACGCGGCCCGCTGCCGGCTCCGACGCGGTGACGCGCCCGGAGCGCTGACCTGGGTCGAGCGCGTGCCCACCGGGACGGTGCCAGAGGCCGAGGCGGCGCTCGTGCGCGTCGACGCGCTGCGGGCGATGTCGCGCTGGGACGAGGTCGAGCTCGCGCTCGACGCGTACCTTGCGCGCTTTCCGGGCGGGCCGCGGCGCGCCGAGGTGCTCTTCAAGCGCGCCGAGGTGCTCGAGCGGACCGGCGACGCGTCGCCGGACGGCTCGGCGGGTGTCCTGGCCGACGCGACGGCGCTCTACCGGCGCGTGTGGGCGGAGGCGCCCCTCGAGGCATGGTCCGATCGCGCGGCCGAGCGGCTCGAGGCCCTCGCGGCGACTCTGGCCGCGCCCGACGCGAAGCTCGTGCGCACGCACACGGCCGGCGAGTGGGTCACGCGCGGCATGAGCTACTTCGACCACAACCGCAACGTCGAGTCCGAGCAGGCCTTCGCGACGGCGCTCGCGGCGCCCGGCCTCGACCGCGATCTCGAGTGCCGCGCGCGCTTCCACCGCGCGCAGTCGGTCTGGAAGCAGCGCCAGCGCCCGCGCGCGGCGCCGCTCTTCGACGAGGCCGACGGCGCCTGCTTCCGCGCCGGGAATCGCGACCTGCACGCGAAGGCTCTCTACCAGGGCGCCCGCTGCTACGCGAGCATGGGCGCGCGCGACATGGCGGTCGCGCGGTATACGCGCGTCGAGACCGAGCACAGCGACCACAGCTACGCCGACGATGCGCGCCTGCGGCAGGCCGAGCTCGCCAGCGACGCGGGCGACGACGCGACCGCTGTGGCCATCCTCTCCGAGGTGCCGAAGCGCTACCCCAAGGGCGACCTGCTCAACGAGGCGCTCTGGCGGCTCGCCTTCACGGCCTACCGCGCGGGCAAGGACGAAGAGGCGCTCCGCTGGCTCGACGAGAACCTGCGCCTCGTCCCGCACGAGGAGATCTGGTACGCCGAGGGCCGGGCGCTCTACTGGAGGGCGCGCGTCCTCGAACGGCAAGGCAAGGCGACCGACGCGCGGGCCACCTACGAACGCGCCGTGCGCGAGTATCCGCTTTCGGTGTACGCCTTGCTCGGGCTGACGCGACTGCGCACGCTCGACGCCGCCGCCGAGACGGCGCTCGTGACGTCCCTGCGCGCGGGCATCCACGACGTGCCGGCGTGGACCTTCGCGGCGCGGCCTCTCTTCGGCGATGCAGCGTTCCTGCGCGCCGTCGACCTCGCGCGCATGGGCCAGGGCGGCGACGCGCGGCGCGAGCTCGCGAAGCTCGGCCTCGCGACCTCGGCCGACAAGCACGTGGGCGTCCGCGGCGAAGGCGCGGAGGACGAGGATCTGCTGTGGATCACGGCGATCCTGCTCGATCGCGGCGGCTCGTGGGCGGCCTCGCACTCCATCCCGCGCTACGGGGTGACGCGCTACCGCCTCGCGTACCCGCAGGCGCTCGGCGAGGCGAAATGGAAGATCGCCTACCCGCGCGCCTTCCCTGCGCTCGTGTCGAAAAACGCCAAGGCCAACCAGCTGCCCGAGTGGCTCGAGCTCGCCATCATGCGCGAGGAGAGCGCGTTCTCGCCGCGCATCGAGTCGTTCGCGAACGCCATCGGCCTCACGCAGATGATCATCAAGACGGCCAAGCGCTTCGCGAACGGCGACAAAGTCACGCGCGACCTCCTCCTCGACCCGACGAAGAACGTCGAGATAGGAGCGCGCTTCCTCGGGTTCCTGTGGAAGCACTTCAACGCCGTCCCGCCGCTCACGATAGCCGGCTACAACGCGGGTGAGGCGGCCGTCGAGCGCTGGCTCGCCGAGCGCGGGAACATCGCCATGGACGAGTTCATGGAGACTATCCCCTACGACGAAACGCGGAACTACACGAAGCGCGTGCTCGCCTCGTACTTCGCGTACTCTTGGCTCTACGGCGAGGCGCCCGTGCCCACAGTGCCGCTCGCCGTGGCGCGCCCGGCCGGCGGCGAGAAGAAGATCCTGCCCGCGTCGACGAGCCCCGCCGCGGCGACGCCTTAAGAGTCTTCACCAGAAACGGCAGCGACTGCGCCCGCATTGCCGCCATCGAGGCGTTCGACCTAGAAATCGTCACCTGACGTCCTGGACTCAGACTCAGAAATTCCGGCCCGTCGACCGCTCGAGCCGCCCGTCCCTATTTCTTCTTCTTGCGCCCGCCAAAGAGGCCGGTCTTCTCGGGCGCGACCTGCTCGCCGCCCGCCTGGGCGTACGCGCGCAGGTGCTGCTCCTCCTCGGCCGAGAGCGCCTTGGGGACGACGAGCTTGAGGTGCGCGACGATGTCGCCGTTGCCGCGGCCCTCGAGGCGCGGCATGCCCTGGCCGCGCAAGGTCACCGTGTCCCCCGGCTGCGAGCCGGCGCGCACGTCGATCTCGGACTCGCCCGACAACGTCGGGACGCTGACGCGCGCGCCGAGGGCCAGCTGGGGGAAGCTCACCTGGAGCTCGGCATGCAAATCAGCGCCGTCGCGCTCGAAGCGGTCGTCCTCGGCGACGCGCAGCACGACGTAGAGGTTCCCCGTGGGACCGCCGCGCGGGCCCGCCTCGCCGCGCCCCGCGAGGCGCAGCGTCGAGCCGTCCTCGACGCCCGCGGGGATCGTCACCTGCAGCGTCTCCTCTTGCGCCTCGAACCCCGCGCCCTCGCAGGTCGGGCACGGCTTGCGGATGACGCGGCCATCGCCCCGGCACACGGGGCAGGTGGTCTGGATCATGAGGAAGCCCTGCGAGTGCATGACCTGCCCGCGCCCGCCGCACTGCTGGCACACCTCGGGCTCGGTTCCGGGCGCGGCGCCGCTGCCTCTGCAGGTGGCGCACGGCACGCGCCGCCTGACCTTGACGTCCTTCTTCGCGCCCGTGGCGGCCTCCAGGAGCGTCAAGACGATTGACGTCTCGACGTCGGCGCCCCGCGCGGGCCCGCGCCGCCCGCCGGCCCGCTGGCCGAAGATGTCGCCGAAAATGTCGCCGAAGGCCGAGAAGATGTCTCCGACGTCGCCGAAGCCCTGGCCCATGCGCGCGCCCGGGCCAGCATGGCCGAAGCGATCGTAGAGCTGCCGCTTCTCGGGATCGCAGAGCACCTGATAGGCCTCGGAGGCCTCCTTGAACTTGGCCTCCGCCTCGTGGTTGCCCGGGTTGCGGTCGGGGTGCAGCTCCATGGCGAGCTTGCGATAGGCGCGCTTGAGCTCGGCGGCGTCCGCGCCGCGCGCGACGCCGAGAACGTCGTAGTAGTCTCTTTTCTCTGACACGTCGGCTGGACAACCTATGAAGGCGGAGGGGGCGTGTCAAATGCCGTGCCGAGGCCGTGGCGCGGTCTGTTAGGCTTTCCGTCCATGAAACACAGTCCTGGCTTCCTGGCCATCGTCGCCGCCGCCAAGACGCGCGTCGCCGAATGCACGACCGCCGACGTCAAGGCGCGGCTCGATCGCGGCGAGCCTTTCCATTTCCTGGACGTGCGCGAGGACGCCGAGTGGGCCGTGGACCGCGCCGCCGGCGCGCGTCACCTCGGGCGCGGCGTCCTCGAGCGTGACATCGAGTCGCTCATCCCCGACAAGGCCGCGCCCATCGTCGTCTATTGTGGGGGCGGCTTCCGCTCGGCGCTCGCGGCCGACAATCTGGGGAAGATGGGCTACGCGAACGTCGTCTCGATGGACGGCGGCATCCGCGCCTGGCGCGAGGCGGGCTACCCCATCGAGAGGGGTTAGGCAATGGCCGACGGCCGGAATTTCCCCGACGATCCCCAGCCCTGGAAGGTGCTGTCGCGCGAGTATCTGTCGCGCAAGTTCTGGTACACGGTGCGCGTCGACAAGGTCGAGCTGCCGAACGGCACCGTCATCCCGGAGTACTGGGTCAACGAGTACGTGCCGTGGGTCAACGTCGTGGCCGTGACGGCGGACGACGAGGTGCTGCTCATCCGCCAGTACCGCCACGGGCTCGGCGAGGTCCACTTCGAGATCCCGGCGGGAACGACTGACCCGGGCGAGACCTCCCTCGAGGCGGCGGCCAGGCGCGAGCTCGTCGAAGAAACGGGCTACGGCGGCGGCCGCTGGTCGCCGCTCGTCACGCTGTCGGCGAACCCCGCGCTGCAGAACAACCTGACGTACACCTTCCTGGCCGAGGGCGTCGTGCGCATGGGCGAGGCCGACCCAGGCGCCGACGAGGATCTCCGGCTGCACCCGGTGTCGATCGTCGATCTCGAGAGGCTGCTCGACGAGGGCGCGTTCATCCAGGCGCTGCACGCGGCGCCGCTCCTCAAATACCTGCTGCAGCGGCGCAGGCGGGAGGGCGCGCGCTGATGCCGATGCCCGACGAGATCGTGGGCCTGCTCCGCTCGAAGATCACGCTCAAGTGGCCCGACGGCCACGAGACGATCTATCCGGCCCGCCACCTGCGGCTCGCCTGCCGCTGCGCCGGGTGCGTCGAGGAGACGTCGGGAGCGGCGCTGCTCGACCCCGCGGCCGTACCGGAGACCATCCGCGCCAAGGGCATCGAGCTCGTGGGGCGCTACGCCATCCAGATCGAGTGGAGCGACGGGCACTCCACGGGCATCTACAACTTCCGCGATCTGCGCGCGAACTGTCCGTGCCCCGTCTGCGCCACCGAACGCGCCGCCGGCAGGGCGCCGCAATAGCCGCGACGGCGGCGCCGCCTAGCCGAGGTCGAGCGGCGCGCGGCGGAAGTGCCCGCGCAAGCCGTTGAGCTGCCGCAACACGAACGGGCGGCTCACGACTCGGCGCTCGAGGGCGAGCTTGCCCGGGAGGTCGAGCAGCGTGAGGCCGATGATCATGGTGAGGATGCCCTGCCCCGGCACGCCCGGCAGCGCCATGACGGCCCCCAGGAGCAGCAGCACGAGGCCGGCGAGGTTCTTGCCCACCCGCGCGAGCGCGCGCAGCGGCGGCGGGTGGTGCGCGAGGAACGCCGCGGGCGCGCCTTCCTTGAAGCGGGCGGCCGGCCAGCTCACGACGACGGCGGCGGCGATCGCGATGCTCGCGACGGCGAGACCGAGCGACAGCGCGATGCCCCACCACAGACCGCCGCTCCTGCCGGCGGCCGCCGCTCGCGTCGCCACGTGTCGGAGCCAGTCAGCCACGCCCCAATCTTTCACGCCGGCGCGCTCGTCGCCAGTCCACCTGCTACGCTGACGCCATCGACATCCAGGTCGCACAGAGCATCACCGAGGTGGCCGCTCCCGAGTGGGACGCGCTCGCGGGCGAGGATGACCCGTTCCTCGAGCACGCCTTCCTCGCGACGCTCGAGGCCTCGGAGAGCGTGGGGGCTCGCGCGGGCTGCGAGCCCCGCTTCGTTCTCGCGCGCCACGGCGGCCGCCTCGTGGGCGCCGTGCCGCTCTACCTGAAGACGAACAGCTACGGCGAGTTCATCTTCGATTGGGGCTGGGCCGACGCCGCCGAGCGCGCGGGGCTGCGCTATTACCCGAAGCTCGTGGCCGCCATCCCCTTCACGCCGGCGACGGGACGGCGCTTGCCCGTGCTGCTCTCCGAGGGCGCGCCGCCGGCGGGCGAAATCGTCGCCGCGCTGCTCGCCGGCGTGGGCGAGGTCGCCCAGCAGGAGCGCGCCTCGTCGATGCACTTCCTGTTCTGCACAGAGGACGAGAAGGCGACGCTCGCGCGGCACGACTACCTGCCGCGCCTCAGCCTGCAATTCCACTGGCGCAACCGCGCGCCGCGCCCCTTCGAGAGCTTCGACGACTACCTCTCGACGTTCCGCTCGCGCAACCGCAAGCAGGTGCGGAAGGAGCGCCAGGGCGCGGCGGCCCACGGCCTGCGCTTCCGCGTCGCCACGGGCGCCGAGCTCGACGACCGCGACTGGACGGCGCTGCACCGCTTCTACGTCACGAACGTGCGGCGCCACCACGGCACGGCCTACCTGCGTCCCGCCTTCTTCGAGATCGCGCGGGAGACCCTGGCGCATCGCCTGGTCTCCACCCTCGCCTACCGGGGCGACGAGCCGGTCGCGGGCACGGTGAACTTCGAGAAGGGCCGCCACCTCTACGGCCGGTACTGGGGCTGCCTCGCCGATTACGAGATGCTCCACTTCGAGCTCTGCTACTACCAGCTCATCGAGCGCGCCATCGCGCGCGGCTGCACGCTGTTCGAGGCGGGCGCCCAGGGTGAGCACAAGCTCAAGCGCGGCCTCGGCCCTGCCTTCACGCACAGCGCGCACTTCATCGGCCACCCGGGCCTGCGCGGCGCCATCGCGTCGTTCGTCGAGCGAGAGGCCGTGGCCGTCGAGGAGGGCCTGCGCGAATACGCCGAGCACACCCCGTTCCGCGACGCCGGCAGCGACGACGAGCGAGCGTAGCGTAGCTTTGCTACGCGGAGCGAGGGGGACCGGGGTCCGCGAGCGGCAGCGAGCCGGACGCCGTCGAAAAGACGAGCTTGCCGTCGACGAGGTCGACGCGGACATTGCCGCCGCCCGCGAGCTTCCCGAACAGGAGCTCGTCGGTGAGCGGGCGCTTGACCTCGTCCTGGATGACGCGCGCGAGGGGCCGCGCGCCGTTCATGGGGTCGTAGCCCTTCTCGGCCAGATAACTGCGTGCATGAGGCGTTAGCACAATCGTCACTTTGCGCTCGCCGAGCTGCTCCCTGAGCTCGCCCACGAACTTGTCGACGATCTGACCCATGACGCTCGGATCGAGCGGCTGGAAGTCGACCTTGGCGTCGAGCCGGTTCCGGAACTCGGGCGAGAACATGCGCTTGAAGGCCTCGTCGGTGTCGCCGAACTGGGCGCCGCCCACGCCGCCGAAGCCCGGAAGGCGCTTCGACAGCTCGCGCGCGCCCACGTTGCTCGTCATGATGAGGATGACGTGGCGGAAGTCCGACTTGCGCCCGTTGTTGTCGGTGAGCGCGCCATGGTCCATGACCTGGAGCAGCAGGTTGAACAGGTCCGGGTGCGCCTTCTCGATCTCGTCGAGCAGCAGGACGGTGTGCGGCGACTGGTGGATGGCATCCGTGAGCAGACCGCCCTGGTCGAAGCCGACGTAGCCGGGGGGCGCCCCGATGAGGCGCGACACCGTGTGGCGCTCCATGTACTCGGACATGTCGAAGCGCACGAACGAGACGCCCAGCGTCTCGGCGAGCTGCTTGGCGAGCTCCGTCTTGCCGACGCCCGTGGGACCCGCGAACAGAAAAGCCCCGATCGGCCTTTGGGGCAGGCCGAGCCCCGCGCGGTTCATCTTGATGGCCTGCGCGACGCGCTCGACGGCCCGGTCCTGACCGAAGATCTTGGCCTTGAGGTCGGCCTCGAGACGCAGGAGGCGCTCGCGGTCGTCCGAGGCCACGCGCTTCGGGGGAATGCGCGCCATGGTCGCGATGACGCTCTCGATCTGCCGGCTGCTCACGACGCGCGTCTTCCTCTTGGCGACGGCCGCGCCGGCGCCCCGCGCCCGCGCGCGGCCCGCTCGCGCCGGTCTGGAGAGGTCCTTGATCTTGAGGGCCGCGCCCGCCTCGTCGATGAGGTCGATGGCCTTGTCGGGCAGGCGGCGATCGTGCAGGTACCGCGACGAAAGCTCGGCCGCCGCGCGCAGCGCCTTGTCGGTGTAGGTGACGCCGTGGAACTCCTCGTACTTGGACCGCAGGCCCTTGAGGACCTTGATCGTCTCGGGGATCGACGGCTCCTCGACCTCGATCGACTGGAAGCGGCGCGCGAGGGCGCGGTCCTTCTCGATGTAGCTGCGGTATTCCTTGTGCGTCGTCGTGCCGATGCAGCGCAGCTTGCCGTTGGCGAGCGCAGGCTTGATGAGGTTCGAGGCGTCCATGGCGCCGCCCGAGGCGGCCCCGGCCCCCACGATCGTGTGCAGCTCGTCGATGAAGACGATCGACCCCTCCTTCTCGGCAAGGGCCTTCAGCACGGCCTTGAAGCGCTCCTCGAAGTCGCCGCGGTAGCGCGTCCCGGCCACCATGGCCCCCATGTCGAGGGCGTAGATCGTCGCTCCCTTGAGCGCCGCCGGCGCCTCGCCGAGCTCGATGCGCCGCGCGAGCCCTTCGACGATGGCCGTCTTGCCGACGCCCGCGTCGCCCACGAAGAGCGGGTTGTTCTTGCGGCGCCGCGCCAGCACGTGCAGCGCGCGCTCGACCTGCGGTCCGCGCCCGATGAGGGGATCGATGTCTCCGGCGCGCGCGCGCTCGTTGAGGTTGACGGCGAAGGCCTCGAGCGGATCGACCGGGACCTCGTCTTCGTCGTCGTCCGCGGCCGGCCGGCCCGCGCCCCCGTCGCCCGCGGGCGTCGTCTTCGCGGGCAGCAGCTTGGAGATGCCGTGGGAAATGTAGCTGACGACGTCGAGGCGCGTGATGCCCTCCTCCTTCAAGAAGGTCACGGCCTGGGAATCGGGCTCGGACATGAGCGCGACGAGCACGTTCGTGCCGTTCGCCTCGCTGCGGCCCGCGCCGAGCACGTGGTTGACGGCGCGCTGGATGACGCGCGCGAAGCCGAGCGTGGGCTGCGCGCGCTCGCGCTCGTCCTCGGGGAGGGCGGTGACCTCCTTGTCGAGGTACGCCTCGAGCTTCCCGCGCAGGCGCGGCACGTTGCCGCCGCAGTGCTTGACGACGTCCGCCGTCTTCTCGTCGGCGAGCAGCGCGAGCAGCAGGTGCTCGAGGCCGGAGAACTCGTGGCCACGCGTCGTGGCGTCGTCGAGGGCTTGCCGGATGGCGGTCTCCAGTTCGGGGCTCAGCATGACTTCAACCGTCCCATCGCCAGTTCATTGTTCGACATCCAACATTCCAACATTCCAACATTCCAACATTTCGACTTTCAACATTCCTCGCTCTTGCGCACCGACGCCTGCAGCGGCATCTCGTGCTCGCGCGCGAACTGCACGACCTGGTGGGCCTTCGTCTCGGCGACGTCGAAGGGGAAGACTCCGGCGACGCCCACACCCTTCGTGTGAACGTGCAGCATGATCTGCCGCGCGGCCGTCGCGTCGTGCTTGAAGTACCGCATGAGCACGAAGACGACGAACTCCTGAGTCGTGTAATCGTCGTTGTGAAGCAGCACCTCGTAGAGGCGGGGCCGCTCGACCTTCTCTTTCTCGATGGTCTTGAGGTCGCCCTTGGTCTTCTCCAGCGTGCCAGGGGCGTCGCGATCTTCGGGGCGTTTCGGCATATCGACTCGCCGACGATCCTAGCGCACTCTTCGGCCCGCACAAGTCAGCCCAGGCGGCCGAGGGCCCATTCCGCGGCCTCCCGCACCGTCGGGCTCGGATCGGAGCAGAGCTTCTCGACGACGGGGCGCGCCTCGCGATCGCGGGTCGCGCCGATGGCGTAGAGGGCGTTTCGACGGAGCCCGTCGTACTGGGCGCGCGGCAGGGCCGTGCCGGTAGACAGGCGATCGAAGTCGGTGCGCGGCAACGCGGCGAGCTCGGCGGGCGTCAGGCTGGCGACGGGCCGCGGCGCGAAGCGCGCGTCGCCCTCGGGCAGCGCGCCGCGGTTGAACGGGCAGACGTCCTGACAGACGTCGCAGCCAAAGACGCGCCCGCGGAACGCGCGCCGGAGGCGTTCGGGCACCTCACCGTGGTTCTCGATCGTCTGATAAGCGAGACAGCGACGCGCGTCGACGACACCGGGCGACGGGAAAGCCTGCGTGGGGCAACCGCGCAGGCACGACGTGCAGTCGCCGCAGCGCTCGTCGTGGGGCGCGTCGTAGGCGTCGACCTCGCGATCGACGAACATCACGGACAGCGTGAGCCACGAGCCCCAGCGCGGGTTGATGAGACAGCCGTTCTTGCCGATCCAGCCGAGGCCCGCGCGCGCCGCCCAGACCTTCTCCATGGCGACGCCCGTGTCGACGCAGGCGTAGGTCTCGACACCCGGCGCGAGCCCGAGGAGGCGGCGGCGCAGCGCCTTCATGCCGTCACGGTGCGCGTAATGGTAGTCGCGTCCGCGCGCGTAACGCGCCACGGGCGAGCGCGGCGACCCCGCGCCACCGTCTCGGTGATAACCGATCGCGAGCGCGATCACCGTCTTGGCGCCCGGCAGCACGCGGCGCGGGTCGAGCCGCTCGTCGAGGCGCCGGCCCATCCAATCCATGTCGGCGGCGTGCCCCGCGGCCAGCCAGGCGGCGAGCGGACCGGGATCGAGGGCGTCGGCGCGGGCGAACCCCACGAGCGCGAAGCGAGACGCGAGCGCCGCCGCGCGCACGGCCCCGGCGTCCAGCGTCGTCGCCGCGGCCTCGTCGTCCACCGCCTGAGCCTAGCTCGCCGCGAGCGCCATGACTTGATCGAGCTGGCGGCGCAGGCGCGGCATGACGACCTTGGCGTTCTTGTCGGCCTCGGCGTAGGCCTCCTCCAGCATGCGGAGGCCGTCGGCCCGCCGTCCCGTGCGGATGGCCGACAACGCCTTCCACTCCATGATCTCGATGATGTCGGCGGCCTGGAGCGGAAAGGCCCGGCCATGGGCGATGAGCGCATCGAACTCGTCGTCGGAGGCGCCGCGCACCCACAGCGCGACGCCCTCGAGCTGCGCCTTGCCGTCGGAGGGCAGCGCCGAGTCCGCCCCGCCCTCCGCCTGGATCTCGGCCTGCTTCTTCATGATGCGCTCGACCGTCGCGCGCGCGCCATCGAAGTCGCCGCGGTAGGCCTTGCTGCGCGCGAGCAGGACCTCCGAGTAGGCGACGCGCGGCGACTTCTCGCCCTGGATCATCGTGTAGAGCTCGGCGGCCCGCTGCGCGAGCGGCTCGGCGTCGTCGGGCCGGCCCACGTAGAACATGACCTCGCCCAGATCCTTCGTCGCGAGGCTCTCGAGCATGGGGAAGCCGTACTCGCGCGTGATCTGGATCGAGCGGCGATAGTCGGCGACGAGCTCGTCGACCCGCCCCAGCATGAAGTAGAGCAGGCCGCGGTTGAGGCAGTTCCACGACAGGAGCATGGCGTCGTTGTGCTCGTCGCCGACGACCTGGATGCGCTCCGAGACCCGGAGCGCCTCGTCGAACTGTCCGAGGTTCGTGTGGGCGAAGCAGATCATGATGAGGCTCTGCGTGAGCGCCTCGTAGCCGTCGTCGCCGAGCGGCGCCGCGGCGTCGACGGCCCGGTTGAGGACCTCGAGCGCGGGTCGCAGCTCGTCGGCACGGTAGGGCGTGCGGCCGAGCGCCATGAGCATGCGCGCGTTCACGCTCGGCGGCAGCGTCTCGCCCGTCGCGAGGGCCTCCGCCTCCGCCGTGAGCGCGGCCGACTGCTTCCAAAGGTTCAGCCAGTCGAGCACGATGGCCTGGTCGAGCATGAGCTCGATCTCGGCGAGCCGAGCGCTCACCTTGTGCGCCCTCGTGCGCGCGATCTCGAAGTCCTTGGAGGCATCCTCGTGGCGCCCCAGGCGGAACCGCATGAGGGCCCGGCCGCGCGAGGCCGCGATCTGGCCGTCCTCGTCCGTCTCGGGCAGGTTCTCGAGCGCGTTCTTGTAGAGCAGCTCGGCGTCGAGGTAGGCGTGCCGCCCGAGCATGCGCTTGGCGAGGTCGAGGTAGAGGCGACCGGCCTCCTCCTTGAGGCCGCTGCGCGAGGCGTGAAACGCCATCTGCGGCAGGCGCGTGGAGTCGGGCAGCCGATCCTGGCGCTTGAAGTGATCGTAGGCCGCGCGGTGGATGATCTCGCGCTGCGCCGGGGCGACCGCCTGATAGACCGAGTCCCGAAGGAGGGAGTGCCGGAAGCCGATGCGGCCGCCGCGGTGACGCACGAGGAGCCCGCTCTCGGCGAGGCGGCTCACCCCGATGCTCGCGTCGAGCTGCGTGTCGGGCGCCGCGCCCGCCCGCTCGAGCTCCTGCATGACGCCCTCGAGCTCGTCGCTGCTGAACTCCGAACCCAACATCGAGGCGAGGCGCGCGTGGGCGAGGAGATCGGGCGGGAGCGACTCCGTCTCGCGGCTCGCGAGCCACTGCACGAGCGGCAGGTCGGGCAGCTTGTCGAGCTCGTCGGTCGCCAGGTACCACGCGTTGGTCTTCTCGGACTTGCGCACGAGACCGTCACGTTTGAGGCCGCGCACGAGCTCGACGAGCAAGAGCGGGATGCCCTGCGTGCGTTCGGCGAGGCGGCCGAGGGCGCTCGCGGGCACGCTCTCGACGGGCGTGAGCAGGCGCCGCGCGAGCTCGACGGCCGCGGCGGGGTCGAGCGCCGGCAGCGTCATCTCCTGGCGCCGCGCCGCGCGGCCCGCCCAGGCCGTGCGCCCGCGCCCGAAGGTCGGTCGTCCCACGACGCAGATCCAGATCGGGCAGGCCGCCTCCTTCAGGGCGGCGTACTCGAGCGCGTCGAGCGCCGTCTCGTCGACGAAGTGCGCGTCCTCGACGACGACCGAGAGCGGCCGGCGGCGCGACATGAGGCGCAAGGCCTCGCCCGCCGCGCGCGCCGCGCCCGAGCGCAGCGCGCCGGGCGCCGCGGCGTACGCGCGCAGCTCCGGGTGCTCGGGCGGCGCCCACCCCATGACCACGGCGACGCCGGCCCAGCACTCCTTGGCCATCTCGGCGCCGAGCGCCTCGGTGAGGAGCGCGCGGCCGAAGTCCGCGGGCGCCGTCTCGGGCAGCGAGAGCCCGCGCATGAAGATCTCGCGCGCCGTCTGTCCCGAGCCGCCGCCCAGCACCTCCTTGGCGCGGACGAAGAGCGTCTGGACCTTGGGCAGCACCTCGAGGTGCTGGACGAGCATCTGCGCGAGGTGCGTCTTGCCGTAGCCCGCCTCACCGAGCAACGTCACGATCGTGGGCGTCGCGCCGCCCGTCGACGCGCGCATCGACTCGAGCAGCGTGCGCAGGAGGTCGTCGCGCCCCACGAGCGGGGCGACGCCCATGCGCGTCGTCGTCTTCTCCGACGCCTGGGTGATCTTCTTGAGGAGCATGACGCCCGGGCGCGAGGGCAGCGGGTCGGTGGGAACGTCGGGCAGCACCTCGACGGCGGCCGCCGAGAGCAGCACGCCCGGCGGATCGGCCTCGCCCGGGAACTGCTCCTTCTTGGAGAAGAGCGGGCTCTGGTAGCGGCGCGTGCCGTCGGGCCGCGCCTGGATCGACACCTGCGCGAGGTCGACGAGGGCGTGGCTGCAGAGGCCGCGTCCCACGAACATCTCGCCCGCGTTGGCCGCCGCTCGCGTCGGGTTGTCGCCGAGCTCGTGTCCGAAGGCCAGGACGTACTGCACGCCGGCCGCGTTCGCCAGCTGCGCGCCCACGCCCGTCATGGCCTCGCGCACGTCGGCGACCGGCCGCTTCGTCTCGAAGAAGAGCAGCGCGACGGCGCGACGCTCACGCGCAGGCGCCGCCGGCTTGACCGCCGCGGCCGCGGGCTTGGCGGCGGCCTCGCCCACCCCTGACGTGGGCGTGACGCCGGCGCCGGCCCCGGGCTGCGCCTCGAGCAGGCGCGCCCGCTCGGCGACGATCCCGGCCTGCAGCGCCTTGCGCAGCTCGGTGGCGCTCGCGGGGCGCCGGGCGGGATCCTTGGCGAGGCAGCGCATGATCGCCTCCTCGAGCGGCACGGCGATCGCGATGCGCCGCCCGAGCGCCGCCGGGCGGCGGCTGCGGTGGTTCTGCTGGATCTCGGCGGCCTTACCCCAAAAGGGCGGCCCCCCCGCGAGCATCTCGTAGAAGATCACGCCGAGCGCGTAGAGGTCGCTGCGCGCGTCGATGTCGGAGCGCCCCTCGCACTGCTCGGGCGACATGTACTCGGGCGTGCCCGCGGGCGCCTCCTCCTTGGTCTCGTCGGCGGGCTTGCCCACCTTCCGCACGAGGCCGAAGTCGAAGAGCTTCGCGCCGAAGGACTCGTCGACGAAGACGTTCTCGGGTTTGAGGTCGCAATGAACGAGGTTCTTGCCGTGAGCGACCTCCATGATCTCGAGCATCGGGATGGCGGCGCGCGCGAAGTCCTCGAGCGGCACGGGCCCGTCGAGGGCCGTCATGACGTCGGCGAGGATGGGCGCCTTGACGAAGTCCATGACGACGTAGACGGCCCCGTCGGGGAGCCGGCCGCTGTCGTAGACCGCCGGCACGTGGGGCACGCCCACGGCGATGAGCGCCTCGGCCTCTCGCGCCAGGCTGTCGCCCGCGGACGCGTTGTCGGCCCGCGCGACCTTGATGGCGCAGAGCTTGCCGTCCGATACGCGCTCGGCCTGGAAGACGGCGCCGAAGCCACCCTGCCCGAGGAGCTTCTTGACGCGGAACGCAGCGAGCTCGGGAGGGGCGACGACGAAGGGCGTAGGGGCGTCCTCGGTCGCGGGAGGCGCCGGGGGAGGCGCTCCGTGCGTCAGGCATTTGGGCGCGCCGTCACGCAGGCGCTTGCCACAGCTCGGACACCGGATCATGGGCCCCTATATCGTATCACGCACGCCTCGCGCCTCCGAGCCGTCCCGCTGCCTAGTTGCCGTCTAGACTGTCCGAGCCGTCAGAGATCGGACACGGTCCCGATCGCATCGGCACCCCCTGCTTCGCGCCCGGCCGCGCGCCCAGCCCACCATCCATGACGCCAGAATCACCGAAATTGCCCCACAATTCCAAAGAATCGCTCTTTCTTCCCATCGATGCGCTGCTGCCCCAGATCGTCGCGGCCCTGCGGGAGGCGCCCTCGCTGGTCGTCGAGGCGCCCCCGGGCGCCGGGAAGACCACCCGCGTCCCCCGGGCCCTCCTCGAGGCTGGCGTCGTCGCTGGCGAGATCTGGGTGCTCGAGCCGCGGCGGCTGCCGGCGCGCCTCGCCGCCGAGCGCGTCGCGCAGGAGCTGGGCGAGCGGGTGGGCGAGACGGTGGGATACACGGTGCGCTTCGACGACGTGTCCTCGCCGCGCACGCGCCTGCGCTTCGTGACCGAGGGGCTCCTGACGCGCCGGCTCCTCGGCGACCCGGGGCTCGCGGGCATCGGCGCCGTCGTGCTCGACGAGATCCACGAGCGCCACGTCGCGACCGACCTCGGCCTCGCGCTCTTGCGGCGGCTCCAGCGCGGGGCGCGGCCCGACCTGCGCGTCTGTGCGATGTCGGCGACGCTCGAGGCCGAGCCGCTGCGCGCGTTCCTCGGGGATTGCGCCTCCGTGCGGAGCGAGGGCCGCTTGCACCCGATCGAGATCGACCATCTCGAGTCCGCTGACGAGCGACCGCTGCACCAGCAGGTCACGGGCGCGGTGCGGCGCCTCGTTCGCGAAGGGCTCGCGGGCGACGTGCTGGTCTTTCTCCCGGGCGCCGCCGAGATCCGGCGCGCGCACGAGGCGCTGCTGGCGGCGCCGGGCACGAGCGACCTCATGATCCTGCCGCTGCACGGGGAGCTCACGCTCGAGGAGCAGACGCGGGCCGTACGGCCCGATCCGGCGCGGCGCAAGATCATCCTGTCGACGAACGTCGCCGAGTCTTCGATCACCGTCGAGGGCGTCGTGGCCGTCGTCGACTCGGGGCTCGCGCGCGTGGCGGCGCACTCGCCCTGGACGGGGCTGCCGACGCTCGCCGTCGCCAAGGTGAGCCGTGCCTCCGCCGCCCAGCGCGCGGGGCGCGCGGGTCGCACGCGGCCGGGGCGCGCGCTGCGCCTCTACACCCGCCACGATCACGACGCGCGGCGCGCGTACGACCCGCCCGAGCTCGCGCGCGCCGATCTCGCCGACACGCTGCTCACGCTCGCAGCGCTCGACGTTGGTCCCATCGCCGACTTCCCCTGGTACGAGACGCCGCCCGCGGCGGCGCTCGGCGCGGCGCGCGATCTCCTGCGCGCGCTGGGCGCGCTCGACGAGCGTGACGGGCTGGCGCCGCTCGGACGCCGGATGGCGCGGCTGCCCGTGCATCCCCGCCTCGCGCGCCTCGTCTGCGAGGGCGAGGCGCGGGGCGCGGGGGCCGCCGCCTGTCTCGTCGCGGCGCTGCTCTCGGAGCGCGACATCCGGCGCGGCGCGCGCGCGTCGTTCGGCCGCGGCGGGCGCAAGGGCGATGGCGAGAGCGGCGAGCTTCTGGATCTCGTCGATCTCTATCGCCAGGCCGAGACCGCGCGTTTTCGGCCAGACGCCCTGCGCTCCCTCGAGCTCGACGGGCGCGCCGCTGAGGCGGTGTCGCGCACCGCCCGTCACCTCGCGGCGGCCATCGGCCGGTCGAAGGACGCCGGCCCGCACGCCCAAGGCGCGGCCGAGGACGCGGCGCTGCGCCTGGCCACGCTCGCGGCGTTCCCCGATCGCGTCGCGCGCCGTCGCGCGCCCACCGACCGCGTCATCGTGCTCGCGGGCGGCGGGTCGGCCGAGCTGCACTTCGATCCGGGCGCCGAGTGGCTCGTCGCCATCGACGTCCAGGGGCGCGCGGAGGGCGGGCGCCCCACTGTGGGCGCGCGGCCGGGCGGCGTGGCCGTCCGCCTCGCAGCGGCCATCGAACCCGAGTGGCTGCTCGACGTCTGCGCCGACCGCGTCGAGGAGATCGACACGCTCGCCTGGAACGCCGAGACGGAGCGCGTCGAACGCCGCGCCGGCCTCCGCTTCGGCGCGCTCGCGCTCGACGAGACCGTGACGCCGGCGCCGCCCAGCGAGGAGACGAGCCGCCTGCTGGCCGCGGCGGCGCTCGCGCGCGGCCTCGACCGGCTGCCCGGCGCCGAAGCGCTGCCGCGCCTGCTGGCCCGGCTCGCCTTCGC
>DASXOE010000164.1:0-1955 GCA_036494575.1 Polyangia bacterium | reverse complement strand
AGGTTTGTCCCGCGCAGCCACGCATCGGCTTCGTTTCCTTCGGTCGCAGTCAGGCGCAGCTCGACGCCGCCGGGCGCGCTCGTGGCCGCGAGGACGCGCCGCCGGAGCTCGAGCTCGATGCCCTCGGCCCGAAAGACCGTGGCCAGCGCCTCGGACGCGGCTTCGTCCTCGCGCGGCAGCAGGCGCGACGAGCGCGCGACCAGCGTCACCTGCGAGCCGAGGCGCCGAAACAACTGGGCCATCTCGCACGCGACGTAGCCGGCGCCCACGACCAAGAGCTTCTCGGGGAGGGCGGACAGCTCGAGGACGCTCGTGCTGTCGAGCGCGGCGACGCCCGCGAGCCCCGGGATGTCGGGGACGGCGGACCGCGCCCCGACGTTGACGACGATGTGGTCCGCGAAGAGGCGCTCGCCGTTGACCTCGACGGTCCGGGGCGCCACGAAGGACGCGTGCCCGCGGACGAACCGGAGGTGGTCGCCCGCCGCCTGCAGGCGCCGCTCGACGCTGGCGCGCCAGCGCTGAACGATCGCGTCCTTACGCGCCATCACCGCCGCGAAGTCGACCGCGACCCCCCCGACGCGCACGCCCAGCCGCTCGCTCGTTCGTGCGACGTGCGCCGCGCGGGCGCTCGCGATGAGCGTCTTCGTGGGCGTGCAGCCGATGTTGACGCAGGTGCCCCCGGGGTTCCCCCGCTCGACGATCACGACGTGTTTACCCGCCGCCGCCAGCCGGGTCGCGAGCGGCACGCCCGCCTGACCCGTGCCGATGACGATGATGTCCGGCTTCGCGGCGGCGGGCGAGGGCGGCACCGCTGCGACCTAGCCGCTCATGAGGGCGATGATGTTGCCGTCCGGGTCCTTGAACCAGGCTGACTTCATCGGTCCCATGACGTGCACGTCGCCCGCTCTCGTCGAGCCGGGGAAGTCGTAGTGCTCGAAGGCCACCCCCTTGTCCTTGAGCGTGGCGACGACCTTGTCGATGTCGTCGACGATCCAGTTGAGCGCGGTCGCCTTGTTGGTCCCGGCGTATTGCGAGCGATAGACGATCAACGACGAGCGTCCGCTCGCGAAGGTGACGGCCTCGGAGCCCGAGGCGTCCGTCACCTTGAGCCCCAGCGTGCCCTCGTAAAACTTCCGCGCAGCCCCCAGGTCCTTCACCCCCACCGTCGCGATCACGTCTTTGTCACCCAGCATGTTGGCCTCCTCCCTCTACCTTCGTATGCATTCTACCGCCCCGGCACCAGATCGAATGCGACACCTGTGCGCCAAACGGATCTGGTTGCGTTCCGGTTCATGAACGCGCGACAATCAAGCGGGGCGTTTCGTATGAACCTCGTGAAATGGCCGCTCGCGCTCATGGTCGGGCTGGCCGCGTGCGGCGGCAGTCCACAAAACGCGTCTGACGGCGGGAGCGCGGGCGCGGGCGCGATCCCCGCCGACGGCGGGAGGGCCGGCGCGGCAGCGATTCCCGCTGACGGCGGGAGGGCCGGCGCGGGAGCGAGCGACGCGGCGAAAGACGTCGCGCTCGAGCCCGCCAAGGGGACGCCGGGCGTGTGGGAGAACGTGACGTCACCCGAGATGCCGGCGTCTCTGTTCACGGGCGCGGGCGGCTTCGGCGTCGGCAACATCGTCGTCGATCCGGCCCGTCCGAGCGACCTTTACGTCGGCGGCTACGGCTCGATCTGGAAGTCGATCGACTACGGCAAGACCTGGACGAAGCTCGACGCGAAGCCGAACCCGCCGTACCTGCCGCTCGGCCACGTGTTCGCCGTCGCGGGCACGGCGCCCGCGACGTTGTGGATGGCCAGCGTCAACGGCGACATGAAAGTGTACAAATCCACCGACGGCGGGCTGACGTTCAAGCTGACCGGTGCGCTGTCCGCGAAATACGACTCGAGCTTCTATTCGATCGTCGTCGATCCGCACGACGCCAAGCACCTCATCACCGGCTTTCAC
>DASXOE010000163.1:0-47948 GCA_036494575.1 Polyangia bacterium | reverse complement strand
CGCGTTGGGAGCGGCCGTGCTGGTGCTGACGACGGTGCCGTCGACGTAGAGCTTGTGCGTCGTTCCGTCGTAGGTGTAAGCGACATGGTGCCAGACACCGAGAGAAGGCGGCGTCGACGTTGAGACCAACGTACGCGGGCCCCAGGCCCAGGCCTGGAGCTGGCCGGCATTCATGCCGAACGAGACGCCGCTCGACGAACCCGCGTCCCACATGGAGACAACGTATTGCTGGCCGGAGCTCGGATTCACATTCAGCCTGACCCAGGCGGCGACCGTCTGAGGCGAGTTGGTGGCGGGCAGCGCCGTGGTGCCGATCTCGACGTAGTTGCCGGAGCCGCCGGGGAAGGCGAGCGAGCTGGTGTTGCCGAAGGCGATCTTCGGCGGCAGATCGCCGGACCATTGGGAGCTGCCGTACAGGGTCCCGTCACTGGCCTTGGCCGAAGCGTCGCGAATGATCGAGCCTTGCGCCTCATCGAAATTCCAGTAGCCGACGAGGTTTGGGTCATTGGCGCCAACCGCGCTGGACATGACCTCGATCCAGTCGAGGTCGGGAGCCGGGTGAACGCCATCGCCCGAGAAGGTGACGGTGTTGCTGGGGCCGGCCACGAAGCCGTTCAGGGCAATGTTGACCGAGGACGGAAGGTTCCAGTTGCCGCTCGCGACGGGCTCGAACGTCCGGTACTGGACGGGGCCTCCGTTGACCTTCACGTTGAGGGCGCGTGTGCTGGCGGTGCTGTCGCCGTCTTCGTAGTACACGACGAGGTTGGCCGTGCCCGTGGCGCTGACGTTGACGCCGCCGAAGGTGACCGAGCTGTTCTGGTCGATGTAGCCGACGCGCTGGCCGCCACCGCAGGTCGAGCAGGCCACGGGAGCGGCAGCGCCAGTGCGCATCCCGGCCTCGGCCTGGAAGGTCTGGCCGCGCCAGACGGTGAGCGGGTGCGTCCAGGTGGTGCCGTTGCCCACGCACGAGACGGCGCCGTCGCCGTTGGAATGCATCACGCAGTGGCCTGAGGTGGCGCAGAGGCCGCCGCTCGTCGGGTACGCGTTGGCGTACGGGACGGCGCCTTGGTTCGAGCCGAGGCGTCCGGGTACCTCGTTGCTGGCGACCTGCGGGCCGTTGCAGTAGTAGGCGTCGAGGTTATTGTTCGCGTTGGTCACCATGATTTGGCCAAAGAACGTGCCCTCCTGCATCGGGTAGAAGGGCGACTGGCCCCAGCCGACTGACGCCATGGGCGAGTCGAGCCAGAGCGGAATGTGCACGCCCGTCGTGTTGATGTGCGCCATGAGGCAGGCCGACAGCGCCTCGGTGCAGTCTTTGTTGCAACCCCCCGTCTTGTACGAGGGCGCGAGGCCGATGGCTCCCTGGTAGGTGTAGTAGTTTCCGTTCTGGTCCTGCTTGACGAGCGAGTCGCCAGTGCCAAGAGCGCAGCGGACGAGGTACGAGACCGTCTTGCGGCCCGCGTCATTGGTCATGAGACCCGAGGCGGTGGCCAAGCCGTTGACCGAGTTGAGGCCGTTGGCGGAGTTGAGGCCGTTGACCGAGTTGAGGCCGTTGTTCGAGGTCCACCCGTTCACGGAGTTGAACCCGTTCGTCGAGTTGAAACCGTTGACCGAGTTGAACCCGTTGACCGAGCCGAGGCCGTTCGCCGAGTTGAGGCCGTTGACGGCGTTGAGGCCGTTGGCAGAGTTGAGGCCGTTGACGGCATTGAGGCCGTTGAGCCCGTTGAGGCCGTTGATCGAGTCCAGGTCGCTCTCGGCCGTCGACGTCCCGGTGTTCGGGCTCCCGACATCGCCGGTCGGCGCGCTCGACTGCACGTCGTTACATCCCACCAGAACTGACGTCAGTCCCAGCGAAGCCCCGATCCACCCGATCCTCCGCAGCGTCAAACTCGTCATCGTCTCTCCTTCGGTAGCCCGGCTGACTCGGAGAGTCCCGTGGCTTTGCGTTCACCCCGGTCGCCCGGGGGTTGCGTTTTCGAGAGTCCCACTGTGGGACGAGGAATACATAAGCAGTAAGCGTGCCTACGAATTTACGTTGGTAAAAATGATCAGTTCGAGTATTTCCAGTCGGTTACGGAAGCCTTGGAGCGCGAACAGTTGTCTCCGAGGGGACACTTGTTGCGCGTGAGACAACTAGCCGACTGGGCGCAAGCGGCGCGCTGGTGCCCGCGTCCCCACGTCATGTCCGGCCTCCCCGGTGGGCCATGCAGAGGGAACGAGGCGAGGCTCTTGAGTCAGAGCACGTGACTAATCAGAGCACGCGACCTGAAACTCTTCGATCGAGAAGAAGAGGCCAGTGTTCCCACTTGGCGTGGCGACCTGGACGCGGACGTAACGCATCGAGGTTTTCGCGAACGAGATGGTCGTCGAGCTCATGGCGCCAGGGCCCGAGGCGAACTTGGTCCAGGTCGCGCCGTCCGGCGAGCTGTAGAGGTCGTACTTGACCGCGTAGTCGCTGGGGGAAGTCTGGGAGTCGTTGAGCGTCACCGCCGTCAGATACACGGTGCCAGTAAAGTCGACCTGGTAATAATCGCCCGCCTGCATCGGCCGACCCGTCGTGTAGCGGGTTGCGAGATCGCCATCATTACCCTGTGGGGCGGCACCGGCGTTGATGGAGGCGGTCTCGGTCCAGCGACCTCGATCGCAATAGTCGACCATGGCCGTGCCGGCGCCTCCCCCGGTCCCGGCCGTCCCCGAGCCGGCCGCTCCGCTCGCGCCGCCCGCGCCCGCCTGGCCCGCGCTTCCACCCGCTCCACCCTGAGCTCCGGCGCCGCCTTGCGCTCCCGCGCCGCCCTGCGCACCCGCTCCGCCCATCGAACCGCCGCCGCCCGCCGTCATCCCCGCCGTCCCACCGTCGGGGCCGATGTTGCCACCTTGTCCGGCGACGGAGCCTCCGCTTCCACCCGCCGCCCCGGCGACACCGGAGACCCCAGCGTCCTCGGAACCCGCCGTACCCGAAAGGCCGGCGTCAACTCCCGCTGTTCCCGCGAGCCCGGACGGCGTGGTGTCGCCGCCCGCGCCGCCGGCCACGCCTGTGCTCGTGCCGCCGGCTCCGGCCTCCTCCAGCTTGCTCTGGAAGGCCTCGGGCGCCGCGCAGCCGAACGCGCCCAAACGGACAGACGCCAGCACCAGGAAAGCCCTCAGGCCGCGCCGCACGTTCAGCACCATGGATTTCGTCGCCCTCACCCTCTCTTCGGAACTATTCGGAGTTCCTTGAGCCGGGCAGGCTTCGATCCGGCGGGCGCTGTCGCGCTGTGCCGAGAGTCGCTCTAAGCTTGCAGCAGCCCCTGGCGCACGACGAACGCCGCGATGGGCTCGATGCCTTCGCGGGTCTTGAGGTTCGTGAAGACGAAGGGGCGCCCGCCGCGCATCTTGCGCGCGTCGCGGTCCATGACCTCTAGCGAGGCGCCCACATGCGGCGCGAGGTCTGTCTTGTTGATGACGAGCAGGTCCGACTTCGTGATGCCGGGGCCGCCCTTGCGCGGAATCTTGTCGCCGGCGGCGACGTCGATGACGTAGATCGTCAGGTCGGCGAGCTCGGGGCTGAAGGTCGCGGCCAGGTTGTCGCCTCCGCTCTCGATGACGATCATGTCGAGGCCGGGGTGACGAGCCGCGAGCGCGTCGACGGCTTCGAGGTTGATCGAGGCGTCCTCGCGGATGGCGGTGTGGGGGCACCCGCCCGTCTCGACGCCGACGATGCGCTCGGCGGCCAGCGCGCCGCTGCGCGTGAGGAACTCGGCGTCCTCCTTCGTGTAGATGTCGTTGGTGACGACGGCGATGTTGAACTCGTCGCGCAGGCGCTTGCAGAGCGCGTCGACGAGCGCCGTCTTTCCCGAGCCGACGGGGCCCGCGACGCCGAGGCGCAAGGGGTGAGCGGGGGGTGTGCGTGCGTTCATGTGCTGTTCCTCGTGTCGTCAGGATCGAAAAAGTCGCGAATACTGCGTCTCGTGCCGGGCGCTTGCCACGCCGAGGCGCGGAGAGGCCGCGCCAATCTCGTCGGCCCCGAGCGCGAGAGCGCGCGTCACGACGGCGGGGATCTTGGCGGCGGCGGCGGCGAGGATGCGCTGGCCGGCGCTCTGGCCGAGCGGGACGAGGCGCACGGCGGCGCTGGTTTGCATCTCGACCCAGGTGAAGGCGAAGCCCTGCGCGGCGGCGGGGAGCGGCACCTCGAAGCGGCGCGCCGCGAGCGCGAACATCGCCGCGTAGGTCAGCTCGGGGCGCGTCGCGCAGGCCGTGGCCTCGGGCAGCCCCAGCTCGGCGAGGACGCGGGCCAGACCGGCGCCGAGGTGGCGCTCCTCGGTCTGCAGCTCGGCCGAGGCGCGCGAGGCGAGCAGGAAGGCGCTCCAGGTGGCGACGGCCGCCGGTGGGTGTGGGGCGGCGTCGCTCAGGCCTGGCCCTTCGCCCCACGCTCCGTAGAGGCGGGCGAGGATCGGCAGGTCGAGCGTCGCGAGTTGGCTCTCGAGAAGGCCCGTGATCCACAGGCGCGCGCTCTCCTCGTCGCGCACCCAGCCCGCGCTCGTCGCCGGCTCGAGGCCCTGCGAATAAGCGAACGCCCCGATGGGCAGCGCTGGGCTGCACAGGTGCAAAAGGCGCAGGAGCGGTCCCGCTGCGAGCGACTCAAGAGTGTCGATGCGACCCTCCGGCGGGCGCCTGATCCTGATCGGGCGCGGCGATGCGGGCGTGGTCGTGCTCGTGCGGGTGCTCGTGCGGGTGCGGGTGCGGGTGCAGGTGGACGTGAAGCGGGCCGTCGTGCCGAAAGGCGCCCCCCTCTGGCTCGAACGGCGCGCGCCGCGTCTCGACGGTGAGACCGAGCCCGCGCACCATATCGTCGAGGACGTGATCGTGCTCGTACGCGAGCCAGCCGTCGCCGAGCTCGACGGGCACGTGGCGGTTACCGAGGTGGTAGGCCCCGCGCAGCAGGAGGTGCGGATCGGGCGTGCGCGCCACGGAGAGGGACTCCGCCGCCGCGCGCACGACGACCACGTCGCCTTCGTCGGCGCGCAGCAGATCGCCGTCGCGCAGCGCGCTCCCGCGCGGCAAGAGCACGGCCGCCTCGCGGCCGTCATCGAGCGCGACCCGCAGGCGGCTGCGCCGCCGCTCGTCGAGCGTGAGCGTCGCCGTGGCGGTGGGAACGCTCGGTCGCTCCAACTGGAGCCGCTCGCGCAGATGAAGCATCGTCGTCTCCTCAGAAGAGAAAGTAGCGTTGCGCGAGCGGCAGCACGGTGGCTGGCTCGCACGTGAGGAGCTGGCCGTCGGCGCGGACCTCGTAGGTCTGCGGATCGACCTCCATCGTTGGGAGGGCGTCGTTCCACACCATGTCGCGCTTGCGCACGGTGCGGGTGCCACGGACAGCGTCGAGGCGCTTGCGAAGGCCGAGGCGCGCGCCAATCCCAGCCTCGAGGCCGGCCCGCGACACGAACGTCACGCTCGTCGCGTGGCGCGCGCCGCCGAGCGCCCCGAACATCGGGCGGAAGTGCACGGGCTGCGGCGTGGGGATCGAGGCGTTGGGATCGCCCATGGGCGCGTACACGATGAGGCCGCCCTTGATGATGAGGCTGGGCTTCGCGCCGAAGAACGCCGGCCGCCACAGGACCAGATCGGCGAGCTTGCCGACGGCGACCGAGCCCACCTCGTGCGCGATGCCGTGCGTGAGCGCGGGATTGATCGTGTACTTCGCGACGTAGCGCTTGACGCGAAAGTTGTCGTGTCCGCCGCCCGCGGACGCGTCCTCGGGCAGCGCGCCGCGCTGCTGCTTCATCTTGTGCGCGGTCTGCCAGGTGCGCGTGATGACCTCGCCCACGCGGCCCATGGCCTGTGAGTCAGAGGACAGCATGCTGAACGCGCCCAGGTCGTGCAGGATGTCCTCGGCGGCGATGGTCTCGCGGCGGATGCGCGACTCGGCGAAGGCGACGTCCTCGGCGATCCCCGGGTCGAGGTGGTGACAGACCATGAGCATGTCGAGGTGCTCGTCGATCGTGTTGATGGTGTAGGGGCGCGTCGGGTTCGTCGACGAGGGCAGCACGTGCGGCACGCCGCAGGCCTTGATGATGTCGGGAGCGTGGCCGCCGCCCGCGCCCTCGGTGTGGTACGTGTGGATCGCGCGTCCCTTGAACGCCGCCAGCGTGTCCTCGACGAACCCCGATTCGTTGAGCGTGTCGGTATGGATGGCGACCTGGACGTCGTATTGCTCGGCGACGGAGAGGCAGCAGTCGATGGCGGCGGGCGTCGTGCCCCAGTCCTCGTGCAGCTTGAGGCCGAGGCAGCCCGCGAGCACCTGCTCGACGAGCGCCTCGGGCCGGCTCGCGTTGCCCTTGCCGAGGAAGCCCAGGTTGAGCGGCAGCGCGTCCGCCGCCTGCAGCATGCGCGCGAGGTTCCACGGCCCGGGGGAGCAAGTCGTGGCGTTCGTGCCCGCGGCCGGCCCCGTGCCGCCGCCGATCATCGTCGTCACGCCCGAGCAGAGCGCCTCTTCGCACTGCTGCGGCGAGATGAAGTGGATGTGCGTGTCGATGCCGCCCGCCGTGAGCAGGCACCCTTCGCCCGCGATGATCTCCGTGCCGGGCCCGATGATGACGTCGACGCCGGGCTGCACGTCGGGGTTGCCAGCCTTCCCGATGCCCGCGATGCGCCCGTCCTTGAGGCCGACGTCGGCCTTGATGATGCCCGTCGCGTCGACGATGACGGCGTTCGTGATGACCGTGTCGGCGACGTCGGCTCCGGCGCGCTGGCTCTGGCCCATGCCGTCGCGGATGACCTTGCCGCCGCCGAACTTCACCTCCTCGCCGTAGACCGTGTGGTCGTGCTCGATCTGGATGACGAGGTCAGTGTCGCCGAGGCGGACGCGGTCGCCCACGGTGGGCCCGTACATCTCGGCGTAGGCGCGGCGGGAGATGTCCTTCATGAGATGTCCTTCACGGCTTGCTGCCCGAGCTGCCGGCGCCGGCGTCGAGCGGGCCCATGACCTCGCCGCGGAAGCCCTGCACGACGCGCTCGCCGGCGTAGGCGACGAGGTCCACCGTGCGCGTCTGTCCGGGCTCGAAGCGCACAGCCGTGCCCGCGGGGATGTCCAGGCGAAAGCCGCGGGCGGCGGCGCGGTCGAAGCGCAACGCCGGGTTGGTCTCGCCGAAGTGGTAGTGGGAGCCGACCTGGATGGGCCGGTCACCGGTGTTCGCGACCTCGAGCGTGACGGTCTCGCGACCGGCGTTGAGCGCGAGCGTGCCGTCGGCCGGCAGCACGGCGCCGAAGCCGGCGGGCGCGCCCAGCGGGATGGGGTTGTGGACCGTCACGAGCTTCGTGCCGTCGGGGAAGGTGGCCTCGACCTGGACCTCGGTGATGAGCTCGGCGATGCCGTCCATGACCTCGTCGGCGCGCAGCACGCGCGTGCCCATCGCCATGAGCGCGGCCACCGTGCGCCCGTCGCGCGCGCCCTCGAGGATCTCCGCCGAGATGATGGCGATCGCCTCCGGGTAGTTCAGCTTGAGGCCGCGCGCGCGACGTCGCTCGGCGACGAGGGCGGCCGTGAAGAGCAACAGCTTGTCCTTTTCGCGTGGGGTGAGCTCCATGGCGTCCTCTCAGGTGGCCCAGACGCGGGGGCGGACGGGCGCGCGGCCGAGCAGCGCGGGGCGCGCGTCCGCCCACGCGGCGCGCAGAAAGGCGCTCGCGCGCTCGGCCGACGCGCCGACGTAGCGGCACACGAGCGCGTCGCCCGCGCCGAGCAGCGTCGCCGACCCGAGCTCGCCCGGGCCGAGCTCGCCCGCGCGCGCGCGGATGGACGCGAGCACGTCGGCGCTCGCGGGGGGCGCGGGCGCCGCGATGAACGTGCCGAGCACGGGCGCGTCGGCCAAGCCCCAGCACGCGCCGTGGACGGCCGCGTCGCCGTCGAAGCGGCCGCGCTCGAGCACGAGCGGGCGGTCGTCGCGCCACACGTCGATGACCTGGCGGCAGCGCCCGCGCGCGAAGCCTTGGCCGCGCGCGGGCAGGCCGAAGCACAGCACGTCGAGGCCGAGGAAGCGCGCGCCGCTCTCGAGCCGCACGCGCGTCGCGAGCGAGACGTCCGCGGCGTCGTAGAGGATCGTCTCCTGCGGCAGCCACTCGAGGACGCCGCCGCGCTCGACGGAGAGCTCGCTCTCCTGCGCGGCAGCCGGCCCCGCCGTGCGGTAGATTTTCGTGGCGGCCGGCGTCGTGAGCAGCGCGTGCGCGCCGCCCGCGACGTGGGCCTCGAGGCGCAGGCGATCGCCGCCCACGATGCCGCCCGGCGGGTGCAGGACGTAGACGTGGCAGACGCTCGGGCCCTCGGGGAAGAACGGGCGCTGGACGGCGAGCGGACCCGTGTGCCGACGATGGGCCAGGGCCGTGGCGCCGCCGTTCGCGGGGGCGAAGCCGAGCTCGAGGCGCGCCCGCCAGCCCGGCCCCTCGCCGGCGCCCGCGTCAGCCGTGACCGAAGACGACAGGCTCCTGCCAGATGACCAGGGCGAGACAGCCGTCGGGGCTGCTGACGCCGTGGCTGGAGCCGGGCGGGTTGACGACGAAACAAGGCGCGCGATAGGTGCCGTGCTCGTCGACCTGAGAGCCCTCGAAGATCGTGATGTGCTCATAGCCGGGGTGCGCGTGGTGGGACAGCGTCGCGCCCGGAGCGTAGCGCAGCAGCGCCGCGCTCGCCCCCGTGATGCCGTCGCCGTAGATGCGGTGCATGTCGATGCCGGGTCGCAGGCGTATCCATGGAAAATCGGGCTCCTTGGCTCGAGTGACGAGATCGGGGAGGACGACGCGACGTTCATTCACGCCGTCACGCCGCGTGCCCCGCCATGTGGCGTCCAATGGCCCCGAGGTCGGCGTCGGCGATGCCGACCTCGTGGACGGCGCGGCCCTCGCTCATGACGACGACACGGTCGGAGAGCGCGAAGATCTCGTCGAGATCGGCGCTGATGAGCAGCACGGCCGTACCGCGGTTGCGCGCGTCGAGGATGCGCGAGCGGATCTCGGCGACGGCCGCGAAGTCGAGGCCGAAGCACGGGTTGGAGGCGATGAGCAGCGAGACGTCCTCGTGCAGCTCACGCGCGAGCACCGCGCGCTGGACGTTGCCGCCCGAGAGGCTGCCGATCGTGGCGTCGGGGCCGGGCGTGCGGATGCCGAACTCTGCGATGAGCGTGCGCGCGTTCTTGCGCAGCGCGCGGCCGCTCACGAGCGCGCGCGCGAAGGCGAACGGCCGGCGATCGAAGCGGCGAAAGCCGATGTTCTCGGCGACGGACATGGCGCCCACGCAAGCGTTGCGCAGCGGCTCGTCTGGCAGGCAGCGCACCTTCTGCGCGCGCATCTCCTCGCGCCTGGCCCGGTAGCGCGCCCCGTTGACGACGATGCGCCCGGCGCGCGGCAGGCGCTGGCCGGCGAGCACCTCGACGAGCTCCTCCTGCCCGTTCCCCGAGACGCCCGCGATGCCGACGATCTCGCCGGCGCGGACGCTCAGCGCGAAGCCCTCGACGGCCGGTGTCCCGAGATCGTCGTCGGCGTGCAGCCCGTGGATCTCGAGCACGGCCTTGCCCGCCTCCCGCGCGACGCGGTCCTGGTTGGCCTTGGGCGGCTCGTCGCCCACCATCATGCGCGCCATCGCCTCGGGCGTGAGGTCGGCCACGCGCCCGCCGCCCACGAGCTTGCCGCGCCGGAGCACGGTGACCTCGTCGGCGAACTTCATGACCTCGCGAAACTTGTGGGAGATCATGAGGACGGTGAGCTGGTCGGCGCCCTCGCGCCGGGTCATACCGCGCAGGAGCCCCAGCACCTCGTCGGCCTCGTCGGGAGTGAGCACGGACGTGGGCTCGTCGAGGATCACGGTGTGGCTGCCGAGGTAGAGCTGCTTCAAGATCTCGAGCTTCTGCTTCTGGCCCGCGGCGAGCGTGCGCACGGGGAGCGTCGGATCGAGGCGGAACGGCATGCGCGCCATGAACGCGGCGACGTCCTTCGTCTCGGCCGCCCAGTCGAAGACGAATGGGTGATCGCGGCGCGCGAGCACGAGGTTCTCGGCGACCGTCATGTTGTCGACGAGCGTGAAGTGCTGATAGACCATGCCGACGCCGAGCGCGGCGGCGTCGCGCGGGCTCGCGATCGTGACGGCCTTCCCGTCGACCATGACGCGGCCCTCGTCGGCCTGGTAGTAGCCCATGATGCACTTGACGAGCGTGCTCTTGCCGGCGCCGTTCTCGCCGAGCAGCGCGTGCACGCTGCCCGCCGCGAGCTTGAGCGAGACGCCGTCGAGCGCGGTGAACGCGCCGAAGCGCTTCGTGAGCATGGACGCGTCGATGGCGAGCGGGCGTGCGAGCGTCATGCGAGCGCCTCCTGCGCGAGCGTCATGCGAGCGCCTCGATGAAAGAGCGCGAGCGCGTCACGGCGCCGAACACGCCGTTCTGCATCTTGATCATCTTGAGCGCGGCGGCGTGGTTGCCGGCGTCGGTCGCGCGGCAGCAGTCCTCGAGGAGCAGGCACTCGTAGCCGCGATCGTTGGCCTCGCGCATCGTCGTGTGGACGCAGACGTCGGTCGTGATGCCCGTGAGCACGAGGTTCGCGATCCCCTGCTGGCGCAGGATGAGGTCGAGGTCCGTCGCGCAGAAAGAGCCCTTGCCGGGCTTGTCGATGACGATCTCGCCGTCGGCGGGCGCGAGCTCGGGGATGATGTCCCAGCCGGGCTCGCCGCGCACGAGGATGCGGCCCTTGGGACCGAGATCGCCGATGCCCATGTCCTTGTTGTCCCAGGTCTGGCGCGAGCGCCAGCGCTTGTTGGCCGGCAGGTCGGACAGATCGGGGCGATGCCCCTCGCGCGTGTGGATGATGCGAAAGCCCTTCCCGCGCACGTGCTCGAGCAACCGTTTGATGGGGCCGATGCACTCGCGCGTCAGCGAGATGTCGTAGCCGAGCTGGGCAATGTAGCCGCCCTCGCCGCAGAAGTCAGTCTGCATGTCGATGACCATGAGGGCCGTGTTCTCGGGACGCAGGTCACCGTTCCAGGGCCATTCGTAGGGTTCGGCGGAGACGTACCGGGCTTTGGCGGCGGGGGCGGGGGACTTCTTCATTCAGCCTTCCTCGAGGGCAATCATCCTCATCGGGCCATGCGGAGCTCGGCAGGTTGCCCGACGAGCGCGCGATCGCGCGAGCTCGTCGCGATGATGATCGCGAGCGTGAGCGCGTAGGGTGCGGCGTTGAAAAGGTAATAGCCCGACGTCACGCCGACCGATTGCAGCGCGGGCCCGAGCGCGCTCGCGCCTCCGAACAGCAGGGACGCGTAGAGGCAGCGGATGGGATCCCAGCGGGCGAAGATCACGAGCGCCACGGCCATGAGGCCCTGACCGCTCGACAGGCCTTCGTTCCAGCTGCCGGGGTAAAACAGCGACAGGAAAGAGCCGCCCACGCCCGCGAGGAACCCGCCCGCCATCGTCGCGCGCATGCGCACGCGGTTGACGTCGTAGCCCATGGCGCGCGCGGCGTCGGCGCTCTCGCCCACGGTGCGGAGGATGAGGCCCCAGCGCGTGCGGCGCAGGACGAAGAGCACGACGCCGCTCATTGCGAGCCCGACGACGAAGAGGACGTTGAGCTGCAGCGCCGAGCGGACTTGCGCCGAAGAGCTCCAGAAGCCGAACGATATGGACGGCAGGTGGGGAGCCGTCGGTCCGATGAGCGGCTTGCCGAGGAAGAACGCCAGACCCACGCCGAAGAGCATCATGGCGATGCCGACGGCGACGTCGTTGACGCGCGGGCGGCCGCAGAGCCACGCGTGAAGGGCACCGAGGACGAGGCCCAGGAACCCGGCCGCGAGCACGCCCAGCCAGGGCGAGCCCGAGAGGTACGAGACGCCATAGCCGCCCATGGCGCCCATGACGAGCGTGCCCTCGAGCCCGAGGTTGACGCGCCCGCTCTTCTCCGTGAGGCACTCGCCGAGGCTCACGAAGAGGAAGGGCGTGCTGATGCGGATCGCGCCGCCGAGAACGGCGAGCGCCACGCCGGAGACGCCGGAGCCGTCGGCCATCAGCCGCCTCCGCCCAAGACGGCCGGCACGGCCGTTTTGGCATCGGCCGGCACGGCCGTTTTGGCATCGGCCGGCGCAACCATCTCGACTTCTGGCGCCGCAACCGTCTTGGCATCGGAACGCGCGGCGCGACGGAGGAAGGCCGGCGCGCGTCCGTTGAACGTCTCCGAGAAGAGGATGCAGATGAACAAGATGCCTTGCAGGACGTTCACCGTCGCGTCGGGCAGGTCGAAGACGCGCTGGAGCAAGCCACCGCTCGCGCCGATGCCGCCCAGGAGCACCGCGACCGGAATCACCGCCAGAGGGTTCCCGCGCGCGATGAACGCGACGAGCACGCCCGTGTAGCCGTATCCCGTGACGAGCGACGCGTTGGCCGTGCCGTGAATCGCGGCGACCTCGATCGAACCCGCGAGCCCCGCGCACGCGCCGCCGATGAGCGTCGTGATGACGAACAGCCGGCCGACGGGCAACCCGTTGAGCAGCGCGGCGCGCACGTTGCCTCCCACCATGCGTGCCGCGAAGCCGAAGGTCGTGCGGTTCATGAGCACCCAGGCCGCCACGCACGCGAAGAGCCCCCACGCGAGCCCCCAGTGGACGTCGAGCCCCGGCACGTTCCCGAGCATGTTGTCGTCGCCGATGGGCGGCGTCGACGGCTTGTTGAGGCTGGCCGGATCGCGCAGCGGCCCCTCGACGATGTGATTGAGCAGCGCGATGGCGATGTAGTTGAGGAGCAGCGTCGCGATGGTTTCGTTGACGCCGCGGTAGGCGCGCAGGGCGCCCGCGGTCGCCATCCACAGCCCGCCCACGAGCGCTCCCGAAAGCAGCATCGCGAGCTTCATGCCGTTCGGCCCGTGGTCGCGCGCCGCCATCGCGGCGGCCGCCGCCGCGAGCCCGCCGATCACCATCGACCCCTCGCCGCCCAGCACGACGAGGCCGAGCCGCAGGGGCAGCGCGGTCGCGAGCGCCGTCAACATGAGCGGCGCCGCGCGGAGCAACGTGTTCTGGAACGAGAACCATGTGCCGAACGACCCGCGATACATCTGATAGTAGACGGCCACTGGATTGCGGCCCGTGATGGCGACGAAGACGCCGAACAGCAAGAGCGCCGAGAAGATCGCCAACGTGGGCGCCGCCATCGCGCCGACGAGGCGCGCCCCGAGGGGCTCTCGGATCTCGACGATGGGAGCGGTCCTTGGCGCGCCGCGGCCCACGGGCGAGGCGGGTGGAGGGATGGCGCCCGGCGGTCCCGGCATCGCTGGCCCGCCGGCCGCATTCGGATCGACGCTCGCGCCGAGGCTCACAGACAATCCTTCATGCTTCGCGCCCTGGCTTCGCTTCGTGCTTCTTATTGCGTCTTGCCGACGACGCCCTCGACGAGATAGTTCATGCTCTCGAGCGCGATGTCGGTCTGCTTGTGCTCGACGCCCGCCGGGATGACGACCTTGCCGGTGTTGTCCTTGAGCGGACCCTTGTAGACGACCATCGTGCCTGCCATGAACTTGGCCTTGGCGTCGTCAGCCTTCTTCTTCGCCGCCGCCGAGACCGCCTTGCCGTACGGCGATACCTTGACGAAGCCTTCCTTGAGCCCGCCGCGCAGGAGGTGCGGCCAGGGCTTGCCGGCCTGGATCATCTCGATGTAGCTCGTGTAGACCTTGCCCCAGTTCCACTCGGCGCCCGTGAGGTAGCCCTTGGGCGCGAGCGCCGACTGGTTTGCGTGATAGCCCGTCACGAAGACGCCCTTCCGCTCGGCGAGCTCGACGATGACCTTCGGCGAGTCGACGTGCGCCGTGAGGACGTCGGCGCCCTGATCGATGAGGCTGCTCGCCGCCTCGGCCTCCTTGACGGGCATGGACCAGTCGCCCGTGAAGATGACCGTGGTCGTGACCTTGGGGTTCACGGAGCGGGCGCCCAGCGTGTATGAGTTGATGTTGCGCAGGACCTGAGGAATGGGCTTGGCGGCGATGAACCCGAGCTTGTTGCTCTTCGTCGAGAGGCCCGCGACGACGCCCGCGACGTACTCGGCCTCGTCGATATAGCCGAAGTAGCTGCCGACGTTCGTGGGGTGCTTGCCCTCCGTGTAGAGGCCGCCGCAGTGGAGGAAGGTCACGTCCTTGTTCTTGCCGGCCTCCTTGAGGATGTGCGGATCGAAGTAGCCGAAGGACGTCGGGAAGATCAGCTTCGCGCCGTCGAGGTTGATCATGCTCTCCATGGTCTTCTGGACGGCGACGGTCTCGGGCACCATCTCCTCTTCGCGCACCTTGATGCCCGGGAGCTTGGCGATCACGGCGGCGCCTTGCGCGTGCGCCTGGTTGTAGCCGTAGTCGGTTTTGGGACCGACGTAGATGAAGCCAACGGTCATACCGGGCGCGGCCACGGCCAGCGCGCTCGTCGTCGCGAGCGCGAAGAAGCTTGTCAGAACGGAAACAATCGGGCGGATCTTTTTCATGTGGCCTTTTATAGACGCCGCCACGTTTCTCACAGTTTTCGTGGAGACGCCTTTCTTCGTAACTTGGTCGCGTCGCGCCGAATCGAGGTGCGGGCCGCGCGCCTGTTCGGGCATGCTGCCGGCGACATGAGTGACGCGAGCCTCGATCTCCAGGCGCTCTCCGATCGTCAGGCGCGCGGGGCGGCCTCGCCCTCCGAGACCGTCGAGGACGTGCTCGCGCGCATCGAGCGACGCGGCGACGACGGCGTGT
The DNA here is from genome assembly GCA_036494575.1 of Polyangia bacterium. Classification (GTDB taxonomy): domain Bacteria; phylum Myxococcota_A; class Polyangia; order Fen-1088; family Fen-1088; genus DASZFV01. The sequence continues at coordinate 33,245 of DASXOE010000163.1, read as the reverse complement.
GGATCTGCGTCGCGCCGCGCGCGCGGCTCCTCGCGGCGGCGCGGGCCGTCGAGGAGCGGCGCCGCGCCGGCGAGCCGCTTCCTCTCTATGGCGTGCCGTTCGCCGTCAAGGACAACATCGACGTCGCCGGTCTTCCCACGACGGCCGCCTGCCCGGCCTTCGCGTACACCCCCACGGCCGACTCCGCGGTCGTCGCGCGCCTCGTGGCGGCGGGCGCCGTGCCCGTGGGGAAGACCAACATGGATCAGTTCGCGACGGGGCTCGTCGGAACGCGCTCTCCTTACGGGATTCCGCGCAATCCCTTCGACGCGCGCATGATCCCCGGCGGCTCGAGCTCCGGCTCGGCCGTCGCCGTCGCCACGGGACTCGTGAGCTTCGCGCTCGGCACCGATACGGCGGGCTCGGGCCGCGTACCCGCCGCCTACAACAATGTCGTGGGCCTCAAGCCGAGCGCCGGGCTGCTGAGCGCGCGCGGGGTCGTGCCGGCCTGTCGCTCGCTCGACTGCGTGTCGGTCTTCGCGCTCACGACGGCCGACGCCGCCAGCGTCGCCGAGCGGGCGCGCGGCTTCGACCACGCCGACCCATATTCGCGCACCGAAGCCGACGCCGTGTCGCTCGGCATCGCGCCCACTCCCGCCCGCTTTCGCTTCGGCGTCCCGGACGATGCGCACCTGACCTTCTGTGGCGACGGGGAATCGGCGCGCGCCTTCGCGGCCGCCGTCGAGAGGATGCGCGCCCTCGGCGGAGAGGCCGTCTCGCTGGACTTCGCGCCCTTCGCCGAGACGGCGCGGCTCCTCTACGAAGGCCCGTTCGTCGCCGAGCGGCTCGAGGCCGCCGGCGCGCTGCTCGCGCGCGAGCCCGGCGCGCTCCTGGCGCCGCTGCGTGAGATCCTCGAGGGCGCCGCCCGGTACAACGCCGCCGACGTGTTCGCGGCGCTGCGCCGGCGTCGGATCCTCCGGCGCCGCGCGCACGCGACGCTCGCGAGCGTCGATTGTCTGCTCGTGCCGACGGCGCCGACGATCTACACGCTGGCCGCCGTCGAGGCCGAGCCCATCCGCCTCAACGCCACCCTCGGGACGTACGTCAACTTCGTCAACCTGCTCGAGCTCGCCGCCGTGGCCGTGCCCGCCGGCTTCCGCGCCGACGGGCTGCCCTTCGGCGTCACGCTCATCGGCCCGTGGGGACAGGACGGCCGCCTCGCCGGCTTCGCCGAGCGGTTCGAGCGCGCGACGGCGGAGCGCCTCGGCGCCACGCTGGCGCGTCGCCCCGACGTCGCGCCCGTCGTGATCGCGCCCGAGGCGTGGCCGCGGCTCGCCGTCGTCGGCGCGCATCTTTCCGGGGAGCCTCTCAACCACCAATTGACGGGCGCGGGCGGCGTGCTCGTGCGCGCCTGTCGAACGGCGCCGAAGTACAGGTTGTACGCGCTCCCAAACACGACGCCCGCCAAGCCGGGCATGGTGCGCGCCGATGTGGATTCAGGGGCGGGCACGGCGATCGAGGTCGAGGTGTGGGCGCTGCCCGTGGCGGCCTTCGGCGACTTCGTCGCGCGTGTTCCCGCTCCGCTCTGCATCGGCAGCGTCGAGCTCGAGGACGGGACGAGCGCCAGCGGATTCCTCTGCGAGCCGCACGCGCTCGCGGGCGCGCGCGAGATCTCGTCCTACGGTGGATGGCGCGAATTCAAGAGGGCGAGCCCGTGAATATTCCGGCGTGCGTGCGGCGGTCTACGTGATGTTACGAAAGTCGGTCGGGTCCGAAACCGCGCATTGACACCTGTGGGATAGGGTGGTCGCCAACTCACACGGAAACGGCGGCGACCCGAATCAAGCGTGATTGCAGCGGGTCGCCGGTCATGGCGCCCGCGGGCGGGCCGGCCGGTGGTGGTCTAACCGGAGAGGATGCCCGAGGTGCGCCTGGAGCAATCACGAGACTGGAAAAAAATGAGAGAAGGCACTGGCGGAGCGCGACGTTCGATTGTGGCTGCGGGAGCGATCTTGGGGGCAACTTTGTGGGCCGCGCCAGCGCTCGCGGATCCTCCGCCGGTGGAGGCCACGCCGCCGATGATGACGGCGCCGGCGACGCCGCCGCCCGCTCCAGCCGTCGTTGCGCCGCCCGTGGCCGCGCCGCCGGCGGCGGTCGCGGCCGAGACCAAGCCGCCCACCAACACCGAGACCATGGCGGCCACCCGTCCCGACGTGCTCCCGCCCATCGACGTCGGCGCCTGGACGCGCGTGGGAAGCGTCTTCCAGGGGGGCACCGACAAGAGCAAGTTGAACGACTGGCACATGGACACCGCCCTCATCGAGCTCCACGCCGGCGGCAAGATTCACAAGAAGGTCGGCGTCACGGTGGACCTGGTTTCGAACATGCAAAGCCTCTTCAACCCGCCCGGCAATGGCACGGGAGAGGGCGGGAGCTACGTCGCGATCGAGGACGCCATCATCTCGTTCGACTTCGTGGACGAGTTCCATCTGTGGGCGGGCCATCTCCTGGTTCCCGTCGACCGCGCGAACGCGTCCGGGCCATTCTTCATGATCCCCTGGAACTACCCAGGCTTCTTCTCGGGCGTCTCGGCCCCGCTCGAGGGGCCCTCCGGGCGCAACAACGGCACGGTCCTGTGGGGCGACATCTCGGGCGGCAAGCTCACGTACCTGGCCGGCGTCTTCGACAACGCCAGCGTCGCCACGAGCCCGCTCTTCTCGGGGCGTCTGCGACTGGCGCTCTGGGATCCGGAGCCCGGATTTTGGGGCAACGGCAGCTACTTCGGAGACAAGAACCTGCTCTCCGTCGGCGTCGGCGCGCAGTTCCAGAAGCACGGGAGCGCGAGCATGACCGCCGACAAGGACTGGACGGACCTCAACGGCGACGTGCTCGTGGAGAAGAAGCTCCCTGGCGGCGGTTGGGTCACGGGCGAGGGGGCCTATTACCACTACAACGTCCTCGACGGCGGGTTCAGCGACATGTTCTACGTGCTCGCGGCCTTTGCCTCTCCGACCGTCGGCGTCGGCAACATCCAGCCCATGGTCCGCTATCAGTGGGAGAAGATTAAGGCCAACACGGGCGCGAACCCGTGGAACCTGGACGTCGGGTTGTCCTACCTCGTCAAGGGGCCAGCGCTCCGCGCCGTCGCCACTTACAGCCACACGAAATTCAATCCCACTGACACGAGCGCCAACTCGATTCAGCTGGGCGCGCAGGCGATTTTCTTTTAATTCGAGTGAACACGTAAAGGGGAGGAACAAACATGCGTAAATCAATTTGTGGGTTGTTGGTTGCCGGCTCGTTGAGCACGGCGATGAGCTGCCAGAAACCGGCCGAGCCCGCCCCCACGGCGGCGGCGCCCGCCGCGCCGGCGCCGGCCGCCGCGCCCGCCGACGACAAGGGGCCGATCAAGGTCGGCATCTTGCACTCGCTGTCCGGGACGATGGCCATCAGCGAGACGTCGCTCAGGGACGTCGCGCTCATGACGATCGAGGAGATCAACGACGCGGGCGGCGTGCTGGGCAGAAAGCTCGAGCCGGTCGTCGTCGACCCGGCCTCGAACTGGCCGCTCTTCGCCGAGAAGGCGCGCGACCTCATCTCGAACCAGAAGGTGGCCGTCACCTTCGGGTGCTGGACGTCGGTGTCGCGCAAGTCCGTGCTGCCCGTCTTCGAGGAGCTGAACGGCCTGCTCTTCTACCCCGTGCAGTACGAGGGAGAGGAGTCGTCGTGGAACGTGTTCTACACGGGCGCCGCGCCGAACCAGCAGGCCATCCCGGCCGTCGAGTACCTCATGGGCAAGAAGGGCGGCAGCGCGAAGCGCTGGGTGCTCCTCGGCACCGACTACGTGTACCCGCGCACGACCAACAAGATCCTGCGCTACTTCCTGCACTCGAAGGGCGTCGCCGACGACGACATCATGGAGAAGTACACGCCGTTCGGCCACAGCGACTATCAGACGATCGTCGCCGACGTGAAGAAGTTCGCGGCCGGCAAGCGCACGGCCGTCGTCTCGACGATTAACGGCGACTCGAACGTGCCGTTCTACAAGGAGCTCGGAAACCAGGGCATCAAGGCCACGGACATCCCCGTCGTCGCGTTCTCGGTGGGCGAGGAGGAGCTGCGGGGCATCGACACGAAGCCGCTCGTGGGCCAGCTCGCGGCCTGGAACTACTTCGAGTCGATCGACAACCCCGTCAACAAGGCCTTCATCGACAAGTGGATGGCCTACGTCAAGAAGAACAGCCTGCCGGGCGGCGACAAGCGCGTCACGAACGATCCCATGGAGGCCACGTACATCGGCATCCACATGTGGGCGCAGGCCGTCGAGCAGGCGCACACGACCAACGTCGACGCCGTCCGACAGGCCGTGGGCTACCAGCACTTCGCGGGGCCGTCGGGCTTCGACATCCAGATGGACGCCGAGAACCACCACCTGCACAAGCCGGTCTACATCGGCGAGGTCAAGGCCGACGGTCAGTTCCACGTCGTCTGGAAGACCGACGGCCCGATCAAGGCCCAGGCCTGGAGCCCGTACATTCCCGACGACAAGGGCAAGATCGCCAACTGGCTCTACCCGTGGGCCTGCGGCAACTGCACGGCGCCGAAGTACGGCAGCGCCGCCACGGTGGCCGAAGCCAAGTAGCCGCGCGGGCTCCGAGGATTCAACCCAATAAACCAGTCAACCAAGGAAAACGCACAAGTGATGGAAGCACCCGGCGTGGGCGGTCGGTCGATGGCGGGCAGAGCAGCTCTTTCGGGGGCGAGCGTGCTGCTCCTCCTGCTGTCGGCTTCGGCCGCCCACGCCGGACCGCTCGAGGAGGCGGTGCAGGGTCTTTCGGCGCCTTCAGAGGACCGCGTCGAGGAGAGCATCCGACGCCTGGGTGCGCTCGACGACGCGCGCGCGTGGCCGGCGCTGGACGCGCTCTGCGACGACCGCCTGCGAGTGGGCGCTGACGGCAAGGCGTACATCTGGGACGGCAAGACGCACGACGCGCGCGACCCGCTCACGCTGGCGGTCGTCGCGGCGGCGCCGCGCCCGCTCAAGGAGGTGGAGGTCAGCAACGAGATCCGGCGCGCGGCGCTGCCCGTGCTCGCGCAGCTCCGCCTCGGCTCGGCGAGCGCCGCCGAGCGCCTCGCGGCGGCGGAGGAGCTGTCGAAGAGCGGCGACGCCCAAGCCGGGGGCCTGCTTCACCGCGCGCTCGAGCGCGAGCACGACAAGAAGGTACGCGGCGCGCTCACGCTGGCCGTGGCTCGCGTCGATCTGCAGAGTCCGAGCGCCGACGCGCGCGTCGCGGCGTTACAACTGATCAAGCGGCTCGGCAACGACGAGTTTCTCTCCGACCTGCAGCGCATGACCGCGAAGAGCGCGGACGGCACGCCCGGCGAGCCCGACGCGCGCGTGCGCCAGGCGGCGACCGCCGCAATCGAGTCGATCCTCGCGCAGCAGCGCTTCGTGAGCCTCGTGGGCAGCCTCCTGCACGGCCTGTCGCTCGCGAGCGTGCTCCTCTTCGCGGCGCTGGGTCTGGCCGTGACCTTCGGCCTCCTCGGTGTCATCAACATGGCCCACGGCGAGATGCTCATGCTCGGCTCCTACGCGACCTACGCCACGCAGACGTTCTTCCAGGCCCACCTGCCGGGCGCCTTTCGTTTCTATCTGCTCGCCGCCATTCCCGTGGCGTTCCTCGTGACGATGCTCGTCGGCATGCTGCTCGAGCGCACGATCATTCGATTCCTCTACGGGCGCCCGCTCGAGACGCTGCTCGCGACCTGGGGCATCAGCCTCGGCCTCATCCAGACGGTTCGCCTCATCTTCGGCGCGCAGAACGTCGCCGTCGAGAACCCAGACTGGCTCGCGGGCGGCATCGAGCTCACGCACGGGCTCGTCTTGCCCTGGAGCCGCATCGGCGTCATCGGGTTCGTGATCGTCGTCGCCGCGGGCCTGTGGTTCCTCCTGCAGAAGACGCGCCTCGGGTTGCACGTCCGCGCCGTCACGCAGAACCGCTCGATGGCGGCCTGCATGGGCATCTCGACGAAGCGCATCGACATGTGGATGTTCGGCCTCGGCTCGGGCATCGCGGGCCTCGGAGGCGTCGCGCTCTCGCAGCTCTCGAACGTGGGCCCCGAGCTCGGGCAGAGCTACATCATCGACTCGTTCATGGTGGTCGTGCTCGGAGGCGTGGGGCGCCTCGCGGGCGCCGTCGCGGCGGCGCTCGGGCTCGGCATCGTCAACAAGCTCCTCGAGCCGCTCGCAGGCGCCGTGCTGGGAAAGATCGCCGTGCTCGTCTTCATCATTCTCTTCATCCAGCGTCGTCCGCAGGGCCTCTTCGCCATCAAAGGGCGCGTCGAGGCATGAGCCCGCTCGCGCGCCTCGGCGAGATGCACTCGCGCCGCGGCTGGCTCGTGGTGGCCGTGCTCGCGGCGTTCATCGGCGTGGTGGTGCCCGCCGTCGCGCCTCCCTACATCGTGCCGCTACTCGGCAAGTTCCTCTGCTTCGGCATGGCGGCGCTCGCGATGGATCTGCTGTGGGGCTACGCCGGCATCCTCAGCCTCGGGCACGGCCTCTTCTTCGCGCTCGGGGGCTACGGCATGGGGATGTATCTCATGCGCTCGATCGCCCGCCAGGGCGTTTACCGCAGCGAGCTGCCGGACTTCATGGTCTTCCTCGACTGGAAGTCTCTGCCCTGGTACTGGCACGGCTTCCAGCACTTCGGCGTCGCGGTCTTCATGCTGCTCTTCGTGCCGGGCCTGCTCGCGCTGGTCTTCGGCTGGCTGACGTTCCGGTCGCGCATCAAGGGCGTCTACCTCTCGATCGTCACGCAGGCCCTCACCTACGCGGCCATGTTGCTCTTCTTCCAGAACGCCACGGGGTTCGGGGGCAATAACGGCCTCACGGACTTCAAGCGCCTCCTCGGTTGGCCGCTGCAGGCCGCCTCGACCAAGCTCGCGCTCTACGTCATCTCGGCAGGCGCGCTCGTGGGGACGTACCTTCTGTGCCGCTTCATCGTCACGAGCAAGCTCGGCCGCGTGCTCACGGCGCTGCGCGACGCCGAGCTCAAGACCCGGTTCTGTGGCTACGAATCGACGAACTACAAGCTCTTCGTCTGGACGCTCTCGGCCATGCTGTGCGCGCTCGCGGGCGCGCTCTACGTCCCGCAGGTCGGCATCATCAATCCCAGCGAGATGCAGCCCTCGAACTCGATCGAGATGGCGATCTGGGTGGCCGTGGGCGGGCGCGGCACCCTCGCGGGCGCGATCCTGGGCGCGTGGCTCGTCAACGGCGGCAAGAGCTGGCTCACGGCGGCGTTCCCGTCGGCGTGGCTCTACGCGCTCGGCGGGCTCTTCGTGCTCGTGACGTTGTTCTTGCCCAAGGGTCTCGTGGGCGTCGGCGAGCCGTTCGCCGCCTGGCTCGCGCGGCGCCGGCACAAGGAGGGCACGTGAGCGTGGCCGAATCCCCGCCCCCTGCAGACCTCGACCTCAAGCTCGGCCAGGGCGTTGATCATGACGTCGGCCGGGAGAGCGGGCAAGATGTCGGCCGAGACGTCGGCCACGACGACGAGACCTTCCCCAAGCTGGTGGCGCCGCCCATCATGCTGTGGGCGGAGTCGCTCACGGTGAGCTTCGACGGCTTCAAGGCGCTCGACGACGTCACGTTGCTCCTCGACCGGGGCGAGCTCCGCTGCATCATCGGCCCGAACGGCGCCGGCAAGACGACGCTCATGGACGTCATCACGGGCAAGACGCGCCCCGACGAGGGCGCGGTCTATCTGGAGAGCCGCCTCAACAACCTCACGCGCATGTCGGAGTGCGAGATCGCGGAGCTCGGCATCGGCCGCAAGTTCCAGCGTCCGACGGTCTTCCAAAAGCACACGGTCTTCGAGAACTGCGAGCTCGCGCTGCACGGGAACAAGGGCGTCTTCCATAGCCTCTTCGCGCGGCTCTCGAAGGCCGATCGCTCACGCATCGACGAGGTCCTCACGATCATCGGCCTCTCGGACCTGCGCACCCGCCAGGCGGGCTTGCTGTCGCACGGCCAGAAGCAGTGGCTCGAGATCGGCATGCTGCTCGCGCAGGCGCCCCGGGTCCTGCTCATCGACGAGCCGGTCGCGGGCATGACCCAACCGGAGATGGAGCGCACCGCGGAGCTCCTGCGCTCTCTCGCGGGCGAGCACACGGTCGTCGTCGTCGAGCACGATATGGAGTTCGTGCGCAGCATCGCGCGCAAGGTCACCGTCTTGCACGAGGGGCGCGTCCTCGCCGAGGGCCCAATGGATGTCATCCAGAAGAACTCGCGCGTCATCGAGGTCTACCTCGGGACATGACCACCGCGGCCGTCAGCGCGCCCGACGTGAGCCCGCCCGCGTTGGCGCCCGTTCTCGCCGTCTCGGGCGTCAATCAGTTCTACGGGACGAGCCACACCCTGTGGGACGCGAGCCTCACGATCCCTGCGAGCGGCTGCGTCTGCCTCATGGGCCGCAACGGCGTGGGCAAGACCACGCTGCTCAAGGTCATCATGGGTCTGCTCCCCGCGACGTCGGGCAGCGTGAGGTTCGCCGGTCAGGAGCTGCTCGGCACGCCCGCCGAGCGGCGCGCGCGTCTCGGCATCGGCTACGTGCCCCAGGGCCGCGAGATCTTCTCCGACCTCTCGGTCGAGGAGAATCTGCAGGTGGGCCTGGCGGCGCGCGGGGGGCGCGGCTCGATCCCGGAGCAGGTCTTCACGCTCTTCCCCGTGCTCAAGAAGATGCTGCGCCGCCGCGGCGGCGATCTCTCGGGCGGGCAGCAGCAACAGCTCGCCATTGGCCGCGCGCTGTCGATCGACGCCAAGATGCCCAAGCTCCTCATCCTCGACGAGCCCACCGAGGGCATCCAGCCCAACATCGTCCACGAGATCGGCGACATCATCATCAAGCTCAATGAAGCCGGCCTCGCCGTCCTCACCGTCGAGCAGAAGCTCCCCTTCGCCCGCCGCGTGGGCCGCTCCTTCTGCATGATGGATCGCGGCCACGCCGTCGCGGAAGGCAAAATCGGCGAGCTCACCGACGAGATCGTGCGTCAGCACTTAATAGTGTGAGCCAGAGGCTGTCGACACGGCTTCGGCCCATGTCTCGAGAGCGTGTGAGAGTGTCGTCAACGACTCCAATCGCCCCGACGGGCGATCTTGATTGGGCACTGTTCGCTCGGAGGCGGTAGGAGCAAACAATGCCCAATCGAGTCTCGCTGCGGCCCCGCACGCCTGCATCAGGCTGCGAGTGCTCGTGCGAAGGGCTTAGGCAGGTCCAATTGGACAAACAGCGTCCTTGCTCTCCACGATGTCACATCCCAGAACGATCAACCCCGAGATGCCGGGTCAAGGACCACGACGGTCTGACCGGCCGTCACGAGTGTCCCGGGTTTCTGGATGACGGCGACGACCATGCCGGTCACCGGCGCGACGATGGGCGTCTCCATCTTCATGGTCTCTAGGATGACGAGCTTGTCGCCGGCCGCGACGCGGGTGCCTTCCTTGGCGACGACCTCCCAGACGCTGCCGGTCACGACTGACGGGACCTTCACCAAGCCGGCGGGCCACTCTTTTTCGTTCTCGTCCGCGGGTGGCGCGTCTGGCTCTTCGGGCAACGGGGGCATTGCGGCCCAGCGCTCGCGCTCCTCGCCGAAGGCGGCCCGTTGCTTCACACGAAACGCCGCGATCGACGCGGCGTTCTCCTCGAGGAATCTGCGGTAGTCCGCGAAGCGGAACGTCGCGGGCTCGATGTCCAGCCGGGCACGGCCGCGCGGGAAGTCGGCGCGGAACTGCAGGAGCTCGTGTTCGCTCACGGGGTGAAAGCGGATCTGGTCGAAGAAACGCAGCAGCCACGGGTGGCCGGGTTGGAACTCACGCGTCTCGAAGTAGCGGTTCCACATCTGGCAGGTGCGGCCGACGAACTGGTAGCCGCCTGGGCCCTCCATGCCATAAACGCACAGGTAGGCGCCGCCGATGCCCACGGCGTTCTCGGGCGTCCAGGTCCGAGCGGGGTTGTACTTCGTGGTCACGAGGCGGTGGCGCGGATCGAGCGGCGTCGCGACGGGCGCCCCCAGATAGACGTCGCCGAGGCCGAGCACGAGGTAGGTCGCCGCGAACACGATCTCGCGCACCTCGTTGATCGAGGCGAGGCCGTTGATGCGGCGGATGAACTCGATGTTGCTGGGGCACCAGGGCGCGTCTGGGCGGACCGACTGCATGTACTTGCGGATCGCGAGCTGCGTCGCCGGGTCGTCCCACGACAGCGGCAGGTGCACGATGCGCGACGGCACCTCGATGGCGTCAGTAGCGGGCAGGGTCCGTTCGGCCTCCGTGATGTCCTCGAGCAGCCGCTCGCGTACGACGCGGTCGTCGTAGTGAACCTGCAGCGAGCGGATGCCCGGCGTCAGGTCGATCACGCCCGGGACGTTGCGGTGGGTCAGCGCCTGCGCCAGGGCGTGGACGCGGAAGCGCAGCGCGAAGTCGAGGGTCGGCGGTCCGAGCTCGCAGAGCACGTTCGCGTCCCCGTCCTGGCGAATGACGAAGGCCGGCAGGCCCGCGCGCTCGGGCCTGTCGACGAGGATCGCTGAGGAGGACGGGGGCGGCTCGCTTCGCGCGGGCCGTGCCGCCGATGGGTGGAGGGTCTCGGGCGAGCGCAACGTTTCAATCATTCGCTCCTGCAAGACGCGCAGCGCGCGCGCCTCCTCGAGCGAGACGGCGCGGAAGCGCACTGTGTCTCCTGGCTTGAGCTGGCCGACCTTCCAGAGATCGGCCTCGATGACCGTCGCCGGGCAGACGAAGCCGCCGAGGCTCGGGCCGTCGGGGCCGAGGATGACCGGCATGTCGCCCGTGAAGTCGATCGTGCCGATGGCGTACGCGTTGTCGTGGATGTTCGAAGGGTGCAGCCCTGCCTCGCCGCCGTCGCTGCGGGCCCAGCGCGGCTTGGGACCCACGAGGCGCACGCCCGTGCGGCTCGAGTTGTAGTGGACGCGCCAACCCGTCGCGAAGAGGTCGGTGATGTCGTCCGGTTGGAAGAAGTCCGGCGCGCCATGGGGCCCGTGGAGCACCGCCACCTCCCACTCGGAGCCGAGACGTGGCAGCAGCTCGTCGGGCAGGTCCTCCGTCGGCGACGAGATCGGCGGCTGGCCGCCGAGATGGAGGACGTCCCCGGGCAAGAGCGCGCGTCCGCCGTGGCCGCCGAAGAGCCCGAGCGTGAAGGTCGCCCGGCTGCCGAGGTATTGCGGCACCTCGAGGCCGCCGCGCACGGCGAGATAGGCGCGGTTGCCCGGGCCCCGGATGGCGCCGAGGCGCAGCAGGCCGCCGGCGGGGATGGGGAAGGCGCCGAAGCGCGGCGCCGGCGCATCGTCGAGCGTGGCCTGCATGTCGGCGCCCGTGAGGGCGACGAGGGCGGCGGCGTGAAAGCGCAGCGAGGGACCGACGAGCGCGCACTCGAGGCCGGCCGCGGTCTCGGCGTTGCCGACGAGGCGATTGGCGAGCCGGAATGAGAGCCCATCCATGGGTCCCGAGGGCGGGACGCCCACCTCCCAGTATCCGAGGCGGCCCGGATAGTCCTGGATCGTCGTTTGCGTGCCGCCGTCTTGAACCTCGATGGTCCTGGGCGTGTACGAGAAGTCGGCGAGGAAGCCCGTGTGCACGTCGCCGGCCGCGAAGGCGGTGTCCTCGAGCACCTGCACGAGGTAGTCTCGGTTGCTCTCGATGCCCGCGATGCGGCAGCGTTCGAGGGCCGACACGAGCGCGCAGCGGGCATCTTCGCGTGTCGCGCCGCGCGCGATGATCTTCGCGAGCAGCGGATCATAGAACGGCGTGACCACAGTGCCGCGGTCGACGGCCGACTCGACGCGCACGTCGTCGGGAAAGACGACCTCGGTGAGGTGTCCGCAGCTCGGCTGGAAATCGCGCCGCGGATCCTCGGCATAGAGGCGGGCTTGCATCGACGCGCCTGCGCTGCGCGGCGCCCGCGCCGCGAGCCCGGGGAGATCGCCGGCCGCGAGGCGGACCATCCACTCGACCAGGTCGACGCCTGTGACCTCCTCCGTGACTCCGTGCTCGACCTGGATGCGCGTGTTGACCTCGAGGAAGTGGTACGCGCCCGCGGCGCGCCCGTCGGCATCAACGATGAACTCGACGGTACCCGCCGACCGGTAACGCGCGCCGCGCCCGAGGCGTGCGGCCGCCTCGAGCAATCCGGCGCGCGTCGCCGGCGAGAGTCCCGGCGCGGGCGTCTCTTCGATGACCTTCTGGTTGCGCCGCTGCAGCGAGCAGTCGCGCTCGCCGAGCGCGAGGACCGTCCCCGCGCCGTCGCCGAAGATCTGCACCTCGACGTGTCGCGCGCGCGTCACGAGCTTCTCGAGGTAGAGGCCCGCTTCCTTGAAGTGCGTGCGCGCGAGCCGCTCCACGCTGTCATATGCCGCGGCGAGCTCGGCGGCGTCGGCGCAGCGGCGCATCCCGATGCCGCCGCCTCCCGCCGTGCTCTTGAGCATGACCGGGTAGCCAATGGCCGTGGCAGCGCGCAGCGCTTCGGCCAGGCCGGAGAGAAGCTCCGTGCCCGGCAAGAGCGGCACGCCATTGGCGGCGGCGAGCGCGCGCGCCGTGTGTTTGAGCCCGAACGCTCGCATCTGCTCGGGCGTGGGTCCGATGAAGACCAGACCCGCGAACTCGCAGGCCGCCGCGAAGTCGGCGTTCTCGGCCAGGAACCCGTATCCCGGGTGGATGGCCTCGGCTCCGAGGGCGCGCGCCGCGGCGATGATGGCCTCGCCGCGCAGGTAGCTCTCGGCGGGCGGCGCCGCGCCGATGGCGACCGCCTCGTCGGCGGCGAGCACGTGCGGCGCCGAGGCATCGGCGTCGGAGTACACGGCCGCCGAAGAGACGCCCATGCGCCGGAGGGTGCGGAAGATCCGGCGGGCGATCGCGCCGCGGTTCGCGACGAGGACCTTGCGGAACACGCGCGCCCGCCCGTCAGACCCCCGGCCAGACCAGGAGCCGGACGGGCGTGGGGTTGTAGGCATTGCAGGGGTTGTTGAGCTGCGGGCAGTTCGAGATGAGCACGAGCACGTCCGTCTCCGCCTTCATCTCGACGTAGCGCCCGGGCGCCGAGACGCCATCCGCGAACGTCAGCGCGCCCTTGGGCGTCACGGGGACGTTCATGAAGAAGTTGATGTTGCTGGGCAGGTCACGCTTCGTGAGGCCGTGCCCGTGGCGCGCGAGCGCGAGCAGGAAGGTGTCGCGGCAGTTGTGCATGCTCTTCTTGGCGAGGCCGTAGCGCACCTGGTTGCTCTCGGCCGAGCACGCGCCCCCAAGAGTGTCGTGACGGCCGCAGGTGTCGGCGACGATCGTGAGCAGCGGCCGTCCCTCGCTCGACCGCAGGACCGCCCCCGACGTGAGGTAGATGTTGCCCTGCGCGCGCATCGTCTCGGTGGCGCTGTAGCGCTCGGTGGTGTCGCGCGCGTCGAAGAACAGCGTGTCGACGGCCTGGTTGCCCTCCAGATCTACGATGCGGAAGACGTCGCCCGCCGCCAGCTCGTGCGTCCACCCTTGGCCCGCGGGCAGCACGACGTCGACACGAGCCTGCGCAGGATCGAGGTGGCTGTCCGACAGCGCGGCCATCACAACACGCCCTTTCGCTCGGCGACGTAGGCCTCGGTGAGGGCGAACGCGCGCTCGTTCTCGGGCCGGAAGATGCGGCACGGATCGTCCGACTCAGGCCCGGGCCCCTCGAAGAGCGAGAGCGTCACCGCGGGCGGTCCATAGGTCGGCTTTGGGTCGAGCGGATGGGGGGTGTTCGTGAGCACGACGAGCGTGTCCATCTCGAACCGCAGCTCGACGACCGCGCCCGCCTTGCTGTTGCGCGCGATCCAGCGGAGGCCGCCCTCGTCGTCGACGCCCACGCGCACGAAGAAGTTCACGTTGGCGACGACGTCGCGCCGCCCGAGGCCGTGCTTGCCGAGCTCGACGAGGAAGTTGTCGTGCGCGTTGCGATGGAAGTCATTGCGGAGATCCTGGTAGGGGCCGGCGCCGAAGCGCAGGCGCGACGTCGCGCCGTCGCCGCAGCCCGAGATCGTGTCGTGCCAGCCGCAGGTGTCGCGCGTGATCGAGCAGAGCACGCGCCCCATGTCGGAGTAGAGGACGCGGTCGGCCGTGAGATAGGCCGTGAACTGAGCCTTGAGCGTGTCCGCCATGTTGTAGCGCTCGAGCGGATCGTCGGCGTTGAAGAACAGCGCCGAGACGCAGGCCGCGCCCGCGTCGTCCGTGAGGCGCAGCGCCTGACGGCGCCTCATGCGGCGTGACCAGGCCTGGCCGCCCGCGAGCACGAGCGTCTTCTCGGGTCCGCCGCTACTCGACATCGTCGCCCACGACCGTCATGCGGCGCAGCGGCAGGCGCTCCGCGGCGACCTCGATGGGGGGGTGTATGAGCTCCTCGAGGTGGCGGCGCGCCGCCGCGAACGTCGGCGAGCGGAACTGGGCGGGTTGGCGCGGTCGGGGCACGGCGACCTCCATGAGCTCGCGCACGCGTCCCGGGTGCGCGTCGAGGATGAGGATCCGGTCGGCGAGGTACACGGCCTCGTCGAGATCGTGCGTGATGAAGACGATCGTGATGTCGACCTCGCGCCAAATCTGCAGCAGGTACGACTGCATCTGGGCGCGCGTCTGCGCGTCGAGCGCGCCGAACGGCTCGTCCATGAGCAGGATGCGCGGCCGGTTGGCGAGCGCCCGCGCGATGGCGACCCGCTGCTTCATGCCGCCCGAAAGCTCGTGCGGATAGCTCGCCGAGAACTTCGCGAGGCCCACGAGCTCGAGCCACTGGCGCGCCTCGAGCTCGGCGCCGTTCGACGACAGGCCCTGCGAGACCTCGAGGCCGAACATGACGTTCTTGAGGACGGTGAGCCACGGGAAGAGGGTGTACCCCTGGAAGACCATGCCGCGGTCGGGCCCCGGACTGTCGACGGGCTTGCCGTCGAGCAGCACGCGGCCGCCCGAGCAGGGCTCGAGCCCGGCGATGAGGCGGGCCAAGGTCGATTTGCCGCAGCCCGAGGGCCCGATGACGCAAAGGAGCTCGCGCCGGTGCGCCTGGAAGCTCACGCGGTCGAGCGCGACGATCCTCTCGCCGTCCGCCGTCACGAAGGCCTTCTCGAGGTTCTGCACGTCGAGGATGACGGGCCGCTGGCGCAGCCTCGCGAAGCGCGCGGACACGGCGGCGTCCTGCGCTCGATAGCTCGGGAGGGCGAGCGTCTCCATCAGACGCGCGCCTCCTCGGCGGCCGGTGAGCCGGCACCTTCGCTCGGGCGAGGCGAGGTTCGGTCGCGCCGCGCGAACGCGACGGCGTGCGAGAACCAGCCTCGACGAGCCGTCTTGAGCCAGGGGAAGAGCTGGTGGCCCAGGGACGCGAGCACGAGATCAGTGCCGAGGCCCACGAGCCCGATGACGACGATCGCGGCGAAGACCCGGTCGTAGGCGCGGTACTTCGCCTGCTGGTTGATGAAGAAGGTGATGCCGGAGCTCACGCCGATGAGCTCGGCGACGATGAGGTACGTCCAGGCCCACCCGAGCAGCACGCGCATGTCGGTGTAGACGTCGGCGACGACGCCGGGCACGACGACGCGCAGGAGCAGGTGCCGCGGCGAGGCGCCCAGCGTCTGGGCCGTCTCGAGCAGAGCGGGATCGATACGGCGCGTCGTGTTGGCGATGATGAGCACCTGCTGGAAGAACGTCCCGATGACGATGATGGCGATCTTGGGGGCGTCCTCGATGCCGAGCACGGCCACGCCGAGCGCGCCGAAGGCCGGCGCGGGCAGGTAGCGGAAGAACTCGATGAAGGGCTCGGTGAGCCGCGCCATCGCGGGCAGCGCGCCGCACAGGATGCCGAGCGGCACGCCGACGCTCGACGAGATGAGGAAACCCCAGAAGATCACCTGGATGCTGTGCCACAGGCTCTGGTGCAGCCACGGCTCGTCTTGCCGAAAGGGCGGCGTCGTGAAGCCGGTCACCAGGGCGCGCGCGACCTCGTGGGGCGCCGGCAAGAAGACCGGGTTCGCTGGCTTCCCGCTGGCCGGGTGGCCGCCGCGCGCGCGCACCGCTTGGTTTTCGCGCTCGACGTCGGCGCGCGGCGCCAGCTCGCCCGGCGTGAGCCACGAGACGTCGCCCGCATCGGTCACGCGCAGCATCGGGTGCCAGATGAACGGCACGTAGCTGACGACGGACCAGAGCGCGAGCGGCAGGACGAAGGAGAGAGCCCACAGCTGGCGCGAGCGCCGCGGGGCGAGCCCGGCGAGCGGCCGGAACCACGGAGGTGACGACGAGGGACTCATCGATTGACTCCAGGCGTCCTCGAGCCGCTGGACGTCTTACTTTCCGAGCGCCTCCTTCGACAGCGAGCCGTCGATGTACGACGCCACCGCCTGCGGTTCCTTGTAGACCTTGTTCGCGACGTTGAAGGCGTCGGCGACCTTGCCGCTGCCGAGCAGCGTGTCGAGTGTCTCCTTCTTGTCGAACCGCTTGAGAGCCTCCTCGGGCGTGAGGAAGTGCGTCCCTGGCAGGAACTTCGCGTACTCCTCCGGTGGCACGCCCGCGCGGCCGGCCATGATCTTGACGGCCTCGTCCTTGTTCTTGGGATCCATGACGAACTTATCGATGCGGTTCCAGACCTGGACAAACTTCACCCAATCGCCCCGGCGCTCGGAGAGGTTCTTCGGGTTGACGCACACGAGGTCGTAGATGAGGCCCGGGACGTCCTTGCTCGTGAAGACGGCTTTCGAGCCGGCGCTGCCCTTGAGCGCCTGGTTGGCGTTGGGCTGCCAGGCACCGATGGCGTCGACGCTGCCCGAGGCGAGCGCCTGCCCGGTCTGGTTCGTGGGGACGTTCACGATCTTGACGTCCGCCTCCTTCATGCCGTTCTTCTCGAGGGCCTTGTCGAGCATGAGGTGCTCGACGAGACCGACCTCGAGGCCGACCTTCTTGCCCTTGAGGCCCTTGACGTCCTTGATGCCGCGCTTCGCGACGATCATGTCGTTGCCGGCGCTGTAGTCGGTGACGAGGATCGCGACGCTGCGCGGTCCGGGCGCGCCCGTGACGAGCGCGTCGCCGGTCGTCATCATGACGGCGTCGATCTTGCCGGCCGCGAAGGCATCCATCGATGGCGCGTACTCGAACCAGTCGAATTTGACGTCGACCCCGGCCTCTTTGAACCAGCCCTTTTGAATGCCGATCTCGAAGGCCGTCCAGCCTGGCCAGTCCGAGAAGCCCACCCGCAGGGGGCCTTTCCCGCCGACTTCGGGCGAGGCCGCCACCCTCGAGATCGAAAGCGCCAGCACGAGGACGGAGAAGACGACGGACGATACCCGCAGACGAAGGTGACGTGTCATTGCGCTGACCGTACCAACGGCAAGTAACGGGGAGATTTCGTGCGCGACCGATTCGTGTAAAAAAGCGCGGCGCGTCTCCGACGTCCCAGCGAAGTTACGATCATCGCATCTGCCGGAAACCTTCCGTTGGCTCTCGCGGTGCTAATTTCGGCTCGCCATGACGACGACGCAGATCGACGCCGAGCCCGAACCGGTCACGATCGACCTCGACCGCACCGCCGTCGTCGTCATCGACATGCAGCGCGATTTCCTCGAGCCGGGCGGCTTCGGCGAGGCGCTTGGGAACGACGTCTCGCTCCTCGCGAAGGCCATCGCGCCCATAGGCGTGCTGCTCGAGGGCGCGCGCCGCCGCGGCCTGCTCGTCATTCACACGCGGGAAGGGCACCGACCGGATCTCTCGGACGCGCCCAAGGCCAAGGTCGAACGGGGCGCGCCCAGCAAGCGCATCGGCGCGCCCGGGCCCATGGGGCGCATCCTCGTGCGCGGCGAGCCCGGCCACGACATCGTTCCGGCGCTGTATCCGCGGCCGGGCGAGCCCGTCGTCGACAAGCCGGGGAAGGGCGCCTTCTATGCGACCGATCTGCACGCCATCCTCGGCAACCGGGGCATCGAGAACCTCATCGTCTGCGGCGTCACGACCGAGGTGTGCGTGCACACGACCGTACGCGAGGCCAACGATCGCGGCTTTCGCTGCATCGTGCCCGGGGACTGCTGCGCGTCGTACTTCCCCGAGTTTCACGAGATGGGGCTGCGCATGATCAAGGCGCAAGGAGGCATCTTCGGGTGGGTGTCTGATTCGAAGCGCGTGCTCAAAGGGCTCATGGCGGGACTGTGAGCCGCATCGGCAACTGCGAAGAGGGGAGGGCGACATGAGCGAACCGAAAACGTTGGCGCCGGGAGAAAAGCCGAAGCTGTGGACACCGGGCGACTGGAACGCCTTCTTCGGCTTCGGGACCAACATCCTCGTAAACCTGCTCGTGCTCACGGGGCTCCTGCGCTTCGTCGTCAAGATGCCCGACGCGCTCGTCTTCGGGCGCATCCTGCCCGCGACCGGGCTCATGCTCTTCCTGAGCACGCTCTACTACGCGCGCCTCGCCTACAGGCTCGCACAAAAGACGGGGAGAACGGACGTGTGCGCGCTGCCTTCGGGCATCAGCGTGCCGCACATGTTCGTCGTGACGTTCGTGATCATGCTGCCCATCGCCACGCGGACGGGCGATCCCGTCCAGGGCTGGGAGGCGGGACTGACCTGGGTCTTCGTGCAGAGCTTCGTCCTGATGATCGGCGGCTTCATCGGCCCCGTCATTCGCAAGATAACCCCCCGCGCCGCCCTGCTCGGCACGCTCGCGGGCGTCTCGGTGGCCTTCATCTCGATGCGCCCTGCGCTCGAGATGTTCATGACACCCGTCATCGGCATGGTCTGCTTCTCCGTGATCCTCGTGAGCTGGTTCGGCGGCGTGCGCTATTTCCGCGGCGTTCCCGCGGGCCTCGTCGCCATCGGCGTGGGGACGGCCATCGCGTGGGGCTCGACTGCGCTGGGCTTCAACTTCGGCGGCCTCAGCAAGGCGGGTCTCGTGAGCTCGTTCGCCAACTTCGGCTTCTCGCTCCCGCTGCCGGCCATCGGTCACGTGTTCTCGGGCTTCAAGTTCCTCGGCGTCATCCTCGTGACGGCCATCCCCTTCGGCATCTACGATCTCGTCGAGGCGCTCGACAACGTCGAGAGCGCCGCGGTCGCCGGCGACAGCTTCCCCACGACGCGCGTCCTCACGGCCGACGGCGTCGTCAGCCTCATCGGCTGCATGATGGGCAACCCGTTCATCAACGCCGTGTACATCGGCCACCCGGGGTGGAAGGCCATGGGCGGACGGATCGGTTATTCGGCCGCCACGGGCGTCACGGTGATCCTGCTCTCCTGGCTGGGCATCATCTCCGTCATCGTGTCGTTCGTGCCCGTCGTCGCGATCTCGCCGATCTTGCTCTACATCGGCATGCTCATGTGCTCGCAGGCCTTTCAGGAGTCACCCAAGAACCACGCGCCGGCCATCGTGCTCGCGCTGACGCCCCACCTCGCGGCGTGGGGCAAGCTGCAGATCGACAACGCGCTCGCCGCGGCCGGGACGAACGCGGCTGCCGTGGGCCTCGACAAGCTGGGACAGAAGGGCGTCCTTTATCACGGGCTCGCCGTGCTGGGCGACGGCGCCATCCTCGGCGGCCTCATCCTCGGCGCCATCGCGGCCTTCATCATCGATCACCAGTTCCGGCGCGCCTCGGCCTTCGCGCTCGCCGGCGCCGGGTTGACCTTCTTCGGTTTCATGCACGGCGAGTCGATCGGAATCGGTCAGTCACCCGTCGTCGCCCTCGCTTACTTGGGCGTCTCGGCTGTTCTCTTTGGCTGCGCGAAGTTCGGGACGGCTCCGCTGCCCGTCATCGAAATCGAGGGGCATGGACCGAAGGCGCCTTTGCCCGCCGCGGAGGTGCAGGAAGCCATCGCCTGACCATCTCGCTCGCGCTACGCGCGAACGCTGGCGGTGACGATGAACGCCGCCGCTTTCATCCAGACGCCACGTTCACTGACGAACGGCGCCAGCGCGCTCGCGATCGCGGCCTCGAGCGCGGGACGGAGCGTAGCGGGCGCATCCGTCATGGCGCGCGCCGCTGGGCCAATCTGCCGACAGTAGGCGGTCGCCTCCGCGAGCGTCATGGCGCCTCCGACGTTCAGCGGTGTCGCGAAACGCTCGATCTCGATGCTGGAGAAACCGGCGTCGGACAAGATCGCTCGGACGCGCTCCGGATCGGAGAAGTAGAAAGGTCCGGGACACCCGGGCCGAATGAGCTCCGGCAATTCGTTCGTGCCGAGCACCTTCATGACGGCCCGCAAGGGAAGCTCGGCCCACGGATTGTCGGAGGGGGCCTGCCAACACACGAACGCCATGCGACCGGTCGGCCGGAGCGCCCGGCGCAGGTTCGCGAAGGCCGCGCGTGCGTCTTCGAAGAACATGACGCCGAAACGCGAAAAGAGGGCGTCGAAGCCATCCGCCGCGAAAGGGTGCGTCTGGGCGTTGGCGTGGCAGAGCTCGATGCCCGAATGACCGGCCACGCGCTGCCGGGCGCGCGCGAGCATCGGCTCCGAGACGTCGACGCCCACGACGTGGCCACTCGGGCCGGCGAGCTCGGCCAGCTCGAGCAAGGTCTGCCCGCATCCGCAGCCGACGTCGAGGATCCGAGCCCCCGACGTCAGCCCGAGCTTCTCGATCGCCGCGCGGCCGAACGGGTCGAGCTGCGCGTCCGTCTGCTCTTGCAGCAGGACCCAGGTCTCGCCCGCACGTTCGCGGAACGCTTGGTCGGCACGGACGGGAGCCTCGGCGGAGCCCATGGGCCTCACCATGCCATCATCGGCCCGAGGTTGTGAAGACAGCGAGACGGAGTGCAGCTCTCTCCTGAGATTGGGCTATCGGGCCTTGGCGTCCGTCTGCCACACCGCGAAGGGACTGCCCTGCGGATCGGTGAGGATCGCGTACCAGCCCATGCCCGGCACGGCGGCCTTCTGCTTTTCGAGCTTGGCGCCAAGTGCCTTCGCGCGTTCGACCGCGCCGTCGATGGACTCGACGCCCACATAGTGGAGCGACCGGGGGGCGTCCTTGTCGGGACGCTTCGTGATGCCGCCGTTGATGCCGCCCGGTTGCGTGGGCGTTCCTTTGGCGTCGGTGTCGACCGTCCTCACGAAGAAGTAGGTTCCTTCCGTTCCAGGCGTCGTCTCGATCTTCCAGTCGAAGAGCGAGGAGTAGAAGCCCGCGAGGACGTCCGGATTGTCACCATAGATCTCGAAGTGAATCACCGGGTTTTTCATGGTCAGCCTCCGGCGAGCCGTCGCTCGAGACGCCTCGTGCGCAGGAGCGCGCGAATCGAAGTCGCCATCGAGACCACGAGGAGCGCGGCGGGGAGGATCGGGATGACGGGGAAGAAGGGCATGTTCCTGATGCTTCTGAAAGTGCTCATGAGGGCTCCTTTGTTTCAAAAAAAATGCGCACGCGGCGGAGGCCTCGCAACCTAGGGACCTCTCGGTAGACGCGTGACTATCTTTGGGTGGTGAGCCAGAACCCGACGACTGTAACGAAGCTCGAGCGCCTCTCGCGCGAGGACTCTGCGCGCTGGTACATGGGCACTCCCGAGAACCCCATGGTCATTGGGGCCTTGCTCCTCTTCGACCAACGGCTCGCGCTCGACGCGCTCGCGGAGGTGGTCAGTCGCAAGCTGCTCCCGCACCGGCGGTTCCGGCAGCACGTGGTCGAGCCGGAGCATCGGTTCGCGAGGCCGTGTTGGCGCGACGACATCAGCTTCGACCTCGGCGAGCACGTCCTGAAGCTGAGCCCGCCCCACGCCGTGGACCGCGACGCCCTCGTCCGCCTCGCCGCCGACCGCATGAGCGCGCCGCCGCCGCAGCATCGCTCCCCTTGGACGCTCGAGCTCGTGGACCTGGTCCCGGAGGGCTCCGCGCTGATCGCCAGGTTCCATCACTGCATCGCCGACGGGCGCGCCCTCGTCTCCTTGCTCGGAGAGCTCGCGGACGGCGTCAGGAGCGGCACGGCGGGAATCGCGGTCGCGTCCTCACGCTCGTCCCAGGTCAGTCGACGGGGAGGCCTGTGGGCGTGGCTCGCGGGCTTTTTCCGATTGTTCGTGCTGTCCGCCGATCCGGCCGGCGCCTTGCGCCGTCCTCTGAGTGGCCACAAGCGCGTGGCCTGGTCCACGTCGATTTCGATGGACTCGGTCAAGTCGGTCGCACGCGCACGGGGACATCATGTCGCGGACGTGCTCCTGGCCGCCGTGGCCGGCGCCCTCGCGCGCAACTCGGGGGCGCGCGGCCAGGCGCCCCGATCCGTCCGGGCCCTCCTGCCCGTGGCGGCGCCCTCGGAGGCGTCGAGCGACGGTCTCGGAAATCACTACGCGTCGGTCTTCGTGCGCCTGCCCATCGCCGTGGCCGATCCACGCGCCCGGCTCGAAGTCATCGCGCGCGACATGGACGCCGTTCGCCGTGGGGGCGCGCTGCGACTGGCGTTGGGCCTGATGAGGCTGGCGGGAGCCGCTGCGCCCGCCATCGAGCGTTGGGCGGTGCGATGGTGGTCGCGGCGCGCCAGTCTGGTCGTCAGCAGCTTGGCCGGGCCTCCCTCTCCTGTCCTCCTCGCGGGACAGCGCGTGCGATCCATCGTCGTGTGGGCGCCGGCAGCGGCGAGCGTCGGGCTCAGCGTCACCTTGTTCGGCTACGCGGGGGCTCTGCACCTGGGCGTGCTCGCGGACGCCGCGGTCATCGACCAGCCGGAGGAGCTCGCGGCGGGGTTCCAAGCCGCGATGGACGAGCTTCGGCATGGCGCCCTCCCGGACAAACCGTAAACTTTGTCATGGCCAGGAAATGGGGGCTGCTGTCCGCCGTCGAGCAGGCCGGGCGCTTCGTCTTGAATCGCCGAGGCTTCGAGAGCCGCGTCCTGGCGATTGGGCCGGACCGACTGCACGCGTTCGATGCGCCAGGGACCGGCCTCTTGCCGACGACGGTCGTGCTGCACGGCCTCGGCTCGACGGCGACTGCGTTCGGGCCGCTGCTCACGCGGATGCGGCCTCACGCCCGTCGCATCGTGGCGCTGGACCTTCCCGGGCATGGCTTCAGTGAGCCCCCGTTCGGGCGGCTGACGCCGGAAGGCCTGTTCGCGGCGGTGCGCGAGGCGCTCGACACCATGATCGACGAGCCGATGGTCCTCGTGGGCAGCTCCCTCGGCGGAGCGCTCGCGCTTCGGTATGCGCTCGAGCGGCCCGAGCGCGTCGCGGCTCTGGCGCTGGTCTCTCCAGCCGCGGCGCAAACCACCCCCGAGGAGTGGGACGAGCTCCTCGGGACGTTCAAGATCGAATCCGCTGCGGAGGCGCGGCGCTTGCTCGCGCGCCTTTACCATCGAACGCCATGGTTCCTGCCCGCCATCGCGTCCGGCGTTCGCGACGTCATGAGGCGCGCGGCCATCCGCGACCTCGTCGACGCCGCGACCGTGGACGACGTGCCCGCGCCTCACCTCCTGGTTGCGCTGGTGATGCCCATCTTGCTCCTCTGGGGTCAGTCCGAGCGTCTGCTGCCGCCGAGCTCGCTCGCCTATTTTCGGCGCCACTTGCCAGGGCACGCGGTCATCGAGGAGCCGGCGGGTTTCGGGCATTGCCCCCACCTCGACGATCCCGCGCGCCTGGCGGCGCGCCTCGTTGACTTCGCGAGGACGGCATCCGCGGCGAGCGCGGCACCGCGCGCCGCGGTCAGGTGAGCACTTCGCGCGCGGCGAACCAGGGCGGGCCCGGCTTGCGGCAGCCGAGCTACCAATCCATCGATACGGGAGCGCCGGCCGCGTCGAAGCTCAAGGTGGCGCCGCGACCGAACACGCTGGGAGGGGGCTCGACGTCGTAGGTCGCGGCGGCCGCGAACGACGCCGTTGACGCCGAGCTCGTGTGGTGAAGGTTGACGACGCCATCGCCCTGAGCATCCGCGGGCAACGTCGCCTTGTACGCCGCGAGCTGGGCGGGGTCGGCCAGCTTGTCGTGGAGAGCACGAGCGCTGGTCATCACGTCGGCCGGGATCGTCGGCCAATAGAAGCCCTCGGTCGTCGACTGATCTTGGTTGTTGAACTTGGCGTAGGCGATTGATTCACCGACGATGATTCCGTCGACGGATCGCGACAGCACGATCGTCAACCCGCCCGAGCCGCCATTGACCCCAGCGTCCGCAACTTGGCAGGAGCTGACGCCGAACGACGCGAAATAGGCGGTGACATGTGCGCCGAGCGCCGTAGGGTCGTTGCTCCAGTCTGGAAGACCCGCTTCCGGCGCGCCGCCGTTCATGATGCCGAGCTCACCGCCGCTCTGCTCGATGGCGACGACGCCGTCAGCGCCGACCCAGCGAACCAAGCCATTTTGGTCGTCGCGAACCGGTGCGGACCCGAACGCGAATCGTGATTTCGAGAGGTCATAGGCGGCGCCTTTGAGGGGGGCACCGACCTCGCAGCCGGTTACAGCGCCGGTCGTGGAGCCGACGCCAGGAGATAGAGGGCCGGAGCCGCAGCCGAAGCTCACGAGACCCAAGCAACCTAGAGCCAGCCGCGCGCACCACACCAATCAATGATTGCACGCCATTCCAGCCCGGACAAGGCCGGTTCTCGGCGACCTGGTCCGGGACGGCTGGCGTCAGGGACTCCAACACGCGTGGAGCATTCCTCGGTGCACCGTCCCGCAACCCGGTCCCGAGGTGAGGGTCGAGAGCCGGAACTGAAGGCCGCCGCCCGCGGCGTCGGGGAGGCTGTGAACAGTGGTGTCCTTCCCCGCGCAGAAGATCTCCGCGGGGAATGGGCTCGTTGGGATCTTTATCGTGGCCGTCGCGGCGGTCGTGGCGCCCACGTCGACGCCGCTCGTCCATGTGACCTGCATATCCGTGAGCGTCCCTGACTGGCGGCCATCGAGAAGGTCGACGACTTCTTCGATGCCATCGATTCCGACGACGTATACCGGGCGACTTCGTTGATGAAGCGAGCCGAGGTCGACGCTGCTACGATCGCGACGGTCATCAGGAAGATGGAGGAAAGCGATGCGGAGCATTGATGGTTCGATCGAGATGACGCCAGGGCCGCACCTCATCGTCGGAGACGCGGAATGAAAGCGGCGCGATCGGCATCGGCGCCGGCGCGAGCAGCGTGACTCTCGGACGTGGCTTCAGGCCGACGCCGCTCACTGCGTGCGGTAGTCGAACCCGAAGCGGCTCACGGCGTTGGCGACGACGGCATTGCCGCAGTCGAACTGCTCGATGAAGAAGGCGTTTCGGTAGGGCGAGTAGCTGATGCTGTTCGGGTTGAACGGCAGCACCGTGCCGAGCGGCTTGAAGGTCTCGCCCTTGTCGGTGGAGATCATGAGGGTCTGCCCACCCTGGGCGACGATGCGCCCGTCGGGCAGCTCGATGGGGTGTCCGGTCTTGAGCGTGCCGCCCTGGATCGTCTGGGTCCACGTGCGTCCCTGGTCGCTGCTCACGATGAGGCCGTGGTCGTAGATGAGCGACCAGTAGATCGTGCCGTCGGAGGCCCACAAGGGGAGGGCGGCCGCCGAGGCGGTCGTCGTGGGCGTCCAGTTCTTGCCGCCGTCGACCGTGCGGAAGACGCCGTCCGTGCCGCCCGCGTAGCCCGAGCAGCCGACGAGGTGGATGTTCTTGTCCATGACGAGCGTGTTCGTGCAGAAGTTCGTGCCCGCGGGGAGGTTGAGACCGACGTTGGTCCAGGTGCCGCCGCCGTCCGCCGAGCGGTAGACCGTCTGCTTTTGCTCGTGCCCGCCTGCGAGCAGCGTCATGCGCAGAGGATCGCCGAGGTCGATGCTCACGGAGTCGATGTGGTGCGCGTCGCCGAGCGCCGTGAAGGTGGTGCCGTTGTCGCTCGTGCGGTAGACGCCGGGGCCGTTGTAGATGCCCGACTCCCAGAACGTATCCGCATGCACGGGGTCGAAGACGATCGACGAGCCGCGGTTCGTGATCTGCTGCATGCCGGCCGCTGCCCAGAGCTGCTTCCAGCTCGTGCCGCCGTCGGTGCTGGCCCAAAGGCCGTGCTTGGCGACGCTCGTGATCAGCATGTCGTACGCCGGGTGCGAAGCGAGGTAGGGCGTGTTGCCGCACTCCGACGGCATGCCCGCGAGGTTGGCCGTGACGTTGACCCACATGGCGGGCGGCGTCGCGCCCACAGCCTCAATGCCGCCGTCGCCGTAGTGCGGAGGCGCGGTCTCCGACTGTGCCCCCGACGCGTCGGCGGGCGGCGTCACGCCGGCGTCCACGGAGCCGTGGCCCGCGGCGCCCGTGCCCGCCGCGCCTGCGGCGTTTCCCGCGGCGCCCGCTGACCCGGCCATCGCGCCCGCCGCGCCCACGCCGCCCGCGTCGGTCGAGCCGTCGCCCTGGGGCGACGAACAGGCCGCGAGGAAGCCGACCGCTGCCACGAACGAACGACATTGCTTCATGAGCCTCCTCATCAGCCTCTCAGTGATCACCGAGCACGAGGTCGAAGCATGTGACGGCGGCGCGACGAGCCCGGCGGCGGTCTTCATTGCGGGGGGCCCATCAGGGCCGCGGCCGGGCCCGGGCCCGTGAGCGCGCCCATGAAGGCCACGAGGTCGGCGCGCTCGCGATCGGAGAGCCCGAGCGCCTGGAGCTCGTTCGTGCCCGGGTAGTCGCCCGCGCGATCGCCGCCGCGGTCGAAGAACGCCATGACCTGATCGAGGGTGCCGAGCTGCGCCGTGTGCATGAAGCTCGGGTGATCGGCCGCGCAGCGCAGCGTCGGCGTCCGAAAGGCGCCCTCGAGCGCCGGCGTCGTCGCGGCGGGCAGCGCGTGTCGATCCCCGTCGCTGAATGCCCCCGATGTGCTCATGGGATCGACCAGCGCCGCGGCGACACCGACGGCGGCGCCGCGGTCGTCGAGGTCCTGGATGGCCACGGCGACGACGGCCGGGCTCACGCCGACGTCGTGGAAGGCGCCGTCGGTGAGCCGCGGTCCCGCGTGGCACGAGACGCACTTTCCGGCGCCCACGAAGAGCGCGGCGCCGCGCTGCTCGGCGCGCGAGAGGGCCGTGACGTCGCCGGCCAGCCACTGGTCGAAGCGGCCCGCGCCGCACCGGAGCAGGCGGACGTAGGCCTCGAGCGCCTTCGTCGCGTTGACGGCCACCTGCGTGACGAGCGCCTGGTCCGCGGGCTTCATGCCGTCGTAGTCGGCCGCGTCGCCGGGCACGCCGCGGCAGCTGAACTTCGAGCCCTGGCTCGTCGCGATCTCGACGCAGCCCGTGGTGTCGGGTTGAAGCTGCGGGAAGCGGGTCGCGTCGTCGAGCGGGGGCAGCGCGCCGAAGAGGGCCTCGTACTCGGCCTTGTGAACACGGAACATTTGTTCGGCGACGAACAGCCGCCCCGAGTTGAGCTCGTGGTTGCTCTCCATGACGCCGAGGGCCTGGTTCCATATGGCGTCGCGCCGGCCGTCCCAGTTGTAAAGCGGCGCGAAAGCCACCTCGAGCAGCGTCGGCGTGCGCCGCTGCGTCCACTGCGCGCCCAGCGAGACTTGCAGGTGCGGGCTGCGCGTGTCGACGAAGCCGCCGGCGGGCACGTGGCAGCCGGCGCAGCTCACGCGGCCGGCGTCGCCCTGCTTGCCCAGCGTCGCGCTCGTGCCGTCGTTGTCGCCCTCGAGCAAGCGCCCCGACAGCGCCGCCTCGAAGAACAGGCGCTGGCCGAAGGCGCGCGCCGCTGGCTCGTCGGCGACCTTGTCGCTGGGATCGGGCGGCGGCGGGCCGTCGTCGTAACGCAGCGCCGCGAGCGCCGCGCGTGCCTCGCCAGTGAAGACAGGCTCGGGATCGTCGGTTCCGGCCGCGCCGCCGCCGCCGTCGCCACCGCCGCTCGCGCCACCCGCGCCGCTCACCGCGGCTGGCGTGGCGCCCCCACACGCTGACGCGCCGGCGAGCGCGAGCAAAAGCGCCGTCGCGGCGTTACGTGCCGCCATACCACTTCGTTCCGCAGGGGAGCAGCGTCTCGTCCCAGGTGGGCGCGGGCACGGCGAGCTCGATGCCGAAGTCGTCCATGTGCCGATCGCTGTGGCACTGGCTGTAGTTGTGCTCGTACTGGTGGCCCGTGTCGACGGGGGTCACCGTCTCGTCGATGCCGCAGTGATAGATGACGGCGCGGTAGGCCACCGTGACGGGGCCGGCCGGCATGCGGCCCGCCGGCAGCACGGCGCACGCAGAGGGCTTGCCGTCCATGAACACGTAGACCCGCGAGGTCGTCGTGTAGACGTCCCACTGCACGGGCCGGTCGTAGCCAGCGACGTCGCCCTGCACGGGCACGGGCGTCCAGGCTTGCTTCCACGTGTCCTGGTAGTCGCCCGCGTGGAACCCGTAGACATTGGCGCGGTTGCACTGCTGGCTCACCCCCCAGCCGCGCGCGTCGCAGTACTCGATCTGCGTCTCCTGGTAGCCGCCGAACGGCTGCACGACGATCGACTGCCCGCCCGTGGCCGGCACGTCGTCGGCCGTGCCCAGCTTCATGTCGGCGCCCGCGACCTCGTACGGGAAGTTTCCGAGGCGGTTGTGCACGGGGACGTCGTCGATGTTGCCCGCGTTGGCCGGCGGATCGTCCATGAGCGGCACGGTCGTGATGAGGATCTGGGGATAGCGGCGCCCCGTCGACGGGATGTCGGACGCCATGCGCACGTGCAGATACGTGTCGGCCGCCACCTTCGTGGGCACCTTGCGCGGGGTCATGCTGACGTTGCAGCTCGAGCCGCCGTCGGCGAACCCGAGCACGAACTGCCCCAGGACGGGCCCGAAAGTGAAGTTGTCCGTGCAGCCGCTCGTGTCGATGGCCCAGGTCGAGTTGCGGAAGATGAAGGCGTTGTTGTCCTTCCACTTCGTGAAGGGCTCCCAGGGCGCGCCGTCGTCGAAGGTCGCGAGGAAGTCCATCGCCGGCTGCGGCTCGGGCGTGACGTCGACGTAGGCACGCGCCACGGGCTTGGGCCGGTTCGCGGCGTCGTGCTGGCCGTTGACGAAGACCTCGCCCGAGCTGAGGCGCGCCTCGTCGAGCGTGAGCGACGGCTGATTGAACGGCATGCCGCTCGTGCGATCGATGTCGGCGGCGGCGTGCGTGGCCGCGATGTACCCGCCCGGGAACGGGCAGCCCGCGTCGAGCGCCTCGATGATGAAGCGGGTCTTCTGCTTGACGCCCGGCCAGGTGAGCGACCAGACGGGGCGCACGCCTTGGTGCAGGACCTGGTCGAAGCGCGCGTCGCCCGCGGCGAGCACGTCGAAGCTGCCCGGGTACGTCACGCGGTGGAGCGCGACGCTGCCCGCCTCCTGCGTCGCGAGGATCTTGAAGCGCGGTCCGAGGTCGCCGATGTCCTTGGCGGGCTGCGCGGCGCGCGCGTCGTGCTCGGGGCCGTCCGTGAAGAAGAACACGACGTTGTCGCCCTGCCAGTCGGCGCCCGGCGCGTACTTGATGCGATAGACGGTCTTCGTCGCCGACGCCGTCGTCTGCGCGGGTGCGTAGAAGACGATGCCGTCGTCGCGCCAGCCCTTGGCGAGCAGCATGTCGCGCGTCGCGGGGTCGATGACGTACTCGGCGCTGTTGGCCTCGGCGTAGAGGGGCACGACCCAGTCGGCGTTGCGGAAGCCGCCGCCGCCCGCGGGATCGGCGACGCGATAGACGGGCATGCGGTCCGTGCCCGGCGTGAGGAAGACGTAGCCGAGCGTGGCCTCCTCCTTCGTGCGGACGTAGTCGTGGCGCGCGTTGTCGCAGCCGGCGAGCGAGCAGTCGAACAGGTTGGCCGTGTCGGCCTCGCGCGCCTGGAACACGCGGTCGCCCGCGCAGCGGTAGATGCCGTTCTTGACGCCCACCTCGCCGCTCGCGCCGATGAGCCAGTCGCCGGCGGCGGGCTCGGGATAGATGCGGTAGTCGAGCGCGCCCGCGATGGGTTCGAACTCGATCGTCGCGGTGTCTCCGCGCGTCGTGACCTTGACGTTCTGGATCGTCGGGAGCTCGGGGACGCAGGTCGTGCCGGCGGCGCAGGGGGCGCGGCAGGCGCCGCCGCTGCAGGTGAGGCCGGCGGCGCACGGCTGGCCGTCGCACTCGCTGTCGAGGCAGTCGACGAAGCCGTCGCAGTCGTCGTCGACGCCGTTCCCGCACGTGGCTTCCGTGGCGGCCGTGGGCGTGCACTTCGGGCCCGTCGCCATGTGCCCGCCCGCGCCCGCGCTGCCGGTCGAGCCGGCGCCGCCGTCGCCGCCGCCGATGACGTTGTGCGCGCCGCATCCGGCCAACGCCATGACGGCCAGAGCGGCCGCGACCAGGGAAGGAGTCCTCGGAAGAGCGGATGTCTTCATCTCGACCCGCTGAGTGTCGCCGCGCGCGAAAAGGTTACGGTCGGCTCTCGGCCCCGGCGCCTTTCAGCAGACGCGCGACCTCGGCAGCGTGCTTGCCCGACGGAAAACGGCGCTGGTAGTCGGCCAGATCGACGCGCGCCCGTTCGCCTTTGTCCAAGTGGCCGAGGCAAACACCCCTGCCGTAAAGGGCGCGCTCGAGGTCGGCGGCGCCCATCGCCTCCTGCGTGCCGAGCAGCCGATCGAAGTCGCGCACGGCGTCGGCGTAGCGCCCGGCGCTCGCGCGCAGCTCGGCGCGCGTCAGCAGGAGCTGCGCGCCCAGGCGTCCCGCGAAGGCCTCGCGGTGGTCGAGCAGCGCCAGGGCCGTCTTGCGATCGTCGAGCTGGATCACGGCCTCGAGCCGCGCGCTCAGCGCCTCCGACTCGAGCACTCCGTGCGGGAAGGCTCGCGCGTATTGATCGAGCAGCTCCATCGCGCCCGCGGGATCGTGAGCATGACGCAGCCTTCCGAGAGCGCGCGAGAGGAGCCGCGCCTCCGTCGACGGATCGGTCGACGCCTCGGTCGACCGACCTTGGGCGGCGCGCGGCTCGGCCATGGCGACGCGGCGACGCGCGGGCGCGCGCGTCGTCGCGGGCTGCGCCACCGGCGGCGCCGGGAGCTCGACGATCACGGGCGGAGTGACGGCCTCGGTCGCGATCGCCCGAGGCCGCTCGTGCGCGGCGCGATGTGGCGGCGTCACCGCGGCGGCCGCTTCGACGTGACGCCGCCACAGGAACATCGTCCCCTTCGCCGTCGCGACCGACGCGAGCACGACGGTAGTCAGCAGCGCGAACCGCAGCCCGAGCGGCAGGGGGGTGCCCACGCGCGACGGCCGCCGCGCGAGCACGCCTGCCCTGATGCGCGAGAGCGCTTCGGGCCCGAGCGGCGGCGCTTCGCGCATGGCGTCCACGAGCTCGGCCGCCCGGGCGCCCAGGGCGCTCGGATCGCCGCCGCTCTCGCGCCAGCGCGTCGGTCCGGTCGGATCTTGGTTCTCTGCTCTCATCGCTTCTCCTTGGCCGCGCCCGTGGGGGCCGGCGCGTGCGTCGCGAGCGCTTCGTCGAGCTCGCAGGCGACCATGCTCTTGAGGAACGCGGCGCGCGCGCGGTGCAGCAGCACGCGCACGTTGCCGGGGCGCAGCGCCAGGTGCGCGGCCACGTCGTCGATCGACAGCTCCTCGAGCTCGAACAGCACGATGGCCCGGCGCTGTCGCTCGCTCAGGCGCTCGAGCGCGCGCTGGAAGAGGGCGCGGCGCTCGCGCGTCTCGAGCTGCTCGAGCGCGCTGTCAGCCGCGACGGGCTCGCGCTCGCCCGCGTTCGGCACGAGGCGGAACCACCACTGGCGCAGCTTCCGGCGCCGCCGCTCGTTGGCGACGATCTTCGACGTGATGCCGAACAGCCAGGTCGATATCTTTCCGTCGCCGCGAAACTCGGAGAGGCGCCGGTTCACGACCAGGAACACCTCCTGCGTGATGTCCTCGACGTCGGCGTGCGGCCCGCCGAGGCGCGTCGCCCAGCGCGCGACGGTCTGCGCGTGCTCGGCGTAGATGGCGTCGAACGTCGCCGCGGGACGCGCCCCGGGCGGGGCCCCCGGCTCACGTCTTTCGCGCACCACCGCCTTCGTCATGCCCCCCTTGAGTGTCGCCGATGGGCGAAAGGTTTCAACTCACCAGGCGATATCGGCGCCCAGGGCCGCGAGCGGCTCGAGGCGGGGCAGGGCGGAGGCGGCGCCCTCTCCCTCCAGATCCAGGCTCTGTTTGCGCATCCATCCGACGAGCGACACGCCGACCCACGGCCTGACGCGCCCCGGGCGCCACTCGGCGCGGGCCCTGAGCCCGCCGCCGGCGTCGACGCTGTGCGAGGTCCGGTTCATGGCGAAGCCAACCCCGGAGATCGACGCGACGCCTCCCAGGGCATCGACGCCGAACACGAGCGCGAAGCGGCGACCGCGCGCCACGTCCAGGTCAGCGCCGACGGAGAGCGCCGCGCGCCACCAGCTGGCTCGTCCCGGAACCACGTCAATTGTGTGGCGCGCCACGGCGAGCACGCCGAACCGCGCGCGCCACCGACCGCCCGGGCGCCCGAGCCCGAGCTCGACACGCGCGGCCGGCGCCACCGCGCCCGACTGCCAATCGCCGGCCAGGGACGCGCCCAGCGTGAAGGCCGTGGCGGCGCGCGGCGGGGCCTCGGGGACGTGCCGCAGCGTCGTCGACTCTGGTGGCGCGGGAGCCGGCGTCGCCTCGGGAGAGAGGCGGTCGAGCCGCAGCGCGATCTCCGGGTGAATCTGCGCCTCCCAGACCGCGAGCGTCACGGCCACCGTCTCCGCCCGATTCTCGCAGCTCCCCGCGCGCGGGAAGCGCCGATCACCGAGCGGGCGGCCGGCGTTGTCCGCGAGCGCCACCGACAGCGTGCCGTCGGCGGCGTGCTTGATCGTCGCGACGTCCGCCGTGTCGGCGGCCGTCGGCGCGCCGAGCAAAGGACCCAGTCGCCGCTCGACGTCGACGGCCGCGGGGCACTCGCCCGCGCCGTGAATCTCGATCGCGAGCACCAGCGAGGCGAGCGTCTGCCACATCCCGCCCGTCACGCCCCCGTCTGAGCCCGCTGGTGTCGTTCACCCACGTGGCGAGCATACGGCGGAGGGTCGAAACTGTGCGAGGCCTAACGGCCGGCGGCTCGATCTTCGAGAACGGCAGTGATACACAGGTCTTCACAATCATTCGGAGGAGCTGATCGTGAATTCTCTCTTGTCAAAATGCTTTCTCGTCGGCGTCTTGGTGTTCGGCGCGT
Organism: Polyangia bacterium; assembly: GCA_036494575.1. GTDB lineage: Bacteria > Myxococcota_A > Polyangia > Fen-1088 > Fen-1088 > DASZFV01. The sequence goes on along the minus strand of DASXOE010000163.1, from coordinate 186 downwards.
GCTCCGGCAGCTCGACGACTGCGCCATCGGCGGGCAAGGCGTGCCTCGTCAGCACAGACTGCACGAGCCCGCTGTCGTGCTCCTTCGGTACCTGCCACAAGACCTGCGCGGAAGCGAGCGATTGTCCGACCGGGCAAGACTGCGTCAGGGGTCCCGTCAGCACCGTTTGTCAGCTCCCGGGCGAAA
>DASXOE010000162.1:0-7185 GCA_036494575.1 Polyangia bacterium | reverse complement strand
GAGACTTTCCGACGGTGCCGGTGGCGAGGCTCGTCATGCTGAGCCCGACGGGCGTCTCGACGGCGCCGTGCATCCCCGGATTGCGACCATGGAGAATTGCCGGGCTCCCGTCGGGCAGCGTGCCCACGAAGGCCGTGTTGTAGAAGGTGGACGCGTCCTCCGCGACCCAGGTGGTCTTTCCCGTCATCTTGTCGAGGCCGTGCAGGTACTCCCATCCGACGTTCTTGGGGGCCGGATCGCCAGCGCCGAGCTCCGACAAAAGGATGATGGTGTCGCCGAACAGGATGGGCTCGTGCTGGCGGTTGAACGGGTACTGGGCGCGCTGGCCCATGAAGTCCCTCTCCCAAACCGCGGCTCCGCCATTGACCGGCCAGCAGCCCACGTGACCGCCCGCATTGAAGAACCAGACGTACTGGCCGTCCGTGATCGGCGACCATGACGTGGCGTCGCTGTACTGGTACGCGACGGGCGCCAACTCCCCATTTCCCTTCATGACGGGCGTCGACCATTTGATCATCCCGGTGTTCCTGTCGATGGCGTGCCCGACGACGTCGTTGCTGTCCCTCGTGACCCCGGGGGCATACGTCTCCAGGAACAACAGGTCGCCCCACACGGCGATGCCGCCTTGCCCCTCGTTGGGCAGCGGCTGGTGCCACAGGATGTTCTGGTTGGCGGCCAGGCTCCACGACGTGGGCGCGTTCGCGACGTCCGCCCGCCAGGTCCCGTTGGGGCCGCTTGCCTGGGGCCAGTTGGCAACCCCACCACCATCACCAGGCGGAAGCACGGGAGCGTCGAGCGTGGATGGAGCGTCGGTGCCGGCATCGGGCGTGGCCGACCCGGCGTCGCCACCGCCGGCGACTCCCGTGGGGCCACTGCCGCCCGAGGATCCGGAATTGCCACTGCTGGTGCCGTCTCCGCCGCTGCTGCCCGACGAGCCGCCGTTGCCGCTACTCGAGCTACCCGCGCCGCCGGTGACGTTGCGGGGGGGCGCCGCGTTGCTGCAGGCGAACCCGCAAACAGGCCCGGCGAGAAAGCAGACGAGAAGACCAGCCCTTCGCGTTGAGCAGCTTCGGCGCGTGGACATGCGGGGCACCACCTGTGTCGGAGTTACACGCGCCGCCTGGACGAGGGGCGCGGATTCAACACAAGTAAATGACCTCGGTAGCTGGGGACGGCTCACCGCGAGCCGGGGAATGACGCAGGCTGACTCGGTCGCCCGCTGAAATCACAGGCTCAGCCGAACTTCGTCTCCGCGATGACCTCGAGCGGCAAAACCTCAACGGTGCCGCCGCCGGCCCGTTTCGTCTCCTCCGTGTAACGCTTGAACCAGTCGCGCTGCTGGAGGAGCTTCGGCGCCTCCTCGTCGAGGGGCTCGGCGAGATGGTAGTAGTCGCGCCCGTCGCGTACCTTCATGCAGCGATAGCTGATCCGCCCCTTGAGCTCGGGATCGGTCTCGAGCGCCGCGATGAAGGCGGCGACCTGGCGGTTCCACTCCTCCTCGGAGCCGCTCGCGGGATCGAACTTGTAGCGGATCAGAAAGGGCTTCATGGCTGCCGACTTTACGCCCGCCCGCGCTAGGGTGCGAGCGGACGTCGCGGCGGCCGCTCGCGCCTCAGAAGACCTTCGCGATCTTCGCGATCACGAAACCCACGGCGAAGGCGCCGACGAGCGAGCGGCCGGGGTACTTTTTGACCACGCGCAGGGCGTCGCTGCGGAAGCCGTCGAGCGCCTTGCGGGCGTCCTCGACGCGCTCGGGCATCTTCTCGAGCTCATTGGCGATGCTGGAAATGGTCGAGCTGGCGGCTGACATGGGAATCTCCTTTTCAAGCGGGGTTGAGCTGCGCCTCCTTTCGTTTCAACGGACGTGCCAAGCCGACGCGCCCAGCCTTCCGCGTCCCGCCCGTCGCGCATGTCACCGGACAGGCCCCGCAGTTACCGCCCCGGAACGTCGCCGCCTTCACGCGGAGTACTTGCGGACCGTGTCGAGCAGCATGTCCAGGTCGACCGGCTTCTTCATGATGAGGACGCCGCTCGGCGCGCGCGATGGATCGGAGGTCGAGATGACGACGGGGATGCCCGCGAGCTCGGGGTCGGCCTTCAATGTCGCGAAGAGCGCGTTGCCGTCCATGCGTGGCATGAGCAGGTCGAGGAGAATCATGCGCGGCGCCACCTTCAGGCGGCGCAGCTGCGAGAGCGCGTCGACACCGTCGCAGGCGACCGCGACCCGGTAGCCCTCCTCCTCGAGGACGTCCCTGAGCGTCTCGCAGATCGTCTCCTCGTCGTCGACGACCATGATCGTCCGCGCTGGCTGGTTCAATGCACCCCTGGTGCAGGGGGGGAGGCGAGGGCCTTCGGCAGGTGGGGATCGCGCGGCAGACAGATGTGGAAGGTCGTGCCGGTCGCCTCGTCGGACGCCACCTCGATCGTGCCGCCGTGGGCGTTCACGATTTGCTGTGTGATGAAAAGGCCGAGTCCCAGACCGCGCGTGCGCTGATAGCGCGCGTTGCCGCGGAACGGCTCGAAGAGGACGGGCAGCACCTCGGACGAGACGACGCCCCCGTTGTGCACCGAGATCTCGACGTGCGTCGGATCGCGGCCATCGCAGCGGATCCTCACGGGGGCGCCCTCCGCGCCGTGGTGGAGCGCGTTGCCGATGAGGTTCGAGAACACCTGCAGGAGACGGTCATGGTCCCAGGTCCCCGTGGCGTGACCCACGACCTCGACGAGGATCGTGCGCTCTGGGTTGGCCGCCTCGAGCTCGTCCTTGACCTTGCAGCAGAGCTCCTCGAGGTCGAAGCGCGTCGTCGCGAGCGGGAGCCCGCCGCCCACGCGGATGCGCGTGAAGTCGAGAAGCTGATCGATCATGCGCGCCATGCGCTCGGCGCTCGAGAGGATGCGCGTGGCCGCCTTCGTGGCCTTCTGGCTCGAGTTGAGGCGCGCGATGTAATTGGCGCCCGTCGTGATCGCCGAGAGCGGGTTGCGCAGATCGTGGCCCAGCATGCCCGCGAACATCTCGTTGTAGCGCACGCTGCGCTCAGCCTCCTCGCGGGCCTCCTTCTCGCGGATGAGCGCCTCGCGCAGCGCGCTCTCGAGCTCCTTGCGGTGCTCGATCTCGTTCTCGAGCGAGCGGGCGCGCTGCTGCAGCTCGCCGAGCTCGCGGCGCTGCGTGTCGGATTCGGCGACGAGCGGATGGCTCTCGGCCGGCAGAACTTGCGCGTGGGCGCGGCAGACCTCGCGGAAGGACTGGGCGTCACCCGAGCGGTAGAAGTTGCCCATGACATAGGCGCACAGCAGCGACAGCGAGCGGCTGCTCGCGAGCTCGTTCCACATGGACTCGAGCTGCAGCGCCGCCTGCTTGTTGCCCTCGCGCCAGAGCACGTCGACCATCTCGCCGTAGGCCCGAACGCCCGCGAGGGGATCGCGGCGCCGGCTCTCGTCGATGATGCCGCCGAATAGGCCGCTGAACAGCGTCCAATCGGGCATGTCCTCGACGAGGAACTTCGCGAGCATCTCGCGCGCGTCGAGCCAGACGAGCTGACCGCGCGCTTGCGCTTCTTCGACGCCAAGCCCGAGCCGCCCGAGGCGCGCGGCTAACGCGGCGCGATGCTGGGCCGTCGCGACGACGCACACCGACTCGCCGTTCGTGAGGCCGACGGCGATGAATTGCGCGACGCTGTCGCATAGGAAGCGGTCGTCCTCGTAAAATTGAACGACGTGGTTGGGCTGCGCGGCGACGCCGGTCACTCCGGGACCCCCGGTGGGCGAGACGATCACCGACGATGGGCCTCCGCCTCCATTACCGCGTGCGCCTCCGGCGTCGCCTTCGTCAGGCGTAGGGCCGGCAGCCTCGCTCGCAGTGCGGCCGGGCGCGCGCACCTAGACCTCCAAATTCGAGATCATCGTGTAAATCTAAGGTGTACAACTTCCAAGTCAACCCCTCGCCGTTCAAGGTTGCCAGGGCGCTTACGATTCTGAGTGGCGATGATGGCCCTGCGCCGCGCGGGTGCCGCGCTTTTCCGTGGTCCCATCCACGTTCTTGTCGAGGGATCTTCCGATGGTCGACGCGAGGCCAGACACCTCGCGTTCGAGCGCCGGGACCAGCGCGAGCTGGACGCCGAGCTTGAGACCCAAGCGAAGGAGCCGGGCCGTGAAGCCCGTGAAGAGGCCTCCCCCGAGCGTGTAGCCGAGGCCGAGAGCGGTCGCGAGCGTCGCCACGGGGTGTGCCTCGACGAGCGCGACGACGTCCAGCGGGAGCGGTTCAATGGCCACGCCGCCATCTGGCTTCGCGGCGTCCTTGGCCTTGCGGCCTTCAGTCTCAGACGTTCCCATGACGATCACCTCCGGGTTGTCGAGCGGCCCAACAAGAATCCGAGCGCGAGCGCGCCCGAAAGCACGAGGAAAGGATTGGTCCTGACCCAGGCGCGCCAATCGCCCCGGCGAACGACCTCCTCGCCAAGCGTTCGCAGAGAGGACGCCAGGCGGTCGCGGGCGCGTTCGAGCTCGGCCTCGACTTCCGCGACCTCCTTCTCCCTCGGCGCGGCCGGGGCGCCGCTCCACGGCAGATCAAGCGACGTCATGCGACACCAACCTGTCGAAGGAACCGTCGTTCGCGGGGTCCGCCGTCGTGGCGCTCGCCTTCAGCGCCGACACGGTGCGATCGAGCTCCCACGCGGATTCGCCGAGCAGCGGCGCGGCCGGACGCGACAGTATCCATCCGAGCGCCAGACCCGCGCCCAGGAGGTTCGCGCCCCCCACGGCCAGAAAGGCCAGCGGGGCCGACATCAAACGCGAGAGCGCGAGGGACCCGGCCACGCAGCCGAGCCCATAGCCGACCAGGCCCACCGCCGACAGGAGCGAGACCAGCGCGACGCGCCGGCTCGCGCGGGCGACGTCGCCTGCGAGCTCGACGCGCGCGAGGCGCACGTGGCCCGTCAGCAACGTCCCGAGGCCGTCGATCACCTCCTTGACGAGCGCGAGGAGCGGGGGCTCCGCCCCATTCCGCGCGCTCGTCGCCGCGACCTCGGACCGGCTCACAGCACGCGCCGGCCCTGGACGATGCGCACGAGGACGAGGACGATCGCCGCGACGAGCAGCAGGTGAATGAACCCGCCCATCGTGTACGAACCAACGAGGCCGAGGGCCCACAGGACCAACAATATGAGTGCGATTGTGTAGAGCATGTCTCTGTCTCCTCACTTCAGGGTTTCGCGCCGGCCACGAAAGCTCGGCCGACGCTGGATACGCCACCGGAGGCGTTTCTCTTTCGAATCTCGTCCGCGATTGCGACGGCGACCACGGCCGCTTCCTCGGCCGGCGCCCCCTTCGTGAGCGCCTCGTAGGTTTCTTCGGCGCGCTCGTCGCGCGCGCGCGTCTCGGCCGATTCGGCCGGCTGCCCCGGCAGCTCGACGCGCAGCTCCGCGACGACCATGCGCAGCCCCGCCGCGAGCGGGAGCGCGAGCAACGCGCCCAGGATTCCGAGCAGCTGGCCGCCCACGAGCAACGCGAGCGTCACGCTGACGGCGCTGAGCCGCAGCACCCGCCCGTAGATTCGGGGGATGAGCACGCGGTTCTCGAACTCTTGATAGAGGATGACGAGGACGACGAGCGCGATCGTGACCGTCGTGCCTTGGGGCAGGGCGGCCAGCACGATGGGCACGAGCGTGAGCGCGCCTCCGATGAAGGGGATGACGTCGGCGGCCGCCGCGAAGACGGCGAACGCCACGGCGTTCGGCAGGCGGAACGCCGTGAGCAGCGCGGCGACGTACACCCCGATGGCCGCCGACGTCAGGATCTGCCCGCGCATGTACCCGCCGACGATCGTCTCGAGGTTGAGGAGCACGCGCGCGAGCCGAACGTGATATTGCCGCGGCACGATCGCGTAGAGGGCGCCCTGCGAGCGCTCGGGATCGACGAGCATATAGACCGCGATCGCGATCGTGGTCGCGAGGTAGCCGAGCCGCGCCCCGAACCGGCTCGACATCTCGACCGCTTCGCGGCTGGAGCCCACGACGAGCTTGCCTGGATCGGCGTTGCGGATCGACTGGGCGAGCGGCGTCGTGAAGGTCGAGCGCTCGAACCAGGTCGCCGCGCGCGTCTGCCATTCGGGCAGATCGTGCAGGACGCGCGAGAGCTCGGCCCAGAGCGCCGGCACGGTGACGAGCGCGAGGCCCGTGAGGACGGCCAGGAGCGTGAGGAAGGTCGAGGCGACAGCTGTTCCGCGCCGGAGCCCGCGGCGTTGCAGCGCGCCCACGACGGGATTGAGCGTGCCGACGACGATGAGCGCCATGGAGACGACGAGCAGGACGGGCCACAGCCGTACGAGCACCCACAGGCCACCGATGATCGCGGCGGCCACGAGCATCGTGCGGGGCGAGATCTCGATCGAGCTCCTCGTCGCGGGCGGGGCCGGGGGCGCCGCGTCGGCGGTCGTTGCGGGTTCGGTGGCCATCGGGGCGGACATGTCTCCCCTGGGTTCTCAGCGAGCGGCGTGCCAGGACGAAGCGCGCGGCGCTTCGCGCCTTCGTCGGGTCAGGACTGCGCTTCGGTTACCGAAGGGTGACCCCGAGCGGGTCGTCGTCCCTGGGGAGTGACGCGCTCCTCAGAGGCCGGGCTCGAAACGCGCCACCTGTCCACCCGTTCGACCGAGCCGGCGCAGCAGCCAGTCCAGCTCGCCGCTGACCTCGAGACATTCGAACAGTCGCTCGGGCGTGCCGCAGTCAGACCATCCCGCGTCGGACATCTCGACGGCCGCGAGGCCCGCGCGCGCCGCGAGCAGGTCGCGGCTGAGGTCGAGTGTGGGGATGCTCTGGTAGATCTCGCGCCGCACGGACTCCTCACGCCCGGTGGCGACGCTCGCGCGGCAGCGCTCGAAAGACTCCGCGAGCGCGCGGTGCATGTCGAGGGCACTCTGCCAGAACGCGGCCCCGTCTGTCGCGATGACGAGCGTGTTCCAGAGCGCTCCTTGCTCGAAGAGGCGGGCGGCGGCCGCGGGCGCGGGCTTCTCGACGAAGCTCTCGACTGACCGGGCGGCGCCCGCGGCGCCGAGGCGGTGCCCCTGCGCGATCCAGCCGAGATCGGTGGCCGCGCGATCAGGCCGCGCGCCCACGAGCACGGTGCGCGCGGGCGCGAGCTCGATGGCCTCGAGCGCCGCCGTCACGGCGTCGTCGAACGGCCCCAAGCGCCGCA
>DASXOE010000161.1:0-2727 GCA_036494575.1 Polyangia bacterium | reverse complement strand
CGCCGGCGCCGCGCGCTCCGTCCTTTTGGGAGCGGCTGCGGGGCAGGTGGACCTTCCCGACGCTGGCGACCGTGGGCGCGGTCGCGGTGGTCGTGATCGCTTCGAAGGTGTTCCTCGAGCCTGAGCGGACGATGGAGGCGGGCCGCGAGGTGGCGACGGGCTCCGCGCCACCAGTGGCGGAGCCGCCTCGGCCCGCGTCGGCGCCGGCCGAAGAGCCCCGCGCCGCCGAGCCCCCGCGCCTCGATCCGCGCCTGCTCGACAAGCTCTCCGACGCGGCGGCCAAGCGCGGGCGTTCCGCGAGCGGCGGGTTACGCCCGGGCTTGCTCGGCGCCAAGTCGGCGGCGCAGCGCCTCGCCCGCGCGCACGGCTCGGCCGCCGGGTTGAACGATCTCGGCGCGGCGCCTTCGGCGTCCGGCGCCGGCGCCGCGCCGCCGGTGGGCGGTGGGAGCGCCGCTCCGTCGGGTCTCGGCGGCTTCGCCAGCCCACCCTCGGGTTGGAAGGGCGGCGCGCCATCCGCTCCCGCTCCCGCGGCCGCGGCGCCAGAGCCGGCCAAGCCTTCTGCGGCGCCGCGCGCGCAGGCGGCCCCCACCCGCCGCGCTCTCGGTAAGCGCGACGTTGCCAGCAATGCGTTCGCGGACGACGAGGCCGCGGGCAGCGCGGTCCCCGTCGCCCCGGCGCCGGAGAGCGACGTGCTGCGCGAAGAGCAAAAAGCCGAAAAAGCCTCGGAAAGAGAACCGGCCGACAAGCGGGCAAAACCCCCGAAGGCCGCGACCACGGGCAGCGTCTCGGACGCGCCACGCGCCCTCAAGAAGGCCGCTCCGGCCGCGATGTCGGCGAGCGCGCCCGCCAGGGACGAAAAGGACGAGAAGGAACGCAAGTCCGACGACGCCATGTCGCAAGGAGCGCTCGCCCGCCGCGCCGACGAGCTCTTCGCGGCCCGTCGCTGGTCCGAGGCCATCACCGCCTACGGCGAGCTGCTGCGCCGCTACCCCGACGCCGACCTCAAGACGCGCTGGCGCGCCCGCCTCGCGCAGGCGCAGGCAGCCAACGAGGCGCCGCCGGATGACGTCGCCTCGCGTGCCGCAGCCAAGGCCTCGGCGGCGTCGAAGAGCGCGCCCAAGGCCAAAGCCGCGCCGGCCGCCGCACCCGCCGAGTGAGCGGCGATCCGCCGGACGCTTCGCCTATCGCGAACCGCTTCGGTCGTGTCCGTTTTGGGCTGTTGCCCGGGGGCCCGAACCACTAAGATCGCGGGCGCCCATGACCGAACCGGCCACGCCTCTGACCTCGCTCGATCGCGTCCTCGTGACGGTCACGGGACCGGACCGCCCCGGCGTCACCTCCACGCTCACGGGCATCCTCGCCGAGCAGGGCGCGGCCCTCTTCGACATCGAGCAGGTCGTCGTCCAGGGGCAGCTGACGCTCTGCCTGCTCGTGGGCATTCCGGGCAACCGCGACGTCCTCAAGGAGCTGCTGTTCACGGCCAAGCAGCTCGGCATGGATCTCGACTTCAAACCGGTCTCGCCGGTCTCGCCGGTCTCGCCGGTCTCGCCCTCGACGGCGCCACCCGCCGAAGGCGACGGCGGCCGCTACGTCATCACGGCCATCGCGCCCGCGCTCGGCGCGCGGCACTTGCACGCCATCGCGTCGGCGCTCGCCGCCGAGGGCGCCAACATCGAAAAGATCGGCCGCCTCTCCGAGGAGGACACGCTGTCCTCGGTGGAGATCCAGGCGCGACTGCCGGCGGGGCGCGACGCCGACATCCTCAAGAAGACGCTGCTCGGCATTGCGACGGCGGCGGGCTTCGACGTCTCGCTCCAGCGCGAGAGCCTCTATCGCCGCTCGAAGCGCCTCGTCGTCATGGACATGGACTCGACGCTCATCCGCATCGAGGTCATCGACGAGCTGGCGCGCGCGGCCGGCGTGGGCGTTGAGGTCTCGAAGATCACGGAGCGCGCCATGCTGGGCGAGATGGATTACGACGAGTCGTTGCGCCAGCGCGTCTCGCTGCTCAAGGGGCTCGACGTCTCCGTGCTCGACAAGATCGCGGCGGACCTGCCGCTCACCGACGGCGCCGAGACGCTCGTGCGCGTGCTCAAGCGCCTCGGCTACAGCATCGCGGTCATCAGCGGCGGCTTCTCGCGCGCCGCGGAGGCGCTCAAGCGCCGCCTCGATCTCGACTACGCCTATTCGAACAACCTCGAGATCGCGGCCGGCAAGCTCACGGGCCGCGTCGTGGGCCCCATCGTCAACGCGCAACGCAAGGCCGAGCTCCTCGAGACCATCGCGCAGGCCGAGGGCGTGCTGCTCGACCAAGTCATCGCCGTGGGCGACGGCGCGAACGACGCGCTGATGCTGGACCGCGCCGGGCTGGGCATCGCCTTCCACGCCAAGCCCAAGCTGCGCGAGTCCGCCGACACGAGCATCTCCTCGTCGGGCCTGGACGCGATCCTCTACCTCCTCGGGATCAGCGCGCGCGAGCTCCAGGAGGTACAGTAGCGGGCGGGGAAGCGAAAGAGGTTGACGCTAACCCCACGGGATCATAAGCATGCGCCCGTAGCTCAGTTGGATAGAGCAGCGGCCTTCTAAGCCGCGGGTCGCAGGTTCGACTCCTGCCGGGCGCGCTGTGGTAAGGATCGAAAAACTGAATACGGTGGGCGTAGCTCAATTGGTAGAGCATCGGATTGTGGATCCGAGGGTCGCGGGTTCAACCCCCGTCGCTCACCCAAA
>DASXOE010000160.1:0-3666 GCA_036494575.1 Polyangia bacterium | reverse complement strand
GGGCGGCGTGCGTTTCGTCGGACCCCTGTGGGAGCGCGACAGCGCGTGCGGCACGTCGTGCCGGACGACCCCGGCGCGCGACGCCGGTCTCACCGACCGCGGACGCGCCCTCGTGCGCGCCTGCAACGACGCCGGCATCTTTCTCGACGTCTCGCACGCGAGCCGCAAGACGTTCTGGGACCTGCACGAGCGTTCGACGACGCCGGTCTTCTCGTCGCACTCGGGCGCGGCGGGTGTTCACCCGCACCCGCGCAACCTCGACGATGACCAGATCCGCGCCGTCGCGAGCCGCGGCGGAATCGTCGGCGTCATCTTCGTGTCCCCCTACCTCGGCGGGCCCTTCTGCGATCTCGACCGCGTCGTCGATCACGTCGAGCACGTCGCGAAGGTTGGCGGCGAGGACTGCGTCGCCCTCGGCTCCGACTTCGATGGCTTCATGATCCTGCCCCGCGGGTTGCGCGACGCCGCCGATCTGCCGCGCCTCACGGAGCTCCTGTGGCGCCGAGGCTGGCGCGAGCCGCAGCTGGGCAAGTTTCTGGGCGGCAACGCCCTCCGCTACCTCGAGGCCGCGGCGTGAGCGGCGACCCTCGGGCGCGCCGCTGGCCGGAGGCGCCGTTTCGGCGTAGAAGGCGCCCGTGAACCTGCGCAACCTCGATCGCGACGAGCTCCGCGCGGCCGTCGCGCCGCTCGGCGCGCCGCCCGACGTTGCGGCGCGGCTGTTCGCGCGTGTCCACCGCGACGGCGCGGGGAGCATCGAAGACGGCGCCGTGCGCGGTCTGTCGAAGGCGGCGACGCGGGCGCTCGCGGCGGTCGCCGAGTGGCCCGACCTCGAGATCATCGAGCGCCGGCGCGCCGCCGACGGCTTCGTGAAGTACCTCTTCCGCACGTCCGACGGCCACGCCATCGAGAGCGTGCGCATCCCGCTGCCCGATCCCGCCGACGCGCGCGACCTCAAGGCGCGCCGCCGCGCCGGCGAGGCGGCGGCGCTCGAGACCCTGCCCACGGCGAAGTACACGCTCTGCGTGAGCTCGCAGGTGGGCTGCGCGCTCGCCTGCGACTTCTGCTCGACGGGCCGCATGGGCGGCGTTCGCAGCCTCAAGACGTGGGAGATCCTCGCGCAGCACCGCCTCGTGGCCGCCGAGGCGGACCGCCCGATCCGCGGCGTGGTCTTCATGGGCATGGGCGAGCCGCTGCTCAATTACGAGAACGTCATGCGCGCCGCGCGCATCCTCAGCGACCCGGCGGGTCCCGCCATCGGCGCCAAGGCCATCTCGATCTCGACGGCGGGCGTCGTCCCCGCCATCCGCCGCTTCACGGCCGAGGGTCACCACTATCGCCTGCTCGTCTCGCTGGGCGCGCCGACGTCGGAGGAGCGCCGCGCCCTCATGCCCATCGAGAACCGCTGGTCCCTGCCCGAGCTCATGGACGCCGTGCGCGCCCACGCGGCGGCCACGGGCCAGCGCATCCCCATCGCTTACGTCATGATCGGCGGCGTCAACACCTCGCCACGCCACGCGCGCGATCTCGCGGCGCTCGTGAGCGGTCTGCGCGTCAAGCTCAACCTCATCGACGTCGTCGACGAGACCGGCCAGTACCCCCCCCCGACGCCCGAGGAGCTGTCGACGTTCCGCGACGCCCTCGACGCCCTGGGTGCGCCCGTCGTGCGCCGCTACTCGGGCGGGAAGGACATCGCCGCGGCGTGCGGGACCCTGGCGGCCTCGCGGGCGGGGGGCGAGCTGCTGGCGGTGGGCTTGGGGCCGCGCGGGGGATCGCTCGCTCGCTGACGCTCGCATCGTGCCCGGTGGGCTTGCGGCCTCACGGGGAGTTGCTCGCTCGCTGCGCTCGCATCGGGCTGGAATGCAGTGGCTTGCGGTCTCGCGGGAGTTTGCTGGCCCGCTACGCTCGCATCGGGGCCCCGGGCGTCCCGAGCAGCCGCGGGTCGGACGTCGCGACAAGTCGGCGTCGTGGGCCGCGGCTCGCGCTCGGCGTCACGTGGCATCCGCCTCTCTGGCCCCCCCCGCGTCTCTCCTCCGAATAGAGTGCCCCGACGAGCGGAGGACTCCCCTCGATGAGGGGAGGCGGATACCACGTGCCACCGAGCGCTCTATGGGCAGAGTTGTGGCACGGCGGAGTCCTCCGCTCGGCGGGGCGCAAGGGCGCGGCCCACCCCCGCGAAATTTGCCGCGAGATCCGATCCGCGACTGCTTGAGACGGCTGAAGGCCCGAGGCGAGCGCAGCGAGCGAGCAAGCTCCCGCGAGGCCGCAAGCCCGCCCCGGGGCCCGAGGCGAGCGCAGCGAGCGAGCAAGCCCCCGCGACGCCGCAAGCCCGAACCGGGCCCGAGGCGAGCGCAGCGAGCGAGCAAGCCCCCGCGCGCCCGCAAGTCGAAGGCGAAGGCTCAACGCCGGCGTGGCTTGGCGGGCTCGCACAACAACGCGCGGCCGGCGAGCTCCTTGCCCGTGAGGGCGTCGCACACGCCCGCCGCGTCCTCGGCGCGCACGTTGATGTACGTGTGCGTGTTCATGATGTCGAGCTCGGGCGGGCTCGCGAGGGTCACGTGGGCCGAGAGCAGGTCGAGCACGTCGCGCTCGGAGGCGCCGTCCTTGCGGCCGAGGTTCAGGTAGAGGCGCGCCGTTCCAGGCAAGAGCTCCTCGGGCCCACGCGCGCGCGGCGGTGCGATCACGGGGCCGGCGCTCTCTCCGGCGGGCGCGTCGGTCGGCGCGCCGGGCGGGGGCGGCCCTCCGGCTTCGCCGCGCTCCTCGCTCCACACTTCCCAGAACTCTTTTTCGGTTGGGGCGCTGTCGTTGCGCAGCGGGGCGGGGCCGCGTCGCGGGCGGCGGTCGCGGGAGCCGCGATCATCGCGCGCCGGACGATCGTCGGCGGGGCGTCCCGCCGAAGCTGGCGCGGAAGCCGGTCGCGAGTCGGGCGCGGCGAAGGGTGTAGCGGAGGCCGTCGCCACGGGCGTGGTCGCCACGGGCGGCGGGGCGGTGGCGAGGCCGCCCTCGGGGGGCCGGGTCTCGCGCCAATCGCGGCGGATGTCGCGCTCGGCCGGCGGGGCTCCGGGGCTGGCATCGACGCGGTCGCGGTCGCGCTCGCGCGGTCGATCGCGGTCGCTTCCGCGCGGACGGTCGCGATCGCGCGGCCGGTCCCGGTCACGATCGCGGGGACGGTCGCGATCGCGACCGCGGTCGTAAGGCTCGGTGCGGGACTCGGTGCGCGCCGCCGGCACGGCCACTGGCGCGGGCGGCTTTGGGAGCGCCGGCATGTTCTCGACGTCCTTGAAGGATCGCGCGAGCAGCGCCGCGATGAGACGCTCGCCGTCGACGGCGCTCGTCAGGCGCCGCGCGAGGCCGCGCCACTCGGCTCCCGGATCGGCCGCGAGCGCCGCGCGCAGCACCGACACACGCTCGCCCTCGCGGCGTGAGCGAATCTCCGTTTCCGAAGGAAGGGCGCGCTCTTCTGGTCGGATCTTGTAGAGGAGCTTGAGGTAATAGAAGGAGCCGACCTCGGTAGGTCCGATGAGGGAGACGGCGGTGCCGTTCTTGCCCGCGCGGCCCGTGCGGCCCGTCCGGTGGACGTAGATCTCGGGCGACTCGGGGAACGTGTAGTTGAAGACGTGCGAGAGCGCCTCGATGTCGATGCCGCGCGCCGCGACGTCGGTGGCGACG
>DASXOE010000159.1:0-15813 GCA_036494575.1 Polyangia bacterium | reverse complement strand
CCCCCCCACCGCCGTGCCCCCACCCCTAAATCCACTCAGCGACAGGATGACTGTGCACCAGGCGTTGTTTCGGAATCCTTTCTTCGCGGAGGATCTCCTGTAAATTCACCAGCCCATGCAGAAAGCCCCCTACCGTGTCTTCCGCGCGCGCCTCGCGAACGGTCTGCGCGTCGTCACGGTCGAGACCCCCTACCTGCACACGGCCACGCTGTGCCTCTATGTGCGCGCCGGCTCCCGCTACGAGACCGTCCAGAGCAATGGCTTGTCGCACTTCGTCGAGCACATGCTCTTCCGGGGCTCGTCCCAGTTTCCGGACTCGCTGGCCCTCAACCGCGCCATCGAGGAGCTGGGCGGGACCCTCTACGCCGAGACCGGGCGCGACTATTCCCTCTATCAGATTCCCCTCAACGCGCAGGACATCCAGCGCGGCCTCGCGATCCTGGGCGACCTCTTCAGCACGCCGGCCTTCCGCGACATCGACCTCGAGCGCCAGATCATCCTCGAGGAGATCCTCGAGGATCTCGACGATCGGGGCCGCAACGTCAACGTCGATGACCTGTCGCGCAGGGTTGCCTGGAACGGGCACCCACTCGGCTACACGATCACGGGGCCGCTCAAGAACGTGCGCCGCTTCCGCGCCGACGACGTGCGCCGCCACTTCGAGCGCTTCTACGGCGCCCAGAACATGGTGCTGTGCGTGGCGGGGCCGCTGTCGCACGTCCGCGTCGAGCGCTGGGCGCGCGCTGCGTTCGCCGGCGTTCCGGCGGGCGCGCGGCGTGAGCCCGCCGTGCCACGCCGGGCCGGTCGGGGCCCGCGCTTCCGCTCCGTGTACAACGAGTCGGCCCAGGCGCAGGTGCAGCTCGTCTTCCACGCGCTGCCCGAGACCGATCCCGACTACCAGGCGCTGCGGGCGCTCATGCGCGTGCTCGACGACGGCATGTCGACGCCGCTGCACTACCAGATCTGCGACCAGAAGGGCCTGGCGTACTCCGTCGCGGGCAGCCTGCACTCGTACCACGACGCCGCGCTCCTCGAGATCGACGCCGCCTGCGCGCACGCGAAGCTGCCCGGCCTCGTGACGGAGTCGCTCGCGATCCTGGCGCGCTTTCGCGAGGATCTCGTCACGGACGCCGAGCTCGCCAAGGCCAAGCACCGCTTCTCGAACGATCTCGAGAGTTGCTACGACGATCTCGACAGCCTGTGCGGCTGGTTCGGCGGCACCGAGCTGTTTTATCGGCCGCGCACGCAGGAGCAGCGCGCGCGAGAGCTCGACCGCGTGCACGCCGAGGACATCCGCCGCGTCGCGCGCCGCGTGATCCGCCGCGACCGCCTCAACGTCGCCGTCGTCGGGTCGATGAGCGCGTCGCTCACGAAAAAAGTCTCGAAGATCGTCAACGACTTTCGCTGACGAGTCGGCCCGGACGCGCCGCCGTCAGCCAGCGGGCGGTCAGGTCTTCTTGGCTTTGACCTTTGCCTTGACCTTGTTGGGCGCGGCCGCCGCCGCCCCCACCTCGATGTTGAGCGCGAGGGTCTCCTTGACCGGCTTGCAGGCGGTCTCCTGGCAGATCACGAAGCGCGCCTCGGCGCTGATGACCTTGGCGCCGGCCTCCGCCGCCTCGAACGCGACGTCGAAGCGCGCGCTCTCCTTCGTGCTCGCCGCGAGATCGGCGCGCACGAGCTTGGCCTTGGGCAGCGTGATGCCGGTGGGCGCCGTCAACGACAGCGTGATGGGCGCCTCGGCGTTGACGTGCCAGCCGTTCTTGGTCGCGATCGTCACGCTGGTCGTGCCCTTCGCGCCCACGGCCACCTTGGCGTCGCTCTTCTTGATCTCGTAGAGGGTCTCCTCGCCGCGGGCGCCGCCCGCGGCGAAGAGGATCGTGACGGCCAGCAGGGCGGCGCTGACCGGGCGGTGCGTCGAAGGCAGGAAGCTCATGGCGGGCAGCCTAGCGTCTCGGACGCCCCGAGGCCACGGCAGCTTCACGGCTCACGAGCCCGGCTTGGCCGGGTGTGTCAATGTCAGGAGTTGACGCGAAACGTAGTCGGATGTAGTTTTTCAACATACGATGAACACGAAGCGATTTTGGGCCCCCTCAATGGACGATCGCCGTGCCCGCCGCCGGGTGTCGGCCAACTTCTACGCCATCGAGCTGTCCGGCGGTGGCCGATATCTGCGCCGCGTCGAGAATGTCTCGCGCGACGGGTTGCTCTTGCAGAGCCCCCTCGGCGACGAGAAGCCCGGCCAGATCGTCGAGCTCGAGCTGCCCCGCGATGGGCAGGGGGCGCCCGTGCGCGTGACGACCGAGGTCGTCTACGTCACGGCCGAGGGTCAGGTCGGCGTGCGCCGGCTCGACTCGACGTCGCCGCTGCCCGTGGAGGCGTTGGGCGGGCGCGAATCGCTGTAGTACACTTGCCGGCCATGGTCCTGATCGACAAGCCGGAGCGCGCGCGCCAGCTCGCGCGCGCGATCGCCTCCGACCTCACGCTCTATCACGAGAAGAAGATCGTCGAAGGCATCGAGAACGACACGCTCTTCGACGCGATGTCTCACGAGATCGACGAGGGTCGCGTGCTGTTCAAGAGCCGCGTCACGCCCGAGATCTACGGCCAGGGCCACTACGATCGGGCGCTTTGCGACGTGATGTTGAAGTCCAAGGGGAACGTCAAGTCGCGCATCTGGTAGGGGCGCCGCGGGAGCTGGTCGTCGCGCCCGCGGGCGCGGGCAAGCGCCTGGACGTCTTCTTGGCGGACGCGATCGCCGACGTCTCGCGGTCGCAGCTCGGGCGGCACATCGGGCAGGGCGCCGTGACGGTCAACGGGGCGGCGAGCGCGCCGTCGCGCAAGCTGCGCGCGGGAGATCTCGTCGTCTGGAGGCCGCCCGCCGCCGTGCCGACGGAGCTCGTGGCGGAGGACATCCCGCTCGCGATCGTCCACGAGGACAGGTGGCTCGTCGTCGTCGACAAGCGGGCGGGCCTCGTCGTGCATCCGGCGGCGGGGCACGAGGCGGGCACGCTCGTGAACGCGCTCCTCGCGCACTGCCGCGATCTGCGCGGCATCGGCGGCGAGCTGCGGCCCGGCATCGTCCACCGCATCGACAAGGACACGTCGGGGCTGCTCGTCGTCGCCAAGGACGACGCGACGATGAACGCGCTCGGCGCGGCCTTCAAGGCGCACACGGTCGAGCGCGTCTACGACGCCCTCGTCGTGGGCAAGCCGCCTGGTCCGGCCGGGCGCATCGACACGCTCTACGGGCGCGACCCGAAGGAGCGCAAGAAGTTCTCGAGCCGCGTGCGCGCGGGCAAGCGCGCCGTGACGAACTGGAAGGTCGTCGAGCGCTGGGCGGGCGCGGCGCGCGTCGAGGCCCGCCTCGAGACCGGACGCACGCACCAGGTGCGCGTGCACCTCGCGGCGCTCGGGTGCGCGTTGCTCGGCGACAAGACCTACGGGCGCGCGCCGCGGGATCCGGCGCTGCGGCCCATCGCCGAAGAGCTGGGCCGGCAGGCCCTGCACGCGCGCACGCTCGGCTTCGTGCACCCGGCGACGGGCGAGGCGATGAGCTTCTCCTCGGAGCTGCCCGCGGACATGCGCGCGGCCCTCGCGGCGCTGCGGTCGGTCGGGGGCGGCAAGGGCGCGCCGTGATCGTCGTGCTCCAAGACGACGAGGAGGGGCGCGCGCTGCCGCTCCTGCGATCGAAGGTCATCCCGGCGGCGTTCCGGCACGGGTTCACGACGCGCGCGGGCGGCGTGAGCGCGCCCCCCTACGACACGCTCAACCTGGGCGGCAAGTGGGGCGATGCGGCCGACAACGTCGCCGAAAACCGCCGCCGCGTCGCTCGCGCCGCGGGCGCGCCGGTCTTCGTCGCGACGCAGGTGCATGGCGCCGCGATCGCCCGCGTGCGCGCTGCCGACGCGCCATCGGACCTGGCGGGCGTCCGGGCCGACGGCCTCTGCAGCGACCGGCTCGACGCGGCAGTCGCCGTCTTCGTCGCCGACTGCATCCCGGCCCTGGTGGCGGATCCGCGCACCGGCGCCTGCGCCGCGGTGCACGCGGGCTGGCGCGGCACGCTGGCCGGAGTCCTTCCGGCGGCGGTGCGCGCGCTGCACGAGCATTTCGGCGCGCGTCCCGAGGACCTGCGCGTCGCCCTCGGCCCCGCCATCGGCCCCTGCTGCTTCGAGGTCGGGCCCGAGGTCGTCGAGGCCTTCGAGGCCGGACTACCCGGCGCGCGCGAAGCCGGCGTCATCGTCGCGGCGCCGGGGAAGGCACGCGTCGATCTCAAGCGTGCCAATCGCGTGCTCCTCGAGCGTTCCGGCGTCGATCCGGGTTTGATCGATGCCGGCGACGAATGCACGAGCTCGGACCGGGGGCGCTTCTATTCCTTCAGGCGCGACAGGGGAGCGACGGGCCAACACGTCGGCTTCATCGTCGCGGTGGAGTGACAAACGTCAATATGGTCATATTGACGATATGTTGACGTTTATCACCGATTATGTTGACGTTAATTCGTGGGGCAGACCGAGATTCGAGAAATCGTCAATAACCTGGTATTGACGAAAGGAAGCTTCTCCAGCGGGGATATCTCGGCCGCTACGGGGCTTTCACGACAGGCAGTACATCGGTACCTCCGCCAGCTGGTCGCCTCCGGCCGGATCGTCTTGGAAGGCAAGGGACGCGGCGCCCGGTACCGGTCGCGCGCGAGCGTCTTCCATGCCCACCTGACGCGGACTGCAGGACTGGCTGAAGACAGGGTCTGGGACGATGCGCGCGCGGCGCTCCCGAGGCTGACCGAGTTCAAGAACGCGGCCGCCATCGTCGCGCATGCGTTTACCGAGATGTTGAACAATGCCATCGATCACTCCGGCTCTTCGGCGATTGATGTCGAGGTCGACGTCGAGGTCGACGCGCGGCTGGCGCGATTCATCGTCAGGGACGAGGGCGTGGGCGCGTTCGAGAACGTGAGAGCGAAGCTCGGTCTCGACAGTGGGCTGGCGGCGCTGCAAGAGATCTCCAAGGGGAAGATCTCGACACAGCCCGAGCATCACAGCGGCGAAGGGATCTTCTTCACGTCCAAGATGGCCCGTACGTTCGAGCTCGAGGCCAATGGCCTCCTCTGGATCATAGACAATGTCCGTCACGATCAATCGATCTCCGAAGGTCCATCGCGCGCGGGTACGACGGTTCGCTTCGAGACGTCGCTCGTCGAGACGAGGACCCTGGAGGACATCTACGCGCCGTATACCCACGACTTCGAGTTCGACAGCTCGCGCGTCGTCGTCAAGCTCTTCGAGCATGGCGTCAGGTTCGTTTCTCGATCGGAAGCGAAGCGCCTGCTCGCGGGCTTGGAGCGATTCCGTCACGTCATCCTCGATTTCGCCGGCGTGGAAGGAATCGGGCAGGGTTTCGCGGACGAGGTCTTTCGCGTCTGGGCGAGGCGGCACGCCGAGACACACGTTCGCGCAGAGAACATGACGGTTCCCGTGACGTTCATGGTCGAGCGCGCGAGGCGTGCGGCTACGGACGCAACGTGATGCCGTAGCTCTCGAGGATGTCGCCCGTGAGGGCGGAGAGCGCGACCTCACCCTCGAGCAGGTCGGAGGCGGCGCGCGCGACGCTGATCTGCGCTTGCTTGAGCTCCTGTTGGCGCAAGAGGACGTCGTTGTTCGTCGAGACGCCGATCTGGAAGCGGGCCAGCTCGGCCTTGAGGTTGTCCTCCGAGTAGGTGACGGCGGCGCGGCCGAACTCGACGCGTGCGCCCGCCGAACGGATCTGCGCCGCCATGCGGGCGACGGTGTCGCGGATCGACAGCTCCAGGTCTTTGGCGTCGAGCTCGGCGCTGTCCTCGACGGCGCGCGCCACCTCCGAGGCGCCGCGCGCGGCGCGATTCTGCACGGGCAGCGTGAAGTTGAAGCCGGCGGAGTAGTCGATGTTGGCGGCATCCTTCATCTGTCCGAGGCTGGTCGAGACATCCGGGTTGCGGCCACCGTTGCCGATCGTGCCCACGAAGTTCAGCTGGGGACGCATCGAGTCGAGCGCGACGCGCACGTCGCTCTGCGTGAGCTCGAGGCCCATCTTGATGGACTTGAGGGCCGGGCTCGCCTCGAGCGCGTGCTTCGTCTCTACGTCGACCTCGACGTCGTGCTTCGTGGCGTCGAGTGCGTCTGAGGCCTTGTATCCCACGAAGCCTCGCGGCACGGCGGCGCCGAAGAGACGCTGCAAGTCGAGGGCGCGGCCGATGAGCGCCTGCTCCGAGCTCGCCTCCGCCTGCTGGGCCGTGGCGATGGCCCGCCGGACCGCGGCCGCGGCCAGCTCGCCCATCTTGCCGACCTGCACCTGCGCCTCCGTCGTGCGGAGTTGTTCACGCGCGAGCTTCTCGGAGAAGCGCTGGATCTCGAGATCCTGGGTCTGATAGGCGAGCTCCCAGTAGGCGATGATCGTGTCGCGCACGCTGTTCGCGGCTTGGGCCTGGCGGTTGAGCAGAGCGAGGTCGCGGCCGATGCTGGTCTTGCGCAGGTTGGCCTCCGCGATCTCGCGGCCAAACCCGCGCAGGAGCGGCTGCGTGAACGTCAGGACCGCGGACGGCGAGTAGATGGGGCACGAGACCTTGTTGTTGATCATGCCGCAGGTCAGCGCCGCCGACGATTTCGAGCCGCGGCCTTGAAGCGCGAGCGCGAGGTTGCCGCCGGACTCGAGAGCGCGCGACAGCGAGAGATCGAAGACGGCGCTGTTGGTGATGCCGGCGGAGAAGTCGCCGGGCTGCAGCGGCGGGTTCACGTTGTGCGTGAACGTGCCGTCGCCCGCGAGCGTGACGTCGAACTGCCCGAGGGCGGCGACGAAGTTGCCGCTGCTCGTGCGCAGCGCCACGTTCTGTTTCAGGAGCTGGATGTTGCCGGCAACGGCGCGCACGATTGCGTCGCGCAAGGCGATCCCGATCGGTTCGGGCGCCCCGGTCGGCGACGCCACTTCGGCCCCGCGGGCGGCGGGCGGCGTCGTCGTCGCGAGGAGGGCGGCCGCCGTGAGCGAGAAGACCAAGAGAGGGGCGCGCATGAAGCTCGGCGATGATAACCCGCGCGCGGCGCGCGTGCCGTGTCGCGCGAATCGTGATGCCGGAGGTGTCACGCGGTCGTGATGCCGGAGGTGTCACGCGGTCGTCATGCGCGAGGTGTCACGCGATCGTGATGCCGGAGGCGTCACGCGGTCACCATGACCGAGAGCTTGAAGCGGGAGGCGCCGGCCTGGTACCGTGAGGCACTTTGGCCGCGACGACGCTCCGCTGCTACACGTTCCTCGATGCGCTGCAGCCGCAGCTCGCGAGCTTCATGGGCAAGACGGCGCGCGGCTTCCTGCCCATCCCGGGGCAGGCCTCGCTCTTCGTCGAGATCTCGCCCGGCATCGCCATCAATCGCGTGACCGACGTCGCCCTCAAGGCGACGCGCGTCGTGCCCGCGATCCAGGTCGTCGAGCGCGCCTACGGCCTGCTCGAGGTCCACGCCGACGACCAGGGCGACGTGCGCGATGCGGGCGCCGCGATCCTGAAGCACCTCGAGGTGCGCGAGGAGGACCGCATCAAGCCGGCGGTCGTCACCAACCAGATCATACGCGGCGTCGAGCCCCACCAGGCACAGATCATCAACCGCAACTCGCAGGGCATGATGATCCTGCCGGGGGAGTCACTGTTCATCCTCGAGACCGAGCCGGCGGGCTACGTGGCCTACGCCACGAACGAGGCCGAGAAGGCCGCGCACGTCTCACTCGTGCAGGTCCAGCCGTATGGCGCGTTCGGGCGGCTCTGGCTCTCGGGCGCCGAGGCGGAGATCGACGCTGCTGCGGCGGCGGCCATCGCCGCCATCGAGGGCTTGGCGGGCCGTGCCGGCGACAAATTCGTCGACCGCTGATGACCAGACGAGATGAAGAAAACGGAAAGTCGCAAGGGGAGACACCATGGCTGATGCGTTGGGTATGATCGAGACCAAGGGATTCGTGGCGATGGTCGAGGCCGCGGACGCCATGGTGAAGGCCGCCAAGGTGGAGCTCGTCGGCTTCGAGAAGATCGGCGGCGGCTTCGTGACGGCCGTCGTGCGGGGCGACGTCGCGGCCGTCAAGGCCGCCACCGAGGCCGGCCAGCGCGCGGCGGAGCGTGTGGGCGAGCTCGTCGCCGTGCACGTCATCCCGCGCCCGCACGTCAACGTCGACCAGGTTCTGCCGCTCGGCCGCACGAACAGCACGGGCGGCTGACTCCGCCGATGAAGCGAGCGGCGATCCTGGTGGCGATCCTGGCCGCCATCGGCGGGCTCGCGTTCCTCGTGGCCCGGCCGGTCGCCGAGCCGCCGGCGGCCACGCCGTACGTCGGTCAGCGCGGGGCCTCGCGCGCGACCTCGGTGGGGCTGGGCGTTTCCTTCCAGCGCGGCCTCGAGGTGCGGCCGCTCGCGCCGGGCACGCCCGTGCGGGGAGGCGACGTGCTCCGTTTCTTGGTGCGGGCCGAAAGCGCTCGCTATCTCCTCGTGCGCTTGCGCGACGGCGCCGCCGCGGCGACGACGATCTTCCCGGCCGCTGCCGCCCGCGACGCCGCGCTCGTTCGGCCCGGCGAGGCGCTGCCCGTGCAGCCGACGCTCGCGCTCGGCGCGGGCAAGGTCGTCGTCACGGCGGTCTTCGCCGACCACCCCTTCTCCCTCGAGGCGCGCGGCGCCGACGCCGAGGAGATCGATCTCGTCATGGAGAAGGAGGAGTAGCGGGCGGCGCGTCGGGTGCCGCCGGAGAGGGAGGCGGCGCGGCAGCCGCCGCGGGAGCGAGGCGCGGAGGCCACAGGGGCGGCGGCTCTCCGTTCGGAGGGATGCCGTAGGGTGGCGGCAGCGCGCTCGCGCGCGCGACCTCTCTGAGGCGTTTCGTCTGGGCTTCGCGACAGTCGCCCACGGCGTGATACCCGTAGACGGAGCCGGCCGCGGCGATGGCCGCGAACGCGGCGCTGATGCCTATGGCGACGTTCTGTTCACGGCGGACCGTCGACTGATCGATGGGCCGCGCCATCGCGACGCGGATCTCCTTTTTCGCGGCCGCGTTCACCGCCCCGAGCGCGAACAGACCACCGGCGATCGTGTCGGCGACGGGCGGCGCGTAGCTCTCTGCGCACTGGAAGCTCTCGAGCATGCGGCGATCGTCGGGTGGGCCCTCGCTGAACATGAAGGAGCAGCCCGACGCCAGGCAGACCGCGGCGGCGACGACCACCGGTCTCCACGCCGCCATGGCGTTCGGCGCGCGCGTGTTGCTAAATGGTCGCCGGCTCATGTCCGACGTCGAGTTTAGTGAGCTCGCGGCCCGACGGAAAGCGTCGCGCGCCCGGGGCGTGACGGTCGCGCTCGCGCTCATGACGGCCGCGCTCGCCGTCGCGCGGTCCGCGCGCGCGCAAAACCCAGCTCCAGAACGCGGTCCCATGGCGGCGCCCGTACCCGACGAGGTGCTCGCGCGCGCGGCGGCAGCCGACCTCGAGACGCGTCTGGACGCGATCGCATCGTTGCAGGCGCTCGGGACGCCCGCGGCCTTCCAGCTCGTGCTCGTGATGTTGCAGCGCGACCTCGAGCCGAGCGTGCGCGCGGCCGCCGCCGTCGCGCTCGGCGGCTCGCACGATCCCGCGTTCGGGCCCGCGCTCGGGTACGCCGCGGTCGCGGATCCCGACGCGTCGGTGCGCGCCACCGCCGCGGCCGCGCGCGCCTCGGTCGCGCCCTTCGAGAAGCGGCCCAAAGTGGCGGCCGCGTTCTCCGTGCTCTGTCCCGGCTGTGGCTACTTCTATCTCGGCCGACCCGAGCAGGCCGTCGCTTACCTTGCCTCGGCGGCCGGCCTGCTGACGTCGGGCCTCGTCGTGTTCGAGAACAGCCCGATCGTCGCGAGCGGCTCGTCGACGTCTCACGACTCGGGCCGGGCGACGCCGCTGCTCATGGCCGTTCAGAACTTGTGGTTCTACGGCATCTATGCGAGCTACCGCGACGCGCGCCTCGCGCGCGGGGATCACGGCGCGCGCTTCCCCGTCGCGCGCGAAGATCTCCCTGACCTGCTGGCCGCGCCGTTCAATCCACGGGTGCTCGCGAGCCCCTGGGTGTGGGGCGGGCTGCCCGTCATGCTGACCGCCGCCGTGGGCGCGAGCGCTCTCATGGCGCGCTTCTCCTCGGGCAGCACGCTCGAAAACACGCGGAAGCTCTCCGATCCGGGCGGCGTCCGGTTCTTCGGACGTCACTTCGACACGGGCCCGGGCTTTGCGCTCGGCGAGGCGTACAACACGAGCCTGTACCTGCCGGTGGGCGTGGGCGAGGAGGCGCTGTTTCGCGGCGTCATCCAGGCCGGCCTGAGCGAGACGTCACTCGGGCTGTGGGGCGGCTGGGCCGTGGGCTCGGCGATCTTCGGCGCGGCGCACACGTTCAACTTCATCGGCGGCGAGAACGGCCTGCGCGACACTGCATTCGCCGTGCCCTATCTCATCGTCACGGGCAGCTACCTCGGCTTTCTCTACGTCCGCTCGAACTTCTCGCTCTTGCAGGGAGCGGCCGTCCACTTCTGGTACGACTTCCTGCTCGCGACGCTCGATTTCTACGCCGACCCCGACCACCAGCCCTTCGTCGCCCACTTCGCCACGCCATTTTGAGGCGACACCGTCGCGCGGTCATTCCGCCTCGAGGCGCGGTCATACCGCCTTGAGAATCGAGGCGATGAAGCTCGGGCGCAGGTAGAAGCCTGACTTGCCGACGCGGGTCGCGCGGCCCTCGGCGTCGTAGCCGTCGCGCGTGTCGGCGGCGTTTCGTCCCTTGGGGCGCACCTGGAGCACGGCGCCGAGGTGGCCCGTTATGTCGCCCGTGCGCCCGCGCCTGAAGAAGCCGCGCACGAAGAGCTCGAAGTCGGCGCGCAGCAGGCGCTCCTGCTCAGCGTCGGGCGACCAAAGGCGCACGGCGGCCACGCGCCGCTCGCCGACCGAGCGAGCCCCCGCCGGCACCTCGAGGGCCACGAAGAGCACGCGCGCGAGCTTGGCCCGAACGTAGCTGCCCTCCCAGGACTCGGCGGCCATGGCGACGGGATCGATCTGACAGACGGCCGTCGATTCGAGCGGCAGGAGCGCCGGCGTGACGGGCACCGTCTTGAGCTCGACACCCAGCGACGCGAAGTCGGGCCCGCGCGTTCCTCCGGGCGCCACGCCGAGCTCGTGCTCGATGATCTGCCCCGACCAGCCCTTCGTGCGCACGAGCCCGGACGGCACGGGCAGCCCGAGGCCGTCGGCGAGCTCGCCGAGCTCGACACCCACGAGAGCGCGCGCGTGCGCGAGCAGCGCCGCGAGCGTGCGCTCGCGCGACGCCTCGAAGCCGGGCGCGGTCTCCATGCCTCCTGACCCTGATTCAAATTCGGAGTAACGTCCAGCCCCACGCATGGACGAGGCGCGCATCCAGGCCATGGTCGACGAGATCGTCGCGCGCGTGACGGCGCAGGTCGGCCACGTGCCCGAGACGCCCCTCGAGGCGGTGCGAAATCCGCCGCCCGGCTTCGCGCCGCCGCCGAGCGCGTCGTCCGAGCGCGCTCCGTCACCCGAGCGCGAGCGCGGCCGGCGCCGCGACGTCGACATCCCGCGCGGGCGGCGCGGCGTGTTCCCCGACGTCGACGCCGCCGTGCGGGCGGCGCAGCGGGCGTTCGCGCAGAACGAAGCGGCGCCCCTCGAGAGCCGCCGCCGCTGGGTGCAGGCCATGCGGGACGTCGCGCGCAAGCACGTGGGCGACCTGGCGCGCTTCGCCGTCGAGGAGACCGGCTACGGGCGCGTCGACGACAAGCTCAAGAAGAACCTGCTCTGCATCGACAAGACGCCGGGCCCGGAGCACCTGCGTCCGGCGGCCTTCTCGGGCGACGACGGCCTCACGCTCGTCGAGCGAGCGCCCTACGGCGTCATCGGCTCGATCACGCCGACGACGAACCCCACCGAGACCGTCATCAACAACGGCATCGGCATGGTCTCGGGCGGCAACGCCGTCGTCTACAACGTCCACCCGTACGCGGCGCGCACGAGCGCCTGGTTCATCCACCTGCTCAACGAAGCCGTCACGGGCGCGGGCGGGCCGGAGAACCTGCTCTCGTGCGTCGAGCGTCCCACGATCGAGAGCGCGCAGGAGCTCATGCGCCACCCGGGCGTGCGCCTGCTCGTCGTCACGGGCGGCCCGGCGGTCGTCAAGGCGGCCATGGGGAGCGGCAAGAAGGTCATCGCCGCGGGGCCCGGCAACCCGCCGGCGGTCGTCGACGCGACGGCCGACCTCGAGAACGCCGCGAAGAACATCGTCCTCGGCGCCTCGATCGACAACAACATCATCTGCACGGCAGAGAAGGAGGTCGTCGCCGTGGCGTCGATCGCCGACGCGCTCAAGGAGCGCCTCCTCGCGCACGGCGCGGTGTTCGTGAGCGACAAGCAGCTCCGCGAGCTCGAGAAGGTCGTGCTGCACGAAGGAGCGGGGGGCGTTTACGCCAACAAGGACTTCATCGGCAAGAACGCCGGCGTCATCGCGCGCCAGATCGGGATCCGCGCCGACGACGACCTGCGCCTCGTCATGGCCGAGGTCGACGAGAAGCACCCGTTCGTGCAGCTCGAGATGCTCATGCCTGTCCTGCCGCTCGTGCGCGTCGCCGACGCGGCGGCTGCCATCGCGACCGCCAAGCGCGTCGAGCACGGCTTCGCGCACACGGCGGTCATGTACTCGCGCGACATCGCGCACCTGCACGTCATGGCGCGCACGATCAACACGTCGATCTTCGTGAAGAACGCCTCGAACCTCGCGGGCCTCGGCCTGGGCGGCGAGGGCTATACGTCGTTTACGATCGCGTCGCCCACGGGCGAAGGGCTGACGACGGTGGTGAACTTCACGCGCGAGCGCCGCTGCACCCTGAAGGAATACTTCAGGATCGTGTGATGCCGTCGGAGCCTTCGACGGGGCCGGACGTGGTGACGGGGCCGAGCCTGGCCCTCATCGAGGTCGCGTCGATCGCGCGCGGCCACCGCGTCGCCGACGCCATGGTCAAGCGCGCGGCCGTCGAGCTGCTGCGCTGCGACGCCGTGAGCCCGGGCAAGCTCCTCGTGCTCGTCGCGGGCGAGGTCGCGGCCGTCGACGAGGCTTATCGCGCCGGGCTCGAGGTCGCCGGCGACGCGATCCTCGACCGCCTGATCCTGCCCCAGGCCCACGAGCAGCTCCCCGGCGCGCTGCGTGGCGAGGCGCGCGCGGGCGACGTCGCGGGCGTGGGCGCGCTCGGCATCGTCGAGACGACGACCGTCGCGGCGACGATCCTCGCGGCCGACGCCGCCACGAAGGCGGCGCTCGTGCGCCTCATCGAGATGCAGCTCGCGCGCGGCATCGGCGGCAAGGCCTACTTCATCGTCACGGGCGCGCTCGCCGAGGTCGAGGCGGCCGTCGAGGCGGCGGTGGGCGCCGTCGACGCCGCCACGGTGCGAGCCACCGAGATCATCGCGGCGCCGCACGAAGACCTCGTCGCGCGCCTGCGCTGAGACGCAACTTTGATCGAGGATCAGGCCAGAGCCACCTACGGCTTGCCGTCGTCGGGGCGGCAGCGCTCGCCGGCAGGATAGTCGGGGTGATAGTGGTGCGGGCGCGGGCGCGTCACGCAGCGTAGGCATTGAGCGCGTTCGCCGGCCGCCTGCGTGCCGGGCAGTCGCTCGCACTGCGCGGGCGTGCGCGATTCGTGACCGTTCGAGTGGGCGGCCGCGAGGGATCCGAAGAGCGTGGCCGCGAAGAGTGCGAGTCCGACCGTCAGCGTGCGCGACATGCGTGTACGGTCAGGCAGGTTCCAGTTTGTGTCAACGGAGACGCGCCAAGGCCCAACGCTGCGATTGGCAAAATGAGCAGCCCGCTGGGCTGAGCGCCGGGTGGCGCCGTCGTTCCTTGATCTTTGCTTGTTCGTCCTTACGTTCTCTCCTGGGTGCGTTCGACGTCAATGGGGAGGTGTCGCCATGAGGAACCTGCTTACGATCTTTGCATTCGTGGGGTTCGTCTCGGCGGCGAGCGAGGGACCCGGCGTGGCGGCGCCGCGGGTGCAGACGGTCGAGCTCGCCTGTCACGAGGTCCCGGACGCCGAGAGCAGCTTGGCCGTCCTCGTCAGCCCGGACGACGTCGTGCGCGTCGATGAGCTCAAAGCGAAAGACCATCTCGAGGATCCGACGGTTCCGCTGGGCGAGGGCGCGAGCATCACGATCGCGGCGCAGCCCTTCGTGACCTCGGTATGGTTGCAAGCGGCCATTGACTGTCACCGCGCGCACAACGCCGTGTCTCGACAACCGGCGATCGCGAGCCGGTCGCCTCTCGACGTCACAGGCACGAAGATCACCGTGAGCGCACAGCCCGGGACGCTGACGATCAACATCGCGACGGCCGATCATCAGGCGGCGCGCGAGGTCATCGCCCGAGCGCGCGCCCTCTTGCCGGCGCGCTGAGCCTGCCGGACAAGGGAGCGCCGGGGCTGGGAGGCCCCGGGCCGAGAGAAGTGCCGTATGCTGCCGCCGTGTCCGGCGCCATAGAGCTCATCTACGCGCACCCCTATCCCGACCGCTCACGCGCAAACCGCGCGCTGCTCGCGGGCGTGCGCGACATGCCGGGCCTCTCGGTGCGGAGCCTCTACGATCTTTATCCCGACTTCGGCATCGACGTCGAAGCGGAGCGCGAGGCGCTCGTGCGCGCCGACGTCGTCGTATGGCAATGCCCCTTCTATTGGTACGGGATGCCCGCGCTGCTGCACCAGTGGATCGAGAAGGTGCTCGGGCACGGCTGGGCGTACGGCGCGGGCGGCACGGCCGTGCGTGGGAAGACGGCGTTCTGGGCCACGACGACGGGCGCGCCCGACACCGCCTACCGCCCCGGCCAGATGCACGGTCACCCGTTCGAGGCGTTCGTGCCCGCGATCTCGCAGACGGCGCGCTTTTGCGGCATGCGTTGGGCGGGGCCGCCGCTCGTCGTGCACGCCGCGCACCGCGTGAGCGACGACGAGCTGCGCGCCGCCGCCGACCGCTATCGCCTGCGCCTCGACGGGCTCGTGAACGAGACGGCCGCGCGCGTTGGCGCGCACGCTGGAGCGGGCGATGCCTGACCACGGGTTGCTCTTCGAAGTCATGGTGTATCTCGGCGCGGCCGTCGTGTTCGTACCGCTCGCGAGCCGACTCAAGCTCGGGTCCGTGCTCGGCTATCTCATCGCCGGCTGTGTCATCGGGCCCTTCGGGCTGCGCCTCGTGCGCGACGTCGAGGCCATCCTGCACTTCGCCGAGTTCGGCGTCGTTCTGATGCTCTTCCTCATCGGGCTCGAGCTCGATCCGAAGCGCCTCTTCGCCATGCGGCGCGCCGTCTTCGGCGGCGGCTCGCTGCAGATGGCCGTGTGCGGCGGCTTGCTGACCCTGGGAGGCGTGGTGCTGGGCCTGCCCTGGAAGGGCGCGCTCGTCGGCGGCTTCGCGCTCGCGCTCTCGTCGACCGCCATCGCCGTGCAGACGATGCGCGAGCGCGGGATGCTGACGGCGCCCACGGGCGTAACGGCCTTCTCGGTGCTGCTCTTCCAGGACATCGCCGCCATTCCGCTCATCGCGCTCGTGCCGCTGCTGGCGGCCGCGCCGGGCGCGAGCGCGGGCTGGGCGGGAGCGGTGCGCGTCGCGGGGGCGGTGGCCGCCGTCGTCGTCCTCGGGCGGTACCTCACGCGGCCGCTCCTGCGCATCGTCGCGCGCACGGGCCTGCGCGAGGTCTTCACGGGCTTCGCGCTGCTGCTCGTCGTCGGCATCGCGCAGATCATGGCGGCGGCCGGCGTGTCGATGGCACTCGG
>DASXOE010000158.1:0-35366 GCA_036494575.1 Polyangia bacterium | reverse complement strand
GTTTATCATGCGGGCCCGAATCAGACTGGTGTCCGCTTCCTCTACCGCGAAGGGGGCGGCTCGCGGCGGTTGAGGGAGCTCGTCCGGCGGTTCAAGACCCTCTAAGGCTCGGCTCAAGGAGTCCCCCATGCGCACAGCATCGATTCTCATCCTCGTTCTCGTCTCCGTGCTCGTCCCGGGTCGGGGGTGGGCCAGCCACTACGCCGTGGCAGACGTCCCGCGCCTCGTCTCGTCGCCCGACGCGGAGAAGCTCCACAAGGCAGGCGTGGAGACCACCGAACAGCTCCTCGACAAGGCGGCCAAGGCCAAGGATCGAAAGGCCCTCGCCAAGGCGTCAGGACTCAAGCCAGCGACGCTGCTCGAGCTCGTCCGGCGCTGCGACCTGCTGCGGCTCAAGGGCGTGGGCTCGGAGATGGTCCTGCTGCTCGAGGCCGCCGGCGTCAAGACGACGGCGGGCCTCGCCAAGCTGACCGCGCCTGCCCTCATGGAAAGCATCACGAAGGCCAACCAAGCCAAGAAGATCACAGAGAAACCGCCGACCGAGCCCCAGGTGGGCGATTGGATCGGTCAGGCTCAAAAGCTGCCGCAAGTCCTCGAAGACAAGTGACTGCAAGTGACGGCGACAAATGAGGGCGCCGGGGCGCCGTGTACAGGACGCGATGGCGACTTTTTGATACAGTAGGCCGCCCACGATGCCCCCCGCACGTGACTCCCTGGCCGTGTCCCCTCCTGCCGGTCAAATCCCCGCCGGAACCGCCATCGGCGCACGATTTCGCATCGAGGGCCCCCTCTTCGCGGACGCCGTGAGCCAGACCTATCGCGCGGTCGACCTGGCCCACAACGTGGCCGCCGCCGTGCGCGTCGTGCCGCTGCGGATCCTCGGCGCCCAGGGGGCCCAGCTCGAGGCCGACATCGAGAAGGCGAGCGCCATCGTCCACAAGAACCTCGTGGACGTCCTCATGGTCGGCCGCGAGGCGGACTTCTACTTCATCGCGACCGAGCTGATGGACGGCCAGACGCTGCGGGAGTTCATCGACGGCAAGCGCGGTGACGGGCGCGGTGTGTCGTTCCGGGGCGCGTGCAACCTCGTGACACACATCGCGAACGGCCTCGAGAAGGCGGCCACGTTCATGCCGCACGGCGCGCTCACGCCGGCGAGCGTCTGGGTCAACAAGGCGGGCCGGGTGAAGGTGGCCGACCTCGGCCTCGCGCGCACGTTGCCGCCGCTCGCTCGTCGGGGCGCACCGCAAGGCGCGCCCGACACGATCTACGTGGCCCCCGAGCTCCTCGCGGGCGCCCCGCCCTCGGCCGCCGCGGACGTCTACGCGCTCGGCGTCATTTTTTACGAGGCGCTGACGGGCCGGCCGCCCTCGGCCCCGCTGCGTCCCGCGAGCGAGCTCGCCTCCGACGCACCGCCCGGCGTCGACGACCTCATTCTGCGTGCCACGCAGCGCGCGCCGGGGGCGCGCTTCGTCTCGACCGCCGAATTCCGCCAGGCGCTGCTGGCGCTCGCAGTCCCGGGCGCGCCTGGCCCGAGCCCGGGCGGCATCCGCGCGCCGACGCCCGCCGTGGCGACGCCGGCGGCGGGCGCGGGTGGCCGCCTCACGCTCGGCAAATCGTTCAACGTCGCCGAGGCCGCGGGCGGCGCCGCCGACGACACGCAAGAGCGCTGGCTCATCCAGAAGGACAAGCTCGACTTCGGCCCGTTCTCACTGACCCAGATCCGAGCGCAGATCGAGCGCGGCGAGATCGAGGGCGAGCACATGATCGTCGATAGCGATACGGGCGCGCGCAAGAAGGTCAAAGACTTCCCCGCCCTCAAGGAGTTCACCAAGGTCGCCGAGCGCCGCCTCGAGCAAGTGCGCCGCGCCAAGGCCGAGCACTCCCACGAGGCCACCGAGAAGAAGAAATCGATGGCGACCGTGCTCATCGTCGGCGTCGCGCTCGCGGTCGTGGGCGGCGGCATGGCCCTCTACCTCATGACGCGCAAGGCGGCCGACGGCGGCCAGCTCGCGTCACGAGAGGAAGAGGCCGAGGTCGATTCGTTCCTCAAGGACGTCAAGCTCAACTTCGCGACGGCGCACGTCGCGAAGCGCGTCGCGGGCCACCACGGGGGCGGCGGCGGCGACGAGTTCAACAACGACATGAACATCGGCGACGTGACCAAGGGCGGCGGTGGCGACGAGACGCTCGACGACAAGGTCATCCAGCGGGTCATGATGGGGAGCTACCGCAGCCTCGTGCCCTGCATCATGCAAGAGAAGCACAAGAACTCCGGGCTCTCGGACGTGAGCATCGACTTCGTCGTGCGCGGCTCCGGCAAGGTCTCCGCCGTCAAGGTCAACGGCCAGCACGCTGGCGCCTTCCCCTCCTGCGTCCTCGGCCGCATGCAATCGTTCAACTTCCCCAAGTTCAGCGGGTCGAAGACGATCGCGAGCTGGTCGATGTCGATGCGGTAGCGGCTCTACCGACCAAACCCAGCGGACCGGTCCTTGACGTTCATGGCCGTCGAGAACTTGAAGCCGAGGACGTCCTCATAGGCGAAGACGAAGCGCTCGTCCTTCGCAGTCTGGAGGATGACGAACTTGTCCTTGAGCTCGACGCGCGAGACACGCGAGACATTGAGGATCTCGCCGGGCGACGAGACGAAGGTGGTGATCTCGCGGTCTTCGCGAAAGGCGAGCGTGCCCCCCTTGGACTCGGCGCCCTCGGTCTCCAGAATGCTCAAGATGATCTCTCGCGTCATGGGGCCAGTATACTGAGTCTCCGTGCCGATGCTCGCGCTGATCGGGATCGCGGCCATGTCCGTGTGGCCGGGCGGTGACGCGGAGGCGGCGCGGGCCCTCGTCGCGCGGGACGACGCCCAGCGGCTGCGCGCCGTCCTCGAGCTCGCGCGGGCCGAGCCCGGGCGCGCGACGGCGCTGCTGGTGCCGGCTCTGCGCGACCGCGCCCCGGACGTGCGCCTCGTCGCGGCGCGATTGCTGGCGCGGCGCGGGTCGCGCGAGGCGACGCGCGCAGCCACGACGTGGCTCGGCGATGCCTCGCCGCGCGAGCGCCTCCTCGGGCTCCTCGTGCTCCGGGACGCCGCCGAGCTGCCGGACGAAGCGCGCCGAGCCGTCGAGCGCGCGCTGCGCAACGGCGACGTCACGACGCGCCTGCAAGGGCTCGAGCTGCTCGCGGCGCGCCCGGCGGCGAGCTCGTTCGGGGCCGTCGTCGCGCTGCTCGAGGACGAGATCGCCGAAATTCGGTCGCGCGCGCTGCGCGCGCTCGCAGCCATGGGTGACGCGCGCGCGACCCTGGCCGTCACGCGCAGGCTCGCCGACGCCGATCGCGGCGTTCGGCTCGAAGCGGCGACGACGCTCGGCGCGCTGGGTGACCGGCGCGCCGTGCCCGCGCTCCTCCGCCAGCTCCAGACGGCCGAGGCCGCCTCCGATCCACACACGGCGGCGATCGACGCCCTGGGGCGGCTCGGCGATCCGGCGGCGCTCCCCGCGCTGGCGAGGCTCGCGGGGCGGAGCCCGCGCGACGACCTCGCGCGCCACGCCGCCCTGGCCCTCGGCGCGCTGGGAACGCCCGCGGCCGTCGAGGCCCTGCTCGCCCTCGCGCGCGAGCCGCCTGGAGCGGACGACGTCCGTCTCGCGCTCGAACGCGCGGGCGCGCGGGCCGTGCCGCGGCTGTGTGAGGAGGTCGCCACCGGCTCTCCCACGAGCGCGCGGCTCGCGGTCGAGGCGCTCGGCCGGCTCGCCGACCGGCGCGCGACGGGGGCCCTCGTCGCGATCGTCGAGCGCGGCACCGGCCCAACGGTAACGGCCCTCGAGGCGCTCGCTCGCCTCGCCGATCCGGCCGCCGTACCGGCGCTCGTGCGCGTCTCGACGGACGGCCCGGCTCCCGAGCTGCGCGGGCTCGCGCTCGAGGCGCTCGAGGCCACCGGCGGCGCGGGGTCGCTCGTGGCGCTGCCGCGCGCGCTGGCGGACGTCGATGCGACCGTACGCGCGCGCGCCGCGCGCCTCGCGGGCGCGCTCGGGGACACCGCGCTCACGCCGACCCTCGTGGCACGGCTCGCGGACTCCGACGCCGAAGTCCGGCGCGAGGCGGCGCGGGCCCTCACGCTTCTGCCGTCACCCGCCGCCGAGGTGACGTCGCCGGTCATCGCGGCGCTCTCTCGCGCCGCCGCGGCGACGCCAGACCGCGCGACGCTCGACGCGCTGGGCGCCGTCCTCGAGCGGGTCGCGCGCGCGGGCGACCGGCCGGCACTCGCGCGCGCCTACCTCGCGGAACCGTCGGGCGAGGCGCGCGCGGCGCTGGCGCGCGCGCTCGCAGCGGCCTTCGGCGAGGCGCCGCTCGCGGACGGGCCCGTCATTGCGGCCCTGCTGCGCGACGCCGGCGAGGGAGGTGAGCTCGCGCTGGCCGCGGCCGAGGCGCTCGGGAGCGCGCGGCTGTCTCGCGAGGACCAGAAGAAGCTGGTCGTGTTCTACGCGCGCGCGGAGGAGGTCGTGCGGGCGCGGCTCGCGTCCGCCATGGCGTCGTTCGCCGACGGCGCGGACGTGCTCGCGCGCGGCCTCGGCGACGCGGGCGCGGCGCCGAGCGTTCGGGCGGCATCCGCCTGGGCGCTCGCCGGCCACGCGGACGCACGAGAGGCGCTGCGCGGCGCCGCCTCGGCGCCGGAGCCGCCGGTCGCGGCGAACGCGCGGGCCGCGCTCGCGTCCGCCCACGACGACGTGCGGGGCCGCGCGCGGTGGTCGGCCGTCGCTCTCACCGCCGCGGACGGCGAGAGCGCCGCCGGACTATGGGTCACGGTGACGGCGGGGGACGGGCCGCCCGTCTGGGCGCTGACGGACTCTCGCGGCCGGGCGCGCGTCGCCGGGCTCCCCCAGGGAAACCTCTTCGTCAGACTCCCGCCTGAATGACGCCGGCGATGGCGTCGGGGAGGTCTCCCGCGTTCAGGCCGGAGCCGAGGCGCGCCGCGACGGCCTCCCCGGCCGCGCCGTGGATGAACACGCCGGCCCGAGCGGCGGCGATGGGCTCCATCCCTTGCGCGAGCAGCGCGCCGATGACGCCCGTGAGCACGTCTCCGCTGCCGGCCGTCGCGAGCGCTCCCGTGGCCGTTGGGTTGACGTAGACCGTCCCGTCGGGCGCAGCGACGAGCGTGCGCGGGCCCTTGAGCACGACGACGGCCTTCGCGCGCGCCGCGAGCTCGCGCGCCATGCCCAGGCGATCGGCCTGGATCTCGTCGATCCTGCGGCCCGTGAGTCGCGACATCTCACCCGGGTGCGGCGTGAGGATGCGCGGCGCGTTCGTGATGCTGAGGACGCGCCCGATCTCCGTGCCGAGGAGGTTGAGCGCGTCGGCGTCGAGCACCATGGGCACGGCGAGGCGCGAGGCGAGATCGCGCACGACGAGGCGCATGTTCGGTCCCGTGGGAATGCCGGGACCGAGCGCGACGGCGCCCATGCGGCTCGCGAGCGAGGCCAGCGTCGTCGCGCTCGTGCGCGCATCGGCGTCGTCGGTCTCCGTGTAGCGAGCGGTCATGAGCTCGACCACCTTCCCGTCGAGCGCCGCCTGGCCGCGCGCCGTCGTCGCCAGCGTCACGAGACCCACGCCCGCGCGCAGCGCGGCGCGCCCCGCGAGCAGCGCCGCTCCCGTCTTGCCTTCGGAGCCGGCGATGACGAGGAGGTGACCGGCGCTGCCTTTGTGCGCGGTCGCGGCGCGGCGCGGGAGCTCGCGCCAGATGGGGGCGGCCTCGAGCCAACGACACACGGGGCCCGCGGGCGGCTCGAGCGGCACGCCCAGCTCGACGACCTCGACCGTTCCGACGGGCGCGGCCGCGTCGAGCACGAGCCCGAGCTTGCGCGCGCCGATGGTCGCCGTCAGGTCGGCGATGAAGGCCACGCCGCGCACGTGTCCCGTGTCGGCGTCGAGCCCGGACGGGACGTCGACCGCGACCTTGTAGGCGGGCGTGGCGTTCATGGCCGCGAGAGCGGCTGCCGGGACGCCCGTGACGTCGTCGCGCAGGCCGATGCCGAAGAGCGCGTCGACGACGATGCCCGCGCCGGCGAGCCGCGCGCGCCAGATCGCCTCGTCGCTCCAGGCAGCCCCGTCCTCGATCGGGACGCCGCCCATCCGCTCGAGGGCCGCGAGCATGACGGCCGCGTCGCCCGAGCTGCGCGCGCGGGGGGCGCACAGCAGCACGCGCGTGGGCACGCCGGCGCACGCGAGGTGGCGCGCGACGACGAACCCGTCGCCGCCGTTCGCGCCCGCGCCGCACACGACGACGACCGGGCCGCGCGCGCGGGCGTCCCCCACCCTCGCCCAGGCTCGCTCAAGGACGAGCGTGGCGACGCCCCGCCCGGCGTTCTCCATGAGCAGCAGGCTCGGCACGCCGAGGCGCTCGCTGGCCGCGCGATCGGCGGCGCTCATCTGCTCGGACGACAGGACGAGCGGGTGGGACATCCTGGCCTCGTCGCTCACGCCCGAGCGCCCGCGGCGATGGCCGCGCGCAGCTCGGCGACGGCGGGTTGAAGGCCGATCATGACGGCGCGCGCGACGAGGCCGTGTCCGATGTTGAGCTCCTCGAGGTGTGGGAGCACCGCCACGGGGCCGACGTTGGCCTGGTCGAGCCCGTGGCCCGCGCCGAGACGCAGGCTCGCGTCGGCCGCGGCGCGCGCCGCGCGCTCGAGACGTTGGAGCTGCTTGGCGGCCGCGGCACTCCTCGGCGGCGCCAGGCAGTAGTCCCCCGTGTGGAGCTCGACCGTGCCGGCGCCGAGCGCGCGCGACGCCTCGACGACGGCCGGCTCGGGATCGATGAAGAGGCTCACGCTGATGCCCGCCTCCTGCAGGCCGCGCACGACCCGCTCGAGCGTGCCCCCGGCCCTGACGTCGAGCCCGCCCTCCGTCGTCCGCTCGGCGCGCTTCTCGGGCACCAAGGTGCAGAAGTCCGGCTTGGTGGCGCGCGCGATCGCGAGCATCTCCTCGGTGGCGGCCATCTCGAGGTTGAGCACGCCCGAGACCGTCTCGCGCAGCACGCGAACGTCGCGATCCTGGATGTGGCGCCGGTCCTCGCGCAGGTGCACGGTGATGCCGTCGGCGCCCGCGAGCTCGCACAGCGCGGCGGCGACGACGGGGTCCGGGTAGCGCGTGCCGCGCTGCTGACGGAGCGTCGCGACGTGATCGACGTTGACGTAGAGCCGGATCATGGTGACGCGGCGAGCTCCGTCTTCATCGCCTGCGCGATCTCGTCGGCCTGCGCTCGGATGCGCCCGAGATCGGTGCCCTCGATCATGACGCGCGCCTTCGACTCCGTGCCCGAGTAGCGCACGACGACGCGGCCGTCGGAGCCGAGATCACCCGCGACGCGCGCGATGCACTGCTGGACGGTCGGCATCTCCTCGAGCGGGCGCTTGCGCGCCACGGCGAAGTTCAGCAGCACCTGCGGGTAGCGGACCATGGCGTGCCCGAGCTCGGACAGCGGCCGGTTCTCCTCGACCATCACGGCGAGGACGCGCAGCGCCGCCACCATGCCGTCGCCCGTCGTCGCGTGGTCGAGAAAGATGATGTGCCCGGACTGCTCGCCCCCCAGCATGAACCCGCCCGCGCGCATGGCCTCGACGACGTAGCGATCGCCGACCGCCGTCCGCATCAACGTACCGCCCTTGGCCTCGAGGGCGCGCTCGAGGCCGAGGTTCGACATGACGGTCGCCACGAGCGTGCGGCCGGGCAGCTCGTCGCGCTCCAGCATGCGCGTGCCGAGGATGGCCATGACCTGATCGCCGTCGACGACCGACCCCGTCTCGTCGGCGAGGATGAGGCGGTCGGCGTCGCCGTCGAGCGCGACGCCGAGCTGCGCGCCCGCGCGGCGCACCTCTGCGGCCATGTGCTCGGGGTGCAGCGCGCCGCAGCCGTCGTTGATGTTGCGGCCGTCGGGCGTGACGCCAAGTGCGATGACCTCGGCGCCCAGCTCCTCGAAGACCTGGGGCGCGACCTGGTAGGCGGCGCCGTTGGCGCAGTCGACGACGATCTTGATGCCGTCGAGCGTGCGCTCCTTGGGAAAGGCGTGCTTGAGGAACTGCACGTAGCGCCCGCGCGCGTCCTCGATGCGGACGGCCTTGCCGATGGCGCCGGCCTCGGCGAGACCGCCGCCGCTGCCGGCCGCGATGTCGCTCATGCGCCGCTCGAGATCGGCCTCGATCTCGTCGGGCAGCTTGAAGCCGTCGGCGGCGAAGATCTTGATACCATTGTCCTGGTAGGGATTGTGCGAGGCGCTGATGACGACGCCCGCGTCGGCGCGCATCGACGACGTGATGAAGGCGATCCCCGGCGTGGGCAGCGGCCCCACCAGCATGACATCGGCGCCCGCCGTGACGATGCCGGCCTGAAGCGCGCTCTCGAGCATGTAGCCCGACAGGCGCGTGTCCTTGCCGATGACGATGCGGCCGGGACGCGCCGGGTGGCGGAACCGCTGCGCGACGGCCTGGCCGAGGCGCAGGGCGACCTCCGCCGTCATGGGGTCCTGGTTGGCGACGCCGCGGATGCCGTCGGTGCCGAACAGTCTTCTGACGTTCTCTGCCATGGTGGTCCCCGCAGTTTAATCACGATCGGGCCCGGGCGCGCGGCCGGCGCCCGCCCCACCGGTCCCGACGTCAGGGCCCGGTCGCCGCGAGCGCCTCCGCGACGCGCACGACGTCTCGCATGGCGCCCACGTCGTGCACGCGCACGGCGGAGGCGCCCCCGAACACCGCGGCCGTGACGGCCGCGGCCGTCCCGAAGACTCGCTCCGGCGCGGGCTTGCCCGTGAGGTGGCCGATGAACGACTTGCGCGACACGCCCACCATGAGCGGCACGGCCAGGCGCGCGCGCAGCCCGGGCAGATTCCTGAGCAGCGCCAGGTTGTGCTCGAGGACCTTGCCGAATCCAATTCCGGGGTCGGCCCACAGCTCGCCGCACCCGGCTCGCCGCGCCGCCGCGAGCTGGTCCCCGAGCTCGTCCCCCACCTCGCTCACGACGTCTCCGAACGCGACGTCGTCCATCATCTTCGAGGGGCGTCCGCGCAGGTGGCCGAGCACCAGCTTGGCGCCCGCCTCCGCCGCGACGTCCAGGATCTCCGGATCGAGGAGCGCGCCCGAGATGTCGTTGACGACGCGCGCGCCCGCCGCGAGGGCGGCGCGCGCCGTCTCCGCTTTGTAGGTGTCGATCGAGATGAGCACGTCGCCGCGCAAGCGCGCCCGCAGCCCCTCGATGACGGGAATCACGCGCGCCCGCTCCTCGTCGCCGCTCACGGTGTGCGCGCCCGGCCGCGTGGACTCACCCCCCACGTCGATCCAGTCCGCGCCCTCCCCCGCCATGCGCACGCCGAGCTCGATGGCGTCCTTCACCGACGTCAGCTGCCCCCCATCCGAAAACGAATCCGGCGTGCAATTCAACACCCCCACGATCAAGCACCTGTCCATGCCGCCTCCGCCCGTCTCCCTCTACATACGCTCATTTTGCTCGGGGGCCGATTCTACGCCGGGAGGCGCGGCTCCGCCGGCGCCGGCTCACCTCAGGAAAGAGGGCGTCCCGTAGGGGGACGAAGTCCCCCCTGCGCTCAAGCCTTTTCGGGATCCGGGAGCGGTCGCGGCGGCGCGAAGATGCTGGGTCGCGCCGGCTTCTCGGCCGCCTTGGCGGCGGCGGCCGCGTTGGCGCGCGAGGTCGGCGACGTGAGCGGCGGCTTGCGATCGAGCCGCTTCCCCGCGAAAATCGTGTCGATCTCGGCGCCATCGACCATCTCGTACTCGAGCAGCGCCTCGGCGAGGGCCTTGAGCTTGTCGAGGTTGTCGACGACGATCTGGCGCGCGCGGTTGTAGTTCTCGGTGACGATCCGGCGCACCTCGGAGTCGATCTCGATGGCGGTCTGTTCGCTGTAGTCCTTGCTGCTGTCGTTGAAGTCCCGCCCGAGGAAGATCTCGCCCTGCGGCTTGCCGAAGTGCAGCGGCCCGAGCTTGTCGGACATGCCCCAGTCGCAGACCATCTTGCGCGCCATATCGGTGGCCTGCTGGATGTCGTTCGAGGCGCCCGTCGTCAACTGGTCGAAGATCAGCTCCTCGGCGACCCGCCCGCCCATCGCGACCGCGATCTGGTCGTTGACGCCGTTCTTCGTGAGGTTGAGGCGATCCTCGACCGGCAGCTGCTGTGTGAGACCGAGCGCCCGCCCGCGCGGAATGATCGTGACCTTGTGCACGGGGTCGGCGTGCGTGACGATCTTGCCGACGAGCGCGTGCCCTGCCTCGTGGAAGGCCGTGACGCGCTTGTCGTTCTCGCTGATGATCATCGAGCGGCGCTCGGGGCCCATGAGGACCTTGTCCTTGGCGTTCTCGAAGTCGTACATCTCGAGCTGCGACTTGTCGGCGCGCGCCGCGAGGAGCGCCGCCTCGTTGACGAGGTTCTCGAGGTCGGCGCCCGAAAAGCCCGGCGTGCCGCGCGCGATCGTCTCGAGCTCGACGCCCGGATTGAGCGGCGTCTTCTTCGTGTGCACCTTGAGGATGCCGAGGCGGCCCTTGACGTCTGGACGCGGCACGACGATGCGCCGATCGAAGCGGCCCGGCCGCAGCAGCGCAGGATCGAGCACGTCGGGGCGGTTCGTGGCCGCGATGAGGATGACGCCGTCGTTCGACTCGAAGCCGTCCATCTCGACGAGGAGCTGGTTCAACGTCTGCTCGCGCTCGTCGTGACCGCCGCCGAGGCCCGCGCCGCGGTGGCGCCCCACGGCGTCGATCTCGTCGATGAAGATGATACAGGGGGCGTTCTTCTTGCCCTGCTCGAACAGATCGCGCACGCGGCTCGCGCCCACGCCCACGAACATCTCGACGAAATCCGAGCCGGATATCGAGAAGAACGGCACGCCGGCCTCGCCCGCGATGGCGCGCGCCAGCAGCGTCTTGCCCGTGCCCGGCGAGCCCATCATGAGCACGCCCTTGGGGATGCGCCCGCCGAGGCGCGTGAACTTCTTCGGGTCCTTGAGAAAGGCGATGATCTCCTCGACCTCGTCCTTCGCCTCCTCGATGCCGGCGACGTCGGCGAACGTGACCTTCCGTTGGTTCTCGGACAGCAGCTTGGCCTTGGACTTGCCGAAGCTCATGGCCTTGCCGCCGCCCACCTGGAGCTGGCGCATGAACACGAGGAACAGCACGACGAGCACCAACATCGGAAGCCAGGTGACGAAGACCTGCTGCCAGAAGTTGTTCTCGGAGTCCTTGACGACCTCGTAGTTGAGCTTGGCCTTGTCGAGCCGCTCGAGCAGCTTGTCGCCGACGATGCCCGTCGTCACGAAGCTCTCCCCCGTGGCGTACTGGCCCTTGAGCTCGGCGCTGTCCTGGTTCTTGCGGATCTGAATGGCCGCCGAAGCCTTGAACTTCTCGGGGTGAAGGTCCACGTCCTGGACGAAGGTCGAGAACAGGAGGTGGCGATCCTCGGTGCCCTGTTTGCTGAGGAACTGCCAGACCACGAGAAACAGCAGGATCAGCATGATCCAGAGCAGGAAGGTCTTGTGACTTTGGCGCACTCGAGGGTCCTTTCGGGTGTGGCCCACTGACAACGGCGGGTCGGGGCCGAACTTAAAAAGTATTGCCCCCAATCGGGTGAGGGTCAAACACTCGTTTGATGCCGGGCCCGCGCCTCCGGTGCATGTTTCGGTCCCGTTTTCGCCAAGGTCGTCATGTTTCCGACGGGTCAAGGGGCGCGACGCGCAGGAACCGCGTCGTTCGCGCCGTGGGCCGACCCTGCTCGGCCGGTCTCAAGCCGGGGACGAACAGCACGACGTCGTCGGCCGTCGTGAGGACCGGGAGGGCGTCGCGCGTCGCGCGCGGCACCTTCGCGTCGATCAAAAGGTCGGCGAGCTTTCGGCTGCCCCGCCCGCCGCGCGGGCGCATCCGATCTCCGGAGCGGCGCGCCCGCAAGACGAGGGGCCAGGCCAGCGCGTCGGCGTCGAACGCGCCGCCGGCATCTTCCTGTCCGAGCGCTCCACAGCGCAGGTGGAGCGACGTCGCCGCGGGCGCCAGGGCGTAGGTGCCGGGTCCGGGCACGCTCAGCGCCTCTCCGACGGCGGCCGCGTTCGGCCGGCGCGCGAGGATCCGTACGCGCCCGTAGGCCACCTCGACGACCCGACGGCCCGAGACGTCGATGCGGCGTGTGCCCCCCGACGCGCGCAGGCGCGCGACGACCTCGGCGGCGCGGCGCCCGACGTCGTGAGGAAGCGCGCCTCGCGCGTCGTCGTCCGGCGCGCCCGCCGCGCGCGCCGCCGCGGCGAGCGCGACCAGCGCCTCGCGCACGCGCGGATTCTCCTCGGAGAGCAGCGGCAGCCAGCGGTGCCGGAAGCGCGCGCGGGCGTAGCGCAGGTCTGCGTTGGAGGGGTCCTCGACGAAGGGCAAGCTGCGCCGTTTCACGTAGCGCGCGATCTCCGGGCGCGTGACGTCGAGGAGAGGACGGATGAACGGCGCGCGCAGGTACGGAATGCCCGCCAGGCCGCCGAGACCCGTGCCGCGCACGACGCGAAAGA
Organism: Polyangia bacterium; assembly: GCA_036494575.1. Taxonomy (GTDB): domain Bacteria; phylum Myxococcota_A; class Polyangia; order Fen-1088; family Fen-1088; genus DASZFV01. The sequence goes on along the minus strand of DASXOE010000158.1, from coordinate 22,840 downwards.
GCACGGTCTCCGCCTGGTCGTCAGCCTGGTGGGCGAGCGCGACGCTCGCGGCGCCGCGGCGCGCCGCGAGCGCGGCCAGCGCCTCGAGTCGGACGCGGCGCGCGGCGTCCTGCCACGACGCGCGCTCGCGCCGAGCCGCCGCGACGTCGACGCGCAGTCCGTGCCAAGGCAACTCGAGCGCCTGCGCGCGCGCGCGCACGAGGTCGCCTTCGGCGCGCGCCTCGGGCCGCAGGCCGTGGTCGATCGTCGCGACCTCGAGCCTGACCCGGAGGCGCGGAGCGAGCTCCCACAGCGCGTGCAGCAGCGCCATCGAGTCCGGACCGCCCGAGACCGCGACGATGACGAGGTCGCCGTCGTTGACGAGCGCATGCGCGCGAATCGTGCGGGTGATCGTCGACAACATCGAGCGCGGCGAGTTTACCGCGTATATAGAGGACGCCATGACCCGTCCGTCCCGAGGCAAGTCACCCAAAGGCCAGCCCAGTTCTCTGGCGACGCGCGAGCCGAAGCCGGACAACGTCGTGGCGCTCTCGCGGTATCGGGCTCAGCTCGGCCGGGCGCGCAAGCTACGCCGCGGCGATGCCCTGCTCGCGGGCCCCGATCCCGAGCGCGCCGTGCGCGCGCTGCCGGGCGACGAGCTCTACTACGTCATCCACGAGCTCGGCCTGCGCGACGCTGGCGACATCCTCGAGCTCGCGCGGCCCGAGCAGGTGCAGGCCGTGCTCGACTTCGCGCTGTGGGAGCGCGACCAGCTCGTCCCCGAGCGCCTCGGCGAGTGGCTCGAGGCGATCGCCGACGTCCCTTACGAGACGATCGGAGCCTGGGTCGCGGGCCTCGACGTCGAGCTCTTCGCGCTGCTCGTGCGCAAGACGAGCCGCATCTACGATCTGTCGCTGGAGGAGGCGCCGGACGAGGCGGAGGGGACCCTCTACCCGACGCCCGACGGCCTGTTCGTCATCGACGTCACTGGAGTGCCGTCGGGGTTGGAGGTCAGGGGCGTCGCGAGCGATCAGCCGCCCGACGGCGAGGAGAGCGGCTCCATGACGACCTCGGCGCGCGCCGTCATCAGGATCATCGACGGTCTTTACCGCGCCGACCAGAACTACGCGCGCCGGCTGCTCGTGGGCATGCGCGCGGAGCTCGACTCCGAGCTCGAGGAGCTGGCCTACCGTTGGCGGCAAGGCCGCATGGCCGACCTCGGCTTCTCGGACTATTACGAGGCGCTCGAGGTGTACCGCGAGCTCGACCCCGCGAGCGTGCGCCTCGGTGAATCACAGCCCGGCCAGACGCGCGTACGGCCCAACGACGAGCGGGACGGCGCCGACGGCGCGGCGCGCGCGCCCGCGGCGCTCGTCGAGCGCATGGCCCGCGCCGGCTCGCCCTTCGCGCGCGCCGCGCAAGCGCTGAGCGGCGCTGACGAGGTGGCCGACCTCCACTTCGGGCTGGTGGCGCTCACGAACCGCGTGCTCGCCGCCGATCGGGTGACGCCCGGCGACGACGCCGCCGTCTCCGAGACGCTCGAGCGCCTGCTGGCGACCCTCGATCTCGGCGTCGAGTTCCTCGCGCGCGGCGACGAGGAGCGCGAGGTCCTCGCGCTCCGCAGCGTCTCGCTCGTGCGTCTCTTTCGCCTCGGCGTCAGCCTCGTCGGCAAGGTCAAGCGCCTCGCGCTCACGCTGCGCCGACGCGGTCCCTTCGCCGCGACGGGGCGGCAGCTCGTCGAGCCCGACGAGGCGCTCGCCCTCGACGCCGTCACGCGCCACCGTCCCGTCCTGGCCGGGCTGCTCGACGATCCCCCGGCGGGCGCCGATCGCCCCTTCCGTTCTCTCGCCGACGTGGCGCGCGCGACCGCGGCGGTCGAGCGTGCGGCGGCGACGCAGGCGCTCCTCCTCGGGCTGGGCGTGACGCCGGCCGAGCTGCTCCCCGGCGCGGGCCTGCTCGACGGCACGGGCGTCGACGACGCGGCCGTCGACGCCGGCCTGCTCGCTCGCACGGCGCTCGTGAGGCGCATCCTCGCGCCCGCGCGTACGGGCGACGCCGCCGATGGGCCGACGCCCTTCGGCCCGCTCGATGCCACGCAGGTTCGTGACTTCGAGGCCCTCCTCGAGCCCGCGCCCGGCGGGACCGCGAAGCTGCCCGAGGTCCTCAAGAGGAAGGCGAAGGCCGTCCTCGCCGCCGCGACGCCCGCGCGTCTCGGCGGCGCCGCTACCGAGGTCGCCGAGCGCTGGCTCGAGAGCCTGTCTCCGCTCGAGCCGGTGCTGGTCCGCAGGGCAGCGCCCAAGCCCCGGGCGCGCAAGCGCTGAGCGAGCGCGCGCCGCGCGCCTCGTCCTTTGACTCCAGCCGGCGACGGACGCAGAATCACGTCGAAATTCCAATGCTTAGCTTCGGGATGCCGGCTTCTTATCGTCGTCGTGCCGCCGTCGCCGTCGCGATCGTCGGGGTCGTCGGCGCCGGGAGCGCACGCGCGGAGTGGCCAACGGCCTTCGTGCCGTCCGCCGCGCCCGAGCGCGCCGACGGGCCGGAGGCGCTGCCCCGCCCGCTGGACGTCGAGGTCGAACGCCACGCCGCCCTCGGACAGCGGCTGCTCGAGCGCGGCCGGGCCCAGGACGCCATCGCCGAGTTTCGCCGCGCCTACGAGCTGCGCGCCGACCCGCGCCTCCTCTACGACATCGCCGACGGCTACCGGCAGCTCGGGCTCCTAGACCAGGCGCGCTTCTTCTACGAGCGTTATCTCGCGGCCGCCCCCGACGCGCCCGATCGCGAAGAGGTGGAGGCGCAGGTGGCCGCGCTCGAGCGGCCACCTGCGCGCGCCACGCCAGCTCCCAGCCTGAGTCGCGACGTGGTGATCCTCCCCACGCTCGAGACGCCCGAGAGCGGCCGGCCCCTTTGGCGCCGTTGGTGGGCCTGGACGGCGTTCGGCGCGCTCGTCGCCGCGGGCGTCGCGACGGCGCTGCTCACCCGTCAAAACGACACGCCGGTGCCCGCGACAGCGCTGGGCGACAAGAGGTTCTACTAGCGCGATGCGCGCGCGGGGCGCCGTCTGCTTCGCTGTCGCGCTCGCCGCGGCCGCGTCCTGTCACTCGAAGACGTCGACCGTGCTCGTCGTCACGGTCGCCCTCTCCGGCTCTTTGCCCGCCGTCGCCGGGCTCGACGTCACGCTCATCGGTCCCGCGGGAACGGTGGACAACCTCTACGGCACGGGGGGCGCACCCATCGTCTTCCCCACGACGCTCACGGCCGAGCTGCCGGCGCATGTCACGGGCGAGCTCACCGTCGACGTCAAGGCCACGGACGGCGACGCCAAGACCATCGCCCACGGCCGCACGGAGCGGTTCACGCTGCGCGTCGGCACCCGCCAGACGATCTTCGTGCGCCTCGATTGCGACGGCGCACCCTGCGTCGTCGCCGGCATCGACGCAGGAACGTCGCCGAGCGGCGACGCGGGCGGCGCGCTCGATCCGAAGTGTGGGAACGGCCGCATCGATGTCGGCGAGACCTGCGACATCGCGATAGCGCCGGGCGCGCCCGGCGCCTGCCCGCCCGCGGACTGCGACGACGGGATCCCCTGCACGACCGATCAGCAAGTCGGGCAAGGCTGCCAGGCCCGCTGCGCGTACCAGGAGGTGACGGCGCGCGTCTCGGGCGACAAGTGCTGTCCGAGCGGCGCCACGAACGCCGACGACACGGACTGCTCGGCCACTTGCGGGAACGGCGTCGTCGATCTCGGAGAGACCTGCGACACGGCGCTCGGGGATGGACTGGCCGGCGGCTGCCCCACGGCGGCCTCCTGCAACGACCGCGATCCCTGCACGAACGACGTCGTGATCGCCGCCGGAACCTGCGGCGCCATCTGCGCGCATGTTGCCATCACCCAGCAATCCGGCGCCGAACGCGACGGCTGCTGCCCCGCGGGCGCCTTCCACGCGGCCGACGCCGACTGCCCGAGCGCGTGCGGCGACGGTCAGCTCGACGCACCCGACGAGCTGTGTGACCCCGGGCTGTCGGCGGCGGACCCGCACGCCTGCCCGACGTCGTGCGACGACGGCGACCCGTGCACCCTCGATGTGCGCCAGGGATCGGCCTGCCAGGTCAAGTGCGCGCACACGCCGATCACGGCGCTCGTCTCTGGAGACGGCTGCTGCCCCGCGGGCGCGAACGAGCGCACCGATCGCGACTGTCTCGCCTCGTGCGGCAACGGCGTCGTCGAGCCTGGGGAGTCTTGCGACAGGGGCGCGGCCGGCGCGGACGCCTGCCCCCGGTCGTGCCCCCCGTCGCCGTCGGCCTGCCTCAAGAGCGCGCTCGTGGGAGACGCCGCCACATGCACGGCGCGCTGCGAGCTCACGGCCGTCACGACCTGCGGCCCGACGCGCGACGGGTGCTGCCCCGCCAGCTGCACGCCGGCCACGGACGCGGATTGTTCTCCGACCTGCGGCGACGGCGTCGTCGAGGCGGCGAACGGCGAGACCTGTGACGTCGCGATCGCGACCGGCAAGCCGGGCGCGTGCCCGGCGTCCTGCGGAGACGGTCTCGCCTGCACGCGCGACGTGCTGGTCGCGGCCGGGACGTGCCAGGCGGCTTGCTTCTTCCTGCCCATCACGGCGGCCGTCGCCGGCGACGGTTGCTGTCCGCCGGGCGCGGACGCCGCGCTCGATCCGGACTGCGCGCCCCTGTGCGGGAACGCCGTCGTCGAGCCGCCCGGTGAGACGTGCGACTACGGCGCGGGCGTGAGCGCCTGTCCCACGACCTGCGACGGCGGCGACGTCTGCACGCCCATCCACCGCGAGGGCGCCGTCGGGACGTGCGACGCCACGTGCGTCGCGCATCCCGTGACCGCCTGCGTCTCGGCCGACGGCTGCTGCCCGAGCTGGTGCACGATCGCCGACGACACGGATTGCCCGATCGTCTGCGGCGACGGCGTCCTCAGCGCCGGCGAGGCGTGCGATCGCGCGATCACGGCGGGTCTGCCCGGCGCGTGCGCGGGCACGTGCGACGACGGCGACGCCTGCACCGCTGACTGGGCCTCGGGCACCGCCCTCGGCTGCTCGCGCGCGTGCAGCCACGCGCCCGTCACCGCCTGCCACGGCGGCGACGGCTGCTGCCCGCCGGGCTGCGATGCCGCTTCCGACGCGGACTGCGCGCCGGTTTGCGGAGACGGAACGCTCGGCAGCGGCGAGACCTGCGATCCGCCGTCGACCTGTCCCGTGACCTGCCCCGACGACGGCGATCCGTGCACGCGCGAGGTCCTCGTGGGAAGCGCGGCGCTTTGCACGGGCGCCTGCCGCCACGAGCCTGTGACGACCTGCTCGGGCGCCGCCGCGGACTTCTGCTGTCCCACCTCCTGCACGGCCGCGAACGACGTCGATTGCCCCGCGCTCGGGACTTCACCCTAACATCCAGAAAGGGGCGGCTTGACAGCGCCGCACCCCCTGTCGTAACGAACCTGCCACCCGGGCGTCACCTCGGAATTCGGCCGGGACCGGAGAAGAGCGGCCTTCGCGGGAATAGTCCTGAATATCCGCCTGTTGAGGTCGCAACTTGCCTGCACACGCACAGAGACAGGGGCTCGCATGTCGGATGCAATGATCGAGGTCGAGGGCCTGACGAAGGACTACGGCGCCACGCGCGCCGTCGACCAGGTGACTTTCAACGTCCGCAAGGGCGAGGTCCTTGGATTTCTCGGCCCGAACGGCGCCGGGAAGTCGACGACGATGAAGATGCTGACCTGCTACCTGGCCCCCACGGCGGGTCGGGCGCGCGTCGCAGGCTTCGACGTCTTCGATCAGTCGCTCGAGGTGCGGCGGCGCATAGGCTACCTGCCCGAGGACACGCCCATCTACCGCGACATGACGGTGCTCGAGTACCTGCAGTTCGCTGCCGAGCTGCGCCAGATGGACCCGGCCAAGAGCGCGGGGCGCATCAAGGAGATCGGCGGCCGCTGCGGCCTCGTCGATGTCGCGGGCAAGCTCGTCGGCGAGCTGTCCAAGGGCTTCCGGCAGCGCCTGGGGCTCGCGCAGGCCATGCTGCACGATCCCGACATCCTCATCCTCGACGAGCCGACGAGCGGCCTCGACCCCAATCAGATCGTCGAGATCCGGTCGCTCATCAAAGAGATCGGTCGCGAGAAGACGGTCATCCTCTCGACGCACATCCTGCCCGAGGTGCAGGCCACTTGCAGCCGCATCGTCATCATCAGCGGCGGCAAGCTCGTCGCCGACGGCACGCCGCAGGACCTGCGGCAGCGCGAGCGCGGCAGCCGCTACCGCGTCATCGTCGAGAAGAACGGCGCGGCGCCCGAGGCCGTGCGCGACCGGCTCGCGAGCCTTCAGGGCGTCGCGCGCTGCGAGACCGTCGCCGGCGAGCAAGGCGCGCTCGCCTTCGCGATCGACGGTACGGCGAGCGGCGATCTGCGCAAGACGATCTTCCGCGCCGCCGTCGACAACCACTGGACGCTGCTCGAGCTCGCGCGCGAGTCGGCCAGCCTCGAAGACGTTTTCCGCCACCTCACCACGGGAGAGGAGTCCTAGCCATGAGCCCCGCGCTCGTCATCTCGCGCCGCGAGATCCGCACTTACTTCAATTCGCCCGTCGCGTACATCGTCGTGACCGTCTTCGTCGGCATCACGGGGTACCTGTTCTTCACGCAGCTCTTCCTCGAGAAGCAGGCGGAGCTGCGCCAGCTCTTCGGCTTCATGCCCTTCCTCTTCATGTTCATGGTGCCGGCCATCACGATGCGCCTGCTCGCCGACGAGAAGTCCACGGGCACGCTCGAGCTGCTGTCGACGATGCCCGTGCGCGACTGGGAGGTCGTCGTCGGCAAGTTCCTCGCCGCCCTCGCGCTCCTCTGCACGGCCGTGGGCCTCACGCTCGTGTTCGCCATCAGCGTGCGCTCGCTCGGGCCGCTCGACCGCGGGCCCGCCATCGGCGGCTACCTCGGCCTCGTGCTCATGGGCGGCGCGTTCGTCGCCATCGGCGTCATGTGCTCGGCCTTCACGCGCAACTCGATCGTCGCCTTCATCGCGTCGTTCGGGATCTCCTTCGCGCTGTATCTGTTCGGCAAGCTCACGCAGTTCGTGCCCGAGGCGCTCCAGCCCGTGATCTCGTTCCTCAGCATCGACGGACACTTCGAGAACATCGGCCGCGGCGTCATCGACACCCGCGACGTCATCTATTACCTGTCGATCATCGGGACGTGTCTTCTGCTCGCGACGACGTCCCTCGAGTCGCGGAGGTGGAGGTAGTCATGGCGACCAAGCGAAACAGCGAAGCCGAAGGCGCCATGGACAAGCGCAAGCGGACGTACGCGTCGAACGCGACCGTCTACGCCGTCTTCATGATCGGCGCCATCGTGCTCGTGAACCTCATCGCGACGCGCGTCTTCGGCCGGCTCGACCTCACGCAGAACGGCATCTACACGCTGTCCCGCGCCTCGAAGGATCTCGTGCGCAACCTGCCCGACCCGCTCACGATCAAGGCCTACATCTCTAAGGACCTGCCGCCCGAGCTCGTGACCGTGAGCCGCTACACGCGCGACCTCATGGACGAGTACCGCTCGGCGTCGAACGGCAAGGTGCGCTTCGAGGCCTTCGACCCGAGCGCCGACAAGAAGATCGAGGACGAGGCCACGTCGTGCAAGGTCGCCAAGCTACAGGTCCAGGTCATGCGCCAGCAGAAGTTCGAGGTGAGTCAGGAGTACCTGGGCCTCTGCCTCGAGTACAACGGGCAGAGCGAGGCCATCCCGCAGGTCACGATGGCCGAGGGGCTCGAGTACCAGATGACCTCGCTCATCAAGCGCATGTCGCAGAAGAAGCGCAAGGTCGCCTTCACGACGGGACACAACGAGTCGGACACGTCGCAGGGGTTCACCTTCCTCAAGCAGTTCCTCGATCAGGAGTTCGACGTCACCTCGGTGAACCCGTCGGCCGCGGCCATCGGCGACGACGTCGACGCCATCGTCGTGGGCGGCCCGAAGCAGGCCATCGACGAAAAGGGGCTCAAGGAGCTCGACGGCTTCCTCATGAAGGGCAAGGGCGCCATCTTCCTCGTCGATGGCATGGCCATGAGCTCGCCGCAGGGACAAATGGGCGAGATGCAGCCCAAGATCGGGCAGCCGAACAACACGGGACTCGGCCCGCTCCTCGACAAGTATGGCTTCAAGATCGACGAGGACTTCATCCTCGACAAGAAGCAGAGCGCGCCCGGGCTCGTCGACTACGGCGGGCGCAAGATGCTCGCGTCGCTGCCGGTGTTCGTGGCCACCGAGACGCCCGAGGTCAGCGACAAGGACTTCTCGGTGCTCTCGGGCATCACGGCCATCATCTTTCCCTTCGGCAGCTCGGTCACGCTCACGGGCCCGCTCGCGAGCGGCAAGCCCACGGCGCCCGGCGCGCGCCTGTGGACGCTGGCGCGCACGTCGCCGGAGGCCTGGAAGCAGACCGGCTTCTTCTTCTTCGCGCCCGGCTCGAAGATCGAGGAGGGCAAGGAGAAGGGCTCGTTCGCCATGGGCTACGCCTACCAGGGCCCGCTGCGGAGCGCCTACGCGCCCGCGACGCCGCCGGGGATGTCGACGCCCGATCAGCCGGGCACACCGCCCTCGGAGTCCAAGAAGCCCGTGCGGCTCGTCGTCGTCGGCGACTCGGATTTCGCGAACGACGAGTACCTGCAGGCGGCGCGCTTCGTGCCCGCCTACCAGAACGGCGCGCACATGCTGTTCAACGCCATCGGCTGGACGCTCGAGGACGAGACGCTCACGGAGGTGCGCACGAAGAGCGTCGCCTCGCGGCCGCTCAAGCCGGACTCCGACGCCAAGGCCGGCGTCTACAAGGCCGTCAACGTCGCGGGCGTGCCGCTCCTCTTCATCGGCTTCGGCCTTCTCCGTTGGCGCGTCCGCCGCAGCCAGCGCCAGCAACAAAAACTCTGAAGCCCCCAGCCCTGACTCGAGGACGCCCCGCCATGAATCGCAAGACGCTCACCGCCGTCGCCGCCTTCGCCATCCTGGGCCTCGTCGCCCTCTTTGCGCTCCGCCAGCCCGAGAAGGGCGAGGCCACGGGCGATCGCCAGCGGCCGCTCGCCAAGATCGATCCGGCGGCGCTCGATACCATCACGGTCACGCGCGGGGGCGCCGCCACGACGCTCAAACGCGAGGGTGGCAAGCTCAAGGTCACTGCGCCCGTGCCCTACGCGGCCGACGAGACCGCCGTGAAGGCAGCCTTCGAGGCGCTCGAGAAGCTCGAGTTCGGAAACCTCGTCACGGAGAACAAGGCCAAGCAGGCCGAGTTCGAGGTCGACGGCGCCAAGAGCATCCACGTCGTCGCCTCGAGCAGCAAGTCCGGCCAGACCCTGGCGGACCTTTCCGTGGGTAAGGCGATGGGCCCAGGAACCATGGTGCGCCTCGCGGGCAAGGACGAGGTCTGGCAGGCCAGGGGGCCGCTCCACTCCACGTTCGACAAGGGCCCGGCCGATTGGCGCGACCGGAGCGTCACGACCTTCCCGTCGGCCGACGCCGAGACGATCACGGTCAAGGCGAAGGACGGCGGCAGCGTCGCCCTCAAGAAGAACGGCAAGGCGGCGAGCGGCGAGGACAAGTGGGACGTCGTCTCGTCGGTCCCCAAGATCGACAAGCTCGACAACGCGGCCGCGAATAGCCTCGTGACGGCGCTTTCGGCCCTGAAGACGAACGACTTCGCCGACGGCGCGACCGCGGGCGTCACGGGCCTCGACGCGCCGGCGCTCACCGTCACTGTTGGCCTCAAGGGCGGCAAGAACGTCACGCTGCTGGTGGGCAACAAGAAGGGTCCCGACGAGCTCTACATCAAGACGGCCGAGGCGCCGCAGGTCTACGTCATCAAGACGTTCGCCGTCGAGCACGTCGCGAAGCGTCCCGTCGAGTTCAAGGACAAGACGCTCTCGGACGTCGCCGAGGCCGACCTCGCCGAGGTCGCCGTCACGCACGGCGCTGATTCGTACACGCTCGCGCACGAGGCGGCCGCCTGGAAGGCCACGAAACCGCCCAAGCTGACGCTCGACCCGGCGCGCACGCCCTCGATCGGCGGCGCGTTCAAGGACTGGAAGGCCGCGTCCTTCGCCGAGGACACGGCGCCCGCGACGACCGGCCTCGCCAAGCCCAAGGCCGTCATCGTCGTGAAGAGCAAGAAGGGCGAGACGACGACGTTCAAGGTCGGCGAGGAGACCAAGGACAAGCAGAACGTCTACCTGACGTCCTCGAAGAGCCCCGACGTCTACGTCGTGCCCAAGTGGTCCGTCGACCGCCTCCTCGTGAAGGTCGACGACCTCAAAAAGAAGTGAGCCTCAGGGCGAGGCGACCGCAATGAGCGCGGCGTCCTCCGACGGACGGCGGCGGCCGACGTGGCGGGCGCGGTCCCGGATGAGGGCCGCCTGGCGGAGGAGCTCGGCCGCCGTGTCGCGGCGGCCGACGCGCGCTTCGAACTCGGAGTAAGCCGCCAGCGTGCGGGCGAGCTCGAGCTCGGCGCCCGCGTTCGAGAGCACCTCGACGGCTCGGTCGAACATCTCGCGCGCCCCTCCGAGATCCGCTTCGCCGGGCGCGCCGAGACCCACTGAGGCCGCGACCACGCGCAGCGCGGCGCCTACGAGCGGAGCCGCGCCGATGCGCTCGGCGATCTCGAAGGCGCTGCGCGCGTCGTCGCGCGCCCGCCGCAGATCGCCGAGGGCGAGCTCGGCCTCGGCGAGGCCACGGAGGGCCTCCGACAGCAGCAGACGCGCGCCGAACTGTCGCGCGATCTCGCGGGCGCCGTCGTATTCCTTGCGGGCGAGCCGCGGCTGCCCCTGTGAGAGGTGACACTCGCCGAGCTCGATGCCAATGCTCGCCTCGAAGAGGCGCTCGCCCTGCTCGCGCGCGAGCGCACGGCCCTCGTCGAGGAGCGCGACGGCCGCCTCGATCCGCCCGAGGTCGAGCTCGAGCCCCCCGAGATCGAGGAGCGACGCGATCTCTCCCTGTTTGTCCCGGACCTTGCGCCGCAGCGCGAGCGCCTCGCGAAAATGCGCGCCCGCCGCGTCGAGGGCGCCCGCCTCGTGCTCGACCTGGCCCATGCGGGCGAGCGCGAGGGCGCGGCCGCGCTCGTCGCCGAGCTGCTCGCGGACGGCGAGCGCCGCCCGATGACACCCGAGGGACGCCTCGGGGGCGCCGGTGAGGAAGTGGATGCGCCCGATGTCGTCGAGCGCGGCGGCGATGCCCGGCGCGTCGCCCGCGACCTCGAACAGCGTGCGCGCGAGCTCGAGGTGGACGATGGCCTGCTTGGGGGCGCCCAGCGTGCCGTGGAGGCGGCCGATGCGGCCGTGCGCCGCCCCGCCCTTCGCGGGCAGATCGAGGCGCCACGCGAGGCGCAGCATCTCGCCGAAGTGTCCGAGCGCCTCGCGCGTGCGGCCGAGACGCGTCGCGACGTCACCGAGGGCATAAAGAGCGTCCATCTTCGCGACGGCGTCGTCGACGTCGAGCAAGCGAACGGCCGCCGCGTAGAGCACGTGCGCGCGATCGAGCAGCAAGCGCGCCCGCGCCTCGGCGGCCGCCGTGATGAAGCAATAAGCGGCGCGCCGCGCGTCGCCCGCGCCTTCGTAAAGGTGGGCCAGCGCCTCGAGCCGCTGCTCGCGCGCGGCGCCCCCGCGGCTCTCGAGCCACTGCGCCGCGAAGAGGCGGCGCCGGCGCAGGAGCTCCGGCTCGACGCCCGAACGACATTCGACGCACGTCTGCTCGAGCGCGCGCCGAAAGCCCCACGCCGTCTCGCCGTCGAGCGCGGACTCGGGCAACCGCTCGAGATAGTCGCGCGCCTCGAGCCGCTCGAGGATCTGCTTGATCTCGGCGATGGCTGGGTCGGGCGCGAAGACGGCCGACTCATCGGCGGGCGCGCCGCCGAACCGCCCCAGGGCGACGACGCCGCCCGTCCAGAAGACGCCCCCGAAGACGGCGCCCCGCGCGAGCACGTCGCGCTCGGCGGGCGTGAGCGCCGCCACGCGCATCTCGGCCGCCTCCTCGCCCGTGAGCGCCATGCCCGCGCGCGCGGCCCGCGCGGCGTCGAACGACCAACCGGGTGAACGGCCCTCGCCCGTCTCCGCGACGAGGACGCCCTGCTGCTGATAGACCGTGAGCAGCTGTTCGAGCAGGTGCGGGCTCCCGCCCGACTCGATGACGGCGCGATCGACCAACGCCGGCGCGAGCTCGTCGGTGCCGAGCGTCGCGCGGATGAAGGTGTCGACGGCCCGGCGCGGCAGGGGCGCGAGCTCCAGGCGAGCGGAGCTGCCCGCCGTCCGGCCCCAGCTCGGACGCCGCACGAGCAGATCGGGCCTCGCCGTGACGACGAGCAGGATGGGCGCCTCGCCGAGCTCGCCACCGAGGTCGGCCAGGAGCTCGAGCGAGGCCTCGTCGGCCTCTTGCAGGTCCTCGGCGAGGATGACGAGTGGCCGCTCGCGCGCGGCCTGCTCGAGGAAACGGCAGAGCACGGCGCGCGCGAGCGCGGCGCCCTGCTCGGGCTTGCCGACGAGAGCCTGCACGAGCGGGCTCTCCGCCATCTCGAAGCCGAGGAAGCCGCCCAGCAGCGACGCGACCTCGGCGACGCGCCGATCGCCGAACACGCGCTGGAGCTCGGCGCGGAACCAGGCCAGGGCCGCCGCGGCGTCGGGCGCGCCGTCGAGCTGAAACCGGTCGCGCAGCAACGCCGCGAGCAGCGCGCGGGGTGGGGCGGCGTCGGCGCCGCCGTCGCGGCGCGCCGCCGTCGCGCGCACGAGCCGCACGCCAGCGTCGGCCTTGGTGGCGAGCCATTCGGAGACGAGACGCGTCTTGCCGATGCCTAGCGCGCCCACGACCGTCACCATCTGGGGCGCCTCGAAGCGGACGGCGCGCGCGAGCGCCGCGTCGAGCGCCGCGAGCTCCGCCTCCCGTCCGAAGAAACCGCCCCCCGCCCCCGACGTCTCGCGCATGGACCCTTTTAACGGGCCGCGATCGCGCCGTCCAATTATTGGGCTCCGCGTCTCGAGCTCAGCGACTCGACGCCGCGCACCGGGTCCTACATGTCGATGATCACGACGCCGCGCCGCCCGCCCTCGGGCTCCTTGCCCTCGTCCTCGCCGTCGCGCTCCCGGCGCTCGCGGTCGGTGTCGTTCTCGGGCTCCTCGTCGGGATTGCGACGCCAGCGCTCGTCACCCATTGGGATCTCGAGCTGCGGACGCTCGTTCCTCCGCCGCTGTTCTTCTTCGCGGCGTCGGATCTGTTCGATGATCCAGGGTTCGAGCATCGACGCGGACCTCTAGTTAAAGGCGTGCAATATTCGTGCTTCATAGTCAAGCTCGGCGGTTCCGATATAAAACCTGAAGGCGGGTGAAATTGCTGCATCTGCCGCAGGTTCCGCGCGATTCTTAATCTGGATCCTCGATCTTCCAGGCGCCGTCCTCGCGGACGAGCCGCGCCTCGGCGCCCGCGCCATAAGGCATGTGCGCCTCGTCACCCGTCTCCACGATGGCAGCCCCGAGCGCGGTGCGTAGGCGCGCGACGAGCTGGGCGTTCTCGGCCTTGTGCTCGCCTTCCCAGTAGTCGCGCAGCGCCGCGACGGAAAGCTCCCCGCGCCGCGCGGTGGGACACAGGCGCAGCACGACGTCGTAGCGCCGCTGCTCGAGCGCGCGCACGAAGGAACGCAGCGCGGCGCGCGGCGTCTTCTGACTCCACGGCTCGAAGATCGCCGGATCGGCGGCGAGCCACCTTCCGCCCTCCTCGACCAGTGTCGTCGGCTCTCCCGGCGCGAGCTCCACCGTGACCTCGGGCCCGTTCCGCTCGCCCGCGACGCGCAGCCGGTGGGCGAGGGCCGCCGTGTCCCCGCCTGCCTCCTCGAGCTCGGCGCGAAAGGCGGCGAGCGGCACGCGCGCGCGGAAGTCCGCCGACGTGAGCGCGTAGGCGGCGTCGAAGTCGTGCCGCTCGAGCGCGGCACCGAGCGCCGACAGCGTGGCCGTCGGACCCGCGCCAGCGTGCGCGCACGCGTAGCTCGCGCCCAACGCCAGCGCGAGCGCGAGCGCGGGACTCCGATCACCGCGGCGTGCGGAGACGCGCGGCGGCGACCCGGCGCTCATTTTCCGACGGTCACCGCGTAACGGTCGCGGGGATTGGCGAGCTTCCCGGTCGTCTCGCGCACCTCGATGAGGCAACAGGCCTCGCCGCCCGACGCCACGGTGCTCGGCGTCGGCGGCGCGCCGCTCGCGACCTTGAAGCGTCCCAGCTCCTTGCCCGAGGCGCCGCGCACGCGCACGTCGAGCGCCAGCCCGGGAACGCCGCCCACGCTGACTGTGACGTTGCCGTCGGCGTTGGGCGTCGCCGGCGCCTGCCAGAAGTCCACGTCGCCGCGCGGAGCGATGAGGCCGCCACCCACGGCTCCCGCGGGCAGCGGCGTCGGCGTCGCGATGGTGTCGTTGGGCTCGCGCTCGCCGTTCGGCTCGGGCGGGCGCGCCGTGATCGTGAGGCGATAGGGCTCGTCGAGGTTGGCGTCGCCTTTTCCGGCCGAGAGCCGCACGAAAGCGGTCCCTCCCGCCACGAAGACGTTCGGCAGCCGCTCGGGCTCGCGGCGCTTGCCGGCGTCGGAGCGCGCCATGACGGTGCCGTCCGGGCGCAGGATCTCGAGCTTGATGTCGACGCGCTCCGGGGGCGTCGCCTCGACGTCCAGCTCGACGGGCACGGTGGCCGCGTACTTGAAGACATCGACGTCGCCGCGCCCGAGCGTGCCCGCGACGGTGAGCGCGCCGGCGCCGCCCTCGGCGTCGATGACGAGCGCCTGCGCGTGGGCGACGTCGTCGTTGGGCTCGACCTCGCCGCCCTCCTTGGGCAGCTCGGCGCGCAGGCGCAGGTTGTAGCGCACGTCCGCGTTCCAGCCGGCGTCGGTGCGAACGACGATGTAGAGGTAAGGCTCGTTCGCTGGCACGCGCAGGCTGCGCAGGGCGACGCGCTCCTCCTTGCGCCCGTGCGCCTCCGTGAGCTTCTGTTCGACCGAATCGAACACGAGCAGCGACGCGGTGACCCCGGGCGCGGGCTCGAGATCCGCGGAGAGCACGCTGCCCTCGGCGATGCCGGCCGTGGCGACGCGGTACCAGTCCTGATCGTGCCGCCACCCGTAATAGCCGACCGCCTCTCCGCCAGCGGGCAGGTCCGTCGCCATGGCGGCCTTGCCGTTTGGCTCGAGCTCGGCGCCGGCCTCGAGGGACGCGAGCCGCGCGACGAGGCGATAGCCGCCCGCCGTCGCGGCGCCGCTCGCGGCCCGCACGCGCAGGTAGTAGGTCCCGGGCGTCACGGCCAGGTTCGGAATCGCGAGCGCCTCGCCGGCCTGGCCGCCTCCCGTCGCCGCCAGGGGTTGGCCCTGATCATCGAGCGCCTCCAGCCCCAGCGCGAGCGCGGCCTCGGGACGCACGTCGACGCGCAGCAGCCGCCGCAACGGAGGCGGGGCGGCGGCGCCGTCAACAGGCCGGGCGGCGGGAGCCGCGTCGGGCGCGGCGGCCGGCACGTCGACGCGGTAGAGGTCGGTGTCGCGCGTCTTGCCCTGGCCCTCGTGGAGCGTGGCCGCCAGGCCTGCGGCTGCCATGGGCCCGAGCGCGAGCCGTTGCGCGGTCGGCAGCGTGTCGTTCGGCTCGACCTCGGCCGCGACGGGCACGTCGCCTTCAGCCGAGGGTGCGTCGGTCGTCACCACGACGGCGGCGCCGTCCGGCCGCGGCGGCAGCGCGGCGCGCCGACAAGAGCCGCAGCCCACCGCGAGCGCGAGGGCGCCGACGATCGTCAGACGCACGCGCCCCATCCCCGCCTTACCCCTCGCCGGTCATTGGCGCTGGTCCGGCAGTGGACCCGGGTCTGGGCTGAATGGACGCCATGAACTCGGCCTCGCACACGACGATCTCACCGACCTTGGCCTCGCCGCGCATCTTCCAGATGGCGCCGCCCTTGCGCAGCGGCACGACCTCGAGCCGCAGCACGTCTCCCGGCACGACGGGGCGACGGAACTTCGCCTTGTCGATGGCCATGAAGTAAATGACCTGCTTCTCGGGGTCGAACTTGACGAGCTTGGCGGCGTAGAGCGCGCCCGCCTGCGCGAGCGCCTCGATGATGAGCACGCCCGGCATGACGGGGTGGCCCGGGAAGTGGCCGTTGAAGTGCGGCTCGTTGCGGCTCACGAGCTTGCGCGCGACGATGCGCTCCTCGCCGATCTCGTCGACGTGATCGACGAGCAGGAACGGATAGCGATGCGGCAGGATCCGCTCGATGTCGCGGATGTCGAGCACGCGGCCCTACTTCTTTTTGGGGGTCGCCGCCGCGGCGGCCGGGCTGTCGGCGCCCTCGCCGGCGTTGTAGCGGCGGATGAGATCATTCGTCAGGTCGAGGTGCGGCTTCGCGAACACGATGCCCCCCTGCGTCTTGTCGAAGATCATCGTGAAGTTCTCGGCGAGCGCGATCTTGCCCAGGATCTTATTCATGCGCTCGAAGATCTTGCCCGTGGCCTCCTGCTCCTTGGCCTGCAGGTCCTGCTGGTGGCGCAGGTAGGTCTGCTGCACCTTCTGCATGCGGCCTTGCAGCTCGGCCTCCTTCTCATGAACCTTGTCGGCCGGGAGCAGCGTGCGCTTCTTGTCCAGGTCCTCGATGGCCTTCTTGAGCTCCTCTTGCTGCTCGTCGAGCTCCTTCTGCTTCTGGTCGAAGATCTTCTTGAGGTTGGCCTTCGCCTTGCGGCCGTCCTCGGTCTCCCCGAGGGCGCGCTGCAGATCGACGTAGCCAAGCTTGACTTCCTCGGCGAGCGCCGACGACCCGGCGAGCACGACGGCCATGAACAGAGCGACACGGGACAGACGCGACATCGACATGAAGTTCTCCTTACCGGCGCTTGATTAGCAGATTCCAGGGAAATTAGAAGAAATTACCGATCGTGAATTCAAACACGATCGGTTGTTCTCCGGGCAGCGTGCGGAAAGGAACGCCCCACTCGAAGCGCAGGGGGCCGATGGGGGAGAACCAGCGGAAGCCGAAGCCCCAGCTCGCGCGGTAGGCGCTGAAGTCGAGCGGGCCCTTGCAGGGGTCCTTGCTGACGTCGACGTCGCTCGGACGCAGGGCGCAGTATTGGTTCTCGAGGTTGAAGGCGTTGCCGAAGTCCGTGAAGACGACGCCCCGGATGCCGACCTTGTCGAAGATGGGGAACTCGATCTCGGCGTTGCCGATGACTTGCATGTTGCCGCCCACGAGGAAGCTGCGCAGCTGCGCGTCCTGCGCTTGCGACGAGAGCGCGCGGATGACGGGACCGAGCGACCGCGGCGAGAAGCCGCGCACGTCGTAGATGCCGCCCACGAAGTAGCGCTCGAAGATGGGCACGCCCTTGTCGTCGCGGCTCGCGATGAGGCCAGCCTCGCCCTTGACGCGCAACACGAAGGGCCCCCAGATGGGATAGAAGAAGCGCGCCACGCCTTCATAGCGCGTGAACACGTTCTCGGAAAAGAACGGCGGGTACGAGTCGGCGACCTCGCCCGAGATGGTGTTGTACCAGCCCTTCGTCGGGAACATGCGGTTGTCGCGTGAGTCGTACGAGAGCAGCGCGCGGCCGGACGACGTGACGCCCGAGCGCAGCAGGTTCGCGATCGAACCCACGGAGACGGGCTGGATGGCGGCGCCCGAGAACAGCGTGCTGAAGCCCGAGGTCGAGACGCTCACGTCCTCGAGCGTGTAAGTCAGGAGGAGGCGCAGGTCCTCGGCGAGCAGGTAGCCCCACGTGAGGCTCGCGCCCTTCGAGCGCCGCACGAACGAGAACAGGTAGCGATCCTGCTTGAAGAGGTTGAAGCCGAACGTCCAATTGGTGTCGAGGAAGTAGAGGTCTTGGTATTGCAGCAGGAAGAGCTGGCGCAGGCTCGACAGCTGCGCCTGCAGCGTGAGCGACGTGCCGCGCCCGAGGAGGTTGTTCTGCGAGATCTGCGCCTGCGCGATGAAGTTTTCGACCGAGGAGAAGCCGGCGCCAATCTGGAACGTGCCCGTGGGGCGCTCCGTGACCTCGACGTTGACGTCCATCTTGTCGTCGCCGCTGCCGCGCTTCGTCGAGACGTCGACCTTCTCGAAGAAGCCGAGCGCCGTGACCCGCTTCTTCGAGTAGTCGAGGAGCGACTGGTTGTACGGCTCGCCCTCGATGATGCGCAGCTCGCGGCGGATGACCTTGTCGCGGGTCTTCGTGTTGCCGCGGATGTTGATGCGGTCGAAGCGCACGAGCTCGCCCTTCTGAATCTCGAAGATGACGTCCACGGTGCGCGTCTTCTCGTTGACGGGCGTTGCGGGCGAGGCGTTGACGTAGGCGTAGCCCTTGTCCTTGTAGAAGTCCGTGAGCTTCTGCAGGTCGTCGGACAGCTTCGACCGGTTGAAGATCTCGCCCGGCTTGACCGAGACCTTCGAGAGGAAGAACTCCTTGGACTCGAGCATGTCGCCCGTGACGTCGACCTTGCCCAGCGTATACTGCGGCCCCTCGGCGATCGAGATCGTGATGTACATCGACTGCTTGTCGGGCGAAAGCTCGACGAGCGGGTTCGCGACCTTGACCTGGACGTAGCCGTGGTCCCAGTAGTGGGCCTGGATGAGGAGGAGGTCGCGCTGGAAGACGTCCTCTCGGTAGGTCCCGGCCGACGTCAAGATCGACAGCAGGCTGCCCTCGCGCGTCACGATGACGTCGCGGAGATCGGCATCGGTGACGGCGTGGTTGCCCACGAAGTTCACACGCCGCACCTCGACCTTCGCGTTCTCGCGCACGCGGAACCAGACGTCGACCTCGGCCGGGCTGTTGCGCCGCAGCTCATAGGTGACCTCCGCCATGTAGAAGCCCTTCTCGACGTAGAGCTCCTTGATCTTCTCGACGTTCTTCTTGAGCTTGGCGAGGTCGAGGATCTGGTCCTTCTTGATGTCGAGGACCTCGTTGATCTTGGTGAGCTGCACCTCCTCGGCGCCCGCGACGTAGATCTTCTTGATGGCCGGCTTCTCGCGCAGCACGAACGTGACGTTCGTGCCATTGCGACCCTCGTTCACCTCGACCTGGACGTCATCGAAGTAGCCCATCTTCCAGATCGTGTGAATGTCGTCGCGCAGCATCTCTTGCGTGAGCGTCACGCCCGGCGCCACCTTGAGGTTGACCTTGATGGCGTCGTCCTCGACCTTGCGGTTGCCGCGGAACTGGATCTTCGAGACCTTGAGCGCCGGCGTAGGGGCCGTGGTCGGCGGCGTCGCGGGCTCGGGCGCGGGGTCCGCGTCGGCGCCGGCCGGCGCGGCCTCGGCGGCGCCCTTGTCCTCGGCGCGCGCGGGCGTGGCGACGCCCAGCGCGGCGGCGGCGAGAACGGCGAGGACGACCTGCGGGGGACGGACCATCGGCGGCGGCTACGCGTCCTCGACGATGAGGCCGTCGGCCATGTGCAGGCGGCGGGGCGTCTGCGCGGCGAGCTCGTTGTTGTGCGTGACGATCAAGATCGTCGTGCCGAGCTCGCGGTTGAGCTCGAAGAACAGCGCGTGCATCTCGCGGCCGGTCTTCGTGTCGAGGTTGCCCGTGGGCTCGTCGGCGAGCAACAGCCGCGGCCGCAACAGGAGAGCGCGCGCGAGCGCGACGCGCTGCTGCTCGCCGCCCGAGAGCTCGCCGGGCCGGTGGCGAAGGCGCGCACCGAGCCCGAGACGAGACAGCATTTCACCGGCGCGCGCGACGCACTCGGCCCGCGGCAAGCGCAGGATGAGGCCCGGCATCATGGCGTTCTCGAGCGCCGTGAACTCGGGCAGCAGGTGGTGGAACTGGAAGACGAAGCCGATCTCGCGGTTGCGGAACTCCGCGAGCCGCGCCGCGCTCATGTCGGTGAGCGGGACGCCGTCGAAGGTCATGACGCCGCCCGTGGGCGCGTCGAGCGTCCCGAGCACGTGCAGCAAGGTCGACTTGCCGACGCCCGAGGCGCCCACGACCGAGGCCATCTCCCCTGGCCGAAGCTCGAAGTCGAGCCCACGCAGGACGGGGATCACGGTGCCGCCCAGCACGAATTCTTTTCTGAGACCGCGCACGACGACGTGCGCGCCGCCGCGGGCGTCGGCGTGAACCGATGCCGAGGTGGCCGCACGTGGCGGTTTCGTCGGCGTCGTCGTCGCCATTGGGGCCGCAAAAGTAGTCGGCGCACCCACAGGTGTCAACGACGCCATGGCTCTAAGACCCCGAACAACGAGCGAAGGTTGCCCGCGAGGGCGCCGACGAAGTTGGCGGGTGTGGCAGGGTGGGCTGTCCGTCCCGAAGCGCCGACGAAGTCGGCGGGTGTGGCAGGGTGGGCTGTCCGTCCCGAAGTCCCCGAAGGGGACGCATCCTCACTCGTAGCGAAGACCGTCGACGGGCCGCATGCGCGACGCCAGGAAGGCCGGGTAGAGCGTCGCGAGGCCGCACAGCCCGAGCGCTGCCAAGCTGATGGCCGCGATCTCGCCGCCGCGCATGACGACGGGGAGCTGTTGAATGTAGTAGACGTCCGGGTCGAGCGGCAGCCCCCACTTGCCGAGCATGAGGCAGCCGCTGATGCCGAGCCCGAGCCCGAGCCCGAGCCCGAGCAGGCCGATGTAGAGTCCCTCGGCGATGAAGACGCGCAGGATCGCGCCGTCGCGCGCGCCCATCGATTTGAGGATCGCGACCTCGCGCGCCTTCTCGGTGACGAGCATGATGAGGTTCGAGATGATCGAGAACGACGCGACGAGGGCGATGAAGGTCAGCACGACGAACATGGCGATCTTCTCGAGGCGCAGCGCCATGAAGAGACCCTTGTTGAGCTCCTCCCAGGAGCGGACCTCGTAGCCGGGGCCGAGCAGGTGCGCGAGACGCTCCGCGAGCGCGGGGGCGGCGTCGGGATTGATCGTGCGGATCTCGATGCCCGTGATCTCCCCCTGCATGCCGAGAAACTTCTGCGCCTCGGCGAGCGAGACGTAGGCGAGCTTCGAGTCGAACTCGTACATGCCCGTGTAGAAGTGACCGGCCACGCGGAAGGGCTTGAGCTTGGGCATGGGGCCCGCCGGGCCGACGCCGCACATCGGGCATGCGATGTCGACGTCGCTGCCGAGGTAGACGCGCAGCGTATGCGCGAAGAGCTCCTCGCCGAGGAGGATGCCCGGCAGCACGCTGCGCGGCGGAGTGACGGGCGCGCTCGCCGGCCGCTCCGGGTGGCCGAGCCTGCCGATCTTGCCGGTCTTGCCGCGCTCGCCCGCCGTGCCGGTCTTCTCGAGCGTCTCGGGCTCGTCGTCGGGCGCGCCGACCGCCTCCGGGGGCTCGGGGATCGCGCGCAGGATCTCGGCCTCCTCGGTGGGAATGTCGCGCGGATGCTCGAGGTAATCGACGCGACCCTCGCGCAGCGTGCGCGCGAGGTCGAGGACCTTGGACGCCGCCGCCGGATCGATGCCGCGCAGGATGATGCCCATCCCCGACGGGTTCGTGGCGTGCTTGATGATGACCTCGGACTCGATATAGGCCATCGATGACACGATCTCTGGGACGCTTGCGAGCCGCCGCTGCACGGCCTGCCAGTCCGTGAAGGGCCGGTCCTCGGCCGTGCTCACGACGATGTCGGCCTTGGTGGCGCGGATCTTGGTCTTGAGATCGGCCTCGAAGCCCGACATGACCGAAAGCGCGATGATGGGCGCGCCGGTGCCGAGGAAGACGCCGAAGATCGAGATGGCCGTGAAGACCGTGAAGGTCGACAAGAGCGCGCCCAGGATCGTGAAGATGACGCCCGCGATGGCCGCGATGACCCCGACCGTCTTGAGGGTCTCGACAAAGGCCGCCGGCCGCGAGGACGGCCAGTCGCCCGCGATGCCGATCTGGCCGCCGCCGTGGGGGCTCCGGCGCAGGAACGGCAGGTGCGGCGCGAAGCGCACGGCGAGCAAGCACAACGCCGCGAGCACGAGCGCGGCGACGCCGAAGGCCAGCGTGCGGCGCGACTTGTGCCCCGGATCGCGCAGGTGGCGCCAGGCCACGAACCACTCGAACCCGCGCGCGACGGCCACGCGCCCTACTCGCCTTGCCCGTGCTCGGGGCGCATGAGCGGGAACAGGATGACGTCGCGAATCGAGGGCTGGTCGGCGAGCAGCATGACGAGGCGATCGATGCCGATGCCCTCGCCCGCCGTGGGCGGCAAGCCGTACTCGAGCGCGCGGCAGTAGTCCTCGTCGTAGTCCATGGTCTCGTCGCGGCCGTGGGCCTTGGCCTCGACCTGGCGCTGGAAGCGCGCCCGCTGGTCGGCCGGATCGTTGAGCTCGGAGAAGGCATTCGCGTGCTCGCGCCCCACGATGAAGAGCTCGAAGCGGTCGACCCTCGTCGGGTCGGCGTCGTTGCGGCGCGACAGCGGCGACGTCTCGGCGGGGTACTCGGTGACGAAGGTCGGCCGATCGCCGGGCAGCGCCTTCTCGCCGGCGTAGTCGAAGAGCGCGCCCACGCGCTCGCCGTGGTTCTCGGCCTTACGCAACACGACCGACAGCTCGTCGCTGCGCGCGAGCAGGCCCACCGAGTCGAGCCACGCCGGGAGGGCTTCCTCGTCGTCGAGGCAGACGCGTTCGAGGCCGCGCGGCAGGAGCCCGCGCTCGGACGCCGTGACGATGGCGTCCTTCATGGGGATGCGGGGCCACGGCGAGGCCAGGCTCAGCGACTGGCCCTGGTACATGATCGTCTCGCCGCCCGCGACCTCGCGCGCGAGCTCCTGGAAGAGCTCCTCGGTGAGCACCATCAGATCGTCGTAGGTGGCGTACGCCTGGTAGAACTCCAGCATCGTGAACTCGGGGTTGTGCTGGCGCGACAGGCCCTCGTTGCGGAAGTTGCGGCCGATCTCGTAGACGCGCTCGA
>DASXOE010000157.1:0-40221 GCA_036494575.1 Polyangia bacterium | reverse complement strand
CGTCGTCGGTCTCCTTGGCGAGCGCGGCGCGCTCGATCTCGAGCTGCCGGATGCGGCGCTCGACGACATCGATCTCGAACGGCATCGAGTCGATCTCGATCCGCAGTCGCGACGCGGCCTCGTCGATGAGATCGATCGCCTTGTCGGGGAGCTGACGGCCCGAAATGTACCGGGCCCCGAGCCGCACCGCCGCGACCAGCGCGGCGTCACGGATCTGGATCCCGTGGTGAACCTCGTAGCGCTCCTTGAGCCCGCGCAGGATCGCGACGGCGTCCTCCTGCGACGGCTCGCCGACGTAGACGGGCTGGAAGCGCCGCTCGAGCGCCTTGTCCTTCTCGACGTACTTCCGGTACTCGTCGAGCGTCGTCGCGCCGATGCAGCGCAGGCCGCCGCGCGCGAGCGCGGGCTTCAGCATGTTGGCGGCGTCGACGGCGCCCTCGGCGGCGCCCGCGCCCACGAGCGTGTGCAGCTCGTCGATGAAGAGGATGATGCCGCCCTGCGCGCCCTCGATCTCCTTGAGGACCGCCTTGAGGCGATCCTCGAACTCGCCGCGGTACTTCGTGCCGGCGATCAGGGCGCCGAGGTCGAGCGCGAGGATCTTCTTGTCCTTGAGCGACTCGGCGACGTCGCCCGTCGCGATGCGTAGCGCGATGCCCTCGGCGATGGCCGTCTTGCCGACCCCCGGCTCGCCGATGAGCACGGGGTTGTTCTTCGTGCGCCGCGACAGCACCTGCATGGCGCGGCGGATCTCCTCGTCGCGCCCGATGACGGGGTCGAGCTTGCCCTTGCGCGCGAGCTCGGTGAGGTCGCGCGTGTACTTCGCGAGCGCCTGGTACTTGCCCTCCGCCTCGGGGTCGGTGACGCGCTGGTTGCCGCGCACCTCGGTCAGCGCCTTGAGCAGGTCATCGCGCCGGACGCCCGCGTCCTTGAGCGCGCGTGAGGCCGCGCCGTGGTCCTTGGCGAGGAGCGCCAGCAAGAGGTGCTCGCTCGACACGTACTCGTCTTTGAAGCCCTTCGACTGCTCCTCAGCGTCCTCGAGGAGCGTCTTGAGGCGCCGGCCCACGTAGAGGTCGGCGGCCGAGCCGCGCACCTGCGGCTGGGCGTCCAGCGCCGATTCGACGTTGCCCTGCACCACGGCCAGATCGACGCCGACCTTGCGCAAGAGGGCAGGGACGACCCCTTGCTCCTGGGTGATTAGCGCCGCGAGCAGGTGCTCGGGCGTGAGCTCCTGGTGGCCGCGACGCTCAGCGAGCGCCTGCGCCTGCTGGAGCGCCTCTTGGGCCTTGGTGGTGAGCTTCTCCGTCCTCATGCCAAACCAACCGTAAGCACGACGACCCCCGCGACAAGGAGAACGAGGCGCCTCGACGACAAGCCGAACGCCGGCCCCATTCGGGCGTGGCGTGAGGTAGATTCTGTCGGTTCATGTCGTATCTCGTTCTCGCTCGCAAGTATCGTCCGCAGCGGTTCGCCGACCTCGTCGGGCAGGAGCACGTCTCGCGCACGCTCACGAACGCCATCCTCGGAAACCGCGTCCATCACGCCTTTCTGTTCACGGGCGCGCGCGGCGTGGGCAAGACGAGCGCCGCCCGCATCCTCGCGAAGGCGCTCTGCTGCGAGAAGGGCCCCACGCCCGAGCCGTGCGGCGTCTGCGAGCAGTGCCTGGAGATCGCGGGGGGCCGCTCGGTAGACGTCGTCGAGATCGACGCCGCCTCGAACACCAAGGTCGAGGAGACGAAGTCGGTGCTCGAGGGCGTGCGCTACGCGCCCGCGCGTGCGCGCAGCAAAGTCTACATCATCGACGAGGTGCACATGCTCTCGTCGCACTCGTTCAACGCGCTGCTCAAGACGCTGGAGGAGCCGCCCCCTCACGTCGTCTTCGTCTTCGCGACGACCGAGGTGCACAAGATCCCAGTGACGATTCTGTCGCGCTGCCAGCGCTTCGACTTCAAGCTCATCTCCACGGCGCGCCTCACGGAGCACCTTGCCGGCGTGCTCGCGAAGGAGCAGCTCGGCGCGGACGAGGAGGCCGTGCGGGTCATCGCCCGCCAAGCCGCGGGCTCGGTGCGCGACGGACTGTCGCTCCTCGACCAGGTCATCGCCTATGTGGGCGACGGCGACGGTCAGCTGTCGCGCGCCGTCGTGACCGACGTGCTGGGCGTCGCGGACCGCCGGCTGCTCGTCGAGCTCGCGGGGCACATCCTCGCGCGCGACGCGGGGGCGACTCTGCGGACGCTCGCGCGCGCCGCCGACGGGGGCATCGATCTCGGGCAGCTCTCCCGTGTCTTCCTCGGCTTCCTGCGCGATCTCGAGATCGCGTCGCGGGTGAAAGATGCCCAGGACTTGCTCGACGTCACGCCGGACGAGCTGCGCGAGGTGGAGGCGCTCGTCGCTCGGGGCGCGCCCGGTGTCTACGCGGTCCTCTTCGAGCGCTGGGCACGCCTCGTGGACGAGGCCTCGAAGTCGCAGACGCCGCGCCTGCTCGTCGAGATGGCGGCCGTCGAGCTGTGCGCCGCCGAGCCGCTCCTGCCCATCGGTGACCTGCTCGACCGGCTCGACGAGCTCGAGGCGCGCCTCGCCGGCGGCGGCTCGACCCCGCGCGCCGGCGGGTCCGCGGGTGGGGTGCCATCGCGGCCGAGCCCGTCGTCGTCCGCGTCGTCTGCAGCGGCCCCCGGTCCGCGCGCGTGGGCGACTCCCGCTTCCTCCTCCGCCGGGCCCGTGTCCGCCGCGCCGTCTGCCGCGCCCGCGAGCCCGCCGGCTCCGGCCGCGGCGGCCGCCGGCACGCAGGAGCCGCTCGGGGTCGGCGCGTCGCCGGCCGAGATCTGGCGGGCCGTGCTCGCACGCTTCGCGACCAAACCCGTGCTCGGGTCGCGGCTCGCGTACGCCTCGGTCACGGCCTTCGAGAACGGCGGCCTCACGCTCGCCTTTCCCGACAAATACACCGCCGACGCCGTCGAGAAGTCCCGGAAGGAGCTCGAGGAGGCGGTGTCGTCCGTCGTGGGCCAGCCGACCAAGATCGTCCTCGTGACCGCCGCGGCGAGCGTCCCGACGATCCTCAAGTCGGAGGCGAGCGTCGATCGGGACGCCGCCGTCGCCGACAAGAAGAGCCGGGAGGTCGAAGCGCGCCAGCACCCGATCATCCAGAAGGCGCAAGACGTGTTCGGCGCGTCGCTCAAGGAAGTCAAGACGCCGTAATGTCCTTACCTGACATCAAGGGCCTCCTCGACACCGCCCGGCGCATCCAGGACGAGGTGGCGCGCGTGCGCGAGACCCTGGGCGGCAAGACCGTCACGGGCGAGACCGGGGGCGGGCTCGTTCGCTGCGTCGCCAACGGAAAGGGCGAGGTCGTCTCGATCACGGTCGACGCGTCCATCCTCGGCGATCGGCGCATGGTCGAGGACCTCACGGTGGGGGCGGTCAACCTCGCGCTCGAACGGGCGCGCGAGCTGGCTCAGGCCGAGCTCGGCCAGGCCACGGGCGGCTTGCCCCTGCCGCCCGGCTTCTTCGGGGGCTGACGTGTTCGCATCGCCCATCGCGCGTCTCGTCCAGCAGCTCGCCAAGCTGCCCGGCATCGGCGAAAAGACCGCCGCGCGGCTGGCGTTCCACATCCTGCGCGCCGCCCCCGACGACGCGGCGGCGCTCGCGGCCGCTATCATCGACGTCAAGCAGAAGATCCGTTTCTGTGGCGTATGCTGCGACCTCACCGAGGCCGATCCCTGCGCGGTCTGCTCGGACGCGCGGCGCGAGGCGGGCCTCGTCTGCGTCGTCGCCCAACCTCAAGACGTCGTCGCCATCGAGCGTACGGGCCGTTATCGCGGGCGCTACCATGTGCTGCACGGTCTGCTCTCGCCCCTCGACGGCATCGGTCCCGAGGACCTGCGCGTCACGGAGCTCGTCCGCCGCTGCTCGAACGTCGCGCCCGGCTCGGATGCCGTCACCGAAGTCATTCTGGCGACCAGCTCGACGGTCGAGGGCGAGGCGACCGCCGTTTACCTGGCCAAGCTCCTGCGCCCCCTCGGCGTCCGGGCCAGCCGCATCGCCACGGGTGTCCCCATCGGCGGCGAGCTCGAATATGCCGACCAGCTCACCCTCGCGCGCGCCATCGAAGGCCGTCGCGAGATGTAGGTATGTCTCGGTGGGATGCCCCGCCGGACCCCGCCGCGCCGGTCGCCACCGACGCATACGTCGCGGCTGCGCCCGTGTCGAAGCTTGAAAGCCCTCGTCACGGGTGTTAATTGTGGTCATCCCTGGGCGTAGCGCGATCTGACCGCTGATATCGATCCCTTGCGAGGAGTGCAATGGCCGGCCCCGATGTGATGTTTCCCGAGGAGCAGCAGCAGATGACCATGGTCTGCCAGCGGCTCGCCCGGGACGCGAATGCCAAGGCCGTCTTGCTCATTGGTCGCGACGGCCAGCCCATCGCGGACGCCGGCGACGTCGGCGAGCTCGACGTGACCTCGCTGTCGTCGCTCACGGCCGGCAACGTCGCCGCGACGGGCGGCATCTCGAAGATCTTGCGCGAGAAGGACTTCACGAGCCAGTTTCACGAGGGCGAGAAGACGCACGTCCACATCACGCTCGTGGGCGGGCGCGCCATCCTCGTCGTACTCTTCGACGAGCGCTCGTCGCTGGGCCTCGTGCGCCTGCGCGTGAAGAAATCGTCCGACGAGATGGTGAGGCTCTTCGACGCCGTCGCGAAGAAGGCCGCCGCCAAGAGTCAGCCCTCGATCCTCACCGAGATCACCGACAGCGACATCGACAATCTCTTCAATGACTAGCCGCGCGCTCCCTCAAAAACGCCGGACGAGCGTCGGGGGCGCGGGACCCTCCCGCGCCCGGCAGGCTCGGGAGGTTGCGTCGCCCGCATGAGCTTCATCAATTACTCATCGCGCGAGATCAACTGCAAGCTCGTCTATTACGGGCCGGGCCTGTGCGGCAAGACGACGAACCTGCAATACATCTACGCCAAGACCAGCCCCGACGCGAAGGGCAAGATGATCTCCCTCGCGACCGAGACCGAACGCACGCTGTTCTTCGACTTCTTGCCGCTGTCGCTGGGGGAGATTCGCGGGTTCAAGACGCGCTTCCACCTCTACACGGTGCCGGGGCAGGTCTTCTACGACGCGAGCCGCAAGCTCATCCTCAAGGGCGTCGACGGCATGGTCTTCGTGGCCGACTCGCAGATCGAGCGCATGGAGGCCAACATCGAGTCACTCGATAACCTCCGCATCAACCTGAACGAGCAAGGCTACGATCTCGACAAGCTGCCGTACGTCGTCCAGTACAACAAGCGCGACCTCCCCAACGCGGCGCCGCTCGAGGAGCTCAAGAAAGTGCTCAACCCGACCAAGGCGCCCGAGTTCGAGGCCTGCGCGACGAGCGGCGTCGGGGTGTTCGACACCCTCAAGGCCGTGGCCAAGAGCGTCCTCACCGAGCTCAAGCGCGGCAGTTAGCCGGCGCGCCGAACGGGCCGCCTGCCGTCAGCCCTTGCGGAGGACGGCGGTGCCGAAGAGGGCGGCGATGGCGGCGTGGCCGCCGAGCCAGGCGCGGTCGAGGACGCCGGGGACGTAGCTGACGTCGACGACGCCGCTGATGGCCGCGAAGAGCAGCGCGCCCGCGACGCCGAACGCGAAGCCCGCCAGGGCGGGCCGGAATCGCCCGACTCCGTAGAGCAAGACGACGAGGGCGAGCGGCGCGACGGCGCTCCAGACGAGCGGGTTGCCGCTGCCGACCGGACCAAGCGCGTTCGCGAGCGCGAGCGGGAAGCCCTCGGAGAGTGCGTCGACGACGGCATGGTGACCAGGAATGACGAACGGCAGCGCGAAGAGGCCGGATGAGCCCGCGACGAGCGCCACGACGAAGCCCAGACCGACCGGGATGCCGTTCCCGCGCCGCCGCAGACGGGCGACGCCGAGCAGCGCGAACGCGCAGGCGAGGCCGAGCTCGCCCGCGCCCCGTCCGCCGCGCGCCTTACGCAGCGCCGCGCCCGCGTCGACGATGCCCGCGCCGTAGTGATCATCGATGCGAGCTGGCGCCGCCGGTGAGAAGGCAGCCCCCGCCGCGCGCGCCTTGGGCTTGCGCGCCGTCCCCAGCAGCAGCTCCTCCACGGCGTCGGGCTTGCGCACGCCCGTGCCCATGATGAGCGCGGCCACGCCCGCGACGTGCGGGGTCGCCATCGACGTGCCCATGAACCACAGGTAGTCGGTCTTCGACGTGTTGCCGGGAACGATCGTGTGTTGCAGCACGCCGTCCGGCTTGCCGTCGCCGTTCTGGTCGACGCGCACGTTGCCGCCCGGCGCCGCGACGTCTATCTCCGGCCCCCAGTTCGAGTAGAAGGTCGTCGATTCGTCGAACTGCGTCGCCGCGACGGCGATGACGCCCGGATAGCGCGCCGGGTACCCGACCTTGCCGCGCCCGTCGTTGCCGGCCGCCGCGATGACGACGACGCCCTTGGCGCGCGCGTACTTCACCGCGCTCGCCATCGTGCCTATGGGCATGGGGCCACCCAGGCTCATGTTGATGACGTTGGCGCCGTGGTCGGCTGCCCAGCGGATCGATTGCGCGATGGCGGCCACCGAGCCCGAGCCGCGCGCCGACAGCACCTTGAGCGGCATGATCGCGACGTCGGGCGCGACGCCCGCGACGCCGCGCTTGTTGTTCGTGCTCTGCGCGATGGTCCCGGCGACGTGGGTTCCGTGGCCGTGATCGTCGTCGGCGTTGGCATTGTTGGCGAGAAAGTTGTAGCCGGGCACGAACTTGGTCTGCGCGAGATCGGCCACCTTCGTGACGCCCGTGTCGATGACGGCGACGACGATGCCCTTCCCCGTGCCGAGCTTCCACGCGTCGGGCAGGCCCAGCTGACGGAGGTGCCACTGATAACGGAAGCAAGGGTCGTTGGGCTCGCCGGCTGGGCGCGCCGCGGCCGTGCCGTCGCACTCCGCTTCCATCGAGCCGGCCGCGAGCGCGGACGTCTCGTCGGACTCCTCGTCGGGGGGGATGGTCGCGACGGCGTCGTAGTCGACGCTCTCGACGTCGGGATTGACCGCGAGCTTGCCGCGGGCGGCCTCGGCCTCGGCGGGCGTCGCAAAATCGATGGCGTAAAGCCGATCGCGCGTCGAGTAGTCACTGATCGGGATCTCGACGTAACCATTGCCGGCGAGCGCGCCGGGCGAGATGTCGTCGCGGAAGTCGACGATGAGCCTCGAGCCCGCCGCCGGCTCTGCCGCGCGCGCCCCCGGGAGGGCTGCCGGCTTGGCTTCGGGCGACCGCGTGCGCCCTCCGTGCCACAGCGCGCCAGTGCCGAGGACGGCCGCGACGAATACGACCCAGGTCAGTCTTGTATCGCTCCAGCGCGGCATACCCATAGCACGATTATACGACCCCTCGCGGCCGCGCGCCGCCCCCTCGGGAGCGTTTGATTTCCCACGGCGGGTCGCTTACAGTCGCCCTCGGTTTCGCGAAGAGTCTTCCGCTGTTGCGAGGAGAGCCGCCCACGATGCCGATCGCCAAGAGCCCTGCCGGGATTCGTATTTTCTCGTGCTTTCTCCTGTGCGCCGCGTTGGCCGTGGCGCCGGTCGCGGCCCGGGCCCAGAGCGACGAGGCCGTCGATAAAGTC
Source organism: Polyangia bacterium (assembly GCA_036494575.1). Taxonomy (GTDB): domain Bacteria; phylum Myxococcota_A; class Polyangia; order Fen-1088; family Fen-1088; genus DASZFV01. The sequence goes on along the minus strand of DASXOE010000157.1, from coordinate 32,609 downwards.
ACGAAGATGAACAAGAAGGCGGTTGAGGAGTACGAAAACCTCAACTTCGAAGAGGCGCGCAAGATCCTCAAGGAGGCCCTCGATTTCTGCGGGCAGAACGGGCTCGACAAGCACCCGGTCAAGGCGCGGACGCACATTCACCTCGGCATCGTCATCCTCGCGGGCTTCAAGCAGCGCGAGGTCGCGATCAAGCAGTTCCGCAAGGCGCTCGAGATCCAACCCGACATCAAGCTCACGAAGAGCCTCGCGAATCCCGAGGTCCAGGAGGCGTTCGACGAGGCGGTCGCCGGCATGGGCTCGCCCGAGAAGCCGGACACGGGCGGCGACAAGGGCGACAAGGCCGACAAGGCCGACAAGGGCGCCGAGAAAACCGACAAGGGCGCAGAAGGTCCCATCACGCACGACCCGGTCGCGGAGGGCACCCAGGGCGCCGCCATCACGATCACGGCGCACGTCGACTACAACCTCGGCGTCAAGAAGATGATCCTCGCGTACCGCCCGGAGAGCGCCACCGAGTTCCTCGGACGCGTCATGAAAGAGGTCACGCAAGGCAACTGGACGGGCGACATCCCCGCGTCCGCCACGTTGGGCAACCGCGTCGCGTATTACCTCGAGGCCCAAGGCCCGGATGACGCGACGCTCGGCACGAAGGGCACGGCCGACGATCCGATCATCATCGTTCTCAAGGGCTCGGGCGCGCCCGACAAGGGCAAGCCCTCGGGCGAGGAGGAGGAGGAAGAGGAAGGGGGGCCGAGCTGGTACATCGGTCTCGGCCTCGGCACCGGTTTCGGCTACGCGACGGGCAGCGGCGAGGTGAACGTCGACGTCAAGCTCTCGCCCGCCGGGTTCGCGCCGGCGTCGCTCGGACACGTGTTGCCGGAGGTCGGTTACTTCCTGAAGCCGAACCTCATCTTCTCCGTGCAGCTCCGCCTGCAGATCGTCTCGGGCGCCACGGATCTCAAGGCGCCCACCAACTCGAATGACTGCGGCAGCGATCACGTCTGCTCCGCCGCGAAGAACGCCGTGGCCGGTTTCGCGAAGCTCACTTATCTCCTCGGCGACGGCACGGTGAAGCCATACGTCTCGGCCGCCCTCGGCGGCGGCCAGATCCGCCACGTCGCGTCCTTCCCCGTGGTGAAGCTTTGCGGCGCCAATGGGATGTCGGAGTGCTCCGACACCATCCTGGCCGGCCCGGTCTTCGTGGGCCCGGGCGGCGGCGTCCTCATCAACGTCTCCGACAATGTGGCGCTCAACCTCGGGATCGCGACGCAGCTCGGTTTCCCGAACTTCACCTTCAACTTCGACTTCAACGCCGGCGTCGCCGTCGAATTCTGAGCGCGAGGGGCTTCGCCCCTACGTGCTTTCGGGCTCCCAGAGGGGCTCGGGCTCGGCGTAGAGGCGGGAGGCGTGACGGCTCATGACGAAGAGGGCGTCGGACAGGCGATTGAGATAGGGCAGGACCTGCTCGCCGACGGCCTCGGTCGCGCGCAGGCTCACGACGAGGCGCTCGGCGCGCCGGCAGACGGTGCGCGCGAGGTGGAGGGACGCCGCGACCCAGCCGCCGCCCGGCAACACGAAGCTGCGCAGCTCGGGCAGCGATTCGTTCCAGGCGTCGATCTGGCGCTCGAGGGCGGCGACGTGTCGCGCCTCGATGAGCGGCTGCTTCGGGTGCCGATCCTCGGGCAAGGTCGCGAGGTCGCTGCCCAGGTTGAAGAGCTCGTTCTGAATGCGCTTGATGATGTCCGACAGCTCGACGGCGCCCGGCGGCACGGGCGGCGTCGCCAGCGCGGCGCGCGCGAGGCCGAGGCAGGATGACAGCTCGTCGACGGTGCCGTAGGTCTCGATGCGGGCGGAATTCTTGGCGACCTTCTGTCCGCCCACGAGACGCGTCTCGCCGCCGTCACCCGCCTTGGTGTAGATACGGTTCAGCCTCACCATGAGCGCCTCATACCACGAAGCCCCGTCGCTTTCCGGCCCGCGGCCCCGCGCCGTCCTCGTCGACGTGGGATTCACTCTGACCTTCTGGGACGGCGCGCGCATCGCGCAGCACGCGGCGGCGGCCGGCGTGCCCGTCGAGCCGGCCGCCATCGAGCGCGCCGAGATCCTGATCCGAGGCGAGACCCGCGAGGTCGAGGGCGTGCCGTTGCGCACGCACGACGACGGCGGGAAGCGTTACCTCGACCGCGTCTTCGCGCGCGCCCTGCGGCTCGCCGGAGCGGCCGGCGACGACGCCTCGCTGGCGCGCGCGGCCGCGTACATCCACGGCGAGCACCTGCGAAGCAATGTCTGGCGGCGCGTGGGCGCCGGGAACCGCGACGCCCTCGACCGCTTGCGCGCGGCCGGCTTGCGGCTGGCCGTCGTCTCAAACAGCGAAGGGACGATCGACGCCATGCTGAGCGAGGTCGGTCTCCGTTCGTACTTCGAGACGATCGTCGATTCGGCGATCGTGGGCTCGGTGAAGCCGGACCAACGCATCTTCCAGATCGCCCTCGAGCGCCTCGGGCTCCCACCCTCCGCGGCGCTCATGATCGGCGACTTGCCCACGGCCGACGTTTTCGGACCGCGCGCCCTCGGCATCCGCGCCGCGCTCGTCGATCCCCACGATTTCCACCCCTGGGTCCCGGCCCCCCGCTTCAAGGACCTGCTCACGTTCGCCGACGCGCTCATCGGCGCCTGAGCTGCACGCGACCTCTCCCCGTCGAGCGGGGAGAGGAGGTCGGTGGCCTTAGACCGCGTCTTTGACGGCCTTGACGGGGCGGGCCTTGAGGACCTTGCGGGCCGGCTTGGCCTTGATGGTGATCGGCTCTTTGGTGAAGGGGTTGATGCCGGGGCGCTCCTTCGTGGCGGGCTTCTTGATCACGATGAACTTGGCGAAGCCCGGGAGCACGAAGATGCCGTTCTTCTTGAGCTCCTTGTGGCCGACGCTCGTCAGCGACTCCAGAACGCGCGCGACGTCCTTCCGAGCAAACTTGTCTTTGTGGGCGTCCGCGATCGCCTGGATGATCTGGGACTTCGTCAGCACCTTCGCCATGTGGTCTCCTTTTGATCTACCGCCTCGGGCCTTCAGCATTCGCGGGCGACATCACCCGGAAATTGGCTCGCTACTCTAGAGACAAAGACCCCGGCTGAAAACAAAAAAGCGCGGAAAAGCCCGGAAAAACCTGCCTCGGACGTGACTTGTCACAAGCGTTTGGGACCTTGCAGCGGGATGTTTCCACTGATGCTGCCTTGCGATGTTGCGCAACCCGGGATACCGAAGAGTGATGCCGCCGCCGAGCGCCTCCCCTTCGCCCTTCCTCAAGTGGGCCGGCGGGAAGCGTCAGCTCCTGCCGCACATCCTGCGCTCGGTCCCGGCGCAAGTGGACACGTATTACGAGCCATTTCTGGGTGGGGGTGCGGTGTTCTTCGCGCTCGCGGGCCAGGGGCGGTTTCGCCGCGCCGTCCTGAGCGATGCCAACGATGAGCTCATCAACTGTTACGATGTGGTGAGGACGCGCGTCAGCGCCCTCGTAGCGGTGCTGCGCAAGCACCGCTACGAGGAGGCTTATTACTATCGCCTCCGCGACCAAGAACCCGAAGTGCTCCGCCCCGTGGAGAGGGCGGCGCGGCTGATCTACCTCAATCGGTGCGGCTACAATGGCCTTTATCGTGTGAACAGCGCTGGACGGTTCAACGTCCCGTTCGGGCGCCACCGCGAGCCCACGATCTGTGACGAGCCCCGCCTGCGCGCGGCTTCTGAGGCTCTCGCGAGCGTTCAGATCCGATCGGGTGACTTCGAGGAGCGGCTACTCGAGGCATCGCCGGGCGACTTCGTGTATCTCGATCCGCCTTACGTTCCGTTGTCGGCAACGTCGTCGTTCACGTCTTATGCGCGTGGCGCATTCGGCGTCGCGGAGCAGGCCCGGCTCGCGCTGGCCCTGCGCGGTCTTGGGCAACGCGGTGTTCGTGCTCTGCTGTCGAACTCTGACTGCCGCGCGACGAGGGCGCTCTATCGCGGCCTCGCGCTGCGTAAGGTGCCCGTGCGTCGCGCCATCAATTCGGTGCCGACGGCGCGCGGCTCAGTCGCCGAGCTCTTGGTCAAGAGCTACCAGTACTGAGCTGCGTCGCGCGACCGTGGTAAAGCCACGCCATGGCAAACCTCGACGACATCCAGAAGCAGCACGAAGCGCGCCTCGAAGCCGTCCTCGGAGAGGTCGGCGGGCGCGGCGCCGAATCGGACTGGGCGCTGGTGCGCGCCCTCGTGCACAAGGCCGTCCACTTCGCGGCGGGACGAAAGAGCGTGCAGTTCTGCGCGCTCGCGACGTTCCTCGGCGAGATGATCGGGCACGCCCACCAGCTGCAGCACGGCGGCGACCAGGCTGCGCCCGCCCACCACGACGTCGTCCACTGAGAGATGATATTGTGCCGCGCATGAAAACTCTCACACCACTGATGGCGCTCGTCGCCGTCGTAGGCATCGTGGGCGGCGCCGGACTCTCGGCGTGCAACAAGAAAACCGAAGGGCCGGCCGGTACGGCCGCCACGGGCGCCGCGGCGCCGCAAGGGGGGCTCATGATCGAAGAAGTGAAGGCTGGCGAGGGCGCCGTCGCGACGAAGGGCAAGACCGTGTCGGTTCACTACACGGGCAAGCTCACCAACGGCACGAAGTTCGACAGCTCGCTCGACCGCGGGCAGCCCATCGAGTTCATGCTGGGCGCGGGCATGGTGATCAAGGGCTGGGACCAGGGCATCGAGGGCATGAAGGTGGGCGGCAAGCGCAAGCTGACGATCCCCCCCGAGCTTGCCTACGGCGCGCGCGGCACGCCAGGCGGCCCCATCCCCCCCAACGCGACGCTCGTCTTCGACGTCGAGCTCGTCGGCGTCAAGTAGCAGCCGCGGCGCGCGCGCGTGGGGGACTGGTCAATTCGTCGGATTTGGCTAAACTCCCGCGCCTTCCATAGACACCGCAAGCGACACCGTATTACGAAGGGACCCTGACGCTCATGCCCCCCATCGACAAAGTCCGCAACATCGGGATCTCGGCGCACATCGACTCCGGTAAGACGACGCTCTCGGAGCGCATCCTGTTTTACACGGGGAAGATCCACAAGATCGAGGAGGTGCGTGGCAAGTCGGGCGTGGGCGCCAAGATGGACTCGATGGATCTCGAGCGCGAGAAGGGCATCACGATCCAGTCCGCCGCGACCTACTGCGAGTGGGACGGCTTCAACATCAACCTCATCGACACGCCCGGGCACGTCGACTTCACGATCGAGGTCGAGCGCGCGCTGCGCGTCCTCGACGGCGCGGTGCTCGTGCTGTGCGGGACGTCCGGCGTGCAGTCGCAGTCGTACACCGTCGACCGGCAGATGCGCCGCTACAACGTGCCGCGCCTGGCGTTCATCAACAAGCTCGATCGCGCGGGCGCCGACCCGAAGCGCGTCACGTCGCAGCTCAAGGAGAAGCTGCGCCACAACACGATCACGACGCAGCTGCCCATCGGCGAAGAGGCCGACTTCGAGGGCATCATCGACCTCATCCGCATGAAGGCCTTCTTCTTCGACGGCGACGACGGCGAGGACGTCCGCGAGGAGGAGATCCCGGCCGACCGCCTCGACGAGGCCAAGACGGCGCGCCACGACATGATCGCGGCCGTCGCCGATCACGACGAGGCCATCGCCGACAAGTACCTCGCCGAGACCGAGGTCGGCGTCGACGAGCTGCGCGCCGCCATCCGCCGCGTGACGATCGCGCTCAAGATGACGCCGGTCTTCATCGGCTCGGCCTACAAGAACAAGGGCGTCCAGCTCCTGCTCGACGGCGTCAACCTGTACCTGCCGAATCCAACTCAGGTCCAGAACATCGCCCTCGACCAGAACAACAAGGAAGAGAAGGTCATCCTCTCCTCCGAACCGAAGAAGCCCTTCGTGGGGCTGGCCTTCAAGCTGGAAGACGGCCGCTACGGCCAGCTGACCTACATGCGCATCTACCAGGGGACCGTCACGAAGGGCGACTTCATCGTCAACAACTCGGCGAACGGCAAGCGCGTCAAGGTGCCGAGCCTCGTGCGCATGCACTCGAGCGAGATGAACGACATCGAAAGCGCCACGGCGGGCGACATCGTGGCGCTGTTCGGCGTCGAGTGCGCGTCGGGCGACACGTTCACCAACGAGTCGATCGCCTACACGATGACGTCGATGCACGTACCAGAGGCCGTGATCTCGCTGGCCGTCGCACCCAAGGACAAGGGCAACGCCACGAACTTCTCGAAGGCGCTCAACCGGTTCACGAAGGAGGATCCCACCTTCCGCGTGCACCGCGACGAGGAGTCGGCGCAGACGATCATCAGCGGCATGGGCGAGCTCCACCTCGAGATCTACATCGAGCGCATGAAGCGCGAGTACGCGTGCGAGGTGATCTCGGGCAAGCCGCAGGTCGCTTATCGCGAGGCCATCGGGCAGCGCGCCGAGTTCAACTACACACACAAGAAGCAGACGGGCGGCTCGGGCCAGTACGGCAAAGTCGCGGGCTTCATCGAGCCGCTGCCCGCCGAGCACCCGACGGGCTTCGAGTTCGTGGACGACATCACGGGCGGCTCGATCCCGCGCGAGTTCATCCCGGCTTGCGAGAAGGGCTTCAAGGAGGCCGTCAAGAAGGGGCCGCTCATTGGCTTCCCCATCGTGGGCGTGCGCTGCACCATCAACGACGGCGCCTCGCACCCCGTCGACTCGTCCGAGATCGCGTTCCGCACGGCGGCCCTCATGGGCTTCCGCGAGGCCTACATGAGCGCCAAGCCGACGATCCTGGAGCCCATCATGCGCGTCGAGGTGCAGTTCCCCGAGGAGTTCCAGGGCGCCGTCATGGGCCAGCTCAACCAGCGCCGCGGCACGATCATCTCGTCCGAGAAGCAGGAGGGCTTCGTGCAGGCCATGGCCGAGGTGCCGCTCAACGACATGTTCGGCTACTCGACGGACCTCCGCTCGGCGACGCAGGGCAAGGGCGAATTCACGATGGAGTTTCAGAAGTACGCCGAAGTGCCGAAGCAACAGCGTGAAGTCATGATGGCGGAGTTCCGCAACAAGAAGGAAAAGTAGGGCGTTTGAGCACCGGGGTGGACCGTCCGCGCGCGGGGGCGAAGAGCGTCAAGGCGAAGGCGACGGTCGGCGGGACGGGGAGGAAGCCGCCCCTGTCGTCGTCGCGGGCCTTGCGCGCCATCCTCGACGAGCTCGCGGCGGCGCGCGCGACGCTCGACGCCGCGACGGCCGCCTTGCGCGCCGTTGACGCGCGCGTGCGCTCCTGGGACCGCAGCGAGGCGTTCCTCGACCGGCGCGCGCTCGCCCTGCACGACGAGGCGACCACGGCCTTCGCCGAGGCTCTCGACGGTCTGCACGCCTTGCTCGTTCGCCTCGCCGATCGCGGCGACCGGACGTTGGGGCAGGCCTTCTCTTCGCGCCTGCGCGCCGCGGGGACGCGCCGCCTGCAGGCGCGCGTCCACCGCGAGCTGCGCGCGCTCCAGCGCGCGTTCGAGGGCGGCGGCGCGCTGCTCGCGCGCACGCTCATGGCGCTCGACGCCTGAGCGCGCGACTCAGGACGCCGGCGCGGGCGGGGGCGTCTTCGTCGAGGCGTCGAGGTAGAAGCGGGAGATGTCGGCCTCGTCGAGCAGGCCGACGATCTGGCCCGCCAGATCGACCACCGGGATCTCGCGCAGCTTGTGGAGGAGGAGCGTCTGCGTCGCCGAGCGCAGGTCGTCGTCGGGGCCGACGCGCACCTCGGGCACGATGACGGGGACGCCCGAGACCGAAACGGGGCGCATGACCTGCGCGACGCGCGCCGAGCGCAGGAGGTCGAGGCTCGGCGTGTGATGGATGGGCGACTCGCGCTGCGTGGGGACCTGGGCGTGGTAGAGCGACTTTTTGCGGAGCGCGACGAAGGCGATGCCCTCGGCGAGCATGAGCGGCACGAGCAGGTCGTAGCTGCCGGCGAGCTCGCAGACGAGCACGAGCGACGACAGCGGCGTGTGCGAGATGCCGCCGTAGAAGGTCCCCATGGCGACGAGCGCGAAGGCGCCGGGATCGACGCGCGGATCGCCCGTGAGCATCTGAGCGGCGCGCCCGAAGGCGCCGCCGAAGAGGCCCCCGATGACGAGCGCGGGCGCGAAGTCGCCGGCGCTGCCGCCCGTGCCGATCGTGAGTGACGACGCGACGATCTTCGACAGACAGAGAAAGAGGAGCAGCGCCGCGCCCGACCAGCCCGTCGGCAGCCAAGCCGCGCCCGTGATGGCGACCTGCACGGCGCCGTAGCCGCCGCCGAGAAGACCCACTCCTTGGCCCGGCTGCGCGAGTCGCCAGCCGACGAACAGGATGATGGGCACGCAGAAGCCGCCGAGCGCCGCCCCGCCGAGCGCGGGCTTGCACCACTCGGGCAGGGGCAGGCGGGCCGAGGCGCGCTGCACCGTGCGCAGCGACGTCAGGAAGGCCGAGGCCAGCATCGTCACGAAGATCGCGAGGACGCCGTAGAGCCAGAGGTGCTTGATGACGAATGGGAAGCGTCCGGGGTGCGCGAACAGCGTCGATTCGCCGAAGATAGCGATGACGACCGAGTAGGCCGTGACGCTCGCGAGGACGGCGGGGATGAGCGCGTCGGACTCGAAGTCGTCGCGGTAGAGCACCTCGACCGCGAGGAGCGCCGCGCCGAGCGGCGTGCGGAAGACGGCGGCGATGCCGGCCGCGACGCCGGCCACCATGAGGATGCGCCGCTCGGAGGGCGTGACGTTCAGGACGCGGCCCACCCACGAGCCGAGCGCGCCCCCGATCTGCATCGTGGGCCCCTCGCGTCCGCCGGCGCCGCCCGTGCCGAGCGTGAACAGCGACGCGAGCAGCTTGACGCCCGCGACGCGCCGACGGACGACGCCGCCCTTGCGGTGAAAGGCGTCGATCATGGCGTCGCCGCCGCCGCCGCGCGTCTCGGGCGCGAGCTGGGAGATGATCCCGCTCGCGAGCGCGCCCGCCGCCGGCAGGAGCAGGAGCAGCCACCAGCGGAAGGGCCGCCCCGCGTCGAGCTCGCGCATGAACGTCTCGCCGCTCGCGCGCAGGATGCGGTAGCCGAGCAGGTACTCGAGGAGAAAGCGCTGCACGATCTCGAGCGCCGCGAAGAACGCCGCGCCCATGAGCCCCGCGACGATGCCCACGAGCGCCGCGTGCAAGAGCGTGCGCCCGACGATGCGCAGGTCGACGGGGGTGGCCTCCCGGAGGATCGTCGTCAAGAGCTCACGGGTGACGACCGGCTTCATGGAGGGCGAACCGATTATTGCGCGAACCGGCCCTTCCCGGTAGGACTACGGGGCCCCGGGGAAGGTTCCGTGGGCCGACGAATGGCCGCAGCCGCTTTCTATGATCTCGACGGGACGCTGGTCCGGACCAATCTCGTCCACGCCTTTGCGTTCACGGCGCGGAACCAGCAGGGCCTCGTCAAGAGCGCGCTCAAGACCGTCTACACGCTCGCGAGCGTGCCCATGTTCCTGGCGGCTGACTTCTGGAACCGGCGCCTCTTCAACGATCTGTTCTTCGTGCGCTACCGCGGCGAGTCCGAGGACCGCCTGCGCTCGATGGCGCAGGAGCTCTTCGACACGGTCCTCAAGCCGTCGATCTTCCCCGGCGCCTACGAGCTCATCGACAAATCGCGTCAGCTCGGGCTGCGCCAGGTCATCGTCACGGGGGCCCTCGATCTGACGGTCGGCCCCCTGGCCAGGCACCTCAAGATCGACGACTATGTGACGAACCGCCTGGAGTTCGTCGATGGCTACGCCACGGGCCGCTTGCTGCCGCCCATCATGGCCGCCGCGACGAAGGCCAGCTGGATGCGCATCTATGCGGAGAAAGAGAACTTGAACCTGTCCGATTGCTACGGCTACAGCGACAGCTTGAGCGACCTGCCCATGTTGTCCGTCGTGGGCCACCCCACGGCCGTCAACCCCGATCTCCGCCTGCGCAGCACGGCGCTCCAGCACGACTGGCCGGTGTTGGACCTGCGATGAGAGAGCGCGCGCCCAAGATCCTGCGCGGGCCCGTGCCGCGCAACAAGGAGGACGACCAGGTCGTCTACATCGACAGTGACAGCGCGCCGCGCATCCTGTTCTCGGGTGAGGACCTCCTGCTCGAGGACCTGCCCATCGGCACGCGCGTCATCTACCCGAAGCCGCCCATCGAGGGGCTCGCGAACCCGGGCGCGGCCATTCGCTACGCCCTCAACCACCCGCTCGGCGCCGATCCTCTCTACGCGCAGCTGCAGCCCGGGATGCGCGTCACGATCGCCGTCGACGACATCAGCCTGCCGCTGCCGCCCATGGCGCTGCCCGACATCCGGCAGACGATCATCGAGATCCTGCTCGAGCAGCTCGACGCGAACGGCGTCGACGACGTGCACATCATCATCGCGAACTGCCTGCACCGGAAGATGACCGAGGCCGAGATGCGGCGCATGGTGGGCAAGAAGATCCACGACGCCTTCTACCCCGACCGCTACTACTGCCACGACGTCGAGGACGCCGAGGGCCTCGTGCGTCTCGGCGCCACCGAGCACAACGAGGTGGTGAACATCAACCGCCGCGCCGTCGAGAGCGATCTCGTCATCTACGTGAACATCAACTTCGTGCCCATGGACGGCGGGCACAAGTCGGTGACGATTGGCCTGTGCGACTACGAGACGACGCGGGCGCACCACGAGCCCGTGACGATGCGCGCTTCGGCGTACATGGATCCCAAGCACTCGATGCTCAACACGAAGATCGAGCGCCAGGGCGCCATCGTCGAGAAGCACATGAACGTCTTCCACATCGAGACGGTGCTCAACAACCGGATGTTCGCCGGGCCCACGGCGTTCCTGTCGAAGAACGAGGACGAGTTCACCGAGATCGATCGCCTCAAGTTCGAGGGCATGCGCTGGACGCTGTCCAAGATGCCGGCCGGCGCGAAGCGCAAGCTCTTCCACTCGGTGCCCGCGCAGTACCAGATGATCGCCGTGCACGCGGGCAAGACCGAGCCCGTGCACGAGAAGACGCTGGCGCGCTGCTTCGAGCAGTACGCCGTCAACGTGCGCGGCCAGGCCGACATCCTCATCTGCGGCGTCCCGTTCATCTCGCCCTATAACATCAATTCGATCCTGAACCCGATCCTCGTGCAGACGATGGGGCTCGGATACTTCCACAACATGTTCCGGGGCAAGCCCGTGCTGAAGAAGGGAGGCGTGCTCATCCTGACGCACCCTTGCTACGACGAGTTCGACCACGTCCAGCACCCGAGCTACATCGAGTTCTTCAACCGCATCCTCCCCGAGACGCGTGACGCCATGGTCATGCACCACAAGTACGAGGAGGAGTTCGCGAAGAATCCGAGCTACATCGAGATGTACCGGCGGGGCACCGCCTACCACGGCGTCCACCCCTTCAACATGTGGTACTGGGGCGAGCACGGCCGCCAGCACATCGGCAAGGTCATTGCGGCCGGCGCGCAGAACGCGCACGTGCCCGCCATGCTCGGCTGGGACCGCGCCGAATCCCTCACCGAGGCCATCGCCATGGCCAAGAGCTTCACGGGCCCGTCGCCTGAGATCACGATGATGCATCACCCGCCCATCGTCATAGCCGACATGGAATAGGGCCCACTGACCTAAACGGGAACGCCGATCGCCCGCGCGACGGCGCGCTCCACTTCGTCCACGCGACCGAGGCTTACAGACACGCCGGCGGCGACCGACCCGACATCGGCCTGCGCCAGCGCGGTCATGGGTTCGCAGGGGCCGAGCCAGTGCTCGAGCGCGGCATCGCGCGTGACGCCGTGCCTCGCGGCGTACCGGTCGATGTTCGCGAGGAGCGCCGCGTCGACCCTGATGGTGATCTTCACCCGTCCGACGGTCATGCACATGATCCAACCATCGGTCGCGGGTCTCGCGAGTTGCGCGGTCGGTCCGATTTGGCAATCGGGCCCGACCGAGTTATCTAAGACCTTCGCTTCATGAAGAAACCGTCGTCCGAGGGCGAGCACGCCGCGCGGGCCGCCACCGCCACGCTCTCCGTCTCCGAGATTTACAAAGGGCGCAGCGTCTTCATCCTGGGCAGCACCGGGTTCGTGGGGAAGGTGCTGCTCGGGATGTTGCTCGACCGCTTCCCGCAGGTCCGGCGCGCGTACGTCATGGTGCGGCGCGGGTCGGGCACCGACGCCGAGTCGCGCTTCTGGAGCAGCGTCGTGACGTCGCCGGTCTTCAATCCGCTGCGCGACAAGCACGGCGGGCCGGAGGCCGTCCGCAGATTCCTCGAGAAGAAGGTGGTCGTCGTCGACGGCGACATCACCGAGCCAAACCTGGGCCTCAGTGAGGAGTCGGCCGAGCGCGTCGCCAAGGACATCGACGTGCTCATCAACTCGTCCGGGCGCGTGACGTTCAACCCGCCGCTCGAGTCGGCGTTGCGCACGAACGTCGATGGCACGAAGAACGTCATCGCCTTCGCGAAGCGCATGCGGCGTCCGGCGCTCATCCACACGAGCACCTGCTTCGTCGCGGGCAACCGCTCGGGGGAAGTGTGGGAGGACGAGGAGCTCGACGGGTACTTCCCGCGCCGCAAGGAGCTCACGGGGACCCGCTTCTCCGTCGAGCAGGAGATGGCGGACAACGCCCAGGGCGCCGCGCGCATCCGGCAGCTCGCGGACGACGCGCAGGTGCTCGCCAAGCTGCGGCAGGACGCCCGCGAGCGCCTGCGCGACGAGAACCGCGACCCCGACGACGAGGGCGCGCTCAAGCTGGCCGTCGCCCGCGCGCGCAAGGAATGGATCCGCGAGCAGATGACCCGGCAGGGCATCGAGCGCGCCGCCGCCTGGGGCTGGCCCAACATCTACACGTACACGAAGAGCATGGGCGACCAGCTCGTGGCGCGCGAGACCGGCATCGTGCGTTCGATCGTGCGGCCCGCGATCGTCGAGAGCGCCGTGGCCTACCCGTTCCCGGGCTGGAACGAGGGCTTCACGACCTCGGCGCCGCTCGTCTATCTCGCGCTCAAGGGGCAGAACGTCCTGCCCGTCTCGAACAAGCTCATCCTCGACGTCGTGCCGGTCGATCACGTGTGCGCGGGCATGCTCATGGCGGCGGCGCAGGCGTGCGTCGAGCAGCCGGCGCTCGTGTTCCAGCTTTCGAGCGGCGATCTCAACCCGCTGCACATGGATCGCGTCGTCACGCTCACGGGCCTCTACAAGCGCAAGCGGTTCCAAGACAAGGAGACGGGAAACAAGCTCGTCAACGATCTCGTGGCGCGCATGGAGTTCCGGCCCGTGTCCGAGGAGGCTTACGAGAAGCGCTCGATCCCGATGGTGAACAAGGTGGCGCGCCGGGCCTCGGAGGCGCTGGGGCGTCTCCGCCCGCGCTGGGGCGCGGGGCGCTTCACCGAGGTCGTCGACCGGTTCAAGAAGGGCCTAGACGAGGTCGAGCGCGTCACGGCAGAGGCCGCCAAGAACATCGAGCTCTTCCGACCGTTCATCTTCGAGAACCAATACATCCTGCGCGCCGACAACGCGCGCGCTCTCTTCGCGCGCCTGCCTCTCGAGGACCAGAAGCTCCTGCCCTGGGGGCCCGAGCACCTCGACTGGTTCGACTACTGGATGAACATCCACTTCCCGGGGCTGCAGCGGTGGGTGCTCCCCGAGCTCGACCAGACCTACGCGCCCAAGCCCAAGCAGGTCTACAGCTACCACGACCTTCTCGAGCTCTTCGACACCACGACGAAGCTGCACGCGACGCGTACGGCGCTGCGCATCGAGCGCGGCAAGCGCGAGGAGATCTACAGCTACGCCGACCTGCAGGAGCTCGCCTCGCGCGTCGGCGTCTTCCTCCTCGGCCAGGAGCTTGCCCCCGGGGGCCGCGTCATGCTCGTCGCGAAGAACGGCCCGGAGTGGTCGATGGCCTTCTTCGGCGTCCTCAAGGCGGGCGCTGTCGCCGTGCCCTTGGGGCACGAGTCGACCGTCGCCGAGATCGTGAACGTCGCGCGGGCATCGAGCGCCGCGGGCATCCTCATCGGCGACGACCTGCTGGACAAGCGCGCGGGCCTGCAGCACGCCCTCGACGAGGCCGGCCTGCCGACGAAGCTGTGGCCCTTCTCGCGCGCCTTCGAGCTGCCCGACCTCGCCGTCGAGCGGGAGCGCCTGCCGCTGCTCCACCGGAAGCACAACCCGGACACTCTCGCGTCGCTGATCTTCACCTCGGGCACGACGGGGAAGCCCAAGGGCGTCATGCTCACGCACCGGAACTTCACTTTCATGGTGGCGGAGCTCTCGAAGATCTTCGAGTTCGGCGTCAACGACGGCATGCTGTCCGTGCTGCCGCTCTATCACGCCTTCGAGTTCGCGACGGGCCTGCTCGTACCGCTCGCGCACGGCGCGCAGATCACCTATCTCACCGAGCTCACCGGCGAGGCCATCGGCAGCGCGCTCAAGAAGGGACGCGTCACGGCCATCGTGGGCGTGCCGGCGTTGTGGGAGCTCATGCGGCGGCGCCTCATGCAGCGCTTCTCCGAGAAGGCGCCGATGCTCGAGACCTTCATGAAGGGCCTCATGGCGGCGAACTACGAGCTGCGCACGCGCACGAAGATCGATCTGGGAGTGCTGGTGTTCCTGCCGATCCATGAAGGCTTCGGCGGGCGCATCCGTTATCTGATATCGGGCGGCTCGGCGCTGCCGCCCGATGTCCTGAAGGCCTTCCATGGCCTCGGATTCAACTTCTTCGAGGGCTACGGCCTGACCGAGACAGCGCCCGTGCTGACCGTGACGTCGCCAAAGGGCAATCCCATCGTCGGTTCGGTGGGCAAGCCGCTTCAGGGCATCGAGGTCAAGATCTCCGAGGTCGATGCGACGACGGGCGTGGGCGAGGTCGTCGCGCGCGGCCGCAACATCATGGCGGGCTATTGGGAAGACGAGGCGGCGACGGGTGCCGCGATCAAGGACGGTTGGTTCCACACGGGCGATCTCGGCCGCTTCGACGACGAAGGCAACCTTTATATCGTCGGGCGCTCGAAGGAGATCATCGTCGACACCAATGGCAAGAACGTCTATCCAGACGAGATCGAGGATCTTTACCGCGGTTCCCCGTTCATCAAGGATCTCTCTGTCGTCGGCCTACCCGAGGACGTGGGCGAACAGGTTGCCTGCGCCGTCGTTCCGAACTACGAGCACGACGCCATGCTCGGACGCGCGGAGGTCCACGCCCGCATCGAGGAGCACTTCCGTACGATATCGGCGGAGCTGCCCTTCTGGAAGCGCGTCAAGGTCCTACAGATCTGGGAGGGCGACGACCTGCCACGCAGCGCGAAGCGCTCCGTCAAGCGCCGCGAGGTCGTCGCGGGCCTGCAGAGCGCGCGCAAGAAGGCCGAGGAGAGCTCGGGCGCGCTCGTCGCCGCCGTACGGCCCGACGAGAAGTCGGTCAGCTGGCTGCTCGAGACGCTCGCCACGGTCTCGGGACGCCGCCGCGCCGACGTCGCGCTCGGCAGCCGGTTCGACCAGCTCGGCTTCGACAGCCTCATGTACGCCGAGCTCGCGAGCGCGCTCGAGGCCGCCAGCGTCACGCTGCCGGAGGCCGTCGACATCACGACGCTCACGACGGTGGCGGACCTCCACGAGCTGCTCGCGCGCGGTCACCTCGTCGGGGGACGCGGGCGCGCGACCGAACCGGGCCCGAGCGCCAACGATGCCGAGCTGCGCGTGCCGGGCCTGGTCGCGCGCGCCGGCAAGCGCGGGCTCGCGCTCGCGCAGCAGCTCCTCTACAAGGGCGCGCTCGACACCAAAATCCAGGGCGCGAACCACGTCCCGCGGCATACGAACTTCATCGTGGCGTCGAATCACGCGTCGCACCTCGACATGGGCGCCATCAAGGTCGCGCTCGGCGACGCCGGCCGGGACCTGACGTCGCTGGCCGCGGCCGACTACTTCTTCCGCAACAAATACCGCCGCGCCTTCTTCACGCACTTCACGAACCTCGTGCCCATGGAGCGCTCCGGCTCGATCCGAAAGTCGATGGATACGGCGGAGCAGGTGCTGCGCGGCGGGCGCAGCATGGTGGTGTTCCCCGAGGGCACGCGCTCGATGTCTGGCGAGATGACGAGCTTCCTGCCCAGCCTCGGCTACCTCGCGCTGCGGGCCGGCGTAGGAATCCTGCCCGCGCACGTCTCGGGCGCCTACGAGGCGCTGCCCAAGGGGGCGGCCGTGCCGCGCGCGCGCGAGCTGGGCGTGGCTTTCGGGCCGTTCCTCTCGCAGGAGTGGCTCGAGGCGCTCACGAAGGGGCTCTCGGCGCAGGAGGCGTGGCGGCTCGTGGCGGCCTTCACTCAGCGGGTCGTCGAGAACCTGCGCGACGGCGTCGCGATGCCGCTCGACGCCGAGGCCGCGCGCGCCGCCTGGAATGGCGAGGCGCAAACGCTCGGCGTGGTGGCGGCGCGCGTTCCCGCGCGGCGTCGCGTCTTGAGGTCCGTCTCGTGAAGACGCTCGTCACGGGCGGCACGGGCTTCCTCGGCTCGCACCTCGTGAGCGGACTCGCGCGCTCGTCTCGGGGTGGCGCGCGTGACGTCCGTGTCCTCGTGCAGAGCGCGCCGCCCGCGTGGCTCCGCGACCTCGGCGTCGAGATCTGCCCCGGCTCCGTGACGCGCCCAGAAGACGTCGGGCGCGCGGTCGACGGCGTCGAGCACGTCTACCACCTCGCGGGCATGGTCTCGCACAAGCCCAGCGACGGACATCGCATGTACGCCGTACACGTCGACGGCACCCGCGTCCTGTGCGAAGCCGCCGTGCGCGCGGGCGTCAAGCGCATCGTGATGTCTTCGACGAGCGGCACGATCGCCGCCTCCACGCGCGCCGACGATCGGCCCGACGAGGGTTCGACGGCGCCCCTCGAGGTCATCGCGCGCTGGCCTTACTACACGAGCAAGCTCTATCAAGAAGAGACGGCGCGTCGCGTGTGCGGCGAGCGCGTCGAGCTCGTGACCGTCAACCCGAGCTTGCTGCTCGGGCCGGGCGACGATCGCCTGAGCTCGACCCGCCCCGTGCTGCAGTTCCTCGCGCGCGAGATCCTCATGACGCCGCCGGGCGGCCTCAACTTCGTCGACGCGCGCGACGTCGCGGCCCTGCTGCCCGTCGTCATGGATCGCGGCACGCCCGGCGAGCGCTACCTCGTGGGCGGGTACAACTGGACCTTCGAGGAGTTCTTCGGGAGGCTCGAGCGCCTCACGAAGGTGCCGGCGCCGCGCCTGAAGTCGCGCGGGCCCTTGCCGCTGCTCGCGACGCGCGCCCAGGCGGCGCTCTACCGCCACTGGGGACGGCGCGTGCCCGTCGAACCGCAGAGCGTCGAGATGGCGGAGCACTTCTGGTACTTCGACTCCGGCAAGGCCGCGCGCGAGCTCGGCTTCGAGCCGCGCGAAGCGACCGACACGCTCTTCGATACGGTGAAGTACATCCGCGCGCACTTGCTCTCGAACGACGCGTTTGGGGTGGGCGCTCGCTCGGCTACGCCTCGCATCGGGCCGTGACGCGCGGTGGGCGCTCGCTTGGCAACGCCTCGCATCGGGCCTCGCTCGCGTGAGCTACCGCGCGGCTTCGACGCCCGGCTCGTTTGGCGCCGCGGGCCGCTTGGTCGCTCGCCGCCGGCACGCGGTCTCCGCTCGGGGCGATCTCTGCGGCCAGCGCTTTCGTCGACGCGTGGCATCGGTCCGTCCTGAATCGACGGAGACCGCGTGCCGTCGGCGAGCTCTTTCCCGGAGCGCGAGCCCGATGCCACGGGGCGGCGAAAGCAACCAAGCGGCCCGCGGTCTTTGATCGTGCGCGGGCGATAGTCCCGCGCGGTAGCTGACGCGAGCGTGGCCCGATGCGAGGCGAAGCCGAGCGAGCGTCACGGCCCGGGCCCCGTGCCCGAGGCGAGGCGAAGCCGAGCGAGCGCCACGAGCCCGTGCCCGAGGCGAGGCGAAGCCGAGCGAGCGCCCACCGCCGAGCCTGGTCTCACATCCGCACCCGCAGCGCGCCAGGGATGATCTCGAATGTCGCCGGGAGCCGCCCAGGGGTCTCGCCGTCGAGCTCGATGGGCACGAGGGCGTCGGCCTCGACGGGCGCGGCGACGAGCTTGCGAGCCGTGGCCGCCGTGACCGCTTCGAGGTCGAGGTGGCTTCCGTCGTAGAGGCGGCTCACCTTCGTGAGGACGTCCATGCGCGAGAAGTCACCCACGACGACGACGTCGAGGGTGCCGTCATCGAGCTGGGCGCGCGGGCAGATCTTCATGCCGCCGCCGAAGAACTGGCCGTTGCCGACGGCCGCCATGAGCACGCGTCGCCTTTCGCGCGGCCCGTCGTCGAGCGACAGCCACACGTCGGTGTTGTCGTAGGAGAGGAGGGCGCCCACGGTGGCGCCGAGGAACGCCATCTTGCCGCCGAGGCGCTTCGAAGAGGCGTTGGCGCGGCTCGCGACCGCGCTCGAGAACCCGAAGGACGCGACGTTGACGAAGTGGCGCGTCGCCGCCGTGCCGTCGTGCGCGATATAGTGGACGAGACCCGCGTCGATGACGCGGGCGGCGCTGTCGCGCGCGCGGCGTGCGGCCTCGGCGAGGTCCTGGGGCAGCTCGAGCGTGCGCCGGAAGTCGCCGCCCGTGCCGCGCGGGATGATGCCGAGCTCGGTCGTGCCGCCCGCGCCGGCCGCGAGGATGCCGTTGGCGGTCTCCGAGATCGTGCCGTCGCCGCCGAAGGCGACCACGAGCCGCCGGCCGGCCGCCGCCTCGCGCCGCGCGATGTCGGTCGCGTCACGCGGCCCCGTCGTGAAGACGCCGTCGAAGGGCCCGAGGCCGTCGGTGAGGCCCGCCACGAGACGCGCCCAGCGCGCTTCGGAGAGGCCGCCGCCCGAGCGGGGATTGACGATGACGAGCGGCCGCTGCGGATCCAATCTGGGCCGTTGTACCAGATTCGGGCCCGCGCCGGGTTGGCGGCGCGGGTGCGCCCGGACGGCGCGCGCGAGACAGCGACCCATACACGAGGTATGTGCACTATTCTCGCGCGCCATGCTCCTCGGCATCGTGCTGGGTCTGGGCGCGAGCGCCTCTTGGGCGCTCGCCAACGTCGCCGTCCAGCGCAGCGCGCGGCACGTGGGCGCCTTCCGCGCGATCTTGTGGGCGCAGATCATCGGAGGGGCCGTCGTCGCGCTCGCGCTGCCGTTCGACGCCCGCATGGCCGCGCCCGCGCCCATCGATGCCCTCTGGGTCTTGGCGGTCGGCGCCGCGGGCCTGCTCGCTTATGTGTGCCTCTTCTATGCCTTCGAGCATGGGCGGCTCACGATCGCCGTTCCCGTCATGTCGAGCTGGGCGGTCATCGCCGCGGGGCTGTCGCTCGCCATCTTTCGCGAGCCCGTGCGGCCGCTGCAGCTCGTGGGCGGCGCGGGCGTCGTCGCCGGCGCCGTCGTCGTCTCACGGTTCGCGCGCGCCACGACGGGGGGCGCCGCCGGCGCGGCAGGCGGCGCGCGGGCGCCGCGCTGGCTCCTCGCCTCATTTGGCGCCGCCCTCGGCTTCGGCCTCCTCATTCCCGCGATCGGGCTGCTCACGCCCGTCGCCGGTCGACTGGGCGTCATTCCCGTCACGTATGCCGCCGACATCGCGCTCGGGCTCCCGCTCGCGTGGAGGTTCCGCGTTTCGCTCGCGCCGCCGCGCGGCCGCGCCTGGGTGGCCGTCGCGCTCGCCGGCGTGTTCGAGACGGCTGGGTTCGCGTGCATCGTGCTCGCCGGCCGCTATGCGCCCCTCGCGCTCGTCTCGCCGCTGTCGAGCCTCGCCTCCGCCTTCACCGTGCTCTACGCCTGGGCCGTCCTGCGCGAGCGTCCGGCGCGGCCCGTCCTCATCGGCGCCGCCCTCGTCTGCGCCGGGGTGATCACGCTAGCCCTTTGAGAGCTCCAGGCGATCAGAGCTCCGGGCGATCCCAGAAAGGTCGCCCGAGCGCAGGCCGGCTTTGCCGGCCGGAGCGAGCGTCGGGCATCTGGGACCCTCTCAGGGTCCCAGATGAAAAATAGCGGGTCTGGACGATTTCTCGCCCAGACCCGCCCCCCAACCGAGCCGAGCTCGGTGCCAACCAGACCTATCCAATTCAGTAAGCGTGCCAACTGGCGAGCCGCGCGCATGACCGCGCGCAGCGGGCAGTTAGGATTTTGCTCCGAGCGTCCATGACGAAGAATCGTTGCCAGTCGCGCAACGATCGTTGCCTCGGGCGCAACCTTCTCGCCCCTTGTCGGCTCGCAATTTCTGGCGCCGCTGGGGACCGCGGACACCATGTGGCTTTTCAGGGTCCCGAAGCTGCCGGCTTTGGAACGTCCTGCTACACTGCCGCCGCCATGGCGCACCAGTACATCTACACGATGCAGAACCTCCGGCGGGTTCACCCGCCCAACAAGGAGGTCCTCAAGGGCATCTTCCTCTCGTTTTATCCTGGCGCGAAGATCGGCGTGCTCGGCTCGAACGGCGCGGGGAAATCCACCCTGCTGCGGATCATGGCGGGCGTCGACAAGGACTTCTTCGGCGACGCCAAACCTGCCGACGGCATCCGCATCGGTTACCTGCCGCAGGAGCCGCCTCTCGATCCGAAGAAGAACGTCCTCGAGAACGTCGAGGAGGCCGTGGCCGCCACGAAGGCGCTCCTCAAGCGCTTCGACGAGGTCAACATGAAGCTCGGCGAGGACCTCTCGCCCGCCGAGATGGACAAGCTCCTCGCCGAGCAGAGCAAGCTGCAAGACGCCATTGAGGCCGCCAACGCCTGGGATCTCGACCGCACCCTCGAGATCGCGATGGACGCGCTCCGCCTCCCGCCCCCAGACGCCGACGTCACCAAGCTCTCGGGCGGCGAGCGCCGCCGCGTCGCGCTCTGCAAGGTCCTGCTCGAACGCCCCGACCTCCTGCTGCTCGACGAGCCCACCAACCACCTCGACGCGGAGAGCGTGGCCTGGCTCGAGCACTTCCTGCACGAGTTCGCGGGGACCATCGTGGCCGTCACCCACGACCGCTACTTCCTCGACAACGTCGCGGGCTGGATCCTCGAGCTCGATCGCGGCGCCGGAATCCCGTGGGAGGGCAACTACTCTTCCTGGCTCGACCAGAAGCGCAGGCGTCTCGAGTCGGAGGAGAAGTCCGAGTCGGCGCGCCAGCGCACCCTCGCGCGCGAGCTCGAGTGGGTGCGGGCCTCTCCGCGCGCGCGTCAGGCCAAGTCGAAGGCCCGCCTCGCCGCCTACGAGGAGCTGCTCGCCGAGGAGCAGCAAAAGCGTGAGGACACGATCGAGATCGCGATCCCGCCGGGGCCGCGCCTCGGCGATCTCGTCATCAAGGCCGAGGGCCTTCGCAAGGCCTACGGCGACAAGGTCCTCGTCGAGAACCTGAACTTCAACCTGCCGCGCGGTGGGATCGTCGGCATCATCGGCGCGAACGGCGCCGGCAAGACGACGCTGTTCCGCATGATGACGGGCCAGGAGAAGCCCGACGGGGGCACGCTGCGCATCGGCGACACCGTCAAGCTCGCCTACGTCGATCAGTCGCGTGATTCGTTGAACCCGACGGCCACGGCATTCGAGGAGATCGCGCAGGGCGCCGAGTTCCTCGAGATCGGCAAGCGCAAGGTGCCGGCACGCGCCTACGTCGCCGGCTTCGGCTTCAAAGGCACGGACCAGCAGAAGCGCGTCGGCGATCTGTCGGGCGGGGAGCGCAACCGGGTCAACCTCGCGAAGCTCCTGCGCAGCGGCGGCAACGTCCTCCTGCTCGACGAGCCCACGAACGATCTCGACGTCGACACGCTGCGCGCCCTCGAGGACGGCCTGCTCTCGTTCGCCGGCTGCGTCGTGGTCATCAGCCACGATCGCTGGTTCCTCGATCGCATCGCGACCCACATGCTCGCCTTCGAGGGCGACAGCCAGGTCGTCTGGTTCGAGGGCAACTACCAGGACTACGAGGCCGACCGGCACCGCCGCCTGGGCGCCGCCGCCGACCAGCCCCACCGGATCCGGTACAAGAAGCTGGGGATTTGATTGATCTGACGGGGTCCGGCTCGCTGCCGCTCGCGCGTCGGCACCGTACCACCTCCACCCCTCCCCTCGCTTCGCTCGGCCTCGCCGGGCCCACTCGCTCCGCGTGGCAAAGCCACGCTACGCTCGCCTTCTGAGAACGTCATTCTTGAGATAAACTGAGGCGATGATTCCCTACGAGGAGCTCGACAAGGCTCTCGCGCGCTGGAAAGCGCGCTCTCAGAACGCCGCGGTCGACGGCGCCCCCGCGCAAGAGGGCAGCGGCGCCGTGCCGGCGGCCGTCCCGAGCGCCGTTTCCGGACGCCTCCCGCCCCCGCCCGATCGCACGGGCGAGATCGACCTCGGCGACTCCGTCGTCGAGAGCTACGAAGAAGAGCCCAGCTAGAACTCTCCTTGCGGCCGCGCGGGCTCACGGCGCGGCGGCACATCTTGATTGAGCGCTGATCCCGATTCTGGCCGTTCAGGGCGCCCGGGAGCTCAACCGACCACACACTCCTCAATCAAGTGTGAAAACGGCCTTCCTCTTCGGCGGAGCGCCGGAGCGACCTGGGCGGAGCGCCGGAGCGACCCAAGGAGCGAGTTGAGCGTGAGAAGCGCGCCTTCCCGGCGCCCCGCGCCTCAGGCAGATCCGCCGGGGGGCTCGCGCGGGGGCGTGTGGGGCCCCGCGCGCCACTCCGGCGCGACGAGGCGCCGCGGTTCGCCGGCGGGGTGGTCCCAGAGGTGGCAGGTCACGGGCTTGTGGCGCTGGTCGAGCGCCTCGCAGTAGTTCGTGAGCTGGCAGCGGCGGATTTCTTCGCCGCGGCCGAGGCGCATCTTCGAGAACCAATCGGGGTCGGCCAGGCTCTGGCGCGCCGACGCGACGAAGTCGACGTCGCCACGCTCGAGTGCGGCCTCGGCGAGCGCGAAGGTCGTGATGCCGCCCGCGGCGACGATGGGCGTCTCGAGGTTCGCGGCGCGCACGGCCCGGCGGATGGCGGCCGCGGCCGGCAGGTGGCGGCCAAAGGGGCCGGCTTCGTCTGAGCGCACGGTGGGCATGGTCTCCGCGCCGCTCGCGCCCGTGTAGGGATAGGCCGCGTCGCCCACGGCCGGCTGGCGGGCGTCCTCGAATTTGCCGCCGGCCGACAGCGAGAGGTAGTCGGCGCCCGCGCGGCCGAGCGTGACCGCGAAGCCCGCCGCGTCGGCTGGCGACGTTCCGCCCGCGATGGCTTCGTCGGAGAGCAGGCGGCAACCGACCACGAAATCGGCGCCCACGGCGCCGCGCACGGCGGCCAGCGCCTCGCGGGGCAGGCGCACGCGGTCTTCGGGCGCGCCGCCGTAGCCGTCGTCGCGCGTGTTCAGCGCCGACAGGAACGAGGCCATCGTATAGGCGTGCGCGTAGTGGAGCTCGACGCCGTCGAAGCCGGCTTGGCGCGCGCGCGCGGCGGCGCGAGCGAACAGAGGCGGCAGCGTGCGCGGGAGCTCGCGGATGTGCGGCAGGTCCGTGTCGGTGACGCGTTCACGCGCGCCGCGCTCGACGGCCTCCCACTCGCGCGGGGCCAGCACCTGCCGCTGGAGCTCGGGCTCCAGCGCGGCCAGACGGGCGCGGACCATGTCGTTCGGCGCCGTGGCGATCGCGGCGTCGCCGGTGACGCACGCGAGGCCCGCGCGGTGGCGGGGCGCGAGCGCGAGGAGCTCGCCGAAGTAGCGAGCGGCGGCGGGTCGGCGCCGGATCGCCAGGAAGTCGAGGAGCTGGATGAAGACGAGCGTCTCGCCGCCGCTCGCGGCGCGCACGACCTCGACGAGGCGCGCCAGCCCCGGCACGAAGCGATCGTCGCCGATGCGCAGGAGGGGACCGCTCGGGACGTCTCGGATGCCGGTCGCCTCGACGACGAGGACGCCCGGCCGTCCCGCGGCCAAGCGCGCGTACCAGTCGAGGAGCGCCGGCGTGACGTCGCCGTCGGCTGTGGCACGCCAGGGCACCATCGCGGGGACCCAGGTCCGGGTCAGCGAGACGTGCGCACGTCCGAGCGGCAGGGCAGAGAAGAGGCGCGCGCGGGCCGCTTCCGCTGCCGTCGGCCAGCCCGGCTCCGGCAGCGCGTGGCGGATCACGTCAGAAATAAAATCTGACGCCCAGCGCGCCTTCGACGCCGAACTCGAGGCCCGGCACGAAGTACAGCGCGGGGGCCAGCTCGAAGAACACCTCGAGCATCGACGGGTTGGCGAACATCAAGTCCAGGCCGACGGGCATGCGCGCGGCGAGCGCGAAGCAGTCACCGTTACAGCCGCCATACCAGATCGCGCGTCCCCCCGCGCCGATGTGCCAGTCGAGCTGGGCCTGCCCGCGCACGATGTTCGACTGCCAGAGGTAGTCGGCGTTGAACGTGCCCGCGTGATAGCCGAAGCGATCGCAGGGCCCGCGCCCGTTCGCGCAGCTGTCGAACCCGTAGCCCCAGAAGCCCAGGCCGAAGTCGATCGAGTTCGTCGGACCGACCCAGAGCTTGGCCGTGAGGCCCGTCGGGTCGCCCACCATGAAACCGAGGCCGAACTTGCGCCCGTAACCGACCTCGGTGGCGCTCGCCGGCCGCGCCGTGCCGAGCAGGAGGAGGGCCGCCACAAAGGCGCAAACGAAGGCCGATGCGACCGCGGTGACGAAGGTGCGTCTCATAGGCGCGTATAGTAAACACGATCTCCGGGGGTCCTGAAAATATTCGCCCTGACACCGCGTGACACGCGCCGTGATTGAGAACATCGAGCCACATTGCAACGTCGCGGGCCGCGCGCCGTGACGAGCTTCATCGCGCCCATTCGATCGTTGGTCGTGCCCGCGGCAATTGTCGCCTGCCTCGCGGGCGGAGGTTGCCGCCCCGCCGCCGACGCGGGCACGTCACGAGGCGGCCGTGGACCTTCGCCGTCAAACAGCGTCGGCGTGCCGACGAAGGCCCCCGCGCGCCGACGCGCGTCCACGTTGCCCGACGTCGATGCGTTGCCCGCGGCCGCCGGGCTGCCGCCCGAGCGTCGGGCCATTCAGGTCGTGGGGGCCGAGGAGCGCGTCGTCGACGCCGAGGCCGCGCGCGCGCGCGGCCTCACGCTCGTCGACCTCGGCGACGATTGGGCGCCCGCGCTCTTCGACGACGGAGCCGGGTCGGGCGGCGCGCCCCTGCCCAACCATTACCGCGCCGTCTTCACCGGCCTCGCGGGCGATCGCACGGACGGCGACGGTCAGCGCCTCGCCGCCGGCGACAAGAACTATCTCGAGCTCTACGGCATACCGCCCACGCTCGGCGTGCTGCGCGCGCGTTTTCTCGCCGACGCGGCGCGGACCTGCGATCCGACCTTCGACACGACGACGCTGCTCGCCGTCGACGAGATCCCGACCTGGGGGGCGACGACCGAGCACAAGGAGCTCGCCAAGCACCACTTCCGCGAGCTGCGGCTCGAGGCGGCGCGCGCGCAGGCCGGCGCCGAGAGCCTCGAGGCGCTCGCCGAGGCCGAGCCGCGCTACGCCAAGGACGTCAAGGCGCACCGGCGCATGGAGGCGGCGCGCGCGGCGTTCGCCGAGGTGGAGAAGCGCCTCGCCTGCGAGGGCACGCTCGATCCCGCCAAGCACAAGGCCGGCGTCTACGACACGCCCATGCGCCAGGCGATGTTCGACTTCCAGCAGGAGCACACCGTGTTCGACCAGGCCGACCTCAAGCGCACGACGCTCGAGGCGCTCGCGCGCCCGCTCCTCGTCAACGACTTCGTGGCCCTGCGCCGCGTGCTCACGGAGCGTGCCGTTCACGCGGGGCGGATCCTCGAGGATGGTTCGTCGAAGGCGACGTACGCCGGCGCCGACGGCGCGCGCCACCCCGTGCCCGACCTCGTGACCGCCGCCACCGACGCCGTCCTGGCGCGCCTCGGCCTCGAGACCCCCGAGGACGCGCTGGCGTTCTTCCAGCGGCACGCGGCGCGTGACTTCCGCGCGCTGCGCGTGGCCGTGCGCTTCCCGCCGCTGCCCGAGTACCACGCGGCGGAGATGGACCTCTCGGCGGAGATCGACCGCGGCGACGTCTGGTACGAGTTCCCCTATGACGACAAGGGCGCGCGGAAACCGCAGCCGCGCGAGCACTTCCCGACATTCACGCTCTTCACGCGCTGGCGCGGCGAGCGCGTGCCGCTCGTGCGCTGGCGGACGACGATCGGCGGCTGGCGATCGGAGTTGGCCTCCGACGGGCAGGAGTACTTTCGCTGGAAGGGCTCGGACGTCGGCAAGCGGGTGTGGCGTCACATCGTGACGACGCCGGTCTGGATTCCGCCGGCCTCGTCGCCGCTCGGCTCGATGGTGAAGGAAAAGAAGGTCAACGGCATGTTCGTCAAGGTCACGAACTACGACGAGACGGGCCCGGGGTTCCTCTCGGCGTACGGACTCGTCGCCGCCATTCACGAGCAGCTCATCAAGGGCCCAGAGGGCACGACCTATTACGACAACGGCATCCGCACGCACGGCTCGTTCGACTACATGTCGCTGCGCGGCCGCTTCTCGCACGGCTGCCACCGGCTCTACAACAACCTCGCGCTGCGCCTGTTCACGTTCGTGCTCCAGCACCGCCGCGCGCGCACGCTCGGCTCGGTCGCGCTCGGGTTTCGGCGGGATTTTTGGTGGAAGGGCGACGTGTTCGAGATGCGCCTGCCTTCGCGCGGCTTCTATTACGAGCTCGATCCGCCGCTGCCCGTCGAGGTCCTCGAGGGCCGCATCCTGGGCGCGCGCGACAAACCCGTCTCGGGCTACGTGCGAAAGCCAGGCGTGATCTACGCGACGACGACCAAGCCGCCGGACGCCTCGGACTCGCCCGAGAGCCGCGCGGGGGGCGCGGAGGGACCGTGAAGGCGTCGCGCTCGACGATGCTCTTGCTCGGCGTCGCCGCGGCCGCGGCTTGCGGGCGCGCGCCCCGGGAGGGCCCTACAACGCCGGAGAAGGGGGCGCCGGCGGCGGCGACGAGCCCGGCCGCCGCCTTGGTCGCGCCGCCGACCGACGATCTCGTCGTCGAGCCGCCCGAGAGCAATCCGACGTCGGAGATGGTCTCTATCAAGCTCACGGCCGATCCGGCGCGCAAGGCCCGCGTGTTCTGGGGGCGGAAGGATCTCGGCCTGGCGCCGCTCGAGCTCAAGCGTCCCCGGGGCAGCGGACCGGTCGATCTCGTCGTCGTGGCACCGGGCGCGCTGACTTTGCACACGCGCGCCTACACCGACCGCGACGACAAGCTCGCGCTGCGCTTCTACGCCGAAAAGGACGGGCCGGGACTGCTCGGCTACCACGCCGGCCCCGAGACGACGCCCAAAGCCGGCCCCGACGCCTCGAAGCGGAACGCCGCCCAGCACTAGGGGTGACGCGCGCGTGACCGCGCTACGGGAAGTTCGCTGGGCTCCTTATTTCCCGCTCTTTTTACTTCCAACTGCCATTCGTTTCCCACAGAATGCCGGCAAATTTCAGTAACCGGCGAGAGCCGGAAAAGAGGAGATCGCATGGCCAAGGTACTGTCCAAGTCTGAGCTCATCCAGAAGCTGGCGGAAGAGAACGCCGACAAACTGACCAAGAAGGACGTCAAGAGCGTCCTCGAGTCGCTCTGCAACGTCGGCTACAAGGAACTCAAGAAGAACGGCATCTTTTTGCTGCCAGGCTTCGCGAAGCTGGTCGTCATCAAGAAGCCCGCGACGAAGGCGCGCAAGGGCATCAATCCCTTCACGAAGGAGCCCACGGTCTTCAAGGCGAAGCCCGCCCGCAAGGTCGTGCGTGCCCGTCCGGTCAAGGCCGCCAAGGACGCGGTCGCCTGAGCAGGCGTCTCACCTTCTAAATTAATTCTTCAATTTTTCTTCGGGTTTTCAATTCGGCGATCGGGCCTCGACCCGGTCGCCGTTTTTTTTTGGTGGCGCCCGGCGTCGTCGGGTCGGGCTCCAGTCAAGCTGCCGAGTTTACATACCAAATCCGGACTTCCCCTTGGGGCAGCCGGCCGCCGCCGCCCTTACCCCCGGGGCTCAGGCCGACGTGGTATCCCGTCGATATGAGGCGCGTATTCGGACGCCTCCCGTCGCGCGGCGGGGGGCGGTCGCTTACAATGATGCGCTGTCCACTCCGGATCGCCTCGATTGGCAGCCCTAGAAAGTCCGCGCGCAAGGCACGAGGTTTCGAGACATGATCGACGCAAAGGTGAACGGCACGGGGCCCGCGCGCGACGACGTGGGCGCGCTCGCGTCCGTGAGCGGCGGCCGAGAGGCCGACCGCGCAAACGGGACGAGCGGCGGCGCCAACGGGGCGACGCCGGACGCCGGCAACGGTTTTGCCCTCGCGAACCTCGCCTTCGCCGAAGAGCTCTACTTCCAGTTCTTGCGCGACCCGGGCTCCGTCGAACCTGCATGGCGCGCCTACTTCCAGCGGCTCGACGGCGCTGACGCGGGCGCGCACGGCTCCGCCGCCGCCATCCCGCCCCGGGCCTTCGGGCGGAGCATCTTCGCGCCCGCGCCGGCGCCCAAGATCGCCGAGGGCAATCTCACGGCGAGCCGCACTTCGGTCCGCCTGCTCTCGGAGCGCGTGCAGCGCCTCGTCGAGGCCTACCGCGAGTTCGGCCACCTCGCGGCGAACCTCGATCCGCTGGGCCTCCTCAAGCGCACGGGCGCGTCGCTCAAGCTCGAGGACCATGGCCTCGCGGAGGAGGACCTCGACCTCGTCTTCTCGAGCGAGAACGTCGCGGGTCCCGATCGCACGACCCTGCGCGATCTCGTCGAGCTCCTGCGCGACACTTACGCCCGACAGATCGGCGTCGAGCTCGCCCACCTGCACGACATCGAGCTGCGCGGGTGGTTGCAGGGCCGCATGGAGCGCACGCGCAACCGGCTCGCGTTGACGCGCGCCGACCGCATGCGCCTGCTCGAACAGGTCATCGGCGCCGAGGTCTTCGAGCAGTTCCTCCAGAACAAGTTTCTGGGCGCCAAGCGCTTCTCCATGGAGGGCGGCGAGAGCCTCATCCCGCTGCTCGAGCGCCTCATCGAGCGGGCCGCCCGCTCGAACGTCGTCGAGATCGTCATCGGCATGGCGCACCGCGGGCGCCTCAACGTGCTCGCCAACGTGCTCAAGAAGCCGCCCTCGCAGATCTTCGGCGAGTTCCTCGACAAGCAAGATCCGATGGCCGACGAGAGCTCGGGCGGCGACGTGAAGTATCACCTCGGGTTCTCGATCGATCGGACGTTCCCCGGCACGAACGGCCCAGACGCGCACAAGGTCCACTTGTCGCTCACGTTCAACCCGAGCCACCTCGAGTGGGTCAACACGGTCGTCCAGGGGCGGGTCCGCGCCAAACAGGACCGCATCAGCGACGGTGGCCGCACGCGGTGCTTGCCGCTCTTGCTGCACGGCGACGCGGCCTTCGCGGGGCAGGGCATCGTCGCCGAGGCGTTCAACATGTCTGAGCTCGACGGCTACCGCGTGGGCGGCACCGTCCACATCGTCATCAACAACCAGGTGGGCTTCACGACCTCGCCGCAAAACGCCAAGTCGACCACCTACGCGACCGACGTCGCGCGCATGCTCCAGATCCCGATCTTCCACGTCAACGGCGAGGATCCGGAGGCCGTCTGCCAGGTCGTCGATCTCGCCGTCGACTTCCGGCAGCGCTTCCACCGCGACGCGCTCATCGAGCTGTGGTGCTACCGCAAGCACGGGCACAACGAGGGCGACGAGCCGTCGTACACCCAGCCCGTCATGTACCGCGCGATCGCCAGCAAGCCTTCGATCCGGGCGGCCTACCTCGAGTACGGCAGGAAGAACCCGTTGCCCAACGGTGAGGCGCCCATCTCCGTCGAAGAGGCGGACGCGCTCGCGGCGCGCAAGCGCCATGAGCTCGAGTCCGAGCTCGAGGTGGCCTCGCGCTGGGAGGCGCCGCCGCGGCCCCCGATGTTCGCCGGGGCTTGGGAGCGTCTCAAGGGCGGCGCCGAGCGCAACGCGCCCCAGGTCCCGACGGCCGTCACGCGCGAGGCCATCGAGCTCGTCGGCAGCGCGCTGACGCGCGTGCCCCAAGGGTTCAACATTCACCCCAAGCTCAAGAAGCTCATCATCGAGGCGCGCGCCGCGATGGCCGCGGGCGAAAAGCCCTGCGACTGGGGCATGGGCGAGGCGCTCGCCTTCGGAACGCTGCTCGCGCAGGGCATCCGCGTGCGGCTGTCGGGGCAGGACTCGCGGCGCGGCACGTTCAGCCATCGCCACTCGACGTTCTTCGACACGGAGACGGAGGCGGAGTACACGCCGCTCCAGCACGTCCGCGACAAGCAGGGCGTCTTCGAGGCGCGCGACAGCCCGCTGTCCGAGGCAGGCGTGCTCGGCTTCGAATACGGCTACAGCCTCGACATGCCCGAGGGGCTCACGATCTGGGAGGCGCAGTTCGGAGACTTCGTGAACGCCGCGCAGGTCATCATCGACCAGTTCCTGGCCTCGTCCGAGGCGAAGTGGCACCGCGTGAGCGGCCTCGTCCTGTTGCTGCCGCACGGCATGGAGGGGCAGGGGCCCGAGCACTCGAACGCGCGTCTCGATCGCTTCCTCACGCTGTCGGTAAAGGACAACTGGCAGGTCTGCAACTTCACGACGCCCGCGCAGTTCTTCCACGCTCTCCGGCGCCAGGTGCTGCGGCCCTACCGCAAACCGCTCGTCGTGATGTCTCCGAAGAGCCTGCTGCGGCACCCGGTCGCGACGTCGCCGCTCTCGGACTTCACCGACGGCGCGTTCCAGTACGTCATCCCCGACACGTCGATCGAGCAGCAGCGGACGCGCCGCGTGCTCTTCTGCACGGGCAAGGTCTACTACGATCTCTTGGCGGCCCGCGAGGAGCGCGGCGCGCACGACGTCGCCATCGTTCGCATCGAGCAGCTTTACCCGATGCACAAGGACGACGTCCTCAAGAGCCTCGCCGGCGTACCCGGCGGCACGCCCGTCTTGTGGGTCCAGGAGGAGCCGAAGAACATGGGCGCCTGGAACTACGTCAACCGCGAGTTCACGGGGCTCCTCAAGGACGCGTTCCCGTGGGAGTGCGTGAGCCGCCCGCTCGCCGCGAGCCCGGCGACGGGCTCGCCGACGCGCCACAAGAGGGAGCAAGCGGCGCTGATGGACGAGGCGTTCGGAATCGGGGTAGGAAAGGAAGCGAGCTAGACGATGTCACTGACTCTCAAAGTCCCCGCGCTCGGCGAGTCGGTGCGGGAAGCCACGCTCGGGACCTGGAAGCGCAGCGAGGGCGACCACGTCGAGGCCGACGAGCCGCTCGTCGAGGTCGAGAGCGAGAAGGCCACGCTCGAGGTGCCGTCGCCGGGCGCGGGCGTGCTGCGGAAGATCCTGCGCAAGGCCGGCGAGACCGTCGCCGTGGGCGAGGTCATCGCCGAGATTGATCAACCCGGCGCGAGCTCGGAACCGGGCGCAAGCGCGCCAACGGGCGCCGGACCAGGTGAGCCGGCGCCCACCGCGACCCTTGCGCAAGGCAACGGCCACGGAGCCGACGAGCTGCGGGCGGGGCCGGCGGCGCGCAAGGCCATGGCGGAGGGCGGCCTCGGCGCCAAGGACGTCAAGGGCACGGGGCGCGGCGGCCGCGTCTCGAACCAGGACGTCGCGCGCGCCCTCGTCGAGCGCGAGCCCGCGCTCGAGGTCGTGGGCAATGTCGCCAAACAGGCCGTGCCCGAGGTCATCGACGCCCCCCTCGAGAAGTCCGCGCCCGTCGACGTCTCGGCGCGCGAGCGCCTCGTTCCGATGTCGCCGCTGCGTCGCACGGTGGCGCGCCGGCTCGTCGAGGCCCAGCACACGGCCGCGATCTTGACGACCTTCAACGAGATCGACATGACGGCCGTGCTCGACCTGCGCGAGCGGTTTCAGGAACGCTTCGTCAAGCAACACGGCCTGAAGCTCGGATTCATGTCGTTCTTCGTCAAGGCCGCCATCGACGCGCTCAGGGCCTTCCCGGCCGTCAACGCCGAAATTCGCGGCACCGACATTCTTTACAGGGATCACTACGACGTCGGCGTCGCCGTGGGCGGCGGTAAGGGCCTCGTCGTGCCCGTCGTGCGCGACGCCGATCGCCTGTCGTTCGCCGAGCTCGAGAAGACCATCGGCGAGCTCGCCGTGCGCGCGCGCGACAACAAGCTCACGATGAAGGACCTCGAGGGCGGCACCTTCACGATCTCGAACGGCGGCGTCTACGGCTCGCTCCTCTCGACCCCCATCCTCAACCCTCCTCAGAGCGGCATCCTCGGCCTCCACGCCATCCAGAAGAGGCCCGTCGTCGTCGACGGTCAGATCGCGATCCGCTCGATGATGTACGTCGCGCTGTCTTACGATCACCGCCTCGTCGACGGTCGCGAGGCCGTGCAGTTCCTCGTGCGGGTCAAGGAGTGCGTCGAGGACCCGGAGAGGATCCTGCTCGAAGTTTGATCCTGCGGTCGCTCGCTCGCTGGCGCTCGCATCGAGCCCGAGGTTGGGTCGCTCGCTCGCTGGCGCTCGCATCGAGCCCGAGGTTGGGTCGCTCGCTCGCTGGCGCTCGCATCGAGCCCGAGGTTGGGTCGCTCGCTCGCTGGCGCTCGCATCGAGCCCGAGGTTGGGTCGCT
>DASXOE010000156.1:0-3794 GCA_036494575.1 Polyangia bacterium | reverse complement strand
CGCTCACCGTCGACGATGCAGGGGTCCTGCGCGCGCGCGTGCGCGCGGGGAAGCTCGAGGCGCGCCTCGACACGTCGGCCGCGGCCGCGCTCGCGGACCGGCTCAGCGAGGAGGGGCCGGGTCGTTGGGTGCTGATGCTGGCGGGCCGCCGCCACCCGATCGAACGCCGGCCGCCGCGGCCGGCAGCGTCACCGTGAAGCGCGCGCCTCCCGCGGACGCCGCGCTCACGTGCACGTCGCCGCCGTGGTCGAGCACGATCTTGCGGACGATGGCGAGGCCAAGGCCCGTGCCGTGCTCCTTGGTCGTCACATAGGGATCGAAGACGTGCTCGCGCTCGCCCGCGGCGATCCCGGGGCCGTTGTCGTCGATGACCAGGCTCGCGACGCCGCGCGCGCCCTCGCTCGAGACCGAGAGCGAGACGGCCGGCTCGCGGCCCGCGCCGGCAGCCGCCTGGACGGCGTTCTCGACGAGGTTCGCGAGAACGCGACGGATGAGCATGCGGTCGCACTGCGCGCCCACGCGGCCCGCGGGCCGCGTGAAGCGTACGAATGGTTGCCACTCGACGTGCGCGCGCACGAAGTCGTCGACGATCTGCCCGAGATCGACGGGCTCGGGCTCGACCTTGGGCAGCTTCGCGAAGGCCGAGAAGTCGTCGACGAGGCGCCGGATCGTGCCGATCTCCTCGCCGAGGATTTCCTGGGCCGTCGCGAGGAGCTTCACGAAGGCCGGATCGTCGCCGCGGTACTTCGAGCCGAGCTCCTGGACGGCGAGCTGGATGGGCGTGAGCGGGTTCTTGATCTCGTGCGCGAGCCGCCGCGCGACCTCCTGCCAGGCCGAGACCTTCTGGAGGTACTCGAGCCGCGGGCGCGCCTCGGCGAGCTCCGCGACCATGATATCGAAGGTCCGCCCGAGGTCGTCGAGCTCGTCTTTTCCGCGCGGCGAGACGCGCACGGCCAGATCGCCCTCGCCGACGCGGCGGGCGGCGTCGCGGAGCGCGGCGACGCGGCCCGTGGCGCGCCGCGCGACGAAGAGCCCGATGGCCGTCGCCAGCGCCAGGACGATGACGAGCGCGATGCCGAGGCCCCGGAAGATGCGCGGCAGCACGACCGGCAGCAGGCGATCGAGATCTTGCTCGCGCTCCATGGCTTCGCGCAGCGCCAGGAAGTTCGCGTAGATCTCCTTTGAGATCCCGAAGGTGAGCTCGAGGAAGCGCGGCGCCGCCGGCTTCGAGCCGGGGAGCTCGACGAGGTTCGGCGGCCCCTCGCGCGCCCGATCGAGCACGAGGACCGGCGCGCTCCACTCGTCGACGACGCGCGCGCCCTCGAGGATGCGCGCGCGCAGCAGCTCGGGCACCTCGGCCAGCTCGGCGGCGCGCGCGACCGGCGTGGCGCCGATCTCGGCCGTGCGCTGGCGGAAGACGTCCTTCATCTGCGCGAAGTACGATCGGTAGACCTCCACGGCGCCGCCCAGGGATTGCCCGACCGCCTCCTGGTGCTCACTCGTGATGCGCTCGACCCTGTCGAGCGTCACGCGCATGAGATACGCGGCGGCGCCGAGCGGCAGCGTAGCGACGATGAAGAGCGCGACGAGGATCTTCCACTCGAAACGTCCAGGCATCCTGAAGAGCTTCATGGGCGGGTCTCCGGCGCGGGTCTTAGCGTGCGAAGCTGGCGGACGTCGAAGCGCTGCGACAGGAAGCGCACCTGGCGCTCGCTGTCCTCGAGGCGCGGGTTGACGAAGATGCTCACGAACGAGCCGAAGAAGCTGTCGCCGGTGCCGACGCGCCGCTGCCCGCGCGCCGGCTGCACGAGCCAGCGCCGCACGTCGGCGAGGAGCTCCTCGGAGATGGGATTGAGGTCGCCGCGGAACGCCAAGACGTAGGCCGTGCCGGGGCGCAGGCGCGCCGCCTCGGCCACGGGGAAGTCCCACAGCGCCGCGGCGCGCGCGATGGCCTCGTCGGCCGTGCGCGCCTCGAGGTGCACGTCCGGCCCCGCGCCGCGCGTGACGCGCAGCCGGAACCTCTCGTCCCAGATGTCGTAGACGATCTCCGTGCGCTGGAAGCCGAGCGCGATCGGCTCGGTCGAGCCCTCTTCTTGGAGGGCCACCCGCAGCAGGACGCGGGTCACGAAGCCCGAGGTGAGGTGGGCCCGATCGTCCGCGCCGAAGAGATCTTGGAGCCCCACGCTCACGACGAGCTGTGCGGGCGTGACGGCCAGGCCGGTCGTGCGCCGCGGCACCTCGTCGCCCGCGGCCCGGGCGCGCGGCGACGCGAGCGTTGCCGCGACGAGCGCGGCGGCGAGGCGAGCGGCGGGGCGGCGCGCGTTCATCAGAAGGAGCTGCGGGAGAGCGCGTTGGCGATCGAGATCGTGAAGATCCCTACGTAGGTGTCGAGGCGGAGGCCGAGGTCGCCCGTCAGATCGATGGGCAGCTTGCTCCACGTCAAACCGCCCGGGGGCGACAGATCGCCGTCGCTCGCCATGCCGAGCAGACCCACGGCGGCGAAGGCGTCGCCCCCGTAGACGAAGCCGCGGCGCCGCCAGACGGGGATCGCGTACTCGACGAGGGCGCGGGCGGCGTAGTCGTCGTAGCGGTGCCGCGCGATCGACGTGCCGAGGAGGTTGCGCGAGGGCAGCGTCGAGAAGTTCATGCCGAGCGCGCGCCGCGGCAGCAGCAAGTTCAGATCGCCGATGAAGAACCGATCGAAGTAAGGCGCGTCGCCCACGATGGCGCCGCCCAGCAGGTGAAACCCGAGGGCGTGACCACGTGGCATCTTCATGTACAACGAAGCCTGGACGAGGGCCTTGCCGAACCCGTAGCTGCCGCCGATGACGGGCCCGCCCGCCTCGAGGGTGCCCACGACGCGCGCGCCCGAGCGCGGCAGCACGGGATCGGAGCGCGTGTCGCAGTCGAGCGTGAGCGCGACGGTCGCGACGCGGCTCGCGCCCTCGCGCACGCCGAAGTCGATCGGCGCCGTCGTTCCGTCGGGCAGCGAGCGCTCGCGCAGGGGCGGCAGCCGCGCGTTCACGGACTCTCCGCGGACATCGACGCTGGCCCGGACGGCGCGCGTCAGCGTCCGGCTCACGCCGAGCATGCCGCCCGCGCGCCGCGTGTTCGCCGCCGTGAAGTGTCCAGGGTCGGGGTCGTCGTCGGCCCCCGAATCGCGATAGAGCTCGCTGCCGTCATTGTAGAGCGCGGTCGCCGAGACCGCGAGCCCGCCCGGCCCCTGGCGCTCGGGCACTGAGCCGTGGAGGCGCAGGCCGAGCCCCTTCTCGGAGTTGAGGACGATTGGCTTTGTCGACGCGACGAAGCCGGCGCCCAGGTTCACGCCGCGGCCGAGGAAGTTCGTGTCCGAGACGTCGGCGCCGCCCCAGAACGCCGTCGCCGAGCTCGTGCTCGGGTAGAGCTCGTTGATGACGAGCGTGCCCCGCTCCTCGACCTCGACGAGGAGGACGACGCCGCCGCGGCGCGTGCCGCGCTCGACCGAGAGCCGCACGTCGAGGAAGTGCCCGAGCGCGAGCAGGCGGAAGCGCGCGGCCTCGACGCGCGGATCGGACGCGACGACGGCGTCGCCGGCCTGGAGGCCCAGCTCTGCGAGGATGAGGGACGCCTTTGTCCGCCGGTTCCCGCGCACGACGATCTCCTCGATGACGTAGCGGGGACCGAAGGAGGGGTCGTGGAACTGCGGCGCGGGCGCGGCGTTGGCGCCGTCGTCGTGCTCGGCGGGGCGGTCGTCGCCGCTCTCGGCGGCGGGTTGAGCGCGCGCGGCCCGGGCCGCGAGCCCCGCGGCGAGGAGG
>DASXOE010000155.1:0-6386 GCA_036494575.1 Polyangia bacterium | reverse complement strand
ATTGCGCCAGGCGAAGCCTGGGTGAGGAGGACGTGATGTAGAGAAGCAGAAACCTCACTACGGACCCTGCGGGTTGAAGTCCCGCCCAGCAAAGAAGGCCATCAGCTGGAAGCGAGTCTTGCGTGGTGACCCGGTGACGGGCGCTGCGAAGCGTAGACAGCGGGTGAAGGGGCCGTGCAATACAGCCTCGAAAGGCAAATCTAGTGGGAGCCGAGACGGTTTGATTCGTCGAAGGCAGCACCACGGCGCGAAGGACGACAGCGGACGGAATGAGGCACCGGCGGACAGCCGCCGGCAACAGCGACTCCCCGTCGCGTCGCCGTCATGGTCCAGCGCCGAGGGTCCCACCGGGGTCCAAGAGCACGGCACCAGCACGAAGGTCCGCCAGGAACCTGGGAGGCCCCAACGTTTCCGCGGCGCGAGCCACGGTACCGCCGAGCAGAGCGACGAGCAGAGCGGAGCGGGACGAACGGTGGGGCGTCGGAGCGCTTCATAGTACCGACGAAGCAGGGACAGCCGCCCGAGCGACCCTGCGGAGGGAAGGGAGCGCCGGGTCACTGAACCGCTCGAAGGAAAGGCGAAAGGGATGTCGAGCCCTCAAAACGTCTCAACGAAACTTGAACGGATAGCAACACTGGCGAAGCAGATGCGAGGCGCGGTCTTGACCTCGCTGTCGCATCACATCGATGTCGAATGGCTCCACGAAGCCTACCGGCGCACTCGCAAGGACGGCGCGACAGGGATCGACGGACAAACGGCGGCCGAGTACGCGGAAAACCTGGAAGAGAATCTCCGGGTGCTACTCGACCGCGCGAAAACCGGCGACCACTATCGCGCTCCACCCGTGCGGCGCGTGCACATCCCGAAGGGCGATGGTCGCAAGACGCGTCCGATCGGGATACCGACCTTCGAGGACAAGGTCCTGCAGAGGGCGGTGGCGATGGCGCTGGAGGCGGTCTACGAGCAGGACTTTAACGACTGCTCGTATGGCTTCCGTCCAGGGCGGTCGGCGCACGATGCGCTGCAGGCGCTGTGGGAAGCGACGATGTCGATGGGCGGGGGATGGGTGTTGGAGGCGGACATCGAGTCATTCTTCGACTCGGTGGACCGCGGGAAGTTGCAGGAGGTGCTTCGGCAGAGGGTGCGCGATGGAGTGCTGACGAGACTGGTCGGCAAGTGGCTGAACGCGGGTGTGATGGAAGAAGGGCGCCTGTGGCACCCCGAATCCGGCACGCCACAGGGAGGAGTCATCTCGCCATTGCTGGCGAACATCTACCTGCACGAGGTGCTCGACGAGTGGTTCGAGCGCGACGTGCGGCCTCGGCTCTCGGGCCGGGCCGTGCTGCTGCGCTACGCGGACGACTTCGTGGTCATCTTCGCGCGGGAAAAAGATGCGCGCCGAGTGATGGACGTGCTGCCGAAGCGATTCGGCAAGTACGGCTTGAAGCTCCACCCCGAGAAGACCCGGTTGGTACCGTTCCGAAAACCGGAAGACTCACGGAGCTCTTCGGGCTCCGGGAGCGACGGCGAAGGGACGTTCGACCTGCTGGGCTTCACGCATCACTGGGGACGGTCGCTCAAGGGGAACTGGGTGGTGAAGAGGAAAACGGCGTGCACGCGGCTTACCCGCGCGCTGAGGCGAATCCGACTCTGGTGTCGCGTCAACAGACATGAGCCGCTGGTCAACCAGCACCGGACCCTCGTTCGGAAGGTGAAAGGGCATTACGGCTACTACGGCATCACGGGGAACGGACGAGCGCTTTCGAATTTCGTCCGTTCCGTCGAGCGCGCGTGGAAGAAGTGGCTCGGACGCCGCAACAACAAGGGCCTCAGCTGGGCACGTGCGATGAAGCTGCTGGCAGTCTTTCCGCTGCCACGGCCTCGCATCGTGCATTCAGCGCTCCGTCGCGCGAGCGAATCAGTGACCTGACGAGCCGGATGCGGGAAATCCGCAAGTCCGGATCTGTGGGAGCCCCGGGCGGGTCACCGCCCGGGGCCACCCGGCGATCCGCTTTAGGGGTCACGCAGAAGAGCCCACGGAGCGATCGCGACCACGATCGGCCACTCGGGGACCCGGCCGCCGGCTACAATCCGAGGACGGCGCGCATGTCGTAGAGGCCGGCCGGGCGGCCGGCGAGCCACAGGGCGGCGCGCACGGCGCCGGTGGCGAAGGTGTCCCGCGACGAAGCGCGGTGCGTGATCTCGAGGCGCTCGCCCTGGCCCATGAAGTGGACGGTGTGATCGCCCACGACGTCGCCGCCGCGCAGCGTCTGCACACCGATCTGCGTGAGCGGACGCGCGCCGATCTCGCCGTGGCGTTCGTAACGCGCGTCGGTGGCGAGGTCGCGGCCCGTGGCCTCGGCGAGGGCCTGGGCAAGGCGCAGGGCCGTGCCCGACGGCGCGTCGCGCTTGGCGCGGTGGTGCGTCTCGACTATCTCGAGGTCGTAGGCGGGGCCGAGCGCCTGCGCGGCGTCGGCGACGAGCTTGAGCATGACGTTGACGCCGATCGAGTAGTTGGCCGCCAAGACGACCGGCGCCTTCTTGGCGGCGCGCTCGACGGCGGCGCGCTCGGCGGGCGCGAGGCCGGTCGTGCCGACGACGAGGCAGGCCCCCGCGGCGACGGCGGCCTCGGCGTACGCCATGGTGGCCGCCGGCACCGTGAAGTCGATCCAGACGTCTGCGGCGCCCGGGGCAGGCACGCCGGCGGCGATCGTCACGCCCAATGCCTGTCCCGTCGCGACCACGCCCGCGTCCTGGCCGAGGGCCGGGCTGCCCGCTCGCTCGGTGGCCGCGGCGAGCGTGGCCGCGGGACCGGCCGCGACGACGGCGCGCACGAGCGCGCGCCCCATGCGTCCGTCGGCTCCCAGGATCGCGATGCGCACGAGTCGTGCCTCAGAGCAGGCGGAGGTCGCGCAGCATGCCGCGCAGCTTGTCGCGGTGCTGCTCGGCCAGTGGATAGAGCGGCGGCCGCAGCTCGTCGGTGATGCGTCCCATCATCGCGAGCGCCGCCTTCACGGGCACGGGGTTCGCCTCGACGAAGAGGCCCTCGCCGAGCGGCAGGAGCTTGTAGTGCAGCTCGCGCGCCTTCTGCCAGTCGCCGGCCGCGGCCGCGTCCCACATCACGCTCATCTCCTTGGGCGCGACATTGCTCACGACGGAGATGACGCCGCGCGCACCGAGCGCGAACAGCGGAAAGGCCGTGGCGTCGTCGCCCGACAGCACCGCGAGCCGGTCGCCCGTCTTCGCGATGATCTGCGACGCGCGCAGCGCCGAGGCCGTGGCCTCCTTGACGCCGACGACCTCGGGGAGCTCGCAGAGGCGCGCCAGCGTGTCGGGCAGCATGTCGCACGCCGTGCGGCCGGGAACGTTGTAGAGCACCGTCGGCAGCGGCACGGCCTGGATGACGGCCTTGAAGTGACGGTAGAGGTGGTCCTGGCTCGGCTTGTTGTAGTAGGGCGTCACCAGCAGCAGGCCGTCGGCGCCGACCTTCCGCGCCGCCTGCGACAGCTCGATCGTCTCGCGCGTCGAGTTCGAGCCGGTGCCCGCGATGACGGGCACGCGCTTCTTCGCGTGCTGAACCGTCACCTCGATGACGCGGATGTGCTCCTCGACCGTCAGCGTGGGCGACTCGCCAGTCGTCCCCACGGGCACGAGGCCGTCGACGCCGCCTGCGATCTGGTCGTCGATGAGGCGACGCAAGGCCTCCTCGTCGACGGCGTCGTTGCGCAGCGGCGTCACGAGCGCGGTGATTACGCCAGAGAACGTCAACATCGCGCTTCGTATATCACAAGAATCAAGGCCCTCCATCGGGAAGGCGCACGAGCGGCACGAAGCGCGCGCCGTCGAGCCAGCCTGCCGCGGCGCGCACTGAATGCAGGCCCGCGGCGTCGACACGCGTCGTGCCGCGAGGCGCCTCGAGGGGGAGCGTCCGCGTCTCCGTCTCGATGCCGGCGGGCCCGCGGCGGACGAGCAGCACCTGCAGCGCGGGGCTCTTCGTCTCGGCCGGCAGGCTCCAGGTGAAGATCAGCGCGTCGGCGCGGCGCGCCAGCGTCAGCGCGGGCAGGCCGGGCGCAGCGACGGGCGCGCGCACGGCCAGCGCGACGTGCGCCGTGGTGAGCCCCTGCGGCCCGCGCGCGAGCTCCGCCAGGCGGCCGGCGCGGCGCGCGCGCGTGCCTGCGTCGGGCGCCTCGGCGACGAGCCGGCGATAGATCGCTCGCGCCTCGGACACGAGGCCCTGCTTGACGCAGAGCTCGGCCATGGTCTCCGTCTCGAAGACCGTCACGGCAGGCGACCCCGCACGTCGGCCACGTCCGCGGCGATCTGGGCCACGAGCGCCTCGACCGACTCGAAGCGCCGCTCGTCGCGCAGCCGATGGAGCACTTCGAGGCGCAGGCGCCGGCCGTACAGATCGCCCGCGAAGTCGAGCAGGTGGGCCTCGACGGTCACGGCGCCCCCCGCGACGAACGTCGGATTGCTGCCCACGCTGAGCGCCGCCCTGTGCGTCGACGCAATCGCGCCCTCGGCGTCGAGCACGAGCGCGCGCGCCGCGTAGATGCCGACGCGCGGCAGGAGCTCGCCCTCGGGCGCGACGTTGGCCGTGGGCACGCCGATGCCGCGACCTCGTCCCGCGCCGCGTATCACGGGTCCGGTGAGCTCGACAGGGCGCCCGAGGAGCAGCGCCGCGCCCTCGACGCGGCCCTCGAGCACGAACTCGCGCACCTTCGTCGACGAGCACACGAGGCCGTCGATCGTCACGGGCGGGACGATCGTCACGCCGAGGCCCAGGCTCGCGCCGAGCTCGCGCAGCAGGGCGGGCGTACCGCGCCGGTCGCGCCCGAAGGTGAAGTCGTAGCCCACGACGACCTCGCGCGCGCCGAGCCTGTCCACGAGCACCTCGCGCACGAAGGCCTCGGGCTCGACCGCCG
This sequence comes from Polyangia bacterium, assembly GCA_036494575.1. Lineage (GTDB taxonomy): Bacteria > Myxococcota_A > Polyangia > Fen-1088 > Fen-1088 > DASZFV01. The sequence goes on along the minus strand of DASXOE010000155.1, from coordinate 1,461 downwards.
CGAGCGCCGGAGTAAAGGCCTCGACGATCGCGAGCTCGGCGCCGGCGAGCCCCAGGAGCTCGAGCCGGCGCTCGAGCGAGACGATGAGCGGCGGCGCGAGCGCCGGCGCGAACACGCGCGCCGGGTGCGGCGTGAACGTGAGGACGCCGCCGGGCGCGCCCACGGCCGCGCCGCGCGCGCGCGCGACGCGAACGAGCTCCTGGTGACCGCGGTGCACGCCGTCGAAGTTCCCGATGGCGAGCGCGACGGGCGAAGCCGGCCGCTGCGCCGCGCCCGCGATGATCTTCAAGCGCCCGCCACCATGGCGCGCACGGCGGCGAGCAGCGCCTCGAGCTCGAAGGGCTTCTCGAGGATGTGGTCGTCGTCGACGCCGAGCAGCGCGCGCCGCTTGGGGGGAACGCCCGTCATGAGCGTGAGCGGCACGCCAGGAAAGATCGTCTCGATCTCGTCACGCAGGTGCTCCGGCCCCGAAGAGCCCGCGATCATGAGATCGCTCAGCATGGCGGCCGGCCGCAGGCCCTGGGCCGCGAGCGCGCGGGCCGCCCCGACGTCGCGGACGATCTCGGCGTTGTACCCGGCCTCGGTCAAGACCTGGCCCACGAGACCACCGATGTGCACGTCGTCCTCGATGACCAAGATGATTTCCGCCGCGTCGGCATTGGACAATTTCATTCGCGCATTGACTTCGAAGGTCCGTATGGAAAGAATGCTCTCCCGAGTTGAAGACGACATTCTTCTCGGCGTCAAGCAGACGCGGATAGGGGTTCCCCAAAGATGACCGCGCCTGCCAAAGTGTCTGGGAAACAGACGAAGTTCATTTTCGTGACCGGCGGCGTCGTGTCGTCGCTGGGCAAAGGGCTCGCCTCTGCGTCGATCGGCAGCCTGCTCGAGACGCGCGGCCTCAAGCTCACGATCCAGAAGCTCGATCCGTACCTGAACGTCGATCCCGGCACGATGAACCCCATGCAGCACGGGGAGGTCTTCGTCACCGACGACGGCGCCGAGACCGATCTCGACCTCGGCCACTACGAGCGCTTCATCTCGCAGCGGATGACGAAGCTCAACAACACGACCTCGGGACAGATCTACCAGACCGTCATCCAGAAGGAGCGCCGCGGCGAGTACCTGGGCGGCACGGTCCAGGTCATCCCGCACGTCACGGACGAGATCAAGGCGCGCATCGTGGCGTGCGCCAAGGGGCAGGACGTGCTGATCGTCGAGGTGGGCGGCACCGTGGGCGACATCGAGTCGCTGCCGTTTTTGGAGGCGATTCGCCAGCTGCGGCTGGAGGTCGGTCACCAGAACGCCGTCTCGGTCCACGTCACGCTGGTGCCGTTCATCGGCGCCGCCGGCGAGCTCAAGACTAAGCCGACGCAGCACTCGGTCATGAAGCTGCGTGAGATTGGCATCCAGCCCGAGATCTTGCTCTGTCGCTCGGACCGCCCGATCGAGCCGACGCTG
>DASXOE010000154.1:0-82521 GCA_036494575.1 Polyangia bacterium | reverse complement strand
CGGCGCGACGACCACGACCTCGCGCGGCTTCGTGCTGCTGTCGCTGATGAGCGTCGAGGCGTTCATGCCCTGCGTGATGACGGCCTGGTTGTCGGTCCAGCTCCGCAGCGTCAGCATGAGGTGCCCCTCGGTGGCCGAGAGCGCGAGCTTCTCCGACTCTTCGGGGTTCACGAGCAGCGTCGCGACCGTGGCCGGGTTGGCTTGGTTGCGGTTGCGGTCGTTGACCTCGAGCTCCTTGCCGACGGCGAGCACCTTGACGTTCTGGAGAATGACCTTCGAGATCGGCTCCGCGTCGGCCGGCTTGGCGGGGTGGATCGTGACGATGACGTCCACGCGATCGTCGGGGTGAACGAAACCGGCGACGCCCACGACGTCGTCGACCCGCACGGCGATGGCGCGCATGTTCGCCGGGATGAGCGCCGCGAGGCCGTTGCCGGCGTCGCGCGCCGCGAGCTTGCCCGGCAGCAGGGGCTCACCCTCGAGCACGCGCGACGTCAGGATGTGGTCGATGGCGTCCTTGACGTCGCGGATCGCGCCCGGCGGCATGGCCGTGACGGGCCAGTCCGCCATGCGCAGCTGCTCGGGCCGCAGGTGGGTCGCGAGCGGCAGGTCCATGGCGGCGACCACGATCTTGGACGTCGGCGTCGAGACGCTCACGGTGCGGCGCTCGAGGTAGCGCGTGATGAGCAACGCCGCGAGGAGACCCGCGACGATGGCGATGCCCCAGAAGGCGACGGCCCGCGCGCCCGTGCGTCGCGCTCCGGCCTCCGAGGCGCGGCGCAGCCGATTGGGGCCACTCAGAGCGTCGTTTGTCGCCACGGTCTTCCTCTCTTCTCTTTTCTCTTCGAATTTCTCTTCGAAAATTACGCTCGGCGCGGCATCAAGTCAGCAGCGCGAACGCCGCGCCGGCGGCGATCGCGAGCCCATACGGAACCGAAGCTCGCCCCGCCGCGGGCACCTCGACAGTCGGGAGAGTCTGCTGAAGGGCCGCCAAGGTCAGGTTGGTCCTGACGTCCTGACGGATGGCTTTTCGGGATGAGAAGTACATGGCGAGCGCGACGACGCCGCCCGCAGCGGCGACCGCTAGAGCGTACCGGATCATGCTCCCGAGGCCAACCCAGATGGCGACGGCCGCAGCCAATTTCACGTCGCCGCCGCCGATTCCCCCCGCCGCCCACGGCCGGTAGAGCAGCGCCACGCTCACGACCGCCGCCACGAGCCCCGAGGCCGCCGACAGCCAGCCCCGATCGACGAGCTGCGCGACGAGCCCCAGCACGGCGGCCGCTCCCGTCACGAGGTTCGGGATGCGACGTTTCGCCAGATCCCAGACGGCACCAATCACGACAATCACCCCCAAGCAAAGGAGGTGCGGAACCGGGAACGTCAAATCTGGCGCTCCCGGCTCCTGATCATTTCTACGGAGTTGATTTCGGGTTGTCTTCGCGGGCCTTACGGCATCGCGCTGGCGACTTTGGAGAACGCGTTGTTCACTTTGTTGCCGAGCAGGAAGACGACCACGATGATGAGCCCGGCGATCGCGGCGACGATGAGGCCGTACTCGACGGCCGTCGCGCCTTCCTCATCCTTGATGAGCTTCTTGAGGTTCTTGAGCATGGGATTCTCCTTGTATCGAAAATTGAGCGGAGCGGACGGGTTCATCGCTCCGCCGCTTGACCACCAAGCGTCGAAACGAAAGTTCAAGCGGCTAAGAGCAAGTCGTCAAAAAAGAGAAAGGGAACTCACAACAGACATCATCGGGCGCGCGCGCGGGGACTTGAGCGGACCCAACCCTGCGCCCCAGAAAGAAATGGGACAACAGCGTCACGGCCAACGTGACTGCGTGTTGTCGTAAAGGTTATTAACCTTGCCACCGAACACGTACATCATGACGATGATCGCCGCCGCGATCCCGCCGAGAATCAAGCTGTATTCCACTGCGGTCGCCGCGGACTCGTCCCGCGCCAGGCGCTCGAGCTGCTTCACAGCTTCATTGAGCGGGCGATTCCCGCCAGCGTCAACTTCATTCCATCGGCAAGTCTGCGATTTGCGGCATGTTCTCCGACATGTGTGGCGTGGTCGGACGCCGAAAGTTTGTCACGGAGCGAAATCGACTCTGATAAGTTGTTGCCGGCACCATTCTCCGTTCCACCTGCCTCGCCACCCGTCTCGACCACTTTGGAGCGCGATACACCCATGATCAGGCAGACGAGGCAGACGACCGTCGCAAGGTGGGCCGTGCTCGGAGCGCTTTCGTTGTTGTGCATCAACGGATGCTCCGGGACGCCTCCGGGAGAATTCATCATCGTTCAGAACCAGGTTCCGAACGCCGACTGCACGATCCCCGCCGGACTCGGCGCCATCTACCGCGGCGAGGGCGTCCTCGACGTGCGCCTCTCGGGCGGCTATGAGCTCTTCCCGGTCCTCCAGAACGATTTCCCGGCGCCCACCGGTGGTCAGACCGTCGACGCGAACCGCATCGCGATCTCGGGCTTCGATGTCGACGTCAGCCTGCCGGCCGATTCGCCGCCCGGCGCCATCACGGATCTCTTCAACAGCACCTTGCGGCCGGCGGGAGCGCCCGCCGATCCTCTCGTCGCGTTCAGCACGCTGACGTCGGGCTCGGTGGCGTCCGGAGGCGGGAACACCGCCTCGAGCGTCAGCGTCGTTCCCGGCGATCTCGTGGGCAAGATCCGGGAGATGAACGTCTTGACGGCGACGAATCACTTCTGGGTCTTGGCGACGGTGCACGCACGGGGAAGCACGCTCGTCGGCACCGTGCGGTCCGATGCGTTCAAGTATCCGATCGAGCTCTGCGATGGGTGCCTCGTCGTCGATCAAGGCGCCTGTCCCGTCGCGGCCGCCACGGGGTCGGCCTGCAACATCGGGCAGGACCAAGGCGTCGGCTGCTGCGAATCGGCGGGGCAGCTCGTCTGCCCGTCGGTGGTCGCGTCGAAGTGAGCGCGCCCATTCGAGGGCCTTCGCCCGCGCGCGGCGCGCTCGTCGCGTCGCTGTTGGTCGTGGGCGCGCTCGCGGCCTGTGGAAACAAGAACGCCGCCCCGTACCCGATGTACAACCCGAGCACCGACGCCGCGGCGGCGGGGACGGCCGGGATCGGCGGGGGCCTCATCGGGGGTGGCCTCGCGGGCCGCATCGGAGGCTTGGGCGGGATGGTGGACGCGGGCGTCCCCAGCGGGACCGTCGAGATCGCGATCCAGGCGCCGGCCGACGGCACGATCCTCAGCGTCAACGGGCCCGCCGACGTCAGCGCCAAGGTCACGATCAAGGACGGCACGGACCTCGTCGATCCGTCGACGGTGCGCGTGTCGCTCGTCGGCCGCGGCGGCTCGAGCGCGGCGCCGCTCGTGGGCCCCTCGGGCGACAACCTCTATACCGGCAAGCTCGCGCTCGCGGGGCTCGCCACGGGGGACTACACGCTGACCGTGACGGCGCGCAGCTCGACCAACCTCGCGGGCTCGAAATCCGTGAGCGTCAAGATCGACGGCGGCCCGACGATCACCGTGCTCTCGCCCGTCCCCGGCCACCACTACAAGGGCAGCATCATCGTCCAGGCCATCATCGACCCGGGCATGTACGGCCCGGCCGCGGCGATCGGGGGCTCGATCGCCGCGACCCCGATCACGTTGCAGCCCGCCGGACCCGCCAACGAATACCGCGCGGTCTTCGATCTCGCGATGCCCGTCGCGCTCACGGGCGACCAGCTCCTCGAGATCTCGGCCAAGGACGCCAGGGGCACGGCGACCGACATCAAGTTCGTCTTCAACGTCGACCTCACGGGGCCCGACATCACGATGTCCCTGCCAACGCCTGGCTCGATCGTGGGCCAGGTCATCCGCCTCGCGGCCAACATCTCCGACGGCGCGGGGCTCGACACCTCGACGCTGCAGGTCCTCATCGGCGACGCGGCCGATCCCCAGTTCAAGCTGCCGCTCACGCTCGATCAGACGGGCGCCTTCAGCGCGCTCTTCGACACCAAGCTCCTCACGCAGTGCAAGCTGCCGCCCAGCCAGAGCCTGTGCATCGTGCGGCCCACGGTCTCGTTCCGCGCGGCCGACGCGCTCGGGAACGAGACGGCGCTCGCCTACGAGATCGCCGTCGACAACCTGCCGCCCATCGCCGATCTCGTGCCGCCGCAGATCCGCGTCAGCAAGATCGCCGATGGCCTGCGCTGCTCGTTCGCCTTCGACCCCCTCAGCAACAACCTCATCTCGGGCGATTCCCCCGACGACGGCTGCCTCGTCCCGCAGCTGTTCGATCTGCGCGCGCGCATCCAGGACACTGGAAACCACGCGACTGGCCTCAAACAGGATCCCATCTCGGGCATCGACCCGGCCGTGACGGCGGCGTACGTGCTGGCTGACACCTCGCAGCCCCTCGTGGTCGACAATGACGGTGACGGGAATTGCGACGTCATCAACCCGAAGCTCGTCCCGACGACGACGCCGCTCACGGGGGCGCCGCGCCAGGTCCTCAAGATCCGCATGAGGCCCGTGCCGCCCGCTGGCGCGGGCGACTTCACGCCCGACCCGACCCTTCCGGGCGGGCTCGACTGCTTGCCCGGCATGGACCTCAATCCGCCCGTCAACATCTGCCACGTCGAGCAGCCGACGGTCGCCATCAGCTACGCGGGCGGCCTGTCGGCCATCTGGGCCGTCGAGCCCATCGCGCCCGACGACCCGAGGTACTGCTTTGGAAGTCAGCTCGACACGCTCGCCAACAACGTTCCGCAAAGCGGCTGGCGCTGCGTCGCCGTCGCGACGGCCGACCTGAACGGGAACCTCAGCACGTCGATGCCCATCCGCGTCTGGGTCGACTACAGCGACAAGATGGGCTGGTGCGCCAAGCCGCCAGCGAACGCAGGGCCGATGCCGAGCTGCACGGGCACTTACAACAAGGCCACCGACACGGTCACGCCCACGGCCTGCACGGCGCGCACGTTCGCGCTGCCGCCGGCGGCCCCCATCGAAGTCTGCTTCAACAACGACTGTTAATGGTCCAAGCTCCGGTGCGCCGCCCGCGCGGCGCCCCATGACGAGCTCCTCCGGCGTCGCAGTCCTGCACCTCACGAAGCGCTTCGGCGCGGCGCTCGCCGTCGACGATCTGTCGTTCAGCGTCGCGCCCGGCGAGATCTACGGCCTGCTCGGCCCGAACGGCGCCGGGAAGACCACGACGCTGCGCGTGCTCGCGGCCATCCTCGTGCCCACGGAGGGCCGCGCCGAGCTCGCGGGCGTCGACGTCGCGCGCGACCCGCAGGGCGCGCGGCGCCAGCTCGGGTTCCTCACGGGCTCGACGGGCCTCTACGCGCGCCTGTCGGGCCGCGAGCTTCTGCGCTACTTCGGCCGCCTGCACGGGATGTCAGACGCCGACATCGCCGCGCGCACGGCGCTGCTCGCCCGTGGGCTCGATCTCGAGCCTTTCCTCGACCGACGCTGCGAGGCCCTCTCGACGGGGCAGCGCCAACGCCTCTCGGTGGCGCGCGCCGTCCTGCACGACCCGGCCGTGCTCATCCTCGACGAGCCGACGGTCGGCCTCGACGTCCTCGCCTCGCGCTTCCTGCGCGACTTCGTGCGCGGCGAGCGCGACCGCGGCAAGGCCGTGATCTTCTCGACGCACTACCTCGCCGAGGCGGAGCTCCTCTGCGACCGCATCGGCCTTCTGCACGAGGGCCGACTCATCGCCGAGGGCAGCCCCGCCGAGCTGCGCGCGCGCGCGGGCGGAGCGAGCAGCCTCGAGGAAGCGTTTCTGAGCCTCGTGGCGGCGCTGGCGGCCGCGCCGCGCGCGCCCGCGCCCGAGGCGACGACGTGAAGCTGTCAGACGTCGGCCTCGTCGCCGCCAAGGAGCTCCGCGAGACGCTGCGCGATCGCCGCACCCTCGTCGTAATGGTGCTCTTCCCACTCGTCGTCTACCCGCTCGTCTCGCTGCTCATGGCGCAGGTCATGTCGAGCCACACGGCGCGCGGCCAGGCGCGCCGCTCGCGCGTCGCCGTCGTCGGGCCCCTCTCGGCCGCCGCGGCCGTGCGCGCGCGCCTGCAGGCGGACGCCCGGGAGTTCGACGCGGGCGTGCTCGCGGGCGTCGGCCGCGCCGACGCCGCCGCCGATCGCGCCACCGTCGAGTCGGGCGTGCTCGACGCCGTCGCCGAGGTCGAGGCGGGCCCGCGCGGCGAGGCGCGCGTCCGTCTGGTCTACGACGAGGCCCGCGACGAGTCGCGCCAGGCGCACGACCGCGTGGGCGCGGCGCTGGGCGGCGTCCTCGCGCCGGGCTGCGCCCCGCTCTTCGCGCTCGAGGATCAGAGCGTCGCGCCGCGCGCGCGCGTGGGCGGCTACGTGCTCTCGAAGCTGCTGCCGCTCATCGTCGTCGTCATGATCATGCTGGGCGCGTTCTATCCAGCCATCGACATCACGGCCGGCGAGCGCGAGCGCGGCACGCTCGAGACGATCCTCTCGGCGCCCGTGAGCCGGTTCGATCTCATGACGGGCAAGGTCATCGCCGTGGCGACGCTCTCGACGATCACGGGACTGCTCAACATGACCTCGATGTCGCTCACGATGGTCGAGGGCATCCGCCTCGTGGGCGCGACGACGCCCGTGGCGATCCCTTGGACGCGCGCGGCCTCGACGCTGATCGTCGTCGTGCCGGCGGCCTTCCTGTTCGCCGCCGTCATGGTGGCGATCGGCGCCATGGCGCGCAGCTTCAAGGAGGCGCAGACGCTGCTGACGCCGGTTTACTTCTTGTGCTTCACGCCGTCCCTCATCGCGGGCCTCGGCGACTGGGACCTCACGGCCGCCGCGGCGATCGTGCCAGGCGTCAACGTCACGCTGCTCGCGCGCGATCTCATCCTCGGCAAGGCCACGGCCGGCGCGGCGCTCCTCGTCGTCGCGAGCACGCTCGCCTTCGGGGCGCTCGCGCTCACGCTCGCCGCGCGCCTCTACGACTCAGAACGCCTCCTCGCAGCCGACGAGGGCGCGCTGCCGCTCGGCGCCTGGGTGCGCCGGCTCCTGTCGATCCGCGGGGGCCATGCCGCCGGAAACGGCGGCGGCGTGGCCGTCGCCGGCGCCTCGGTGCTCGCGCCGTCGCCTTCGCCGGGCCAAGCGCTCGGCGTCTTCGGCCTCGGCTACGTCTTGCTCTTCTTCGTCTTCATCCCGCTGCAGTCCTGGCGGCTCGTCCCCGGCCTCGTGCTCTCCGAGTGGGTCGGCGTCCTCGGTCTCGTCGTGCTCTACGCGCGCGGCACGGGCCAGCGCCTCATCGACGTCCTTCGCGTGCGGCGCGTGCCCTTGCGCGTCCTGGCGGGCGCGTTTCTCATCGGGGCCTCGGCGTGGGCCGTCGTCGGCCTCCTCGCCGAGTGGCTCGTCCCCCCGCCGCCCGAGCTCGTCGAGAGCCTGCGCCGGCTGGTCGCGCCGCAGGGCGGCCGCGGGCTCGCGCTCACGCTCGCGCTCGTGGCCCTCACACCGGCCGTCTGCGAGGAGGCGCTGTTTCGCGGCGTCATCCTGCGCGGCTTCGCCGCCAAGCTCCCGCGCCTGACCTCGGCGGTCCTCACGGGGACGCTCTTCGGCCTCTTCCACGTCGACCTCTGGCGGCTCTTGCCCACGGGTCTGCTCGGCGTCGTGCTGTCGCTCATCGCGCTCGAGGCCGACTCCATCGTGCCGGCGATGCTCGCTCACTTCGTCAACAATGCTTGTCTCATCCTCCTCGTCCATGACGGGGCCGTCGGCTCGGCGGGCGACATGAGCCGCCGCGCACAAGTCAGCCTGTTCGCAGCGGGGATGGCCGTCCTTGCCGTGGGGAGCTTGCTGGTGCGGGGCAGAAGACCGAAGGCGCCCGCTGTGTAGCGCAGTTCACGATTGTTGTTCGGAGCGCTGGGTACTGATAAAACCCACAGTGTGGGTGAAGTTGCGATGACAAACGGTGAAGACAAGCGCGCGCTCGGCCTGATCAAAAAGTGCGACGTGCTGTCCGACATCCCCGTCGAGGCGCTCGCGGCCCTGGCGCCGAACATCAAGATCGGCACCTATCGACCGCGCCAGGTCATCTACCTTCCCGGCGATCGCGCGCAGGCCGTTCACTTCCTCACGAGCGGCCGCATCAAGATCTCGAAGGTCACGCGCGACGGAAAAGAGCTGACGCTCGCGTATCGCACCGAGGGCGATTTCTTCGGTGAGCCGTGCCTGCTCGAGGGCGGCCCGCGCGAGGAGATGGCGGAGGCCATGGACGCCTCGGTCACCGTCGAGGTCGATCGGGAGCTGCTCGATCAGCTGCTGCGCACGAACGGCACGACGGCCTACAAGTTCGCGCGCGCGCTCATCGCGCGCCGCAAGGATCTGGAGACGCGCGTCGAGCAGCTCATCTTCAAGGACGTGGGCTCGAAGCTCGCCGAGCTGCTGCTGAGCCTGGGCGCGGAGCACGGCATCGCCGACGCGCGGGGGCTCGTGGTCGGGCTCAAGATCACGCACCAAGAGATGGCGAACCTCATCGGCTCGACGCGAGAGACGGTGTCGCTCACGCTCTCGCAGTTCAAGCGCAAGGGCCTCATCCAGACGGAAGGCCGCAAGGTCATCCTCGCGGATCCCGAAGGTCTGCGCGCCCTCGCCTGACGCTTTCAGCCCGACGCTGCGTCTTCGGAGGCTACGTCTTCGGGCGTAGCGGAGCGGTCAGCGGACCCGGCTTGGAGAGGTGGCGATCGTCGACGAAGATGGTGTTGACGAACGTCGCGCCGCGCGCGGAATAGCGCTTCGATTCGAGCAGGCGAAGGATGTCGACGCTGACGGCATCGCCGCCGACCTCCAGGGTCTCGACGCAGATGACGTCCGGACGGTAGCGATCGAAGTCCATCGTCTTGAGGATGCCGAGGTCCAGCCCCTCGGTGTCGATGGACAGAAAGTTGGGCGCGCCCGCAAATTGCTCGCGCATGAGCGTGTTGATGTTCACGAGCGGCAGCTTCAGGACCTTCTCTATGGCACGCTGGCCGTGGCTCTTGGTCTGAACGTCCTCGGCGTCTTCCTTCGAGAACGTGTTGAGGAGGCCGCCGCTCGTCCCGCCGATCACGTAGTAGTCGCCGGTCGTCGGCTCGGCGGACAGGCCGACGCCGACGTTGAGCGTCTTGTCGCGGGGCCGCGCACTCTTCAGCCGGTCGATCTTGACGGGGTTTGGCTCGACGAGGACGCCGTGGCCACCCGCCTCGTAGAACGCGAAGGTATTGCTGTCGAACACCGGATCGAACGCGCCGATGTCGAGGTACGTGATCGGCCCCTTGACGCCGATCGCGCCGAGCACGTTCTCGACCACGAGGTCTTCGCCCTGCTGCGCGTAGGACCACTTGCCGATCCGCCTCAGGCGGTCGTTCGCGACGTAAGCACCCACGGCCCCACCGCCGACGACCGCTCCGCCGAGCCCTCCCACGAGGAAGCTGCCGCTCACCCCGTCACGCAATGTCCTGACGAACCCTCGTCGATCCATGATCTCGGCAGTCTCTCCCAGATCCGCCGAACCGACAATCGACGCAGGGCGCTCGCGAGCAGGTTCACTGACGAGAGGCCCAGCTCCGCTGGGCCGGCTCGCCTTACGAAACGGGGAGAGCCCGCGAGAGGGGCAAAGCCCCTTTCGCGAAGCGAGCGGAGCGAACGCCCCTTACCAGCCGCCCCGTCGACCGCCACCGCCGCCGCGGCCACGGCCTTCGCCGCCGCCGCCATACTCGCCGCCGCCGCCGCGGCCGCGGCCCCCGCCACCACCGCCGCCGTAGCCGCCACCGCCGCCGCCGCCGCCGTAGCCACCACCGCCGCCGCCACCGCTGCGCGGCGCGCGCTCGCGTGCTTCGCTGACGTTGATAGCGCGGCCCTGGATCTCTCGACCGGTCAGCGTCTGGATGGCCTGCGAGGCCTCCTCATCGCTTCCCATCTCGACGAAGGCGAATCCGCGTGGACGGCCCGTCTCTCGATCCATCACCACCTTCACCTCGACGACGTTCTTGCCGCCTTCGGCGAAGACGTCACGCAGCTCGGGCTCGGTCACGTTGTACGACAAATTCCCGACGTATAGCCTCGTTCCCATCTCGTTCTCCTTCGTTCATTCACTCGGATTCGCGACGCGCGCTTCGGGCTCAAACTTTCAGTCGAATCTTCACGCAGGGAAGCACAGGCGCGACGGCGGCAAGCTGCGCGCACGCGCCGAAAATGCCCTGCGAGGGTCCTGGAGAACGGGCGCCGCCGGGAAAGGCAGCTGCACCTGCATCGACGAACACAGCACGCAAGACCCTCTGACATTCCCAGGCTAACAACCCGCCTGAGCGATGTCGAGACACCTGCGCACTTCGCCGGCCGGCGACGTCTGAAATGGAGCCGCAACGGCGACTCCATCGCACCTGCGCCCACACGCTCGGCGCGGCGGCTCCGGAGTTGTCCCTACGGGCGGGCTCAGCGCGCCGCGTGCAACGCCTGCCGCACGGCCGTGCCGGCCTCGCTCGTCGTCGCCGGTTTGGCGCCGGGCGCCGCAACGTCAGCGGGCAGAATGCCGGCGACGATCGCGGCGTCGACGGCCGCCTCGACCGCGCGCGCCTCGGCCTCGAGCCCAAGGGAGTGGCGGAGCAGCATCGCGAGGCTGAGGATCGTCGCGTACGGGTTCGCGACGCCCTTGCCCGCGATGTCGGGCGCCGAGCCGTGAATGGGCTCGTAGAGGCCGCGCTTGCCGTCGCCGAGCGACGCCGACGGCAGCATGCCCATCGACCCGGCGAGCATCGACGCCTCGTCGGTGAGGATGTCGCCGAACATGTTCTCCGTGACGATGACGTCGAAGTCGGCCGGGCGTCGGATGAGGTGCATGGCGCAGGCGTCGACGAGCATGTTCGTGAGCTGCAGGTCCGGGAACTCCTTCGCGACGACGCGCGCCGCGACCTCGCGCCACAGGCGCGACGTCTCGAGGACGTTGGCCTTGTCGACCGAGCACAGCTTCTTGCGGCGTCCCTGCGCGATGCGCGCGGCGCTGCGCACGATGCGCTCGACCTCGCCCTCGGTGTAGACGCACAGGTCGGAGGCGCTGTCTTTGTCGCGCTTCTTCTCGCCGAAGTAGATGCCGCCCGTGAGCTCGCGCACGACGACCATGTCGACCCCCGCGAGCAGCTCGGGGCGCAGCGGCGACGCGCGCATGAGCAGCGGCTTGACGGCCACGGGGCGCAGGTTGGCGTAAAGACCGAGCCCCTTGCGGATCGCGAGCAGGCCCTGCTCCGGCCTCACCTTGGCGCGCGGGTCATCCCACTTGGGCCCGCCCACGGCGCCGAGGAGCACGGCGTCGGCCTGGCGCGCGAGCTCGAGCGTCGCGGGCGGCAGCGCCGAGCCCGTGGCGTCGATGGCGGCGCCGCCGATGAGCGCCTCGCGCGTCTCGAACGTGTGCCCGTTCGCCTGGGCGACGGCCTCGAGGACGCCGACGGCCTCGGTCGTGACCTCGGGCCCGATCCCATCCCCCGGCAGAACACAAATGAGCGCGCGCATGCCTGAATCTCCTTCGCGGAAAGCGCGCGCACGATACAGGCTCGCGGCGGCGGATTCAACGGCGCGCGGATGACCGGCCCGACGCCGGCCGCTTGGGCCGCTCGGCCCTTCGCCTCAGCCTTTCCAGGCGGCGGCGATCGGGTAGCGGCGGCCGGGGCCGAAGGCCTTGCCCGTGATCTTGAGGCCGGGCGGCATCTGGCGGCGCTTGTACTCGCTCGCGCGCACGCGGCGCACGACGTCGGTGACGACGGCGCGCTCGAAGCCGGCGGCCACGAGGGCTTCGGTATCCTTGCCTTCGACGAGGTGCGCCTCGAGGATCGCGTCGAGCACGTCGTACGGCGGCAACGAATCCTGGTCGGTCTGGTCGGGGCGCAGCTCGGCCGACGGCGCCTTCGTGAGCGTCGACTCGGGAATGACGGGCGCCTCGGCGTTCACGGCGCGGGCCAGGCGATAGACGAGCGTCTTGGGCGCGTCGCTGATGACGGCCAGGCCGCCGGCCATGTCGCCGTAGAGCGTGCAGTAGCCCGTCGCGATCTCGCTCTTGTTTCCCGTCGTGAGCAGCAGGCGATCCTGGCGATTGGACAGGGCCATGAGGATGGCCCCGCGGATGCGCGCCTGCAGGTTCTCGGACGTGAGCTGCGCCGCCTCCGCCGCCGCGGCCGGCGCCTGCGCGGGCGCGAAGGCCTCGAGCGGCGCCCGCAGCGTCTCGAGGTACGGCGCGAACATCGGCTCGATGGGGATCGTCGCGAGCTCGATGCCGAGCGCGCGCGCGAGCGCCTCGGCGTCGCGCCGCGAGCCCTCCGACGAGAAGCGCGACGGCATGGCGACGCCCAGCACGTTGCGCGGGCCGAGCGCGCGCGCCGCGACGCAGGCCACGAGCGCCGAGTCGATGCCGCCCGAAAGGCCGAGCAACGCGCGCGAGAAGCCGCACCGCCGCGCGTAGTCGCGCGTGCCGAGCGTGAGCGCGCCCAAGGCCGAGCGTTCGTCCCGAGCGTCGAAAGCCCCGAGGTCGCCGGTCCCGGCGTCGACGTCGACGAGCACGACGGCGCTGCCGTGCTCGGGGCCGCGCGCGATGACCTCACCGCGCGCGTCGAGCCCGAGGCTGGCGCCGTCGAAGACGAGGTCGTCCTGTCCGCCCACTTGGTTGACGAAGACGAGCGGCCGCGCCCAGCGCCGCGCCGTCGCGGCCAGCATGCGCGGCCGAAGGTGACGCTTCTCGATCGAGTACGGCGACGCCGAGATGTTCACGATGACGTCGGCGCCGGCGGCGACGAGCGCCTCGACGGGATCCGCGCGGTAGAGGCGATGCGGCCAGAAGTCGCCGTCGTTCCAGATGTCCTCGCAGATCGTGACGCCGAGACGACGCCCGCGGAACGGCACGGCGGCCACCTCGGTGGCGGCGTCGAAGTAGCGCCACTCGTCGAAGACGTCGTAGGTGGGCAGGAGCGACTTGCGCGTCACGGACACGACGCGGCCGCCCTCGATGAGCGCGGCGCTGTTGGCCACGCCGCGCCCAGACGGCGACGGCGGCAGGCGCTCGGGGAAACCCACGAGCACGCCCACACGCACGCCGCGAGCCCCGAGCTCGTGCGCGAGGCCGTCGAGGCTCGCGCGCGCGGCGTCGAGAAAGGCCGCGCGCTCGAGCAGATCCTTGGGCGGATAACCCGAGAGCGCGAGCTCGGGAAAGACCGCGAGCGCGGCGCCGCGGCCTTCGGCCTCGAGCGCGGCATCCCACACGAGCCGACGATTGCCGTCGAGGTCCCCGATCGTGGGATTGATCTGTCCGAGCGCGATGCGCACGCGTCTCGACTCTATCGCGGGGCGGGCGGTTTGGGGTCGCCGGTGGTAAAATAAATCGGTGAGCACAGCGAGGGAGGCGGCGGCCGCCAAGCTCTCCCAAAATCAGAGCCCCGAACCGGTATCGGCGCCCGACAACTTGATGGAAGCCGCGGCAGGGACCGGCGAGGCGGCCCCGCGAGCGGTCGACATCCCGCGCGAGCACCGCGTCTTCGTCAACCGCAACCTGCGCCTCGACAAGATCGAGCTCGTCGGGTTCGACATGGACTACACGCTCGCGCTCTACAATCAGGCCAGCATCGAGGAGCTGTCGATCCGCGCGACCGTGGAGAAGCTCGTCACGGCCAAGGGCTATCCCGAGGCCATCCGCGGCCTCGTTTATGACCCGCAGCTCGCGCTGCGCGGCCTGGTCGTCGATCGCGAGAACGGCAACGTCTTCAAGCCCGATCGCTACGGCTACCCCGGCCGCGCGCGCCACGGCCTCACGAATCTGAATCGCGACAAGATTGGCGAGCTCTACCAGCGCGAGCGCACGCGCCTGTCGAATCGGCGTTACGCCTGGATCGACACGCTGTTCGCGCTGCCCGAGGCGGTGCTCTACGCCGGCCTCGTCGACTTCTTCGATCGCGCAGACGCGCCCGGCAAGCCGGCCTACGGCGCCATGTGGGAACACATCCGCGAGTGCATCGACCTCGCGCACCGCGACGGCTCGATCAAGACCATCGTGAGCGCGCAGCTGCCGTCGTACATCGAGCGCGACGACGCCCTCGCCGAGACGCTGCACAAGTTCCGCTCGTCGGGCAAGCGGCTCTTCCTCCTCACGAACTCGGCCTGGGATTACACGACCACCGTCATGAGCTACCTGCTGGATGGCGCGCTCGCCGCCTACCCGAACTGGAAGAGCTACTTCGACGTCGTCGTCGTGAGCGCCGCCAAGCCCGAGTTCTTCACGGCGGACCGCCCGTTCGTCGAGCTCGACCAGGCGGGCCTGCCGACGACGCGGCCTCAGGACGGCCCGTTCCAGCGCGGGCGCATCTACGAGGGCGGCAACCTCAAGGCCTTCGAGGAGCGCGCGCGCGCCAGCGGCGATCGCGTGCTCTTCGTGGGCGATCACATCTACGGCGACATGCTGCGCTCGCGGAAGTCCTCGAACTGGCGCACGGCGATGGTGCTGCAGGAGATGGAGCACGAGGTCGGGACGTACGACCACCTGCGCGGCGAGCTCGCGAAGCTCGACCGCCTCGACGCCGAGCTCATCCACCTCGACGCCGAGCTCAACGAGCGCCAGACGACGCTGCGCGCGCTGCAGAAGCTCGGCGACCACACGCCCGGCTCCGACCAGATCGTCGACGCGCGGTGGGCCGTCAAGGAGATGATCGAAGCGCTGCGCAAGCAGTTGCGCGCCGCGACGGCGCAGCACCACACGCTCGAGGCCGAGATCGACCACGCCTTCAACCCCTACTGGGGCCCGCTCTTCCGCGAGGGCTACGAGATCAGCAAGTTCGGCGAGCAGGTCGAGGCCTACGCCTGCGTCTACACGAGCCGCGTCTCGAACTTCCGCTTCTACTCGCCCATGCAGTACTTCCGCGGCCCGCGCGACCGCATGCCGCACGAACGCTGAGCGGCTATCTCGACCCGACCGCTCCAAGGGGCCGCACTGCCCAAGTGCCCAGTGGGCTTGTCTTCGACGGTCGCGCGGCGATAGGCTGGTGCGCTTGAGAGCTCACGGAGCATGCTCGACAATGGCCTGCGCGTGCGCCCTCGTGTGCGCGGCGTGGCTCGGCGCTGGACCTGGATGCGGCGGCGCCACGCACTCCGCCGGCAATCCGGGCAGCGCCGGCGCCTCGGGGAGCAGCGGCGGCGCCGCGGGTGAGTCCACGGCGGGCGTCGGCGCCGCCGGCGTCGGTGGGCCTGCCGGGGCGGCCGCCGGCGCCGCGGGCTCTGCGGCCGGCGCGGACGCCGGTCCGGCCGCGGACACTGGCGCGACGACCGACACCGGGCCGGCGACCGACACGGGCGCGACCGAAGCTCCCGCGTCCGGCGGCGATGCCCCCGTCGTCGATTGCCCGGGCGGCGGCACGGGCACGCAGATGCTCGGCAGCGCGTCGCTCCTGGACCTCAAGACCTGCCTCGTCTGGCAGCGCTCCCCCTCTGCGACGAACATGACCAACAAGCGCGCCGGGAAATTCTGTGCGGCGCTCGCGCAAGACGGCTGGACCGATTGGCGCGTCCCCGCCCCCGAGGAGCTGGCCACCTGGCCCAACATCGCCGCCAACGCCAACCCCAACGCCTACGTCACGAACCCGATCTACATCCCGGCCGCCGACACCGTCCCGGACGGCTGCATGGGCGACAGCCACTCGTGCAACATCGCCGAGTACAACGCCGGCTCGCTCGCCTGCGCCTGGCAGGGCGTGGACTTCGCCGGCCCCTTCGTCTGCGTGCGCGGCACCGCCAAGCCTTCGACCACCGCGACGGCCTACTCCGCCGCCACCTGCGACGCCTGCCGCTCCCACGCCGGAGGCACCGCCCCCGACGTCAAGATCGCCGACTGCCTCCCCTACGCCAACTAGGACCCGTCTGCCTAACGGCAACAGGCTCACGTCGGGGCCTCTACACCCTGCGCCCCACCTCGTGATTTTCGGTCGCGACCTCTAGAGCCCGCCCTTCGCGAGCGGCGCCGGCGCCTCGTCCTTGCTGTCCGGCGCGGGCTCGGGTTGGCCGTCGAGATCCACGCGGCTCACGCGCTCCGGCGGCGCCAGCGGATAGAGATACACGAGCGCGCTGCCAAGCAGCTTGCGCTCGCGCCGCACCTCCAGCCGATAGACGTGGCTCGCGAGAAACCGTGTGGCGTCGAGCACGAGGTGCTCCGTCTCGATGGGCACGCTCCAGCGCGCGCCCACGACGTTCGGCGTGACGTCGCGGAGCTCGGCGTCCGCGCCGACGAGCGAGGCGTCGAGCTCGAGCGTCCAGATCTTCTTGTCCGGGCGAATGCCCGTGGCGGCCTCGTGCGTCCTGCCGAGCGAGACGGTGAGCCCGTGCCCATTCTTGATGCGCAGGCGCGCGGCCGCCCCGGAAGCGACGGCCGGCGCGAGCGCCAGACAAAACACGAGGGCCGGCGCTGACGCACGGCCCCGGATAAGCGAAGTCATGGGTAAGATCTCCTAAGCCGGACGCTAAACGTAACTAAGTGACACTGAGAGTACCTGAGCGAACGTTACGCGCGAGTTTCGTTCCTGTCTTTGTTGCGCGACGGCTACGGGCTGGCGCGGCAAGATGCCGCGCAACGGCGCTTGTACGGAGGCCACCGTAGCATCGCAGCAACACCCTGAAATCCGGCACGTTTCTTGAAAAGCACCTCATGCATGAACTCAGCGCACTCAGCCGGCTCCGTCCTGGTCGTGGACGACGACTCGGAGCTGCGCGAAGGCCTGTGCGACGTTCTCGTCGAAGAAGGCTATTCCGTGATCGGCGCCACCGACGGCGCGGACGCCCTCGAGCACCTGAACGAGTTCGCGCTGCCGGACGTGGTCGTGCTCGACCTCGGGATGCCCCGCATGGACGGCTACGAGTTCCTGAAGCGTCGCGACGCCGACGATCTCCTGAAGGCCATTCCGGTCATCGTCATCAGCTCCACGCCCGATTGGCGGCGCATGCATTTTCCCGTGTGCACGACGCTGACGAAGCCCGTCGACCTGATGCAGCTGCTCGGGGTACTGCGGCGCGAGATCGTGGAGCGGCGGCCGGGGAACGACGTGGGATGAAAATCGCTCTCGCTCGGCCTGAGGCTCACCGCCGCAGCTGGCGGACCAACGTCTGCGCCTCCTCGAGCCCGAAGGCGCGCGCCGCCAGAAAATAAACCGCCGCGCCCGCGCCGACGGGCCCGAGCGCCTTGAGGAAGCGCACGGCCAGACTGTGGCTCGCGATGAGCTCGAGGCGCGCGCTCAGGCACCAGACGACGACGCCCATGACGAGGCTCGCGCCCACGATGCGCGCGAGCGCCGCGAACAGCTCGCGCGTGAGCAGGTTCTTGACCTGCATCTGGAAAGCGACGACGAGCACGAGCAGGTTGACGGTGGCGGCCAGCGAGGTGCCGAGCGCGAGGCCGAAGTGGCCGAGCGAGCGGAAGGTGGCGAAGTTCCAGGCCAGGTTCGAGGCGACGGCGAGCACGCTGCCGATGAGCGGCACGCGCGTGCGGCCGAGGGCGTAGAAGGCGGGCGCGATGACCTTGACGGCGGAGTAGGCGGCCAGGCCCACGGCGTAGCCGCTGAGGGCGCGCGCAGTCTCGTAGGTCGCGCGCTCGCCGAAGCGGCCGTGCTCGTAGATGAGGCGGATGATGGGCACGCCGAGGAGCGCCAGGCCGACCATCGAGGGCACCGTGAGGAAGAGGACCATGCGCAGGCCGCGCCGCAGCGTGCCCGCCAGGGCCTGCCAGTCGTTCCGCGCGGCGTCGCGCGACAGGTGCGTGAGCGCCGTCGTGCCCACGGCGACGCCGAAGACGCCGATGGGGAGCTGCATGAGGCGGAAGGCGTAGCTCAGCCACGAGATCGCGCCGTCCGAGACCAGGCTCGCGAACGACGAGTTGATGACGACGTTGATCTGCACGGCCGCCACGCCCAGCGTCGCTGGCGCCATGAGCGCCGCGATCCGGCGCGTCCCCGGGTCGCGCAGCGCGAGATCGGGCAGCAGGCGCGGGCGGAAGCCGAGCTTGAAGAGCGAGGGGAGCTGGACGGCGAGCTGCGCGAGTCCGCCCACGAGCGTGAGGGCGGACCAGGTCATGACGGCGGCGCGGGCCGAGGGGCCGATGAGGTAGACGGCCACGCCGCCGGCGATGGCGACGAGGTTGAACATCGACGAGGCGAGGGCGGGCGCCGTGTAGTGCTCCTCGGCGTTGAGCGCCCCCATGGCGACGACGGCGAGGGAGATCGTGGGGAGGAACGGCAGCATGATGCGCACGAGCGTCGCGCAGAGCGCGGCCTTCTCGGGCGCGAAGCCCGTCGCGACGACGTGCACGACCGGCTCGGGGAACAGCATGGCGACGGCGGCGAGCAAGCCGAGGTAAATGGTGAGCGTCGACATCACGCGGTTCGCGAGCGCGAAGGCGGCGGCACGCGACTGGTTGCGCAGCGTCGAGACGTAGGTCGGCACGAAGGCCGTCGACAGCGCGCCCTCGGCGAAGAGGTCGCGCAGCAGGTTGGGGATGCGGAAGGCCGCGAGGAAGGCGTCGCTGTTGGCGCTCGCGCCGAGCGTGAGCGCGAAGATCTGCTCGCGCACGAGGCCGAGCAGGCGCGAGAGCATCGTGAGGGCGCTGACCTTGCGCGCGCCGCGCGCCATGCTGCCGCGAGACTCGGCGATCGGGGCGGGCGGCGTCGGCGTCGTCATTCGGGCTTGCCGGGCGCGGCGCCGCCGAGGAGCAGCGCCGCGCGCTCGCGCACGGGCGGAGCGCCGCCGCCGCGCAGCTTCTCGAGGAGCGCGCGATCGGCCGGCGTGCCGGCGGCGGCGAGGCAGGCCAGCATCTCGACGGCGTCCTCGGGCCGCGTCGCGGGTGCCGCCGCGATCGCGCGCGCCGCCGCCGTCGCCTGCTCGACGAGCGCATCGTGGCGCGCGCGGGCCGCGGCCGCGGAAGCCGAAGGATCGACGCGCCGGCAGACCACCGCCGCGCACGCGCCGCTCACGGCCGGATCGGGATCGGCCAGACCCTCGCGCAGGGGGATCTGAGAACGCACGTCGCCCGCCGGAAGAAGGAGCGCGGCCGCGCGGCGCACGGCGGGCACGAGATCATGCAGCAGCAGGGCCGCCAGATCGGGGAGCGCCGGACAAGCGCCCTGCGCGCCGGCGAGCGCGTCGAGCGCCGCGAGGCGGACGGACGGCGGGGCGTCGGTGCGCGTCGCGAGGGAACGCAGGCCGCCGCAGGCGCGGGCCACGACGTCGGGCGGCACCTCCCACTCGGCGAGCTCGGCCGGCGCGTCGCCGTCGAGCAGCGCGCCGAGCGTGCGCGCCGCAGCCGTCGCGAGCGCCGGGTCGGCGGCGTCGAGCCGCTCGGCGACCGTGGCCGCGAGCAGGACGCCCCCGCGCGCAAAGGGGAGCGCCGCGAGCGCCGACTGCACGACCGCCGTGTCGGGCGCGCGCACGCCCTCGGCGAGGCGGGCCACGCCGAAGCGGCCGGCGAGCCGCTCGAGGGCCGCGCGATCGTTCTTGCGCGCCGCCTTGACGAGCTCGGAGAACGGCGGCGTCGCGCGGCCCGTGCGCGCGTTCACGCCGCGCGGACGCGCCGTCTTGACCGCCGCCGCGCCGGGCGCCGACCCGAGCACGGCGGCGCCCAGTCCGGCGACGCCAGCCAGGAGCCAAACGCGAAACCTCACGCCCTCAGAGTTACCACCCCGCGGGTCCCGTCGTCCTGTTTTCGAGTCGAACGGCTAGGAGCCCGTTTGCCTAGCGGCAACGGGCTCACGTCGGGGCCTCCACGCCCTGCCCCCCACCTCGCGACCTTCGGTCGCGAGCCCTAGTTGGACCGGATCTGCGTGCCCGTGAGGGTGGCGGAGCCGCCGGGCAGCGCGGCGTTCTTGATGGCGGTCTGCGCGGCGGCGGTCGTCGAGGAGGACGTCACGCCGCCTAGTGTCGCCACCTTCAACGCCCACACCGTGAACCGGTACGTCTGCCGCGCGCCCACGGCCTGCGGGCACGGACCCAGGTAGCCGATGCCCGTGAAGCCGTCGAGGTTCTGCGTGCCCTGCCGGGCGCCCGCGGGCAAGGGCGGCATGGCGACATGGTCGACATTGGCGGCGAGCGAGGTCATCGTGGCTGGGATGTCCCACAGCGCCCAGTGCGCCGAATTGTCGGCGGCCGCGTGGTTGAGCGTCACGGCGTAGCTCATCGTGCCGGGCGGGCCTGGCGTCCAGGCGAGCGGCGGCGACTGATTCATGCCCGCGGGCTGCACCTCCGCGCACTTGTACGGAAGCGGGATCTCCATCCCCTCGATGAAGGCGCTGCTCGTCAGCGTGAACGGACCGGCCGGGGCGTCGCTCCCCGCCTCGGGAGCGACGCCGCTCCCCGCGTCGACGACCCCACCGCCGCCGCCCTGCCCGGCCGCGCCGGCGCCACCCGCCGCGCCGGCCGTCCCCGTCGCGCCCGCGCCGCCGCCCGCGACACCGGGCGCGCCCGCGACGCCGGAATCGCCGGAAGCTCCGCCGCCGCCCGTCGTGCCGGCCACCGCCCCGGTTCCCGAGGCGCCCGTCGTACCTCCGCCGCCGGGCGCGCCCGCGACGCGGGGTCCGCCCCCGCCGCACGCCACGAACGCGAGCACCGCCGCGGCCAGCCACGCGACGCGACGCGAGCCCGAGGTCACGCGAACCGACGAGACCGTCATCATGGGGGAAGAGACGCCTCCCCGCGCAAAACGGGTCATTCAACCTGGACTCTGCGCCTCTCTCGAAACCTGACGGCCCCGTTGAGACCCGGGCCAGATCGAAATCAGCTCGAAAGCGGTCTAGGATCGGCGCGTGCCGCCGGTGAAAACCAATCCGCGCCGCCTCGCTCTCGCGGCCTGCCTGCTGGCGGCGGCGACCAGCGCCGCGTGTCAGGGCGCCGATCAGTATTACCGAAACCGGTCCCAGGACGGCGGCCCCGGTCTAGCCGCGGGATACGCCGGCGGCGGTGCGACAGGCGCGGCGGGCGCAGTCGGCGCGGCGGATGCCGAGGGCCTGGCCGGCGCCGCTGGCCCGGTGGACGCGGACGACGCCGGCGCGCCGCAGGTCAAGGTCCTGTATACCTGCCGCAGCAACGACACGGGGCAGGCCAGCTTCGTCCTCGACGTCACGAACGAGGGCTCGCTCTCCTTCGCGCTGTCGGACCTGAGCTTGCGTTACTGGTACACGATCGACGCGGGCAAGCAGCAGGAGCTCGATTGCGACGTCGCGAACCTCGGCTGCACGAACATCGTCACGTCGGCCGACACGCCCGGGCCCAAGTTCGTGGCCGTGATGCCGCCCAAGCCCAAGGCGAACGAGTACGTCGAGATCGCGTTCAAGGTGGGCGCCTTCGCGCTCGATCCGCTGCTCGAGACCGGCCAGATCCAGCTGCGGCTGCACAACAAGGACTTCTCGCCGATCGTTCAGACCGACGATTTTTCGTACGACTGCTCGGCGATGGGAGCGGCCGCCCCGTCGACGAAGATCACGGCGTACATCGACGGCATTCTCGTCTGGGGCAACGAGCCGCAGCCTGGCGACGAGCCGCCGATCTGATCAGCCCACCGCGCGCTTCATGAAGGCGCGCAGCCCGAGGCGCCAGAAGACGAGCGTGATCACGGTGAGCGCCGCGAGCACGGCCCGCAGCGGCATGTGCGGCATCGCGGGGACGAGCACGCCGCGCAGTCCCTCGGAGATGTAGGTGAGCGGGTTCACGAGCACGACGTATTTCACGACGGGCGCGGCGTCGAGACCGCGCCACGGGTAGTAGGCGCAGCCGAACATGATCATCGGCGCGACGACGATGCCGAAGAGCAGGCCGATCTGTTGCGCCGCCACGACGCAGCCGAGGTAGAGGCCCATCATGCTGAAGGCGACGGCGCCGAAGACCGTCACGAGGACGATCGTGCCCACGTGGGCCAGCGAGAGCCCGGCGATGGGCCCCATGATGAGGCGCGCGACGGGCAGCACGAAGAGCGCCGCGATGAGCGCCTGCAGCGTGCCGGACACGACCTTCTCGAGGGCGACGAGCGAGCTCGGAATGGGCGCGAGCAGGCGATCCTCGATCTCGCGCGAGAAGCCGAAGTCGGTGACCATGGGCAGCGCGACGGACTGCACGGCGGCGAGCGCCAGCGAGACGGCCAGCACGCCCGGCAGCAGCGCCGAGGTGTAGCCCGGCCGCACGAAGCCCATCTTCGGCAAGAGGTAGCCGAAGACGACGGCGAACATGAGCGGCTGCATGGCCGTGCGCATGAGGAAGTACACCAGCTCGCGGCGCACGACGACGACGTCGCGCGCGAGGAGCGCCCAGAACACGCGCCCCGCGCCCAGCGTCGGCGTCTCGCGCGCGGGCGCCATCAGTCGAGCTTCCTTCCCGTGAGCGAGAGGAAGAGCGTCTCGAGGTTGGGCGGCACGAGACGGATGTTCGTGACCTGCCGCCCGGCGCCCTGCACGACGCCGATGAGTCGCGCCACGGCCTCGCCGCCCTGCGGGTGGTACACGCGCAGCATGGCGCCGTCGCTCACGACGTCGAGCACGCCCGCGACGGCGCGCGCCGCCTCTCGCGCCGGGGCCGCCTCCCCGTCGAGCGTGAGCTCGACGAGCGTTCCGCCCGGCGCCTGCTTCTTGAGCGCCTCGGGGGCGTCGCAGGCCAGGAGCTTGCCGCGGTCGACGATCGCGACCCGCGCGCAGAGCTTCTCGGCCTCCTCCATGTAGTGCGTCGTCATGACGATCGTGCGGCCCTCGGCGTGCAGCCCGCGCAGGATCTCCCACAGCGCGAGGCGCGCCTGCGGATCGAGCCCCACCGTCGGCTCGTCGAGGAAAATCACGCGCGGCTCGTGCACGAGCGCGCGCGCGATCATGAGCCGCTGGAGCTGCCCGCCCGACAGCGCGTCGATGCGCGCGAGGGCGCGATCGGCGAGCCCGAGACGCTCGAGGATGCCAAGCGCGCGGGCGCGCGAGGCCGCGCGCGGGAAGCCGAAGTACGCCGCGTGAAAAGTCAGGTTCTCGAGGACGTCGAGGCCGCGATCCGGGTTCGACCGTTGCGGCACGACACCGATGCGGCGCCGCACGGCCACGGCCTCCGCGACGACGTCGGCGCCGCCGATGGACGCCTGCCCGCCCGACGGCAGCACGCGCGTCGTGAGGATGCCGATGGTCGTCGTCTTCCCGGCGCCGTTGGGCCCGAGCAGCCCGAAGAACTCGCCCTCACCCACCGAGAGATCGAGCCCGTCGAGCGCGACGATGCCCGCGGCCGTGAGCGTGCCACCCGTGGGCGCCATGGCGGCGCCCGGCGGCATGCGCGGGGGGCCCGCGAGGCCGGCCCCAGGGCCGCGCCCGCGACGCGCCTTGGGCGCGGGGTAGACCTTGCGCAGGCCGCGCATCTCGATGCCTGCGGATATGGACGTGGACGCGGACACGCGGCGGCTCGGCGCCGCATGGTAGCCGAGGTCATGCCGCCGCGGCGGGCGATCGTGCGACAATGCGCGCGTGCTCCTGAAGATCGTCCAGACCGGCGATCCCGTGCTGCGCGCGCAGGCGGGGCCCCTCACGGCGGCCGACCTCGCGACGGCCGAGCTCCAGCAGCTCATCGAGCTCATGCGCGAGACGATGCGCGACGCGCCCGGCGTGGGGCTGGCGGCGCCGCAGGTGGGCGTGCCCCTGCAGCTCGCGGTCATCGAGGACGTGGGCGAGAGCGAGGCGCAGGAGCGCAAGCCCATCCCCTTCCACGTCATCGCGACGCCGCGCCTCACGCTGGGCGACGAGGTCGTCGAGCACTACGAGGGCTGCCTCAGCGTCGAGGGTTTCCAGGCGCTCGTGCCGCGCGCGCGCGCCGTGACCGTCGAGGCGCTCGATCACCGCGGCCAGCCCGTCACGATCCGCGCGGCCGGCTGGTACGCGCGCATCCTGCAGCACGAGATCGATCACTTGAACGGGACGCTCTACATCGACCGCATGAAGACGCGGACGTTCTCGTCATCGTCATCGGCCTCGTCCAGGCGCAACCTCACGAGAGAGCGAGGTTGAGGCATCGTCACGTCTCGACGACGCGGCGGCGACTGCCCTGGTGGCGCGGATCATAGACGCCTGTCGTCTCGCCCCCGAGCCCGTCGTCGACTTCGTCGTTCTCGTCGTTCTCGTCGTTCTCGTCTTCCGCGCTCGTGACCTCGAGCGTGCCGGAGCGCCACGACGCGAGGGCCGCCTCGAGCGGCAGGCCGACGCTCAAGCAGTCGGCCATGGCGTCGACGAACTCCGCCTCGTCCTCCTCCGTCGTGCCCGTCGGCGCCGTCCACGCGTCGGCCAGCCGCGCCGGCGTCGACGGATCGACCGCGAAGCGCGCGCGTACGTGCGCCACTTCGTCGAAAACGGACCCGAAAACGGACCCGAAAACAGACCCGACGGTGAGCCCGTCTCGCCCCCTTCTCCCATTCCCCGAATGACCCATGCTGCCCTCCTTCCTTCGACCTTTTCACGCTACACCCGCCGCGTGCGGAGGGCCCCCCTGAAAAATGAACGGCGCGTGTAATTCGTTCACGAAGAGCGCGCCAGTGCGTGTGTCGCGGCGGTTACGCGCGCGGCGGCCCAGTGGCATTTCGGAAACCGAGTCCCTATGCTGGAGATGAGATGCTGCGAATCATCGACGCCAAGGACCCGGATTATTCCGCGCGCTTGCGTCCGCTCTGCGAACGCAGCGCAGAGACGCCGCCGTCGATCGAGGCGGCGGCCCGCGACGTCATCCACCAGGTGCGCCGGCGCGGGGACGCCGCAGTCCGCGACCTCACCGAGAAGTTCGAGCAGCGCTCACTCGACGCGCTCGAGCTGCCGCGCGCGACCTGGCTCGAACAGGCGAGCCACGTCGCACCGGGCGTGCGCCTCGCGATCGAGCGCGCCGCCGCGCGCGTGCGTCGCTTCCACGAGCGCGAGACGTACTCCTCCTTCGAGCTGCGCGAGGACGGCGCGCGCGTCGGCCTGCGCGTCGCGCCGCTCGCGCGCGTGGGCCTCTACGTGCCGGGCGGGACGGCGCGCTACCCGTCGACGGTCGTGATGACGGCCGTGCCCGCCAAGGTCGCGGGCGTGCGCGAGATCATCATGACGACGCCGGGGCCGTCGCCCGAGACGCTGGCGGCGGCGCTCGAGTCCGGCGTCGATCGCGTGTTCGTCATGGGCGGCGCGCAAGCCATCGCGGCCTTCGCCTACGGCACGGAGAGCGTGCCGCGCGTCGACAAGATCGTAGGCCCGGGCAACGCCTACGTCGCGGCCGCCAAGCGCCTCGTCTTCGGCGACGTCGGCATCGACTCGATCGCCGGTCCCACGGAGCTCGTCGTGGCCGCCGACGACAGCGTCGACCCGAGCTGGGTGGCCGCCGATCTGCTCGCGCAGGCCGAGCACGACGTGCTGGCCGTGCCGATCCTCATCGCCGTGGGCCGCGACGTCGGCAAGCGCATCGCCGCCGAGATCGAGCGGCAGGTCAAGGGCCTGCCGCGGCGCAAGATCGCCGAGGCGGCGCTGCGCGACCACGGCGCGCTCATCGTCGTCGACGGCGTCGACGAGGTCGTGCGGGTCATGAACCTGCTCGCGCCCGAGCACGCCGAGCTCGCGCTGCGCGACGCGCGCGCCGTCGGCGAGCGGATCACGACGGCGGGCGCGCTCTTCATGGGGGCGCACACGCCCGAGTCGGTGGGCGACTACATGGCGGGGCCGAGCCACGTGCTGCCCACGGGCGGCAGCGCCCGCTTCTTCTCGCCGCTCGGCGTCGCCGACTTCGTCAAGCGCACCTCCCTCATCGAGTACGACGCCGCGGCGCTGCGCGCCCAGGGCGGCGACATCGAGGCGCTCGCCGAGGTGGAGGGCCTGCAGGCCCACGGGCGCGCCGTGAGCGTGCGCACCCGCGGGTGAGGAGTCCGGGTACAATCGCGCCGTCATGAGCGACGCCGCCGGCACGCGCCTCGAACGTCTTCGCGCCGTCTCGTGGCGCGACGTCCTCGGCATCGGCGTGCCCATCTTGCTCGTCATCATGGCGGCGGGCGCCTTCGCCGCGAAGCTCATGCAGTCGGCGCCGCCCAGCCACTTCCGCATGATCAGCGGCTCGGCGGGCAGCAGCTACCGCAACCTCGCCGAGAGGTACAAGAAGATCATCGAGAGCCACGGCGTCAAGGTCGAGATCGTTCCTTCCGAGGGCGCGCTCGACAACCTCGAGCGCCTCGCCGATCGCAAGTCGGCCATCGACGTCGGCTTCGTGCAGGGCGGCCTCGCCGACGGCGTCGACATCTCCAACCTCGTCTCGCTGGGCACGGTGTTCACCCAGCCGCTCATGGTCTACTACCGCCTGCCGCAGCCCATCGATCGCCTCGCGGAGCTGCGCGGCAAGCGCATCGCCATCGGCACCGTGGGCAGCGGCACGCACGCGCTCGCGCTCAAGCTGCTCAAAGCCAACGACATGGACGACAAGTCGGCGACGCTCGTCGCCGAGCACGGCGAAGAGGCGGCCCGTTCGCTCGCGACCGGCAAGGTCGACGCCGCGTTCCTCATGGGCGACTCGGCGACGCCGCAGGTGATGCGGAGCCTGCGCGAGGCACCCGGCGTGCGCCTCATGAGCTTCCGTCAGGCCGACGGCTACGTGCGCCGCCTGAAGTTCCTCACGCACCTCACGCTCCCCGAGGGCGCCATGGATCTCGGCAAGGACTATCCGTCGGAGAACGTGGCGCTCGTCGGTCCCGCGGTCGAGCTCGTCGCGCACCGGGACCTGCACCCCGCGCTGTCGGACCTCCTCATCGCGGCGGCGCGCGAGATCCACAGCGGCCCGGGCATGTACCGTACGGCGGGCGAGTACCCCGCGCCGCTCGAGCATGACTTCCCCATCAGCAGCGACGCCGAGCGCTACTACAAATCGGGCGGCCAGTTCCTCTACAAGCGGCTGCCCTTCTGGCTCGCGAGCCTCCTCGACCGCGTGCTCGTCGTCATACTGCCGCTGCTCGTCATCGTCGTGCCCGCGACGCGCGCGGCGCCGTCGCTTTATCGCTGGCGCGTGCGCTCGCGCATCTATCGGTGGTACGGCGCGCTCATGGGAATCGAGCGCGAGATCATGACGGCGCACACCGACGAGCAACGCCGCCAGATCGCGCAAAAGCTCGACGACATTCAGCACGCCGTCGACGAGATCAAGACGCCGCTCTCCTTCGCGGACCAGCTCTACGTCCTGCGCGACCATGTCGCCATGGTGCGCCGCCGCCTCGCCCCGGCGCCGGCGCCCTAGTCATATGACGAGCGCGAAGGCTCTGCCTTCACCTTCGCGCACACGAGCGCGCGCGCGCAAACACCGCAGTTTCTGCGGGGTTCGTGCTGGCACGCCAGCTGCAATCGAGGTCAGGCGTCCCCAACGCCAACAACGAACCAAGGAGAATGAAAATGACGACCTCGACGAAGACCACGAAGACGACCCTCGCGATCAAGGCCGGAATCAAGGCCGGCGGCCTCGCCACCGGCAACCACAACCGCGCCGGCCTCAAGGTCCGCTCCGCCGTCAAGGCCGGCGGCCTCGCCACCGGCAACCACAGCCGCGCCCTCTCTTCGGTCTGCTGACGACCTCCTCCGCGCGGTCGCGCCGCGGCCAGGTCCTTCCGATCGGCCGGTTTTGCGACCCGCGGAACAGAACGCCCGCGACCACGGTCGAGCGTTCTGGTGAGCCGCAAAGGTCCCGTCGAGGACGCGCAGGTCGAGTCGACGCCCGAGGGCGACGATTCAGGAGCGCTGCGCTCTTCTCCTCCGGCCGCGCGGTCTTATGTTCGAGGCTCGTGAGCACACCCGAGGCGAGGCGTCATCCGCACCGTGCGCCGGCTCTGGCCGCCCTGGCGTTCGCTTCCCTCCTCGTGGGCGCCGCGTCGCATGCGGGCCGCACCCACCTGTCGCACCTCGCCGCCGTCGTGCGCGGCGGCGAGGGACCACCGACGCTCGTGCTGCTCCACGGATACGCCGCGAAGGCGACCGATTGGGTGCCGTTCGCGACGACGATCGTCTTGCCGCCCGGGACCCGGTACATTTTCCCGCAAGCTCCCGAGGCGACCCGCCCGCCAGACGGTCCGATCGGCGGCCGGGCCTGGTGGCGGCTCGACCTCGAATCTCACGTTCACGCGGGCAGCCAGCTGCCGGACCTCGCCGCGTTCCACCCCCCGGGCATCGACGTCGCCGCTGCGAGCGTGCGCGCGCTCGTCCGCGAGCGCGCCTCGTCCGGCCCCCTCGTGCTCGGGGGCTTCTCGCAAGGCGCCATGGTCGCGAGCGAGATCGCGTTCACGACGGACGACGTCATCACGGCGCTCGTGCTCCTTTCGGGGACCCCGGTGGACGTCGCGACCTGGCGGCGCGGCTTCGCGCGACGGGCCGGCCTGCCGGTCTTCATTTCGCACGGCCGCGCCGATCGCATCCTGCCTTTCGCCGCCGACGAAAGCTTCGCGCACGAGCTCGCCGCCGCGGGCCTGAAGGTGACCTGGGTGCCCTTCGACGGCGGCCACGACGTCCCCGCCCCCGTCGTGGCGGCTCTGAACGCATTCCTGGCCCCCCTCGTGAAGGTCAACGACGAGGGAACGCGGCCAGCGGGGCATGCAGACGAACGGGAAGAACCCGCCCGAAGCTTCCGAAGTCGGCATCGGTCGTGAAGGCCTGAGATCGGGACGCGCACGACCGCGTGGTAGTGTCTGTCCGTGCGCGCGCTGGCCCGCTGGGTCTCCATTCTCTTGACCCTCGCCGCAGCGGCCGTCGCCGCCCTCCTCGTCCTGCCCGCGCCAACGAAGGCGGCGTCTTACCTCGCGATCTTCTTCGACGAGAAGACCCTCTTCGTCGTGGCGGCCGTCGTCTTGGCGGCGGGATTGGCCCGCCTGTCGCAGGCACGCGCCTGGATCGTCGTACAGACGACGCTCGGCCTCGCCATCGTCGCCGTCGCGTGCGTTCCGCCCGCGCAGGCCTTGCGCGTCGGCGTGAAGAACCACGTCGCCATCGATTTCGCGCGTTACCTGCGGGCGCCCGTCGACGAGGACGGCGGTCACCCGTCGCAAACGGTGGTGTACAACACGATTGGCGGTCAGGCGCTCGCGCTCGACGTCTATCGGCCCACGCCGCCGGCGAGCGCCGCGGCGCGCGCGCCCGCGATCATCGTGCTGCACGAGGGCGGGTGGTCCGCGGGCGACAAGGGCAGCGCGCCGCGCATGAGCGCCTGGCTCGCGGAGCACGGCTGGGCCGTCTTCGACGTCCAGTACCGGCTCGGGCCGCAGCCCACGTGGCAAACGGCCATCGGCGACGTCAAATGCGCCATCGGCTGGGTCAAACGGCACGCGCGCGACGTCGGCGTCGAGGTCGACCCGGCGCGCGTCACGCTGCTCGGGCGCTCGGCCGGCGCGCACCTCGCGATGCTCGCCGCTTACGCGCCGGACGAACCGGCTTTGCCGCCGAGCTGCGCGGCCGGGGACACCCACGTCGCTTCCGTCATCTCGTTCTACGGTCCCACCGATCTCGTTTGGGCCTGGAACCACCCCACGAACCCGCGGGTCTTCGACACGCCCGGCCGCCTGGGGAGCTACGTCGGCGGCACACCGGCGACGCAGCCCGAACGTTTCCGGCTGCTCTCACCGCTGACGCACGTCACGTCGGCTGCCCCGCCCACGCTGCTTCTGCACGGTGGCCACGACGCCTTCGTGCCGCTCGCGCACACGGAGGTCATGGACGCGAAGCTCTCCGCGGCGGGCGTGCGGCACGAGGTGCTCGTCGTGCCCTACGGGCAGCACGCCTTCGACTTCATCTTCGGGGGCCTCGGCGAGCAGCTCGCCGAGCAGACGATCCTGCGCTTCCTGCGCGCCGGTCGTTGAAGGGCGAGGAAGAACCGATGCGCCGGCGCATCACGGGATTTCACCAGGACGCGAACCAGCACTGGATCGCCGAGCTCGAGTGCGGGCACGAGCAGCACGTCCGCCACAACCCGCCCTGGGAGATCCGTCCCTGGGTGCTCACCGAAGCGTCGCGGGGCGAGATGGTGGGCACCGTGCTCGACTGCGTGATGTGCCGCGTGCCCTTCACGTGGAGGCCGAAGACGTAGTTCGTGGTACGGTCGCGCCTCCGATGAACCTCGGGGCGACGTTGCGCGGAACCACGTACCGGTTTCGAGACGTCAAGGACGTGCTCGCGAAGGCCAACGAGGAGAAGTCGGGTGATCGGCTCGCGGGCGTGGCTGCGGCGAGCGTCTCCGAGCGCGTCGCGGCCAAGCGGGTGCTCGCCGAGCTGACCCTGGCGGACCTGCACGAGCACCCGGTCGTGCCGCCCGAGGAAGACGCCGTGACGCGCCTCATTTTCGACGACCTGCAGCGCCCGGTCTACGACTCCGTGAAGTCGTGGACGGTCTCGCGCCTGCGCGAGTACGTGCTCGACGATCGCAACGACGGCGCCGAGCTCTTGCGCCTCGGGCGCGGCCTCACGAGCGAGATGATCGCGGCCTGCGCCAAGCTCATGACGAACCTCGACCTCATCGTCGCGGCGCGCAAGATTCGCGTCGTCGTGCACGCGACGAACACCGTCGGCCTCCCCGGGCGCCTCTCGGTGCGCCTGCAGCCGAACCACCCGTCCGATTCGATCGAGGGCATCCTCGCGTCGCTGCGCGACGGGCTCTCCTTCGGCGCGGGCGACGCCGTCATCGGCGTCAACCCCGTGACCGACAATCCCACGCAGACGGCGGCCATCTTGAACGCCACAGGCGATTTCATGCGCACGTGGCGCGTGCCCACGCAGAACTGCTGCCTCGCCCACGTCACGACGCAGATGAAGGCGCTCGAGCAGGGCGCCGCGCTCGGGCTCATGTTCCAGTCGATCGCGGGCACGGAGAAGGCGCTGCGCAGCTTCGGCGTCACACTCGCGCTCCTCGACGAGGCCCACGACATGACGCTCAAGCTCGGCCAGTGCGCGGGCCCCAACGTCATGTACTTCGAGACGGGCCAGGGCTCGGCGCTCTCGGCCGACGCGCACCACGGCGCCGATCAGATGACGCTCGAGGCGCGCAACTACGGCCTCGCGCGCCACTACCGCCCGTTCCTCGTCAACACGGTCGTCGGCTTCATCGGCCCCGAGTATCTCTACGACGCGCGCCAGATCACGCGCGCCGGCCTCGAGGACCACTTCATGGGCAAGCTGCACGGCATCTCGATGGGCTGCGACGCGTGCTACACGAATCACGCCGACGCCGACCAGAACGACCTCGAGAACCTCGAGGTGCTGCTCACGACGGCGGGCTGCAACTTCTTCATGGGTCTGCCCATGGGCGACGACGTCATGCTCAACTACCAGTCGACCTCGTTCCACGACGACGCGACGTTGCGGCAGCTCATGGGCCTGCGCCCCGCGCCCGAGTTCGAGGCCTGGCTGGAGGAGCTCGGGCTCATGTCGAACGGCAAGCTCACGACGCGCGCGGGCGACGCGTCGATTTTTGGGTAAGTGATGATCGATCGCACGCGCATCGAAGCCATGGTGAGGGAAGCTCTCCGAAAGCAAACGAGCGCCACTCCCGTCAAACCCTCCGACACGGCTCTCCCCCTCGACTCCGGCGGCACGCTCCTCCTGACGCCCGACCGCGGCGTCAACATCGGCGAGCCCTACGACCCGCGCGTCATGCCGTCCATTCTTGCGGCGACGCCCGCGCGCGTCGCCGTGGGCCGCGCGGGCACGCGCTACCGCACCAACACGATGCTGCGCTTCCGCGCCGATCACGCCGCCGCGAAGGACGCCGTGCTGTCGGAGGTCGACGCCGCGCTCTTGCGCCGGCTCGAGCTCTTCGAGATCGCCTCGCGCGCGCCCGACAAGGCCATCTTCCTCCAGCGCCCCGATCTCGGGCGCGCGCTGTCCGACGAGGCGCGCGTCGAGCTCGGCAAGCGCATCGGCAAAGCGCCGCGGCTCGTCGTCATCTACGGCGACGGCCTGTCGGCGGCGGCCATCAACCAGCACCTGCCCGAGTTCCACGGCGCGCTCGTCGCGGCCCTCGCCGCGCGCGGCCTCGCGCACGCGCCCGCGTTCTTCGTGCGTCACTCGCGCGTCAAGATCATGGACGAAATCGCGCGCCTCACGGGCGCCGAGGCCGCCGTCTTCATCTGCGGCGAGCGGCCCGGGCTCGGCTTCGCCGACTCGCTCTCGGCCTACTTCATCTACCAGCCCGCCGCGGGCGCCACCGACGCCGACCGCGAGGTCATCTCGAACATCAACCCGCGCGGCCGCCCGCCCGCCGAGGCGGCGCGCGACGTGGCCGCGGCCCTCGAGCGCGTGCTGCGCGACAAGAAGTCGGGCGTCGTGCTGTGAAGCTCGACCTGCCGCCCGTCAAGCCGCGCGCGCTCTCCGTGCGGCGCATCGACGACGCCGCGCCCGCGCTGGCCGAAGCCCTCGGCCTGCCGCCGCGGCAGCGGGCGCTCGGCATCGTCACGGCGACCTCCGACGACGCGCTCTTCGCGTCGCTCGACGAGGGCACAAAGGCGGCCTCCGCCGAGGTCGTCTACGCGAAGTCGTTCTACGCCGGCTCGAGCCACCCCTCGGGGCCGCTGTCGGGCGAGTGCATCGGCATTTACGCCGCGCAGGATCCCGCGGAGATCGACGCCGCGCTCGAGGCCTGTCTCGCCTACCTCGAGACGGAAGCTTGGTTCTACGCCGTCGAGACGGCCGGGGCGCCTGGGCGTCCCGTGCTCTTCTTCCCGCACGTCATCGCGTCGGTGGGTCGTTACCTCGCACCGCTGGCCGACGCCCCAATGGGCAGCGCCCTCGCCTACCTCATCGCGCCGCCGCTCGAATCGATCGTGGGGCTCGACGCCGCTTGCAAGGCGGCGCGCACGACGCTCGCCAAGTGGTTCGGTCCGCCGTCGGAGACGAACTTCGGCGGCGGGTATCTCGTGGGGGACCAGGCGGCCTGCGAGGCCGCGGCGCGGGCCTTCGCCGAGGCCATCGTCGACGTGTGCCGCGCGCCGCGCGGGCATGGCGTGGTCGCCGGAGGCGCGGCGGCTCCAGCTTCAGCTCCAGCCCCAGCCCCCACACTGGCGCTCGATCCGAACGGCAAGTACCGCGCGCTCGAAACGGGAGAGCGCTTCGCCACCAAGCCCGACCACCTGACGCATCTTCTCGACGACGCCTCGCTCGTGCGCAAGACGCACCCGCGCATCGTCGCGCGCGGCAAGCTCGACCTCCTGCAGTCCGCCGTGCTCGACGCGCAGACGGCGGCGGACGCCGAGGGCGCGAGCATGCTCGTGGGCGAGCTCGGCGAGATCCTCGAGCTCGCGCGGTCGCTCGTGGGCGCCGAGGTGACGGGCAGGCCGGCGCCCCCCGTGAGCCTCTTCGGCATGGGCGACGACGAGCTTCGCGATGCGACCCACCACACGCACGAGCTCTATGGCGTGCCGTTCATGTACCCCGACGTGCGGCAGGGCCCGGTCGTGGCCAAGCTCGGCCTGGCGCGCGCCGTCGCGCGCGAGGCGGAGGTCGCCGTCACGGCGGCGTTCCCCGCCGAGACGGGCGGCGCCACGGCGCCCCCCGCGCGCGCCGATCTCGCGCACGTGCTCAATCGAATCTCGTCGGCGCTCTACCTGCTGGCTTGCAAGTACGTCGCGGGCCGCTACGAGGGGACGCGGCGGGCGCTCGGTCCCGTGCGCGGCTGGCATCCGCCCGCGCCCGTCGGCAAGACCGAGGGGAAGTCGTGATACCGGTCAAGCCAGGCACCCTCGAGAAGCAGGAGCGCCTCGCGCGCATCTACGACGCCGAGGTGGCGCCGGCCTACGGGCAACGTTTCGCGGCGATGCTCCTCGACGCGCTCGAGGTGCGGCCTGCCGCGCGCGTCGTCGAGGTGGGCTGCGCCACCGGCGCGCTCACGCTCGAGCTCGTGCGCCGTTTCGACGCCGCGTCACGGTTCATCGCGCTCGACGAGGCGCCCTTCGTCGCGCAGGCGCGCGCCAGACTGGAGGCCGCTGCCCCGGGGCGCGTGACCTTCGAGCGCGCGCCAGCGGCGCCCCTGCCCGTCCCCGACGCCTCCGCCGATATCGTCGTTTCGAATCTCGCGTCGGCCGCCTTCGAGGATCCGCCGTTCGCCGTGCGCGAGCTCGCGCGCGTCCTCGCCCCGGGCGGCCAGCTCCTCTTGACGACGCCGTTGCGCGGATCGTGGACCGAGTTCCTCGACATCTATCGTGACGTGTTGCTGGAGAACGGCACGCCAGAGAGCGTGGCGGCGCTGGCCGAGCACGTCGCCTCCGTGCCTGACGGGTCCATCGTCGCGTCCTGGCTCGAGCGCGCCGGCCTCGCCGGCGTCGAGCTCGCCGTCGAGCGCTGGGAGATCCTCTTCAAGAGCGCCCGCGAATTCTTCTTCGCGCCGCTCGTCGAGCTCGGACCGCTCTCGCGCTGGAAGCGCATCGCCGGCCGCGGCGAGGACATGCAGGACGTCCTCCTGTTCACGAAGGAAGCCATCGACGCCTACTTCCACGGCGCGGCGTTCCCCATCACGATCGTGGGAGCCGTGGCGAAGGCCCGCAAACCGCCCGCCAGATGAGGGCCTCTCCCTCTCCCGCTTGCGTCGCTCGCGGGAGAGGAGCGGGGTCAGATTCGTCGAGCCCTCAGCCGCCCGCGCCGAGATCGGCGCCCAGGTCGGTGCCCAGGTCGCCGCCCGTTTCGGGTAGGCCACCATCGGTGCCGGCTTCGCTCTGTACCTCGGTGCTCGCATCGGCGCCGGCATCGGTCGCGGTGTCGCCACTCACGTCGCTGCCGGCCTCAGCCGCCGCGTCGCTGCCGCCGGTGCCCGCCGTGCCGGCGTCGCTTCCCGCCGCGCCGTCGCCGCCGCCGTCCTTGCCACCGCTGCCGGCGCTGCCGTCCTTCGCGGGAGTGTTGGAGCTGCTGCTGCACCCCCCCAAAGAGACCGCCACCACCAGCCCAAAAGACAGGCCAAGAGCCCCCAAGAGCTTTCTGAGTTTCGTGGACATGAGAAAGAATCCTTTTTTGGGAAGAGGTTACACAGCGCTTCTAGATGGCGGTTTGTAACACGACCCGACGTGACTTCAGCCTGGGAACTTACATGGAGCGCACTTTTGACCGCCCCGAAACCGGTCCTTGGCATTCTCGCCGTTCCGGCGTAACCCTCGGCCCTGGCCGAACGTAGATCCCATGAACGCCACCCCCTCTTTACCCAGTGACGAGACGTTGATGGCCGCATACGTTGCCGGTGATCGCCGCGCTTTCGAGCAGCTCTTCGCTCGGCTGGCGCCCCGGCTGCACCGGTTTTTCCGGCGCTCGTTCTCGGCGGAGGCGACGGCCGACGATCTGCTCCAGGTGACGTTTCTCAAGCTGCACAGGGCGCGCGACACCTACAAGACTGGCATGCGCGTCGCGCCGTGGGCTTTCGCCATCGCGGCGCGCGTGCGCCTCGACGAGTTTCGCAGACGCAAGCGGCTGGCCGAGGACGGCGACGAAGAGGCGCTCGCGCGCGCCGACGAGGCCCGCGCGGCCGACACGCGCGACGAAGGCGCGCTCGACGGCGACACGGCGGACGCCGTGCGGCGCGCCGTCGAGGCCCTGCCCGAATCGCAGCGCGTCGTCATTCATCTCAACCGTTTCGAGGAAATGACGTTCGCTGAGATCGCGCGCGTGCTCGGGACGACGGAGGGCGCCGTCAAGCTGCGCGCGTTCCGCGCCTACGGGGCGCTGCGCCAGGCGCTCGCGCCGCTCGCGCCCGCGGGACCGGTGACGTCGTGACGGCGCGGACCTCCTGCGACGACCTTGCCGCCGAGGCCATGGGCCTGGCGGCCCTGCCCCCCGACGCGCCCGAGCGCCGGAGCGCCGAGGAGCACGCGCGCACCTGCGCGGCCTGCGCGCGCACGCTCGCCGAAGGTGGCCGCTTGCTCGCGATGCTCGACACGTCGATCCTGCCCGCGCCGTCGCCCGCGGCCTTGCGGCGCGTGTCCGCCGCCGTCCTCGCCGAGCTCGACGGTGAACGCGGGTCCGTCGGCGCGGGCGCCGGAGCCGGCCGCCTCGCGGGCGCCGTCGCGGCGGCCGTCGTCGCCGCCTGGGCGCTGCCTCTCGCGCTCGCGCGCGGTCCCATCGTCACGGGCGGCTCCTTCGCCCTGTCCGCGGCGCTGGCGGCGCTCGCGGCCGTGGCCTCGGCGGCCACCGTGCGTTGGGGCGGCCGCGTCGCCGTGGCCTTCCCGCTGTTGTCGGCGGTGACGGCGCTCGTCGCGGGCACGGGGCGCGCGCTCGAGGCCCCCGGCGGTCTTCACTGCGCGTTCGTCGAGGCGATGACGGCAGGCGGCGTCGGCCTGGCAGCCTGGCTCGTGGCCCGCGGGCTCGCCGCGCGCGGACCCACCGCCCCGGGACACGCGCGAGCGGCGCCCGCGCTCGCCGTCGCGGCCGTGGGCGGCGGCGCGCTGGCGGGTCACGCCGCGCTTCACCTCGCGTGCCCAGCCGCGACCGAGCTGCCGCACCTGCTCGTCTTCCACACCGGACCGGTCGCGCTCGCCGTCGGGCTCGCGCTGCTCGGGACGGCGGCGGCGCGCCGCGACCCCGGCGTCAGAGAATCATCTCGTCCGTGATGTCGTGTGCGACCGTCGTCGCGAGCGCGCCCGGCTTGCGCATCGCGAGCCGCGAGTCCCTGGGCGCGACGGCGGCGGCGCGCGCGTAGAGCGCCTTCGCGCCGTCCGTGTCGCCGAGCTTGCCGCCGCGGATGTCGCCCGCGGCCAGCAAGAATCCGCAAGCGTCCGCGGGCCGCGCCGTGGCGCCCTCGGCCAGCGCCGCGAGCAAGCCGAGCGCGTCCTGCCAGCGCTCCTCCACGACGGCGAGCGCGCCCAGGATCTCTCGCGCCAAGCTCGCCTCTTCGAGCGCGGGCGGCGAGATTCCGACGGCGAGCGCGAGCGCCTCGGTGGCGCGCGCGAGGACGCGCTCGCGCCGCGCGCGGTCCATGTTGGCGAGCAAGCGGGGCTCGGCGCGCATCGCCGACCAGCTCTCGGCGACGTCGCGGATGCCGACGTCGGGCGAGAACCCACCGCCGCGCGTGACGACGGCCGAGAGCCGCGCCGTCGCCTGCGCGCGCGCCGCGACGTGCAGGTCGGCAATCGCGGAGCGCAGCAGCAGCACGGCGCGCTCGGCCGCCGTGAGCGCGGCGCCGTGCCGCTCGAGCAGCGCCTCGGTGGCCTTCCAAGTGTTGTCCCACTGATCCTTGTCGAAGCAGATCTCCGACAGGCGCTCGAGCGTCGGTCGATAGGACGTGTTGCGGGCGTACGACCGCGAATAGAGGACGAGCGCGCGATCGACGTGCCCCTGCGCCTCGGCGGCCGCGCCCGCCTGGTGGTAGCGCTCGGCCGCATCGGCGGGGACAGCGCCCAGGGTCGCGAGGCGATCGAGGGCTTGCACGGCCGGCTCCCAGCGGCCCGCGAGGAGGTTGAAGCGCGACGCGAGGTCGAGCATGCGCGGCTCCTCGGGGAGCAACCCCGCGGCGGCCTCGAGCAGCTCGATGGCGCGCTGCGGGTTCGAAAGCCGCTCGCCGTGGACCGCGGCCAGCTCGGCGAGCAGCCGCCCCTTGCGCGGCGACGGGCCCACGAGCGCCGCCTCGCTCTCGAGCAGCTTCGCGACCTCGTTCCAGTCGCCGTCGCGCGCCGCCAAGCCGCCGAGGGCGGCGATGGGCTCCGGCAGCGCCGGGTCGAGCGCCATGGCGCGCCGGTACGCTTCGCGCGCCGCGACCCGATCGCCCGTGCGCTCGGAGGCGCGCCCGGCGCCGAACCATAGGCGCGCCGCCGGCTCGGGCGGCAGCGCGGCGGCGCGCTGCCGCAGGTCGTGGGCGAGCTCCACCCAGCGCCCGCTGCCCTCGTGCAACCGCTCGAGCGCCGCGACGCACTCGATGTTGCGCGGATCGAGATCGAGCGCGCGCAAGACGTCGCGCTCGGCGGCGTCGTCGCGACCCCGCTCGAGCAAGAGCAGCGCGCGGTCGAGCAGCGCGCGCGCGCGATCGGCGGCCGTGGGCGCGACGGCCGCGCGTGCCGTGTGCAAGCCCACGGCGGCGTCGCGGCGCGCGAAGGTGGCGAGGTCGGGCGGATCTTGCAGCGGCCCCTGCGGGCGGCCGCTCTCGGCCAACATCTCTCCGTACAGGCGCAGCGCCTCGTCCGTCTGTCCGAGCCGCGCGCGGCGCAGCTCGGCGAGGCGCCACAGGAGCGCGGGGCGCGGCTCGCCCGAGGGCGCGCGCGCGCCGCCCACCTGGCGCGCCGCGGCCCACGAGAGAAGCTCCGCGCAGCGCTCCCAGTCGCCCACGGCGAGCAGGAGGCGCTCCGCCGAGGCGGCCGCCGCCGCGTCTCGTGGATCGAGCTCGAGGACGGCGAGCCACGCCGCCGCCGCTTCGGCCGGGTTCGCGCCCGAGCGCTCGGAGAGCGCGGCGATGTCGCGCAGGAGGCGCAGCTTCTCGGCGACGTCCGCGATGCGCTCGACGGCCGCTACGGCGAGGCGCAGCGACTCCGCGGGACGGCCCGTGCTCTCGAGGCGCCGGCGCGCCGCGCCCACGAGCGGCAGGTCAGCCGGGAACTCGGCGAGCGCCATGAGTCGCACGTCGAGCGCCGCTTCGAACTCGCCCGCGGCGTCGAGCAGCGACGCGCGCTCCGCCAGCGCGCGCAGGCGCTCGTCGCCCACGAGCGCGGCCGCGTCGGCTTCGAGCGCCGCCGCGAGCTCGCGCGCGCGCCCGATCTTTCGCAGCAGCCGTGAACGTTCGCCGCGCAGGCGGCTGTCCTCGTCGCCCGGCGGCGCCCCGCGCAACGCCTGCTCGAGCACGGCGACCGCGCCCACCGGATCGTCGAGCCGCGCGAGGGTCTCGGCGAGGCGCTCGCCGAGGCGCAGGCGGCGGGCAGGCTCGAACTCGGCGCCGTGCGCGGCGCGCAGCAGCTCGAGCCGCCGCCGCGCGAGCTCGTCTCCGTCGACGACGCGCGTGAGCAATCTCTCGGCGAGCCCGAGCGCTTCGGACGCTCCGGCGTGCCCGGCCACGGCGTGCTCGAGCGCGACCAGCACCGGCTCGAGCGATTGACCCGCGCCCAGGCGGGCCAGGAGCCGCTGCGCGTAGAGGTAGTGTTCGGCCGGTGTCGAGGCGGCCGCGGGGGGCGCCGCCGGCGCCTCGGACACGGTCGGAAGACCCGCGTCCGCGCGCCATGTCCGCGCCAAGGACGTGAGACCGGCCTGCGCCGCCTCCTCGGCGAGCGCCGCGAGCGGGACCGTCCGCGACGCCTCGGCCAGGCCCTCGAGGACCGTCCGCTTGATGCGCAACGCGTCCTTCAAATAGCCGCCCTCGCGCAACGCCGTCTCGAGCACGGCGGCGCGCGCCGTCAGCGCCTCCGACGACGGCGCGCTCCGGAGCGCCTCTTCGGCCAACCG
Source organism: Polyangia bacterium (assembly GCA_036494575.1). Taxonomy (GTDB): domain Bacteria; phylum Myxococcota_A; class Polyangia; order Fen-1088; family Fen-1088; genus DASZFV01. The sequence goes on along the minus strand of DASXOE010000154.1, from coordinate 43,166 downwards.
CCGCGCGCGGTTCGCGTGCCCCGCCTTCGCCTCCGCGAGCCCGGCCTCGAGCCGCGCCGCGGCTCCGAGCAGGGTCGTGACCGTCGGCGCCGCCGCATCAGCCGCGGGCGCGGGCGCGCGCGCCGACGCCGCGCTCGGCTTGCCGACCGCGCGCGCCGACCGACGCGCGCCGCCGGGAGGCGGGTTCGCGGTGCGCGTGCGCGACCCGCGGCGGGTCGCCTCGGCGGACGCGCGATCGAGCGCCTGAGGCGGCGAGCCTCCCGACTGAGCACGCGCGAGCGCGGCGTCGACGGCGTGACCAGGACCGCCCGCTTCGAGCCATTCGGTCGCGAGCGCCACGAGCTCGTCCGCGCCCGCGACCGGCACGGCGAGGGCGAGAGCCCGGCGCAGGTAACCGAGGCGCGACGCCCCCGACGTGAGCGCCGCCGCGAGCCGGAGCGCCGCTCGCTGCACGTCGGGCGAGACACCGGCCGCGAGCGCCTCGGCCTTGCGCGCCGCCACGCGCCGGCGGTGCAGCGGCACGCGCTCGTCGCGCGCGAGGGCGAACCACGCGTCGGCGGCGCGCGCGGGCGCGCCCAGCTCGGCCTCGGCGTCGGCCGCGGCCGCCGACCAGGCCGGCACGGTGACGTCGGCGGGCGGCGCCAGCTCGACGAGCAAGGCCAGCCGCTCCTTCGCCGGCAACGCGCGCGCGACGCTGAGGACCGCCATCGTCACGGCGGGCAGACCCGGAGCGTCGGCCGCCGCGCGCCGCAGCTCGTCCACCGCCTGCCGCAGGTCGCGTACGCGCAAGACCTCGGCCAGCTGCACCTGCAGACGCGCCCGCGTCGCCGTGTCGGTCGCCGCGGCTACGGCGCGACGCAGCTCCTCCGCCCGCGCGGCCACCACTCCTCCCTTCGGCGCGTCAGCCGCTGGCACCTCTGCAAAATATCACGCCGCCACGGGGTCGCCCGCGGCAATTTTGCGGTGTCGCGCATCGCCGCGCGCCGAAATTCAACCCGCGCGCGCGCCGGCCGGCCGCTCGCTTGCGACCGGGGTGCCGTTTGTTAGAGTGCGCCGCGACGATGTCTCAACCCCGAGCGACGAGCCCGGCTTCCGCGGTCGCCGCCTTCGCGGTCATCCTCGCGGGCGGTGGCGGGACGCGCCTTTGGCCCTCGAGCCGCCGCGCGCGGCCGAAGCAGCTCCTGACGTTGGGCGGCACCGAATCGCTCCTCGCGGCCGCCGTGCGCCGCGCGCAAACGGTCGTGGGCCTCGAAAACACGCTGGTCGTCACGGCCGCCGACCAGGAGGCGCAGGTTCGCGCCGCCGTACCGGACCTGCCGGCCGCCAACGTCATCGCCGAGCCCGTGCCACGCAACACGGCGCCCGCCGTGGGCCTTGGCGCCGTGGTCGCGGCGCGGCGCGCCGGCCCCGACGCCGTCATCGCCGTGCTCCCCGCCGATCCGTTCATCGGCGACGAGCCCGCGTACGAGCGCCTGCTGCGCGCCGCTCTCGCCGAGGGACGCGAGGCCATCGTCACGATCGGCATCACGCCGACGCACGCCGAGACGGGCTTCGGCTACCTCCGCGTCGGCTCTCAGTTGGGCGCGCGGCCGCACGGCGCGCGCGCGCACGACGTGGCCGCCTTCGTCGAGAAGCCGAACCTCGCCCAGGCCGAGGAGTACGTCGCCTCGAAGGGTTACCTGTGGAACTCGGGCATGTTCTTCCTCACGGCGGGGCGCATGTTCGAGGAGGCGCGCCGCCACCTGCCGGCGCTCGCCGACGTGCTCGACGCGGCCGTGGCCGCGCGAGACGACGCCGCGGCCGCGGCCGTCGTGCGCGCGCGTTACGCGGCGACGCCCAGCATCTCCATCGACAACGGCATCATGGAGAAGGCCGGGGGCCTGCGCGTGCTGCCCGGCGCCTTCGGCTGGAACGACGTGGGCAGCTGGGCGGCCGTCGCGACGATCCGCCCCGCCGACAAAGAAGGAAACGTCGTGCTGGGTGGCGCCACGGTCGTCGACAGCGAAGGCAGCCTCGTGATCGCCGACGAGGGAGCGCCCTTCGTGGGCGTCGTCGGCGTCAAAGATCTCGTCGTCGTCGTGACGAAGGACGCTGTCCTCGTCGTGCCGAAGGCCCTCGCGCAAGACGTCAAGAAGATCGTCGAGGCCGCCAAGAAGTCCGGCCGCCAGGATTTGCTCTAGAATCACCGCGCTCGACCCCGAGTCGCCCATGAACCCGAGAGTCTTTCGCGAGTACGACATCCGCGGCCACGCGGAAGAGGATTTCCCCGACGCCTTCGTCACCGATCTAGGCCGCTCGATGGGCGCGTACTTCGCCGAGCGCGGCGCGCGCCGCATCACGCTCGGCCGCGACTGCCGCTTATCGTCGCCGCGCATCCACGCCGTTCTCAAGCGCGAGCTGCTCGCCTCCGGCCTCGACGTCGTCGACGTCGGCATCGTGCACACGCCCGCGCTCTACTTCTCGGTCTTCCACCTGCACGCCGACGGCGGCGTCATGATCACGGCGAGCCACAACCCCGGCGAGGACAACGGCTTCAAGGTCGTGCACGGCAAGAGCACGATCCACGGCGCCGAGATCCAGAAGCTGCGCACGGGCATCGAGACGCGCGCCTTTCGCGCGGACGCGCCCGCGGGCACCGCCAGCGACCACGACATCCTGCGCGACTACGTCGACTATGTCGCGGCGAACATCCAGCTCGGACCGCGCCGCTTCAAGATCGTCGTCGACGGCGGCAACGGCACGGGAGGGCTCGCGATCCTGCCCATCCTCGCCAAGCTCGGCCTCGACGCCGACGGCATCTACTGCGACCCCGACGGTCGCTTCCCCAACCACCACCCCGACCCGACCGTGCCCGAGAACCTCGTCGACCTCGTGGCGCGCGTGCGGGCCTCGGACGCCGAGGTGGGCATCGCCCTCGACGGCGACGCGGATCGCGTGGGCGCCGTTGACGGCCAGGGCCGCATCCTGTGGGGAGATCAGCTCGTCATGCTGTTCGCGCGCGACATCCTCACGCGCCAGCCCGGCGCGACCTTCGTCAGCGAGGTAAAGTGCAGCCAGGCCCTCTTCGATGACATCACGAGCCGCGGGGGCCGGGCCATCATGTGGAAGGTCGGCCACTCCCTCATCAAGGTGAAGATGAAGCAAGAGAACGCCGCGCTGGCGGGCGAGATGTCGGGGCACATGTTCTTCGCCGATCGCTGGTTCGGCTTCGACGACGCCGTCTACGCGGGCCTGCGCCTCATCGAGCTGCTCACGCAATCGCCGAAGACGCTCGCGCAGCTCTTCGACACGCTGCCGGTCCTGCACAACACGCCCGAGATCCGCATGCCGTGCCCGGACGACCTGAAGTTCGAGGTCGTCAAGCGCGCCGTGAGCTGGTTCAGCGACCGCTACGAGGTCGTCGACGTCGACGGCGCGCGCGTGATGTTCGAGGACGGCGGCCGCAATGTCGGCTGGGGTCTCGTGCGCGCCTCGAACACGGGGCCCGTGCTCGTCATGCGCTTCGAGGCCGACACGCCGCCGCGGCTCGCCGAGATCCGCGCCCTCGTCGAGGACCGCCTGCGCGGCATCATCGCCGACGTCGCCTCGCTCGAAAAGACCCGCGTTCCGATCTGATTCAGCCAGATCTCCCCGGGTTTCGCCGGAATAAGCGCGCCTCGACCGCCGTCCTATGGATGGAGGTTCACGATCATGAAGCGCGTCGCACTTTCGTTCGCGTTGCCCATTCTCGGATTGTTGCTGGGGACCGCCAAGCCGGCCTCTGCGCAAGGTTGGCGTGGCGGCGGTCATGCCGCGCCGGTGGCGCACGCCAGCGGCGGCTGGCGCGGCGGCTTCGCCTCGCGTCCGGCGTTCGTGCCCCACGTCGCCGTGGCGCCGCGAGCCTTCGCGGGCCACGCGGCGTACGGCGCTCACGCCGGTTACGGCGGGCACGCCGGTTACGGCGGGCCCCGCTTCGGCTATGGCGTCGGGCCCGTCGCGGGTCACTGGGGCTGGCGCGGCACGACCCGCGTCTGGCTCGGCGCGCCCAGCGTCCGTCCCTACGCCGGCTGGGTCTGGCTCCCCGGCACCTGGGCGTGGGACGGCGCCCAGTGGGCCTGGCAAGACGGCTACTGGGCTCCGCCAGGTTACTGAGAGCCGAGGCGCGGGAGGTTGCTCTCGTCGAACGACGTCAGGACGGGTGCCGTGATGTCGCGGCACCCGTCGTCGAGCGCGTGCGGGCAGTTGGTGCCGTTGCACGCGCAACCCTTCAGCATCGGGATGAACAGCGCGCGCATCTGATCGGGGACGAAGGGAATGTTCGAAACCTTGCGCTGCAGGAACGGCTGTCCCGTGTTGCCCGTGAAAATCACGACCACCTCGAAGGTCGTCGTTCCTGGGCCCGACGGCGTTACGCCCACGGTCGACGGCATGGGCAGGGCGTTGGCAAAGGCGCCGTTCTCGAAGCCCGGCGAAAACCCGCGCCCGAGCTGGTAGTTGATCTGCTGGAAGTCGGCGAAGGCAACCGCATCGGTATCGACGACGATCACGACCTCGGTCGGGTCCGCGAAACAACCGGCGGACACGGCGGTGAGCAAGGCCGTCAGCACGAGCGCGGAAGTGTCGAACCGCGGGTGTGGCCTGCGCAGGTCCATTACCGGCGCTCGTCCATTCAGAAAATCTGTACGACACCGGGCATGGCGTTTCCCGAATACGGCTCTTTCGGGCCGATGAAGAGCGCGGCCAGGACCACGCCCAGGGCCGCGGTTCCGAGGCTCGCCCAGAACCACCAGCGACGCGCGAGCGGGACGCGCTTCGCCTTCGGGAGCGGAGCCGCCACGAGCGGCGCGGGCGCCACGACGAGCGGCGCGGCCAGCGACGGAGGCGCCTCGTCCGAGTACCCGATGCCCTCGACGTGCCGCGCCGGCGCCGACGGCGCCTCCGCCGGTGCCGTCTCCGCGGGCGCGGTCTCCGCGGGCGCGGCGCCGCCGGGTGACTCGGCGCGCGCCGGCGCCGCGGAGGCGACCAGCACCGCCGCGGCGACCAAGATCGTTGGCGAGATCGCTGGCGAACGAACGTTCACCCCTCGATGTCTACACCCCCGACGCGGACGTGGTCAAAGCGCCCGTGCCCGCTCAGGGCTCGCCCATTCCGGCAGGCCCGTTCTCGTCGAAGTGAGCGCGCCGATGCTCGCGCGCCTTCTCGATCTCCGCCGCGGCCTGCTTGCGCTGCTCGGGTGAGAGCACGCGCGCCGTCTGGACGAAGCCCTGGGTCATGACGGACGACAGCTTGTCCATGACGCCGACCGATTGCTGGCGCAGCTTCTCGATCGCCGTCGGATCGATCGTCGCGGCGGTCATCGCCTGCGTGAGCTGCTGGCGCAGCCCCCCGTGCTGCTCGCGGAGCGCCTTGAGCTGCGGCCGCAACCCCTCCCAGATGGTTTTGATCTGCGCCTTCTGCGCGTCGGTCGCGCCCACGCGATCCAGGATCTTGTGCATGCGAAAGGCTGCGACGCCTGCGCCCTCGGGACCGCCGAAGCCGCGCGCCTGCGCGACCGAGAGCGACAGGGCGCCGCCGAGCGCGAGCGCCGCGACCGCCCCCATCATTCGTCGCGAGAAGCGCCTGCGTGGCGAGCGCGCCGCGCCCGCGAGCTCCGTGTTCGTATCGTTCGTGATGTCCGTGTCCATGAGATTCCCTCTCGTTCTTTCTGGCGGGCGTCCATCGCCCACGGAACAAGTCTAGAACGCTGGCGTTGCAGTGCCGTTGTCCGCCCGTGAAGTAGTGTTAAACCGAGCCGCCCGAGCGTGATCCGCGTCGCGGGCGTCAGGCCTCGGCTGCGAGGTGGCGGATGAACCCGACGAACTCGTCATTGGTGTCGTCGAGCGCGAGCACGAACTGGCCCGCGAACTGGCCCGAACGATCGGCGCGCACGACCAACCCCTGCGCCTGACAGCTCGGCCGCTCGGGCACGACGAAGCCGAACGCCGCGCGCTCCGCGACCTGCACCTCCGCGCCGGCGGCCCGAAAGCGCGCGCCCGATTCCGAGACGTCGAGGAGCTCGACCATGATCGGCGTGCGCCGACCGGCGAGCCGCACGCCGACCGGAAGACCCAGCTGGAACCTGGCGTGGCGGCGGCGATCGATCGGTGAGTCCGTCATCTTCTCTCCCTATTTGTGTCCAGAGGAGCAGGATTCGGATCAAGGAGAACGCGGGCTGCGCATTTTCATGACACCGCGTGTAGAGCGGTCAACGATCTTGCTGACGTTCGCGGGCGTGACTGTGATCACCGTGGCCGCGAAGGGTTTTGCGTCTTACGACCCGTCGGTGGTCTGGTCGCGCTTCGCGTTGGTCGCAACCGTAACGTGGCTTTCGCTGGTTCTTTTCTTGGGCCGCCTTCGCCGCGGCCGCGCCGCCGACGAGCGCGGCGCGCTCTCGCAAGCCACCTGGGTGACACTCGCGCGCGGGTTCTTGATCGCGCTCGTCGCCGGGTTCGTCGCCGGCCCGGCGCCGGCCGGCGGCGCGCGCTGGCTGCCCGGCGGGCTCTACGCGCTCGCGGCGCTCGCCGACAGGGCAGACGGAGCGCTGGCGCGCCGGACGGCGGGCGTGACGGCCCTGGGGGCTCGGCTCGACGTGACGACGGACGCGCTTGGACTGTTCGTGGCGCCACTCGTCGGCGTGCGCTGGGGGCGCTTGCCGCCCTGGTACCTGGCGTTGGCGCTCGCTTATCCCGCGTTCGGGCTCGCCCTCCGGCTGCGTCGGACGCTCGGGCGGGTGGCGTTCCCCGAGCGCCTGAAGCCCGATCCGCGCGCGCGCTTCTTCGCGGGCGTGCAGATGACGTTCGTCGCGGCCGCGCTGTTCCCGCTGCTGCCGCGCGCCTTGACGTGGACGATGGCGACGGTGGCGATGTTGCCGACGCTGGCGTTGTTCGCGGGCGAGTGGCGGCTCGTGACGCGCTCAGCGGCGGACGGCGACGCGCGCGCAGAGCGCCTCCACCCGTGACGCGACGTCGTCCCAGGTGCCGAGCGCCGCGAAGCGCTCGAGGGCCGCGCGCCCGGCGCGCGCGAGGCGCGCGCGATCGACCGCGAACGCCGCGAGCGCCGCCGCCCAGGCGCCGACGTCGTCCGGTGGCAGGCAGAGTCCTTGCGGCCCGTCGCCCAACACCTCGCGCGCGCCGCCCTGGTCGGTGACGAGCGCGGGCAGCCCGTAGCCGAGCGCCTCGACGACGGCGAGCGGATACGACTCACGATCCGAGGGCAGCGCCAGGACGTGGGCGCGCGCGTAGAGCGACCAGAGCGCGTCGCCCGTCAGGAGGCCGTGCAGGCGCACGCGCGCCCCCAAGCCCGAGCGCGCGACGAGGGCGGTCACCTTTCTCGCGTAGGCGGGCTCGACGTCCAGGGCGCCCGCGACGTCGAGCTCGAGCGAGCCGGCGCCGGGGCGCGCGAGCCCCTCGACGAGGCGGTGCAGGCCCTTGGCGCGCACGACCGCCGCCGAGGAGAGCACGCGCAGCGGCCCGGGCGCGCGGGCGCGCGCGGCGACCGCGGCGGCGCCCGGCCGGCGCGCGGGCAGGTGGTCACGGCCGGCCCGTGCGACGACGCTCGGGACGTCGCGCACGAGCGGCGCGCGCGCGTCGCGCAACGTGCTTTCGGAGACGGCGACGATGCCGTCGGCGGTGCGCAAATAACGGTGCTCGAGCGCGCGCCCGAGCGACGGCCCGGGCCCACGCTTGCGCGACCCGGCGCTTGCGACGTTGTGGACGAGCGCGACCACCGGAATGCCGGCGCGCCGGAGCTGACGGTTGCTGGCGAAGACCGCGGCGTGGCAGAGCTCGTCTTGAACGACGACGTCCGCGGCGGCGAGCACGGGCGGGAGCGGCCGCACGTTCGCCGTCACCGAGCGCGCGCGCGAGCGCCAGGGCAGCGGCACGACGTCGACGACGTGGCCGCGCGCGCGCAGGCGCTCGACGAGCATGCGATCGTAAACGAACCCGCCCGAGACGCGGGCGAGGTCGCCGAGCAGGACGAAGGCGATGCGCATGCGGTCCAGCGCTCAGGGAAACGAGAGGGTGTACGTCGCGAAGGCCTCTTCGTCCTCCCACAGCTTCACCATGAGCGCCGTCAGCGTGCGCGGCGGCAGCGCCGGGAGGAGCGCGCGGGACAGGCCCTCGGCGAGAGCACGCGCGAAGGGCTCGAGCCCGGGATTGCGGCCCCCGAGCTCGGGCAGGTCGTTGAGCATCTTGTCGCGAAAGCGCGCCACGAGACCGTCGAGGTGCTGCTTGACGACTGCGATGTCGAGCAGGTAGCCGTGGCGGTCGAGCTCGTCGCCCGCGAAGATCGTCTCCATGCGGTAGTGGTGCGCGTGCGGCTGATTCTCGCGGCCCCAATCCCCGCCGAAGAGAAAGTGGGACGCGATGAACTCGCGAAGGACGCCGACCGTGTATCGACTCATGTCGTTCCGCTCTTTCACTCGTAAGTGAGGAGAACTTGTAACGCCTCGGAGGGGCCCGCGTCGAGGCGCGCATAGGCCTCGGCGGCGCGCCCGAGCGCGAAGCGGTGCGTGACGACGGCCGCGGCGTCGAAGCGCGCGAGCGCGTCCCAGGCCGCGGCGCGGCGGCGCGCGCGGTCCCAGCGGCCCGTGAGAGCCGGCGCGATGTGGCTCACCTGGCTGCTGAGCAGCGTGAGCCGTCCGCGGTGGAAGTGGGCGCCGAGGTCGACGGGCGCGCGCTTGCCGCCGTAGAACGAGCCGACGACGACGCGCCCCTCGCGGCCCGTGAGCGCGAGCGCGTCGTCGAGGGCGGCCGGGTTGCCCGTGAGCTCGAACGTCAGGTCGGCGCCCCGCTCGGGGCCGACGCCGGCGCCGCCGGCCCCCACGAGCGCGGCGCGCGCCGCCGTGACATCGGCGACGGCGGCGTGGGCGCCGAGCGCGAGGCCGCGTCGGGCGCGCGTCGCGACGGTGTCGACGACGACGAGCGCCTCGAGGGGGAACCGCGCGAGCAGCGCGGTCGCGAGGAGCCCGACGACGCCCTGGCCCAGGACGACGACGCGCTCGCCGAGGCGCGGCGCGCCGTCGAGGACGAGGTTGACAGCGGTCTCCATGCTCGCGAAGAGCGCGGCGCGCTCGGCGTCTAGGGAAGGCGGCACTTCGAGGACGCCCTCGAGCGGCGCGACGAACGCGCTCGCGTGTGGCTGCAGCGCGAAGACGCGTCGCCCCAGCCAGCCACCGGGCACGCCCGCGCCCGCGGCCACGACGTCGCCCACGGCGGCGTAGCCATAGCGCGCGGGGAACGCGAAGGACCCGCCCGCGAGCGCCGGCAGGCTCTCGTCGAGCGGGCGGCCGCGCGCCAGCTCGTCGCGGTAAACGAGCAATTCGGTCCCCGCGCTCACGGCAGAGACACGCGTTTTCACGAGGACGTGCCCGGCGGGCGGCGCCGCGAGCTCGTCCTCGACGACCTCGACGCGGCGGGGCCCGGCGAAGACGAGCGCCTGACGTCTCACGTCGTGCCCCAGGCGAGTGGCCCGGCGAGCACGACGTCATCGGCCAGGCGGTGGCTCGTCATCGAGGTGAAGCGCGGGGGGCGCGCCTCATCGAGCGCGCCCACGGCGGCCAGCCCGCCCAGGAAACGCGGCGCGACCGTGACGATGGCGTAGTCGCCGAGCGCCGCGCGCAGAAAGCTCGTGAGCACGCGCGCGCCGCCCTCGACCATGACCCGGCGCACGCCCGCGGCGCCGAGCGCGTCGAGGAGCGCCTCGAGATCCACCCATCCGTTCGACCAGGCCGGCAGGGCCAGGACGCTCGCCCCCCTCTCGACGAGCGCCGCGGCGCGCGCCCGCTCGACGCCCTCCGTGCAGGCGATGCGCACGACGCGATCGGGCCCCGCGCTCGACAGAACGCGCGCCGAGGGCGGTGTGCGCAAGCGGCTGTCGAGCACGACGGGCGCGGGTGAGCGACCCGCCCAGCGCCGCACGCTGAGCTGCGGATCGTCCGCCAGCAACGTCTCGATGCCCACGAGGATGGCGTCGTGGGCGGCGCGCACGGCGTGCGTGAGCGCGAGCGACTCGCTGCCGCTCAAAGCGACGCCGCGCCCGGCCTCGAGCGCGAGGCTGCCGTCGATGCTCTGCGCCCAGGAGAGGGTAACGAAGGGCCACGCCGGGCGCCTCCGGCGGACGGCGCGCTCGGTCGTCGTGACGTCTTCGAGCACCTGCGCGACGACCTCGGCCGTCGCCTGAGAACGCGCCTTGACCTTCAGCAAGGGACCCTCCTCGTTCGCTGCTCTCGGCCGCGTACCCGTGACCTTACGATAAATAGGCCGTCGCACCAGCGAAACAAGCCGCGGCGCACCTCGTAAAGAAGCCGCGCCCGCTCACAGCCAGGCCCCGCCCGTGAAGGCGAGGAGGGCGCGACCCGCGAACAGGTACACGAGCGCGCCGAGAGCCAGGAACGGCCCGAACGGGACCTGCACGTCGCGCAGCGACTCCGAGCCGCCCCGGCCTCGGCGCGTCGCGAGCACGACGGGGATGCTGATGAGCGAGCCCAGGATGGCGCCCGCGAAGACGACGAGCGGCAGCGCCTTCCAGCCGAGCGCGACGCCGATGACCGCGAGCAGCTTGCCGTCGCCGAGACCGAGGCCCTCGCGCTTGAGCACGTAGTAGTAGAAGTCGGCGATCAGGCGCACGAAGAGGTAGCCGGCGGCGGCGCCCACGACGCGCGCGAGCCAGGAAGCCTCATGCACGCCGAAGCCCGCCAGGAAGAAGACCGCCAGCGCGGGCAACGTGATGACGTCGGGCAGCAGCAGCGTCGCGAGATCGATGAACGACAAGACGACGAGCACGCCCGTGAAGGCGAAATCGTAGGCGAAGCGCGCGAGGCGGACCGCGACGGCGCCTTCGGGATCGCTCGCGACGCATTGCCACCACAGCCCGGCCGCGAGCAGCGCGCCCAGGAGCTCGACGAGCGGATAGCGCGCCGAGAAGGGCGCCGCGCACGCGCGGCACCGGCCCCGCAGCCAGAAGTACGAGAGCACGGGCACGTTGTCGAGCGCGCGCACGGGCGCGCCGCAGGCGCCGCAGCGCGACCCGGGGCGCACGATCGACTGTCCGCCGGGGATGCGCGCGATGCAGACGTTGAAGAAGCTGCCCCAGAGCGCGCCGAAGATCCCGGCCGCCGCGATCGCGAAGGGCGACGACGCCAGCTGCGAAAAGGCGCTGGAAGAGGACGACAGCCAGGCGGCGCTCTCGGCCATGCCTCGCCAATGCTAAGGTGTCGGGCGGCTTGAAGCGAATCCTTCTCCCCTGGTCCCTGCTCGCCCTCCCGCTCGCGGCCCTCGCGTGCACCCGGGGCTCCAACGCCGAGACGCGCCGGCAGACGGCGACCCTCGCCGAGGCGCTGCGGCCCGCGTTCTTCGCGGAGGCGCTGGGGCGCGCGGGCGGCGCGCACTACCACGGCACGGCGCGCTTCGTCGCGGGGGTCGCGGCGCCCGACGACGGCGTCACGACGACGACCGACGTCTGGGTCGACCGGGCGCGGAATTTCCGCCTGTCCGAGACGAACGACCGCGACGGCGGCCGCGAGGTCGCGCGCGTGGGCCGCGAGCTCTTCGTTGCGCTACGCTATGGCAAGATGATCCGTCGCGTCGCCGAAGAGCCTGAGCCCACGAAGCTCCTCGAAGAGGCGCTCGGCGCGCCCTGGGCGGCCTGGGAGCTCGCCGCGCCCTATGCCGCGCTCAGACGAACCCCGGGCCCGGCGGGCGCGGGAGGCGCCGCGGTCACCGAGTACGCGCTCGCGCGCGACACGGCGCGCGCCGAGGATCCGGCGCCGCGCGACACCCCGCAGGGCCTGCGTGCCTGGCGCGCCGGCGTCGTCGTCAACGACCTCCAGGGTCGCGCGCTCGTCGACGACGGCACGGGCGCGCTCCTCGGGATCGACCTCACGGCGACCTTCACGACCAAACGAGAGGGCCGCGACCTCAAGGGCGCCGTCGAGGTGCACGGCGCTGTCACGGACGTCGGGAGCACGGCGGCCGTGACCCCTCCGCCCGCCGAGGATCTGGCGCTCCGCCAGCGCATCGAGCCCGAGCAACGCGAGCTGCTCGGCGGCTTGCCGAGCACGCGCTTGCCGCCCGCCCCGGCCCCCAAGACCGCCGCTCACGCGGCGAAGCCGGGGGCGGTCCCCGCGCCGCCCGCGCTGAAATCGTCGAAGCCGCCCGCGGGAAAGACGCCATGAACGAAGACGACGACCAGCCCGAGCTCATCGTGCTCCCCGGCGGGGCGGGCAAGATCGTCCCGGGCGAGCTCGACCACCTCGCCGCCAACCGCCGCTTCATCGTGCGGCGCTCGTTGCTGGCGACGGCCGTGGGCGGCGTCGTCCCGCTCCCCGTCATGGACGAGTATCTCTCGGGCCGCGTGAAGGCGGGAATGCTCATGAAGCTCGCCGAGCGCCGGCAGGTGGACCTCGCGGCCTCCTCGGCCGAGCTGCTCGGCGACCCGCGCGGGTCGACGGCCATGCGCAACGCGACGCTCACGGCGGCGACCCTGCTCGCGCTCAAGCTGGCCTGGAGAAAGTTCTTCGCCGTGCTCGCCGTGGGTCGCCGCGCCGAGGAGATGGCGTCGACGTTCCAGCTCGGCACGCTGTTCGATCACTTCTGCGCGAAGATGCACGTGGGCGCGGGCATCGATCGCACGCGCGCCATCGAGCTGCGCGACGTCATGCACGCGGCGCTCGCGGAGACCGAGCGCACGGCCATCGTGAAGGCGTTCCGCGAAGGCAGCCGCGTCCTCGGTCAGACGATGCTCGAGGCGCCCGCCTGGGCGAACTCGAAGATCGAGAGCGCCGCGCGCCGCTGGGCCCAGAGCGGCGGGCAGACGACGGATCCCGTGCCGGGCAGCGACGACGAGGGCGCGAGCAGCCACGAGGCTCGCTGGCTCGACCGCGCCTCGAGCGAGGTGGAGGGACGCCTCGGGCTCGGGCAGGAGTACCTCGTGGCGCTCGTGCGGACGTTCGAGCGGCGCTGGCGCGCCGCCGAAAACGCTCGCGACGCCGCGCCTCCCCCGTCCGGACCGGCGCCCTCGGCCCCCCTGGCCCCATAGCCGAGTCGGAGGTCGCGAACGCTGGCCACCACCGAACCCCTTTGCTACGATTGAAGCAGGTGAAGAAAACAAAAGGTCCGACGCGATCCGGGGGCAAGGGGAACAAGGGGAGCAAGACGGACGGGTCCCGAAATCGAGGTGGACAGGGCGCCAAATCGCGCCAGCCCGTGAGCGCGCGCAAGGCTGGACGGATTCCGGTGCGCGGCGCCCTGAGATCGGGCGTCACGGACCGCGCGGCGTTGGCGCCGCCCGCCCGCGCGCCACGCGCTGAGCTCGCCGAGGTCCGGACGCTCGCGATTGCCGCCATCGACGCCGCGCTCGACAAAAAGGCGCTGGCGCCCGTGCTCATCGACGTGTCCGCGATGGCGAGCTACACGGACTTCATCGGCATCGTGAGCGGCCGCAGCGACCGCCAGGTCGACGCCATCGCCGAGAACGTCCGGCAGGCGATGAAGGCGCGCGGCCGGCTCGCGCTCGGCCAAGAGGGCACGGGCAGCGGCCGCTGGACGCTGCTCGACTTCGGCAGCGTCGTCATCCACGTCTTTTTCCACCCGGTGCGCGAGTTCTACGACCTCGAGAGCCTGTGGATCGAAGCCCCCCGCGTCCCACTCGACGTCCCCGCCGACGCCAAGATCTCCGAGCCCGAGTCCTACTACGCTCTATGAGCTTCCTACTACGCTCTATGAGCTGAGGGAGCGTGCCTCGCTCCAAGATTCCCTCTCCCCGCAGGGGTGAGGACTAGGGTGAGGGTCTGAAGGGCCAGTGAAGATCGTGGTCCTGGCCGTCGGGAAAATGCGCGACCGCCACATGGCGGCGCTCTGCGACGACTACGTCCAGCGCGCGCGCCGCCACGTCCCTGTCGAGATCGTCGAGGTCGACGACGACGACGCGCTCGCGCGCAGGCTGCCGGCGCGCGCGGAGCTGATCGCGCTCGAGCCCGGCGGCGACGCCTGGACCACCGGGGCGCTCGCCAAGCATCTCGAGCACCAGATGCTCCACGGCGCGCAGACGATCGCCTTCCTCATCGGCGGCGCGCTGGGCCTGCCGGCGCACGTCGTCACGAAGGCGTCGCGCCGCCTCTCGCTCTCCAACTTGACCCTGCCCCACCGCCTCGCGCGCGTCGTGCTCTGCGAACAGCTCTACCGCGCGCTGAGCATCATCCGCGGCGAGCCCTATCACCACTGAGTCGATGAGCCAGCCGCGCCCGTGGCGTCAGGGCTTCGGAATCCGGATCGTCTTGCTGACCATGAGCGCACCCTGCGCCGCGAAGAGCAGCACCAGCGCGTGCAGGCGAAACGGTCCCAGGTCCGCGGCGCCTGGCCAGAGGGCCTCTCCGAGGTGGCCCGTCGCCGCCAGGATCGCGAGGACGCCCGTCAACCACAAGCTGGTCGGAATGGGCGCGCCCTCGAAGTACCGAACCTTGTCCGCTCCTGCCGAAAGGGATTCCGCCGTCACATTGTACCGGGCCAGCCGACTGACGCCGCAGGCGACGAAGACGACGAGGATCGCGCGGTCCCAACCCCCACGCAGCCCGGCCGCATAGGCGATCACGGCGGGGGCCACGCCGAAGGAGATCACGTCCGCCAAGGAATCGAGCTCGCGGCCCATCGACGAGTGCTCGTGCCGCCAGCGCGCCACGTGCCCGTCGAGCGCGTCGAAAACGAACGCCAGCGGGCCGAACGCCGCCGCGACGTAAAAATGCCAGAGCTGTCCCGTCTCGACGTACGAGATGGCCGCGAAGATGGCGCCCACCCCGCAAGCGGCGTTCCCCAGCGTCAGGAAATCCGCGACGGTGAAGTCGCGGAGCATCGAGAAGTGCTTGGGTTTCGCCATGGGTCCGCGAAAGTCGGGACAGCGTCACAGCGTCGCGACGTCACAGCGTCGCGACGTCACAACGTCAAACGTCACCCCGTAAGACCAAAGAATCCTCCAAACTGAAACACCACATTGACGTCTTCGCGCCTACGCTGATCTCAGCACGATAAGACGAAAGGTGCAGACGGGTACCGGGGGTGGCACGCGGAGGGAGGGGGAGGCCGCCAGCGAGATCGGAGAGGGACAGGGGGCGAGCGGGGATGTGACAGGGACGAGGGGATAGGGAACGGGGAGCTGATCTCGCTGGCGGCGGGGCCGTCTCGGAACGGTCTTTACGGTTTTCGCCTTGCGACGACCGCCTCACCCCTCGCTCTCCAGTACCTTCTTCAGCCCCACGAGCATCGTCTTCCAATTTTCCTCGGAGTGCTTGCGCTCTTCCTCGGTGTGGTTCTTGTCCTGGGACAGCGACACGTGCGTGTGCGCGCCCTCGCCTGCGAGCTCGATGGTGACCGTGTGCTGATTTTCGGGCGTCTCGGGCGCGCCTGACAGCGGGCTCCAGTGCGTGTAGCGCAGCGTCCGCCCCGGGTCCAAGCGGACGATCACGCCTTTGTCCTCGTACGGCTTGCCCTTCCACTCGCCCTTCCAGACGATGGGGCTGCCTTCCTTCCACTCGGAGACGACCGTCGCGCCGAACATGTAGCGCTTGATGGTCTCGGGCGTCACGAGTGCGCGCCACACCTTGGCGACGGGCGCGTCGATGGTCGTCGATGCATTGGCGATGTTCGAATTGTCCATGGGATCCTCCCTCCGCGACGACATGGTAAGGCGCTTCAGTCCCCAGGCCAGCGCCCCGGCGTCGATTCGAGCGCCCGGCGCGTGTTAAATTCCTGGCGATGAGCAAAAAGACCCGCGTCGTCCTCGTCGTGCTCGACGGGTTCGGCGAACGCCCCGGCAGAGACGCCAACGCCATCCGCCTCGCGCGCACGCCAACCTTCGACGCGCTGTACAAAAAGTACCCGTGGACGCTCATCGGCGCGTCCGGAAACGACGTCGGGTTGCCCGACGGGCAGATGGGCAACAGCGAGGTCGGCCACCTGAACCTGGGCGCGGGCCGCATCGTCTATCAGGACATCGTGCGCATCGACAAGGCCATCGGCGACGGGACGTTCTTCGCCAACCCGGTGATCGCGGAGACGATCGACGCCGCCAAGACCTCGGGCGGCACGCTGCACCTCATGGGCCTCACGAGCCCGGGCAACGTCCACGCCTCGCTCGACCACGCCTATGCAGTCTGCGAGCTGGCCAAGCGGCGCGGGCTGACGCGGGTCGCCTGGCACGCCTTCCTCGACGGCCGTGACACGCCACCGCGGTCGGCGGCCGGATACCTGCGCGGCGTCGCGGCCAAGCTGAAGGAGATCGGCGTCGGCCAGCTCGCCTCGGCCGTCGGGCGCTATTACGCGATGGATCGCGACAAGCGCTGGGACCGCCTCGAGGTGGCTTGGAAGATGCTCACGCGCGGCGAGGGCAAGCTGGTCGACGATCTCGCGGTGGCCGTCGAGGCGTCGTACAGCGGCGCCGGCGCGCCGGGAGACAAGGGCGCGGGCAAAGAGATCACCGACGAGTTCGTGCTGCCGCTGCTGGCGAAGGGCCGAGGCGCGGACGCCGAAAAGCCGCTCGCGATCCTCCGGGACGGCGACGCGTGCTTCTTCTTCAACTTCCGCGCCGACCGCGCGCGACAGCTCACGCTCGCGCTCTCGGCGGCCGACGCCGACTTCCCGCACTTCGACCGCGCGCCGCGGCCCAAGCTCGCGGCGTTCGCGACCATGTCCCAGTACGACGCCAAGGTGCCCGTGCCCGCGGCGTTCCCGCCCCAGAGCTTCGACATGATCTTGAGCGAGGTGCTGTCGAAGGCGGGCCTCTCGCAGCTGCGCACGGCGGAGACCGAGAAGTACGGCCACGTGACGTACTTCTTCAACGGCGGCGTCGAGCAGCCGTTCCCCGGCGAGGAGCGACGCCTGGTGCCGTCGAACCGCGACGTCGCGACGTACGATCTGGCGCCCGAGATGTCGGCAGCGCCCGTCACGGACGGCGTCGTCGAGGCGCTCGCGCCGGACGGCCCCGACTTCATCCTCGTGAACTACGCCAACCCGGACATGGTGGGCCACACGGGCAAGCTCGCCCCGGCCGTGAGCGCCATCGATACGATCGACACGTGCCTCGGCCGCGTCATCGACGCCGCCGCCAAGGTGAACGCCAGCGTCTTCATCACGGCCGACCACGGCAACTGCGAGACGATGGTCGACCCGCAGACGGGCCAGCCTCACACGGCGCACACGACCAATCCCGTGCCGTTCATCGCCGTGGGCGGCGACCTCGTGGGCCGCAAGCTGCGCGCGGGGGGGCGCCTCGCGGACGTCGCGCCGACGCTCATCGACTACCTCGGCCTCGAGCAGCCCAAGGAGATGGACGGCCGCTCGCTGCTCGAGGCCAAGGACGCATGAGCATCGGCAGGCGCCTCATCGATCTCGCGCGGTCCGAGCTGAACTCGCTGCTCGACAAGGCCGCAGAGCTCGACGATGGCCGCCGGAACGACGACGGCTGGGGCGGCGATCTCGGCGGGCTCTCCGACGACGAGCTCGAGGCCGAGCTCGAGCGCCGCCGGCTCGCCCGCCAGGAGGCCGAGGAAGCCGCGCGCGGTCCCCGCCCCGCCTCCGCCCGCGCCGGCACCTCCGCCGGCGCCGCCACCGGGGCGCGCTCGAGCGCCCGCCCGCGCGCCGACCCGCCACGCCGCACCGCCGCCGGCGACGAGGCCATCCGCAGGGCCTACGCCGCGCTCGAGGTCCCGCCCGGCTCCGACTTCGAGACGATCCGCAAAGCGTACCGGCGCCTCATGCGCAAGTATCACCCCGACCTCCACGCCGGCTCGGGAGAGGGCCTGCGCGCCGCCACCGACCTCACGCAGCGCCTGACCGAAGCCTACAAGGTCCTCGAGAAACAAACGCGCCGCTGAGCATCAACCAAGCGCCCTCCGGAAAGCGCCCTCGGGCAAACCCCCTCCGGAAAGAGCTTTCTTCGCGGCTCGTTCCGTCCGCGGAGCGAGCCGCGAAGAAGCAACGCGCGGCCCTGCCCCGCCACTCGAGCCGAGCGCACCTGCCGCCCGTAACGGGCTTCACTCCGCCCGAAGAAGCGACCGAGCGCCGGTGCTATCGCCGAAGGCGGCGGCGCGCAATCAGGACGGCGCCGACCGCCGCGAGTAGCCAGGCGGGGGACCCGCCAGCCGGGGAAGTGCCACCGAGGGCGCAGCCGCTGCCGCCGCCGCCGGGGACCGTCGTCGAGGTGCCGCCCGTGGAGGGCGTCGCGCTCGGCGTCGCCGAGGCGGTGGGCAAGCCGGGACGCGCGCCTGGGATCGACGCGCCGGCCGACTCCGACAGCTCGGCCGTGGGCGTGTTGCCGAACGCGCCCATGTTGACGCGCGCGCCGTTCGGCTGCGGCTCGAGCCCATACGCGTCGCCCGGGTCGCCCCGGTCCGTCGTGGGCTGGAAGCCCGCGAGGTGAAAGTCCGCCGTCGAGCGGAACGACACGGCCACTGAGACATCGCCCGTGCCCGCCGTCGCGTCCTGGTAGTTGGCTGTGGCGTTCGCGAATACGTCGTTGTAGCGGCTCGTCACGCCCCCCTGGCCGGTCTGCGCGAGGCCCGTCTCGTTCTGAACCACGAGGCTGCTGTGAATGGAGAGCTTGCCCCCGACGGTGGCGCCGATGCCGTTGCGCGCCAGTGTGACGTTGATGGCCTCGGCCGCCGCGCCCTCCTCGACCTGGACGCCCGCCTTCTTGTTGTCGCGCACGACGACGTTGCGCAAGAGCGCGTTCGAGACGTCGACCACGTCGACGCCGACGTCGGCGCCCATCACAGTGAGGTTCTTGAGCGCGGGCGCGCCCGTGTGCGCCGCGGCCGTGATCTGAATGCCGGCCCGGAGGCCCGTCGCGTCGACGATCGTGTCGTGCGGGCTCGCGCCGACGAGAGCGACTCCCGCGGGAAGCGACAGCGTCGACGTCAGGTGCAAGCTGCCGCGCCCGAGGTCGATCTGGCCGCCCGTGGCGGGCAGCGATGCGACGGCGTCGTCGACGGTCTCGAACGACTTGCCCGCGACCTCGATCGTCGCGGGGATCGACATGATGAACGTGTGCAACGGCGACCAGGACGACCACGCGCCCTTCTCGTCGCGGCTGCGCACCGCGTAGAGGTACGTCGCGCCGGGCGTCAGGCTCTTCGTGAGGACCGCCGACGTCTCGCCCGCGGCCGTGTCGAGCTGCGCGAGCGGCGACTCGTAGAGATCGTCACCCGTTCCCATGACGCGCACTTGATAGCGGAGCGCCTGGCCCTCGGCGTCCTGGGCCGCGGCCCACTTGAGCGTCGGCTTGGGGCCGTCGACCATCTGGCCGTCGGCCGGATCGAAGCCCGCCGCGGGCGCGAGCGGAGCGTGGTTGACGTCGGAGGCGAAGGCGTGCACGACGCCCATGTCCGTCGCGACCACGAGCAGGCCGTTCGCGAACACGGGCGACGAGCGCGTGGGCGCGCTCAGGCTGGCGTTCCACACCTGCTTGCCGCCGAGGTCGTAGATCTGCACCGACGGCACGATGCTGGACGCCACGGCGAGCAAGGGCGAGGAGTCCGTCGCGAACGACACCGGCGTCGGCGAGACGTTGAGCTCGGGGATGTCGTTCGAGGTCGAGGCGTCGCGATGGCCCATCTCTTGTTGCCAGGCCACGGCCGCGGTCTTGGGATCGACGGCGACGACGTACTCGCGGAGCGAGTGGACGGCGGGCGCGCCCGCGGTTGCCGGGTTGAGGTCGTACTCGAAGCGGGTCACGAACACGACGAGGTCGCCGAGAAGCGCGGGCGAAGAGACCGCGTGCCTGCTGTTCGTGAAGGCCGTCGCCGCTGGGGCGGATGGGTCCGTCGCCTGAACCGGCCAGCCGGAGAGCACCTGCCCGGTCGTCGCGTCGGCCGCGAACAGCGCCGACGCGGCGCCGCCCGGCAGAAAGTACGCCGTCGTACCGACGACGAGCGGCGCCGAGAGGCCCACGGCGCCCGCGACGTCGGAGTGCCACGCCGTGACGCCCGTGAGGACGTCGAGCGTCTGGTAGCGGCCACCGTTCATGCCGAACGTGACCCGCCCGGCGCCGAGCGCGGGCGACGAAGTCACGAGATCGGCAACGGCGTCCGGCGCCGTCTCCCACTGCGTGGCCCCCGTCGACGCGCTCAGGCGGACGACCTTCTGCTGCGGAAACCCGGCCGCGAGCACGACGCTCGCGCCCATGTCGTCGGACACGACGATCGGCGAGCCGTAGTTCTGCCCACCGAACGCGCGCGACCACGCGCTCGCGCCCGTGCCGAGGTGCAGGGCCTGCAGCTGGCCCGACAGCGTCGGGAAATAGATGCGGCCGTGATCGAGGGCCGGCGACGCGCCGATGCCGCCGCTCGCCTTCACCGTCCACGCGGCGGTGCCGTCGAGCGCGTTCAGCGCCGTGACGTCGCCCTTGCCGCCGGCAACGACGACCAAGCCGTCGACGACCGCGGGGCTCGCGACGAACGCTCCCGCAGAGGGGCTGGCGTTCCACGCGATGGAGAACGGCGCGCCGGCCTTCTCGTCGGTGGCGCGACCTCGGCCCCCATCGAGACCCAGCGACGGCCAGTCGTTCGCGAACGCGGGCGCCGAGCCGAGAAGAGGCGCGAGCGCGAGGCCGACGGCGGAGATGCGAAGGATCTTTTTGGACGCGAAGAACATGGTGACCGCTCCCGGCGCAGGTGCTGATGCGCCACAACCAAACCTCGGCTGAACGACATGCCGTCTTGATGTGATCTTACAGAAAATAAGCTAGGAGAAAACCCGTAGGGCACGCAACAGGACTGGCGCTCGACCGAATATGCCTCATGCGATACATCGTGCGGTTCTCATTGGTGTTTTTGGCGTGGCTCGCCTGCTCCGCGTGCGTCCCGAAGATCCCGGGAGCGCCGTCGGGCAAGTCCGATCGGCTTCCCCCCTCCGCTGACGCAGGACCGGCCCTCGATCCCGGGGTCGACGAGCCGCCGCCGGGGGACCCCGCCGGCGCCTCGCCGGGGCCCTCGCGCGGGGCCGGAACCTCGCGCGCCGACGCGGCGGTCGCCGCCGTCGCCGATGCGCGCGCCGACGGAGCGACCAACGACCGATCGGAGGCGTCGGAGGGGAAGGCCGACGTCGCGGCGGCTGCGGCGGGGGACGTCCCGAAGGAACGAGAGGTCGACGCGCGCCCGCCGCGCGCGGGCGAGGTGGTCATCGACGAGTTGCTCGTCGATCCCGCGGGCAGCGATCTCGGGCACGAATGGATCGAGATCGCCAATGTCGCCGGCGAGGCCATCGACCTCGGCACGTTGCGCCTCTCGGACGGAACGACCGAGGTCGCCGTCGACGGCGGCGTGCTCGCGCCGCGCGGCCTCCTCGTGCTCGGACAATCGGTCGATCGGGCGCACAACGGGGACGCGCCCGTCGATCTCGCCTACGGCACCAAGCTCGTCCTCAACAATGGCGACGATCGCATTGCGCTCTGTCTCGGCCCGTGCGCCGACGGCCTCACACTCGACGCCGTCACGTGGACGGCGGCCTGGGGAGACGCCTACGTCGGCCACGCCGTCGTCATCGAGCGCGGCGGCGCGACCTGCCCGGCCGCCGAGCCCTATGGCTCGGGCGGCAACTTCGGCTCGCCCGGCGTCGCCAACGCGCCGTGCCCACCGGCCCTGCCCGAGCCCGCGGGCGATCGAGGCTGAGGCGCGTTCGGGCTGGCCGCGAGCGCGGGAGCCTGCGAGGATTCGCCCCCCCGATGACCACGGCAGCCTCGTCAGACTCCGGCGCCGGCCCGCGAGCCGATTCGCCCGCGCCGCTCGCCGCGCTGCTGCCCGCGCGCGGCGAGGTCGTCGACGCCGACGAGATCCTGGCCCGCTTCATGACCTGGGTGGCGTCGACGGGACTGGCGCTGTATCCGGCGCAAGAAGAGGCGCTGCTCGAGATCATGGCGGGCAAGCACGTCGTGCTCAACACGCCCACGGGCTCGGGCAAGTCGCTCGTCGCGACGGCGCTGCACTTCAAGGCGCTCGCCGAGGGGCGGACGTCGTTCTACACCTGCCCCATCAAGGCGCTCGTGAGTGAGAAGTTCTTCGCGCTCTGTCAGCTCTTCGGCCCCGACAACGTCGGCATGATGACGGGCGACGCGACGATCAACCGCGACGCGCCGCTCGTCTGCTGCACGGCCGAGATCCTCTCGAACATGGCGCTGCGCGACGCCGCCGCGCGCGTCGACACCGTCGTCATGGACGAGTTCCACTACTACGCCGACCGCGAGCGCGGCGCCGCCTGGCAGATCCCGCTGCTGTCCCTCGACAAGACGACGTTCCTGCTCATGTCGGCGACGCTGGGCGAGCTCAAGGCCGTCGAGGACGGGCTGCGCGCGCTCACGAAGCGCGAGGTCGCGACGGTGCGCAGCCGCGACCGCCCCGTGCCGCTCGACTTCGATTACCGCGAGACGCCGCTGCACGAGACGATCGCCGAGCTCGTGACGTCTGGCCGCTATCCCATCTACCTCGTGAACTTCACGCAGCGGGCCTGCGCCGAGGAGGCGCAGAACCTCATGAGCGTCGACATCTGCACGAGGGAAGAGAAGGAGGCCATCCGGGCCGCGCTGGGTGACTTCCGTTTCGACTCGCCGTACGGCAAGGACTTCCAGCGCTTCGTGCGCCACGGCATCGGGCTTCATCACGCGGGCCTCCTGCCGAAGTACCGGCTGCTCGTCGAGAAGCTCGCGCAACAGGGCCTGCTCAAGATCGTGAGCGGCACCGACACGCTGGGCGTCGGCGTCAACGTGCCCATTCGCACCGTGGTCTTCACGCAGCTGTGCAAGTACGACGGCGAGAAGGTGGGCGTCCTCGGCGTCCGCGACTTTCAGCAGATCGCGGGGCGCGCGGGCCGCAAGGGCTTCGACGAGCGCGGCAGCATCGTCGCGCAGGCGCCCGCCCACGTCGTCGAGAACCGCCGCCTGGCCGCCAAGCAGGCCACGGGCAAGAAGGTCGTCATGCAGAAGCCGCCCACGAAGGGCTACGTGCACTTCGACAAGGGCACGTTCGAGCGCCTCGTGAAAGGCACGCCCGAGCCGCTCGAGTCGCGCTTCGAGGTCACGCACGGGATGCTACTCAACTGCCTGCAGAGCGAGGGCGCCCGCGCCCGGCGCGGCGGCGGGTATCGGCGCCTCCTCGACCTCGTGGGTCGATCGCACGGCGGCGAGCGCGGCAAGCGCGCCGAGCGCCGCCGCGCGGCCGCCTGCTTTCGGGCGCTGCGCCACGCGCGCATCATCGACGTCGTCACGACCGAGGCAGCGCGGGGCCGCCTCGTCGAGGTGAGCGGCGAGCTGCAGCGCGACTTCTCGCTCAACCAAACGCTATCGCTGTACATGCTCGAAGCGCTCGAGGCGCTCGACCGCGCGGCGCCCACGTACGCGCTCGACGTCCTGTCGCTCGTCGAGGCGATCCTCGAGGACCCGGACGTCGTGCTCTACCGCCAGCTCGACAAGCTCAAGACCGAGCGCATGGACCAGATGAAGGCGGACGGCGTCGAGTACGAGCAGCGCATCGCCGAGCTCGAGGCCATGGAGTGGCCGAAGCCCAACCGCGACTTCGTGTACGCGACGTTCAACGCCTTCGCGGCGCGCCACCCATGGGTGGGCGAGACCAACATCCGGCCGAAGTCCATCGCGCGCGAGATCTGCGAGACGGCCTCGACGTTCGACGCCTACGTGCGCGACTACGGCCTGCAGCGCAGCGAGGGCGTGCTCTTGCGCTACCTCTCGCAGGCCTACAAGACGCTCGAGCAGAGCGTGCCCGCGGCGGCGCGCACCGACGAGGTGCTCGACATCCTCGCCGAGCTCCGCGTCCTGCTGCGCGAGGTCGACTCGAGCCTGCTCGACGAGTGGGAGAGCCTCAAGGCGCCGCGCGGCGCGCGCGTCGTCGCCGTCAGGCGCGCCCTCGCGCTCGCCGACGATCCGCGCGCGCTCGCCGCGCGCGTTCGCGCCGAGCTCCACCGCCTCGTCAGGG
This sequence comes from Polyangia bacterium, assembly GCA_036494575.1. GTDB lineage: Bacteria > Myxococcota_A > Polyangia > Fen-1088 > Fen-1088 > DASZFV01. The sequence continues at coordinate 19,180 of DASXOE010000154.1, read as the reverse complement.
CCCTGGCCACCCGCGACTACGAGACGGCCGCGCGCCTCGTCCCGGGCAGCGCCGAGCCCTGGTCGGCCGAGCGCTTCGCCCAGGCCATGGCGCCCTACTGGGCAGCGCACGAGACGTTGCTCGCGACGCCCGCGGCGCGACGCCCGAGCCTCACGCGCCTCGACGAGCTCGGCCCGCGCCGCTGGCGCGCCCAGCAGACTCTCCTCGACCCCGAGGGCGACGAAGACTGGTCCCTCGACTGCATCGTCGACCTCGCGGACGATCGGCCCGAGGGAGCGCCCCTCCTCGATCTCCAGCGGATCGGCGTCTAGCGAATAGGTTCGACGAGGGTGCCCGGTTGGAGATCGCGGGGCGGCTCGGCGATGACCTCGTCGCCGACGTTGAGGCCCTGCGACACGAGCGCCTCGTCGCGCGACTCGGCCACGATGACATTGCGCTGCTCGGCCGTCCCATTGGGCGCGGCCACCCAGATCTTCGCGTCCGTCTCGGTCATGGTCTGCACCGCCGACAGCGGCAGCGGGAAGACACCGTCGAAGCGCTTGCGCGCGAGGTGGAGCTGCTGGCCCGTGACGAGGCCGCCGTCATTCGGCAGGGTCACGATGAACTTGCGCAGGAGCGACGGCACCCCGTTGACGGGCGGCGCCGCCGGCGGCGGCAGCGTGCAATCGACGTAGCGCGGCTCGCCGGTGGCCGGCGCGCCGGCGTCCCCGCCGCCGGCCTGCGTGGCCGCGCTCGTCGTCGACGTTCCGACCGCCGCGACCTCGACGCGGCAGAAGTCGAGCTTGGCCGCCCGCGCGAAGTCTTCCTGGTCCATCGTGAAGTCGCCGTGCAGGCTGCGCCCGCGCCACTTGAGGACCGGCGCCTTCGCGGCCACGGGCGCGCCCACCTTCGCGGACGTCTCCACGATCGCCCCCGCCTCGGGCGCGCGCAGCACGAGCTTGGCGAGGCTCGCCTCGACGTCGGTCATGAGCTTGTGACGCGCGGCGAGCTTGTCTTCCGCGTCGCGCAGCTTGGGGCGGTTCCCGGCCGCCTTCATGCTGTCACGCATCTGCTGGAAGACGGCCAGCTTCGACTTGTGCTTCGCGAGCTCGGATTCGAGCTCTACCGCGCCCTGCAGCTTGCCGAGCACGTCGCCCGCCGCGAACTTCGTCCCCGTGGGCAGAAGCTCGATGAGCTTGCCCGCCGCCTCGAACGACATCGAACGCGCGTCGAGGTCGACGACGCTGCCCGCCGTCGCGAACCAGCGATAGACCGCCGTGGGCCGGGGCGCGACGACGCGCAGGCGCAACGCCTCGGGCGCCTTCGGGTGCTGACGCATCCAAAAATAGTACGCGCTGCCCCCGCCGATCACCGCGACCGCGAGCAGCGTCACGACGAGGCCGGTCGAGTTGCGCTGGCGCTCGGGCGGCGGCGCGCGGAACCGCCGGGAGACGTCCTCGAAGGGCGTCATGACGACCGCCTCGGGCCCGGGCGGCTGCCGACGCTCGCCGAAGCTGCGCGAGACGTTGCCCGACGACGAGAACGGATTCACCGCGCCCGACGCCGAGGCCCCGACGGCGCGAGGAATTCCCGACGAGGACGTCGCGCCCGAGCTGGAGATGGCGTCCGAATCGGTCAGCTCCGTGAGGGCGTCAGGGGGCAGCTCGGTGACGCCCGAGGCGTCCCGCGCCGCCGGGCCGCCCGACGCCAGCATCGCGGCGTCGGGCACGAACTGTGACGTCGCGACACCCGGAGACGTGTTCCATTCGATGTCCGCGCTGTCGGGGCCCGGGGACTCGGCCCGCGGCCGCGCCGCGGCGCCACCGGCGCCTTCGAGAAAACCCAGGTCGCGGAGCTTGGCCGCGAACTCGTCGATGGCCTCGGGCGTGAGCTCTGTCTGATAGTTGGCCACGGCCCAGGCGATGACGTCTTCGACGTCTTGCCCATCGAGCTGATGAGCGAGGTCGTACTCGAACTCGTAAAAGGTGAAGCTGGTCCCCGTGGCCGGATCGGTCACCTGGACGCAGGGCACCCCATCCGTCTCCGTCGCCGCCGCGGGCAGGTCCTTTCGGAAGCGGGGAGTCGACTTCGCCATCGGCACGCGAGCTTACAGGCGACGATCGGGCATCGGCAACATATAGTGGCGTCCCCAAGTGGTCCCCTCCGGCAAGCGCCAGCCCCGCGCCTTCGTCTATCGAGGGGGCATCCGCGTGCAGGGCACGATCCTCGCGTGCGACGCCAGCGCGGGCGCCGATCTCATCTTCTTGTCGGGCGCATCGGCGCTCGAGCCGCGCGCGGCTCGAGCCCTGCCGCGCGCGCGACACGGCCGCCGGCAGATTCTCACGACGGAGACGACGCTCGCGCTCCTCGGCGCGCCCGGCGCGCGGCTGCGCGCGCACGCCTTGCTGGCGGGCCTGGGCCGCCCGTTCACGCTGGGCGACCTCCGCCTCGAGCTCTTCCCCTCGGGTCACGCCCCGGGCGCGGCGTCGCTGCTCTGCGAGATCGGCGCATCGGGCAGCTCCGCCACCCGCGTCCTATACGCCGGCGTCATCGGCCCCGGCGACACGCCTGCCGTGCGCCCCGCGGACGCCCTCTGCCTCGATGCGACGTTCGGCGCGCGGCGCTTCTCGTTCCCGGCCGTCGTCGACGCGCTCGCCGAGGTTCGGCGGCTCGTGCTCGAGGTCCTGGCGCGGGGCAGCGCGCCTCTCGTGCTCGTCGAGGCGCCGACGTCGGCGCTCGCGGTCGCGGCGACGCTCGTCGAAGCCGGCGTTCCCGTGCGCGCGGCGCGCGCCGCCATCCAGGCGGCCGCCGCCTACGCGCGCGCCGGGCTGGTCGCGCCGCCCCTGCAGCGCTTCGACGGCAAGCTCCGCCGGGGCGAGGCGCTGCTCTGGCCGCCGTCGGCGCGCGACGCGACCGGGCTCGGGCGCCTCGAGGCGCCCGTTGCGATCCTCGTCTCGGGACACGCGGCGGATCCGCTCGAGCTCGCGCGCGCCGGCGCGGATCACGGCGTCGTGCTGGCCGATCGCGCCGACTTCGCGGGCCTCCTCCGCTACGTCGAAGCCACGGGCGCACGCGAGGTGGGGCTGTCGCACGCGCCCGGCGACGAGCTCGCCGAGGCGCTGCGGGCGCGCGGCGTCGAGACCTACCCGCTCGGGCCGCCCCGCCAGATCTCCCTGTTCGCGTCGGGCGCCGAAACGACCGCTCACGTTGTCTCTGCGGGGTGATCGAGGTAAATACAGGATCGTGTTCAATCTCGGGATGGGCGAGATCACCGTCATTCTCCTCCTCGCCCTCATCTTTCTCGGCCCTTCGAAGCTCCCCGACCTCGCGGCCGGGCTGGGCAAGCTCATCCGCGAGATCCGCAAGGCGACCTCGGACGTGAAGAACGAGATCGCGCTCGACGAGACGTTTCGCAAGCCCTTCGAGGACCTGCGCGACGCCGTCACGCTGCACCCCGACGAGCTCAAGCGGCGGGACCAATGGGCGAAGGAACGCGAGGAGGCCGCCAAGCGGGCTCTCGAGGAGGCAGAGGCAGCGGCCAAGGCGGTTTCGGCGCTCGCCGCCGAGACCCAAGGCGGCCTCCCCATACCGCCCGACGGGCCGGCGGACAACGTCAAGCTCGACGGCAACAAGCTCGATGACGTCAGCAAGCCAGTGGCGGGCATGATGCCAGCCACGCCGGCCTTGCCCACGCCCAACCACGGCCCGAACGACACGGTCGTGCAGACCGCTCCGGCCCGTGGCGCGACCCTCGACGACGTGCCGACGCCACCACCCGAGGCGCCGGTCGCAAAACCGGCGTCGCCGCCCCAAAGGCCGCTCGATGCGGCGGTCAAGCCGGCCAGTCCCTTCAAGCCTTTGACGCCGGCGAAGCCCGCCGCCGCGCCGGGTCTTCCGCCCACGGGCACGGTCGCGCGTCCCGATGCGGTCCGCGGCGCGATGAAGCCCGCGGCGTCGGCCGCTCCGCTGGCGACCCCGCCGAAGATCGGCGAGAGCGCTTCGAACACGACGCAGATCCTCAGGGAGGAAGACCTGATTCCGACCTCGTCGAGCGGTACGCCGCCGCCTCCTCCTCACCTGCCGGGCCTGCGTCCGGCCGGTGCCCCCCGCCCCACCGGCGCGCCCCCGCTTCCGACTGTCCCCGCGGACAAGAAGAAGCCGTAGCCCCGCCTAGGACAACACCTTTTGTCGACGCAAAAACCGGTCGCCGTACCCGTGACCCCTGAAGGCAACGTCTCGAACGGGACGGCCGAACCCGCGAGCTCGGACGACGCGCGCATGAGCTTCGTCGAGCATCTGTCCGAGCTGCGCCTGCGGCTGCGCAACGCCGCGATCGTGTTCTTCGTCGCGATGTGCGGCTCGTTCGTGTTCGTCAAGAAGTACTTCTCGATCCTGACGCGCCCGGCGCGCCAGGCGTGGACCGTTGCCCTGCACGGGACGACCCCGACCTTCAACTTCGCGGGCCCGACCGAGCCGTTCTGGGTCTACACGAAGCTCGCGATGTACGGCGCGCTGCTCATCGCGAGCCCGTTCGTGTTCTGGGAGCTGTGGAAGTTCATCGCGCCCGGCCTGTACAAGAAGGAAAAGCGCATGGCGCTGGGCGTGACGATCGCCACGGCGCTTTGCTTCCTGGGCGGCGCGCTCTTCGGCTACTTCGTCCTGTGTACGCCGGCGCTGACGTACATGCTGTCCTTCGCCGAGCACTTCGACGACTTCGTGATTCAACCCACGATCATGATGGACGAGGTCGTCGGCTTCATGCTGGCGATGTTGCTCGGCACGGGCGTGGCCTTCGAGTTGCCCGTCATCCTCGCCGTGCTGGGTTGGCTGGGGCTCGTCAAGGCGCGCCAGCTCTGGAAGTTCAACAAGTACGCGCTCATCTTGTCGACGGTCGTGGGCGGCATTCTCACGCCGGGACCCGACGTGCTCTCGCAGGTCCTCATGGCGGGGCCGCTGTTTCTTCTCTACAACGTCTCGATCCTCATCGTCTGGTTCATCGAGCGCGCCGCGCGCGAGCGCCTCGAGAAGCTCGCCAAGGAGACCGGCGCCGACCTCGTGCCGACCCCCGACGACAAGTAGAGCCGCGCGCCCGCCGGCGCCGTCGCCGACCAAAAAATTTGACGGCATCGGGGCACCGATGATGATGGGAGGTCAGGTGCTCCATGCTGGGCGAAATATTCAACGCTGAAACCGGCGCGCGCCGCGTGCCCCGAGGGTCGGTCCTGATCACGCCCGTGCGACGGCGCGGCGCCGTGCCCGGCCTGCAGCGTCGGCTGCGCGCCGTTCAGGACGTGCCGTCCTCGGGTCGGATCGTCTTCCGGTCGGACAGCCAAATCCTGCGCTAGGAAATCACCCATGTTCCGGTTGCTGAAGCTCTGCATGAGCCTGGCGGCGTTCGTCGTGCTCGCCTGGTTCGGAGCAACCGTGAAGCTGGGCTCGCGCACGCTGTTCGAGCACCTGCACGCCATCGGACAGACCAAGGAGTCGCAAGAGCTCGTCGACGGCACGAAGCAGGCGGCCGAGCCGCTCGTCGACGACGTCAAGCGCCACATCGGCCAACGGAACAAGACCGAACAGGGCGAGCACGAGGCGCGGCTCCCCGCGGCGCCACCGGACGCCGGCGCCGCGCAAGACGATTTCTCGCCGTCGGAGAAGCGCCGCTTGCGCCGCTTGCTCGGCGTGGCCGAGCGCCACGCCAGCTTGAAGTAGGCGGGCGCGCCGCTCGCGGCGACGATGGCGTAAGCTTCGGCGGCGCATGCGCCTCCTGCCGTCGCTCCCCCCCGTCGCCCTCACGCTGGCCCTCGCGCTCGCCACGGCGTCCGGGGCGCCGGCGCGCGGCGAGCGCGACGCCGCGCTGTGGACCGACCAGCCGCGCCGCAAAGCTGGCCGGGGTCCGAACCTGGCCGATCTGGCCGACCTCGCGGATCGCGCGCGGCCCGCGGTCGTGCACGTCCGCGGCACGGTCGAGGAGACGGGCGCGCCCTCGGAAGAGGCCGGCAAGACCTCGATCGGCACGGGCTTCATCATTCACAGAGCCGGCTTCATCGTCACGAACGAGCACGTCGTGCGCAACGTCGTCGACCTTCGTGTTCGCCTCTACGACGGACGCGAGCTGCCCGCCTGCGTCGTGGGCGCCGACGCGCCGACGGACGTCGCGTTGCTCAAGGTCGAGTCGCCCACGCCGTTGCCGATCTTGCCGCTCGGCGACTCCGACGCCGTCCGCGTCGGCGAGCGCGTCGTCGCGATCGGCAACCCCTTCGGGTTCAACCACAGCGTGACGGCCGGCATCGTCTCGGCCAAGGAGCGCGTCGTCGACCGCTCGACGCTGCGCGAGGCGAACGAGCAGGACATCTACTCGTTCTTCATCCAGACCGACGCCTCGATCAACGTCGGCAACTCGGGCGGCCCGCTCATCGATGTAGCGGGCGCCGTCATCGGCATCAGCGCAGCGTTTTGGGCCGGCCACCCGCTGCAGCCCGCCCAAGGCATCGGCTTTGCGATCCCCATCAACATCGCGAAGTCGCTGCTGCCACGCCTGCACGACAAGGGCGTCGCGCCGCGCGCCGTGCTGGGCGTCGACGCGCAGCCCATCGATCCGGCCCTCGAGGCGGCGCTCAAGCTGCCGTCGGCGCGCGGCGCGCTCATCGCGAGCGTCGGCAAGGGCTCGCCCGCCGAGGCGGCCGGCCTCGCGGCCGGCGACGTCGTCGTCGCGTGGAACGGGACGCCCATCGCCACCAGCGAGGACCTCAAGATCGACGCCCAGCTCAGCATTCCAGGCGCGCGCATCAAGGTCGCGCTGCTGCGCGAGGGCAAGCGCATCGATCGGGAGGTCGTGCCGCGCCTCGCGCCAACGAAGGCGCCGCCGCCGATCCATCCGTCGAGCTGCGGGCGCCCGCGCGAGCTCGGCGCCGGTGGCGGCGAGGATCTCGAGGTGCGTGAGCTGCCGGCCGGGAGCAGCGCTGGGCTGCCGGGCGGCCGCGGCATCGCCGTGAGCAAGATGTCCGAACGCGGCGCCGCGGCACAGGCGGGCTTGAAGACGGGCGACGTCATCCTGCGCGTGGGCGGCGCGGGCGTGCGCACGCCCGCGGACTTCGGCGCGGCCCTCAAGACCTACAAGCCCGGCGACAGCGTGCCCGTGCTCGTGCGGCGCGCCGGCTTCGATTTCTGGACGGCGCTGCCGCGTTGACCGCGAAACGACAGACCACGGAAGCGAGCACCCCATGATCGACGAGAAGACCTACCGGGACCTGCTCGACGACACCTACGATCGCGTCGACCGCGCTTTCGAGGACGTCGACCCTGACCTCGCGGAGGTCACGGTCTCCCAGGGCGCGCTCACGGTGCTGTTCAATGAGAAGGTGCGGTTGATGCTGACGCCGCAACCCGCAGTGCGCCAGCTGTGGGTCGCCTTCCGCGACCGCGCCTGGCACTTCGACTGGGACGCGGCGCGCCGCGTGTGGATGGACGATCGCAAGCTGGGCATCGAGCTCGCGAAGCTCGTCGAGGACACGACGCGCGAAGCGGCTGGCGTCGAGGTCCGTATTGCCGCCGCGAAGGAGGGAGCGCCATGAGAGTCGTCGTCACGGGAGCGAATCGAGGCTTGGGCCTCGGGCTCGTGCGCGCCTACGCCGCGCGCGGCGACGAGGTGTGGGCCACGGCGCGAAAGCCGAGCGAGGCCGTCGAGCTCGAGGCGCTGTCGCGCGACTCCGTCGGAAAAGTGCGCCTCCACGGGCTCGACGTGCGCAGCGACGATCAGGCTCGCGCTTTGGCAGCCGCCATCGGCGACGCGGCCGTCGACGTCCTCATCAACAACGCCGGCGTCAGCGGCAAGTGGAGCACGTCGCTGCAGACCTTCGACGCGGAGGAAGCCTTACGCTGCTTCGACGTGAACGCCCTCGGCGCGATCCGCGTGACGCGCTCCTTGCTCCCGAACCTCCGCGCCGCCCGCGGCAAGGTCGTCAACGTGACGTCCCTCATGGGCTCGATCGCCGACAACGGCAGCGGCCGCGGCTACGCGTACCGGATGTCGAAGGCCGCCCTCAACATGGCCACGCGCAACATCGCGCACGAGGTGAAGGGCTTCGGCGGGATCGCGCTGGCGCTGCACCCCGGGTGGGTGAAGACGGAGATGGGCGGTGAAGGCGCGCCCGAGGAGATCCTCGACGCCGTCGCGCGCATCGTCGGCACGATCGAGCGCGCGAACGCGGAGAGCAGTGGGAAGTTCTGGCACGCGAAGGGCAACGAGCTGCCTTGGTAGTGGCCGGTGATCTCGGCATGTCCGCCCGCCATGCTCACGATGTGCTCACGATGTGCCCGCGATGTGAACTAGACTTCGGCCGTGGCGAGCTGGCAACCCGCGATCCTCACTCCGCCCACGGCGGCCGGGCGCTTCGTCACGCTCGGTCTCACTCGCGACGCGAAACCGCGTGACGTCGCCGCGCGCCTCGACGCGCTCGCGCTCGACGATCACCTCATCGTCGGCATCGGCGAGCCGCTCGTGCGCGCGCTCGGCAAACAGGTCGACGGCCTGCGCGCCTTCCCCGAGATCCACGGCCCCGGCGGAACGTTTCCGTCGACGCAAGGCGCGATCTGGCTCTTCTTGGGCGGCACGGACGCGGGCGAGATCCTCCTGCGCGCGCGCCGCGTGATCCTGAGCCTCGGCGACTACGTTCGGGTCGACGAGGACATTCCGTCGTTCGTATACGGCGGCGGGCACGACCTCACCGGGTTCGAGGACGGCACGGAGAATCCGAAGGGTGAGCGCGCCGTCGAGGTGGCGTTCGGGACTGCCCCGCAGCGCACGGGCGGCTGCTTCGTGGCGACGCAGAAGTGGATTCACGATCTGGGCGGCTTCGAGCGCCTCTCGCAGAAGGCGCGCAATGACGTCTTCGGCCGCGATCGCGAGTCGAACGAGGAGCTCGCGAGCGCGCCCGTCTCGGCGCACGTCAAGCGTACGGCGCAAGAGAGCTACGAGCCGAACGCGTTCCTGCTGCGCCGCTCGATGCCCTGGGGCGACGTGCGCGAGCACGGCCTTTACTTCGTGGCCTACGCGGCGACGCTCGATTCCTACGAGCGCATCCTGCGCCGAATGGCCGGCCTCGACGATGGCGTCGCCGACGCCCTCCTGAGCATCTCGCGCGCCGTCACCGGCGGCTACTTCTGGTGCCCGCCCCTCCGCGACGATCGGCTCGACCTGCGCGCGCTCGGCGTCTAGACGCCGTCTTAGACGCCGTTAGACGCGCTCGCACAAAAAAAGGGAGGCTGCGCGGTGAGCACAGCCTCCCTTCCGAGCTACGATGCCGCCCTAAAAATCGTCGTCGCCGCCGCCCATGCCGCCCATGCCGCCACCGCCGCCGCCGCCGTGTCCGCCGCCCGCCGAGGGACTCTTCTTCTTGGGGCGCTCGGCCACGAGGGCCTCGGTCGTCAGCATGAGCGAGGCCACGGAGGCCGCGTTCTGCAGCGCCGCGCGCACGACCTTCGTGGGATCGATGACGCCCGCCTTGACGAGGTCCTCGTACTCCTCGGTCGCCGCGTTGAAGCCAAAGGCCCCCTTGCCGTTCTTGACCTTCTCGATGACGATCGAGCCGTCGACGCCCGCGTTGATGGCGATCTGGCGCAGCGGCTCCTCCACCGCGCGGCGGATGATGTTGATGCCGTACTGCCGATCGTCGCTGAACTTCAGTCCATCGAGCGCCGAGATCGCGCGGATGAGCGCGACGCCGCCGCCCGGAACGATGCCCTCCTCGACGGCCGCGCGCGTGGCGTGCAGCGCGTCCTCGACGCGGGCCTTCTTCTCCTTCATCTCGGACTCGGTGGCCGCGCCGACCTTGACGACGGCGACCCCGCCCACGAGCTTCGCGAGGCGCTCCTGCAGCTTCTCGCGATCGTAGTCCGAGGAGGTGTCCTCGATCTGCGTGCGGATCTGCTTGACGCGCCCCTCGATCTCCGGCTTCTTGCCGGCGCCCTCGACGATCGTCGTGTTGTCCTTGTCGACCGTGACGCGCTTCGCGCGCCCGAGATCCTTGAGAGTGACGCTCTCGAGCTTGATGCCCAGATCCTCCGTAATGGCCTGGCCGCCCGTGAGGACGGCGATGTCCTTGAGCATCTCCTTGCGACGATCGCCGAAGCCGGGCGCCTTGACGGCGCAGACGTGCAGCGTGCCACGCAGCTTGTTGACGACCAGCGTGGCGAGCGCCTCGCCGTCGATGTCCTCGGCGACGATGAGGAACGGCTTGCCCGACTTCGCGACCTGCTCGAGCACGGGCAGCAGGTCCTTCATGTTCGAGAGCTTCTTCTCGTGGATGAGGATGTAGGCGTCCTCGAGCACGGCCTCCATGCGCTCGGCGTCCGTCACGAAGTACGGCGAGAGGTAGCCGCGGTCGAACTGCATGCCCTCGACGACGTCGAGCGTCGTCTCCATCGACCTGGCCTCCTCGACGGTGATGACGCCCTCCTTGCCGACCTTCTCCATGGCCTCGGCGAGGATGTCCCCGATGAGGGTGTCACCGTTGGCGGAGATGGTCCCGACCTGGGCGATCTCGGTCTTGCCCTTCGTGGGCTTGGCCTGGTCCTTGAGGTTCGCGACGATCTTCAGGACCGCGGCGTCGACGCCCCGCTTGATGTCCATCGGGTTGTGGCCGGCGGCGACGAGCTTCGAGCCCTCCGTGTAGATCGCCTGCGCGAGCACGGTGGCCGTCGTCGTGCCGTCGCCCGCAATGTCGGAGGTCTTCGAGGCGACCTCCTTGACCATCTGGGCGCCCATGTTGGCGAGCTTGTCTTCGAGCTCGATCTCCTTGGCGACGGTGACGCCGTCCTTGGTGACCGTGGGCGAGCCCCATGACTTCTCGATGATGACGTTACGGCCGCGCGGGCCGAGCGTCACCTTGACGGTGTTGGCGAGGATGTTGAGCCCGCTCGCGATGCTCTGGCGGGCGCTCTGTGAAAACACGATCTCTTTGGCTGCCATGACTGTCTCCGTTCTACGTTGGTATTCTGTTCAATCCGAGTGAGGACGAGCTTTGCTCGTCTGAACGAGCACGGGAGGGTTTGGGAACCCTCCCAGGGTTCCATCTATTCAATGACGGCGAGGACGTCGTCCTCGCGCAAAATCAGGTGCTCGGTGCCGTCGATCTTGATGTCGCTGCCCGAGTATTTCGAGAAGAGGACCTTGTCGCCCGCCTTGACCTCGAGCTTGCGCAGCGAGCCGTTCTCCTGGACCTTGCCTGCGCCGACGGCGACGACGAGCGCCTCCATGGGCTTCTCTTTCGCCGTGTCGGGGATGTAGAGACCGCCCGCGGTCTTCTCCTGCTCCTCGAGGCGCTTCACCAGAATGCGGTCGTAAAGTGGCTTGATCTTCATCTGTCGTTCTCCTTTGTGCAGTCGTGGTTCGAAATGCGCGCCCGCGTCGATCAGGCGGCGCCCGGCTTTTTCGTCTTGTTCGGTTTGTCGCCCGCCGCCTTCGCTCCGCTGGACGGCTTTCCGCCGCTGCCAGTGGTCCCGCTGGCCGCGCTTGCGTCGGACTTGGTCTCTTTGCTCTCTTTGGCGGTGCCCGAGGCGTCCGAGGACGAGCCTTCGCTCGAGTCCTTGGCCGCGCCGGCCGGTTTGGGCCCCGCGTAGAGGTCCGAGTACCAGCCGCCGCCCTTCAGCGTGAAGCTGGTCTGGCTGATGAGCTTCTCGACCTTCTTCGCCTTGCATTTGGGGCAGGTGCGGACGGGCTTGTCCGACATCTTCTGCCACTCCTCGAAGCGGTGTCCGCAGGCGCCGCAGGCGTACTCGTAGATGGGCATCGGCCGCACGGAGCATAGACACCGTTTCCGGCCTGTCAAGCGACAGGCGAGAGTGCTAATTAATTCTGAAATATCATTTAATTACCTGATATTAGAGATGCAGGCAGATCGAGATCCTCGGGAGACATGATTGCGGTAGCGTGCGAACCGGCGATGTCGGACGTGATCAAGCCCGAAGGATGGCCCCGGCCGAGCGGCTTTTCACACGGCACGCTCTCACGGGGACAGGTGCTCGCCATCGCGGGACAGATCGGCGCCGGGTCTGACGGGCGCCTCGTCGGGGACGACCTGGTCGCGCAGTTCGACAAGGCCCTCGGCAACGTCGCGGAGGTGGTGGGCGCCGCGGGCGGACGGATCGACGATCTGGTCTCGATGACGATCTATGTGCTCGACGTTGGGGCGTACATCGCCGCTCGCGAGGCGTTGGGAGGGGTCTGGCGCAGACGGGCCGGGCGGCACTACCCGGCGATGACGCTCGTCGAGGTGGGCGGCCTCGCCGAGGCGGGCGCGCTCGTCGAGATCTCCGCGCTGGCGGTGCTGCCGTGACGGACGAGCTGCTGGTCGCGCGCGCGGCGGACGGCGTCGCCACCGTCACCTTCAACCGCCCCGAGACCATGAACGCCCTGACGTTCGGGGGCTACGCCGCGCTCCGTGACACGTTCCGCGGCTTCGCGCGCGAGGATGCCGTCCGCGCCGTCGTGCTGACGGGGGCGGGCGAGGGCTTCTGCTCGGGCGGCGACAGGCACAAGATCGTCGCGCCCCTCGCCGACATGAGCGCGCAGCAAATCTTGGCCTTCACGCGCCTCGCGGGCGACGCGGTGCTCGCGATGCGCGAGCTCGAAAAGCCCATCGTGGCCGCCGTCGGGGGCGCGGCCGTGGGCGCCGGCGCCGTGCTGGCGCTCGCCGCGGACTTCCGCGTGGCGTCCGAGCGCGCGCGTTTCGGCTTCGTGTTCGCGAAGCTCGGTCTGTCGGGCGCCGACATGGGCGCGGCCTGGCTCTTGCCGCGCATGGTGGGCCTCGCGCGCGCCACCGAGCTGCTCATGCTCGGCCACGTCATCGACGGCGAAGTCGCGAACCGCTTCGGCCTCATCAACTACTACGTGCCGCACGCGGAGCTCGCGACGACGGCGCGCGTCCTCGCGGCGAAGCTCGCGGCCGGGCCGACGGACGCGCACGCCGTCACGAAGCGCATGCTCAACCGCGAGGCGCACCTCGACCTCGGGTCCGCCATCGAGGCCGAGGCGCTCGCGCAGGCCGAGTGCCTGCGATCGGAGGCCTTCCGCACGGCGGCGCGGCGCCACGGCCGCGGCTGAACGATGCGCCCATTCACCGACGATCGCCACGACCGCCTGCGCGACAAGCTCGACGGGCTCGTGCGCACGCTGTCGCCGCGCGCGGCGCCCGACGACGCCGCGCGGTTCCTGGCCGAGGCTGGCGCGCTCGAGCTCTGCGTCCCGTCGAGCTATGGCGGCGTCGCCGACGACGTCTCGCCCCTCGCGCTGGTCGTCGCGCGCGAGGTGCTGGCGGGCGTCGCGGCCGATTGCGACGCCGCGCTCGCCGTGCAGACGCTCGCCGCGCTGCCCATCTCCTGGGCGGGGACGAAGGAGCAGCGGCAGCGCTGGCTGCCCGCCCTGGCGCGCGGCGAGGCGCGCGGCGGCTTCGCGCTCACCGAGCGAGACTCCGGCTCCGACGTCGGCGCGCTCGCGACGACGGCGAGCCGCGAGGGCGACGGCTATCGGCTCGACGGCGAGAAGGTCCTCATCTCGGGCGCGGTTGCCGCCACGGTGCTCGTCGTGTTCGCGCGCACGGGCGAGAGCGGCACCAAGCGCGCGGTCTCGGCGTTCGTCGTCCCAAAGCCGACGCCCGGGCTCTCGCTCACGGCGACGCCGAACCTCGGCGAGCACGAGCTCGCGAACGTTCGCCTCGAGGGTGTGCGGGTCCCGGCGGCGGCCCGCCTCGGCGAGGAAGGCGACGGCGTCGCGCTCGCCCTGCGCACGCTCGAGCTCATGCGTCCCACCGTGGGCGCCGCCGCCTGCGGAATGGCGGCGCGCGCTCTCGCGGAGACGCGCGCGTTCGTGCGCGAGCGCCGGCGCGGCGGCGTCGCACTCGCCGAGCACGAGAGCGTGCGCGCCAAGCTCGCCGAGATGGCGACGGAGCTCGAGGCCGCGCGTCTGTTGACCTACCGCGCGGCCTGGCTGCGCGAGACGGCGACCTCCGAGACGCGCCTCGACGGCCCGTCTTCGATGGCCAAGCTGTTCGCGACCGAGGCGGCCGGACGCATCGTCGACGCGGCCTTGCAGCTCCACGGCGGGACGGGCGTCCTGCGGGGGGTCGTCGTCGAGCGCCTCTATCGCGAGGTCCGCGCGCTGCGCATCTACGAGGGCACGAGCGAGATCCAGAAGCTCGTCATCGCGCGCGACCTGTTGTGAGCCGCGCGCGCCGCTACTGATTGCCGAGTGCGGACGCGCATGTTTCGCGGCTCCAGCGCCTGTATACTCCAACTCGCCCGATGGCTGAAGGACGCGCGTGAAGATCCTGCCCCGAGCGATCTCGATCGCTTCGATCGTGCTCGGCCTGTTCCTGGTGAGCCGAACCTTCATCCTCGAGAACAGGTACGCCTCGGCCATGCCGCGCGGCCGCGACACCGTGGCGGGTCGCATCACACCCGTGGTCGTCAGTCACCAGACCCGCGTGTACGTCACCGAGGGCGAGGCCAAGATCCTCGACACGGCGCAGACGTACTTCACGTTCGGCTGGCCGTTCGTGATCCTGGGCGTGCTCCTGGCCGCCGCGTCGCGCGAACGGCGCCCTCCGTTCGTCCCGACGGAGAACGACAGCCCGTGGACCGAGCGGCGCTGAACGCCGTGGCGGCACGCTGAACATCAACTGAGATCGGCGCTTCGAGCGCGCGGGCGCGGGCGATTTGCGGGCTCGGACGGACCCATGATACGGTAACTGTTCCTTTAACCATGGGGACTCTTGGCGTAGCGGCTGTGGCTACCAGAGGGCGGGTGGGTGCCATCGCCGCGGCGTCGACCCTCATCGTCGGGCTCGTCGGCTGCGGCGGCCGCTCTCCGACGACCCCACACGCAGACGCCAGCGCCGACGGTCGCGTCGACGCGGGTGACGCGGCGGCCGAGAGCCGGGATGCGCCAGCCGAAGCGCCGTCGCCCGACGCCGCGTGCATCGGGGACACCGCCGTCAAGCGGGCCGCCGGACAGACCTGTGGTTGCGCGTCCGACTGCGCGAGCAACTTCTGCGTCGATGGCATCTGCTGCACGACGACCTGCACGGAGGCGTGCAAGACCTGCGGAGCGGCCGGTTCGGCGGGAACGTGCACCTTCGTGGTCGCGGGCGCGACCCCGCGCAACGCGACGGCCTGCGTGACCGCCGCGGCCTCGACCTGCGGCTTCGACGGCACGTGCGACGGCGCGGGCGGCTGCCGCCGTCATGTCGCCGGCACGATCTGCCACGCCGGAACGTGCGACGGAGCGGCCGTCATCGGGGCCCTGGCCTGCGACGGTCTCGGGCGCTGTAAGGCCGGACCGACGACCATCTGCGCCCCCTACTCGTGCGACGCGACGAAAGGCGCCTGCTACGAGTCGTGCACCCAGTCGAGCCAGTGCACGAGCGGCCAGCAGTGCGTGAGCGCCAGCTGCGGCGAGAAGATGAAGGGCGCGAACTGCGCCAAGAACGCGGACTGCGCGTCCGGCTTCTGCGCAGACGGTGTGTGCTGCAACGTCGCCTGCCAGGGCGGCTGCGTGTCGTGCGCCCTCCCCGATCGCAAGGGGACCTGCTGGCCCATCGACGGAGGCGTGGCGGACCCCCGCGGCATCTGCGTGGATCAAGGCGCGGCGAGCTGCGGCGCCACGGGCAAGTGCGACGGCTTCGGTGGCTGCGAGACCTACGCGCCCGAGACGATCTGCATCGCGCCCTCCTGCACCGGCACGCGGCGCAACACGCCCGGCACGTGCGACGGGCGCGGGACCTGTCGGCCGCAGGGCGTGCAGATCTGCTCGCCCTTCTTGTGCACGGCCGGCGCGTGCACACAATCGTGCGCCACCGACTCGGACTGCGAGAGCGGTCACGCCTGCGTGGGCGGTCAGTGCGGCAAGAAGAACCTGGGCCAGCCGTGCGCGGCCGACGGCGAGTGCGTCTCCGGTACGTGCGTCGAGGGCGTGTGCTGCGACGGCGCGTGCGTGGGCGGCTGTCGGAGCTGCGCGCTCTTGTCGACGATGGGACACTGCACGCCGCTCGCCGTGGGCGCGGTCGATTCGAAGGGCGTGTGCGCCGACCAGGGTGCGACGACATGCGGGGCGAACGGCCGCTGCGACGGCGTCGGCGGCTGCCAGAAGTACAAGGATGGAACGGTGTGCGCACCCGAGAGCTGCTCGGGCAACGTCTACACGCCGCCGTCGACGTGCACCGCGACGGGCCAGTGCGCGCCTCCCGACTCGTTGCCCTGCGCCCCGTACGTTTGCAACGGCAACACTTGCTTCAACGCCTGCGCGATCGACGGCAACTGCGTCGCGCCCAACGTGTGCAACGGAAACTCGTGCGGCACGAAGATGCGCGGCGCCTCCTGCTCCACTGCGAGCGAGTGTCAGTCGACCTTCTGCGCGCAGGGCGTCTGCTGCGACACGGCCTGCAATGGCGCGTGCACCTCCTGCGCGCTCACCGGTGCCCTCGGCACGTGCACGAACGTCGCGAACGACGCGCGCGATCCCGCCAACATCTGCGTCGATGCCGGCGCCGCGAGCTGCGGCACGAACGGCAAGTGCCAGGCCGGCGCGTGCCAGAGCTACCCGCAGGGCACGGCCTGCAAGGGCTCGACGTGCGCGGTCGGCACGACGACCTTCACGCCCGGCTCGTCCTGCGACGGCCAGGGCGCGTGCGTGACGCCGGCCGCGAGCTCGTGCTTCCCGTTCCAGTGCGGCGCGGACGTGTGCAAGGGCGGCTGCACGAGCGACCTCGACTGCGCCGCGCCCGCCGTGTGCGCGAACGGCTCGTGCGGCCTCAAAGGCGTCGGCAAGACGTGCGCCGATGGGACCGAGTGCGTGTCTGGCTTCTGCGCCCAGGGCGCGTGCTGCGACGAGGCGTGCGCCGGCACCTGTCGGTCGTGCGTGCTCTCGGGCGCTCTCGGCCACTGCTCGAACATTCCGGCCGGCGGCGCCGACCCGCGCAGCCGGTGCGTCGACCAGGGCGCCGCGAGCTGCGGCACCGACGGTGCCTGCGACGGCAGCGGTGCGTGCCGCGTCTACGCCGCGGGCACGGCCTGCGAGGCGGCCTCGTGCCCCGCCAGCGCGTCGACGCTCACGCAGGTCCGCTCCTGCGACGGCGACGGCATCTGCCAGCCGGCGACCAAGCTGTCGTGCGCGCCCTACCTGTGCAACGGAATCTCTGCGTGCAAGGCCGCGTGCACGGTGGACGCCGACTGCTTGTCGCCGGACATCTGTGACCCCCAGACCAACCTGTGCGGCACCAAGCGGCGGCTCGGCCAGAGCTGCGCGACGACGACCGACTGCCTCACGGGCAACTTCTGTGTCGACGGCGTGTGCTGCGGGTCGTCGTCGTGCGGCCTGTGCCAGGCCTGCGCGACGGGCGCGTGCGCGAACGTCGGCGTCGGCGTGCCCGAGCCGCACACCGGCTGCTCCGCGAACCCGCCCTGCGGCAACACGGGCAACTGCAACGGCGCCGGCGCCTGCCAGCAGGCTGGCGTGGGCGCGGCCTGCGGGGCCGCCTCGTGCGCGGTGTCGACCTTCACGCCCGTCTCCCACTGCACGGGCGCGGGGAGCTGCGCCACTCCGATCACGTCGAGCTGTTCGCCGTATGTCTGCGGCGCCGCTGCGTGCAAGACGACCTGCGCCGGCGACAGCGACTGCGTCGCGCCCTCCACGTGCCAGGGCGCGGGCGCGACCAAGAGTTGCGCCCTCAAAGCGAACGGCCTCGCGTGCACGACACCGAGCCAGTGCATCAGCGGCAACTGCACCGACGGCTTCTGCTGTACGAGCAGTGCCTGCGGCACCTGCCAGGCCTGCAACGCCACGGGCACCTGCCAGAACACCGACGGGGACGCCTGTACGACGACCGACAAGTGTCACGTGTCGGCCGGGACCTGCGCGGGCGGGGCCTGTTCGAGCGCGAGCATCTCGTGCGACGACGGCAACCCTTGCACGGCCGACAGCTGCAATCCCGCGACCGGTTGTGTCCACACGACGGTGGCGAACGGTACTGCTTGCGACGACGGCAACGCCTGCACGCAGTCGGACACCTGCCAAGCCGGCTCGTGCACGGGGGCCAACCCGGTGATCTGTGCTGCGCTCGACCAGTGCCACACGGCCGGAACCTGCAACACCAGTACGGGCGTGTGCACGAACCCGGCCGCGGCAAACGGAGCGGCGTGCAGCGACGGGAACGCGTGCACGCAGACCGACACGTGTCAGTCCGGGATCTGCACGGGCGGCAACCCGGTGACGTGCGTGGCGAGCGATCAGTGCCACGTGGCCGGGACCTGCAACACCGGTACGGGCGTCTGCACGAACCCCAACAAGGCCGATGGGACGTCTTGCAACGACGGCAACTTTTGCACGCAGACCGACACCTGCCAGGCCGGCACGTGCACGGGCGCGAGCCCCGTGACATGCGCGGCCCTCGACCAGTGCCATGCCGCCGGCACTTGCAACCCCGGCACCGGCGTCTGCTCGAACCCCAACAAGGCCGACGGGGCGTCCTGCAACGATGGCAACTCTTGCACGCAGACCGACACCTGCCAGGCCGGCGCATGCACGGGCGCGAACACCGTGACCTGCTCGGCAATCGACCAGTGCCACACCGCCGGCACCTGCAACATTGTCACCGGCGCCTGCTCGAACCCCAACAAGGCCGACGGGACGTCTTGCAACGACGGCAACCCTTGCACGCAGACCGACACCTGCCAGGCTGGCGCGTGCACGGGCGCGAACACCGTGACCTGCTCGGCAAACGACCAGTGCCACGCCCCAGGCACCTGCAACCCGGGCACCGGTGTCTGCTCGAACCCCAGCAAGCCCGATGGGACGTCCTGCAACGATGGCAACTCTTGCACGCAGACCGACAGCTGCCAGGCCGGCACGTGCACGGGCGCGAATGCCGTGACGTGTTTCCCGCTCGACCAGTGCCACGCCGCCGGCACCTGCAACCCAGGCACGGGACTCTGCTCGAACCCCGACAAGCTCGACGGCACCGCCTGCAACGACGGCGACGCCTGCACGCAGATCGACGCCTGTCAGGCCGGCGTCTGCACGGGCGCGAGCCCGGTGCCGTGCTCCGCGCTCGACCAGTGCCACGTCGCCGGAACCTGCGACCCCAGCACCGGGCTCTGCTCGAACCCCAACAAGGCCGACGGGACGTCTTGCAACGACGGCAACCCTTGCACG